>CAXBMX010000009.1:0-164459 GCA_963977055.1 uncultured Verrucomicrobiales bacterium
GCTGTGTTGCTCGGCTGTCACGGAGCCCGCTCCGATCCCGTCTCGCGCCTTGCCAAACGAAATTCTAACTCGGTCGTTTCACAAACATACTTTTGGCAAACAGTCTAACCCTGTTAGATTTGGCCGTTTCGTTTACTTAATGAAGTGCGCCCGGTCATTTCATGCGTAACCTCTGAACAACAGCATGGCGAAGCGAAAATCCAGCTCAACCGCGCCCGTCATCGAGGTTCGCGGTGCTCGACAGAACAACCTGCAGGGAATCGATCTCGATATTCCTATCGGCAAATTGACCGTGGTGACAGGACCCAGCGGATCCGGGAAATCGAGCCTCGCCTTTCAGACCCTCTACGCCGAAGGACAGAGGAGATATGTGGAGACTTTTTCTCCCTACACCCGTCAATTTTTTGACCGGATGGACAAGCCGCAGGTCGATGCGATCAACGGCATTCCTCCTGCGATCGCAATCGAACAGCAGAACGCCGTCAAATCGACACGGTCTACGGTTGGCACGATCACTGAAATCAATGACTACCTAAAGCTGCTCTTTCCCCGGCTTTGCCAAGGCTACGATCCAGTAAACGGTGAGGTGATTGAACCCGACACACCAGAGTCGATTCATCGAAAAGTGGTGGCCCGGTTTGGCAAAGAAGCCCCTCTGCTCGTCCTGTTCGGAGTGCCTGTTCCGAGCGGAACCAAAATCGCGGATTTCTTCGAATTTCTCCAACAGCAAGGATACGTTCGAGTGTGGATTTTTGGGAAGGCGTATCGAGTCGATTCCCCCAAAGAGTATCGAAAGAAAACCCTCCCCGGAATCGTCGATGTGATTCAAGATCGCGTTGCTCCGGCCCGTCGTTCCCGTTTCCTGGAAGCGCTCGAACGTGCCCTCGATTTCGGAAAAGGAACCGTCGCCATCGTCGAGCCGGACTCGAGCGATCGAGCAGGATTTTCGCGTGGTTGGATTTCGCCTGAAACAGGGACCGAACTGAAACCGCCGACGCCCGGCCTTTTCAGCTTCAATCATCCCATAGGGGCATGCCCTAACTGCCGTGGGTTTGGCCGAGTCATCGGGATCGATATCAACAAGGCAATGCCCGACAAGTCTCTCTCCATTGCGGAAGGGCTAGTCCGGGCATTTCAAGGCGAAAGTCATTACGAATGCGAAGAGGATCTGGAACGTTGTGCCAGGGTACGCGGGCTCAGCATTGTCACTCCTTTCGATGAGCTGTCCGAAGAGGACCAACAGTGGATCATCGAAGGTGAGGGAGGAAATCCGGAAGATGCCTGGCAACTCGGAACGTGGTACGGAATTAATGGATTCTTCGAGTGGATGGAATCCCGTGCCTATCGCATGCATGTCAGGGTATTTCTGAGCCGCTATCGCAGCTACACAACTTGCCGGACCTGCAAAGGAACAAGACTAAAGCCAGCCGCACTCAATTTTAGAGTCGCCGACAAAACCCTGCCCGATCTTTGGCGGCTCTCGATCGATGATTTGGCTGAATTTTTCGCCGGCATTAAAGTTCGGTCGGAAGACAGGACTGCCACGATGCTCTACGAAGAAGTGAGCAATCGTCTCGGATACCTCCGGGAAGTCGGCCTCGGCTACCTCAATCTCGATCGGCCCACCCGAACCCTGTCGGGCGGAGAAACTGAAAGAGTCAACCTGACCACTTGCCTCGGCGCAAGCCTGACAAACACCCTCTTCGTCCTCGATGAACCCACCGTGGGCCTCCATCCAAGGGATGTCGGCAAACTCATCGGGATAATGAAACGCTTGCGCGACCTCGGCAATACCCTCGTCGTCGTTGAGCATGAAGAAGCCATCATACGCGCCGCGGATCACCTCATCGATATTGGACCCGGACGCGGAGAGGAAGGCGGCCATTTAGTCTATGCTGGCGCTGGTGCCGCCACCCCATCTGAGGCGGCTCCGCTCGCGAAAGCGCATCCCACCGCTCTAACACTGCAGTATTTGAGCGGCGCTTTATCCATCGCAGTGCCCGAAGAACGCCGCAGCGCCTGGAAAACCTTAACCATCAAGCGTGCCACTCAGCATAATCTGAAGAAGGTCGATGTGGAGATTCCGCTCGGCGTTTTCTGTTGTGTCACCGGAGTCTCGGGGTCCGGCAAATCGACCCTGATCCACTCCGTCCTCTACGGAAACTTAATGCAGGAACTCGGCCTCTCCGGAGCCGACACCGAAGTAGGTTCCTGCAAACGACTGGTCGGAGCGAGTCACGTCAGGGAAGTAGTGATGGTCGATCAAGCCCCATTGGCGCGGACCCCTCGCTCAACGCCTGCCGTTTACACCGGCATCTTTGAGCCAGTCCGAAAACTCTTTACTGAAACACCTGAGGGCAAAGGCAGAGAACTCACTCCGGGCTATTTCTCGTTCAACAGCGGAGCAGGTCGATGCTCCCGTTGCATGGGCAACGGTTACGAGAAAGTGGAGATGCAATTTCTGAGCGATCTCTACGTGACTTGCTCCGAATGCGAAGGAAAACGCTACACGCCGGAGGCACTCGAAATTGAGCTAGAAGGGCACAATGTTCATCAGGTGCTTTCCATGACGGTCACTGAGGCGATTCAGTTTTTCTTCGCCATCGAAGACCGAAAGGCAACCAACATCGTCACTGGATTACAACTCCTCTCCGATGTTGGCCTTGGATACCTCCGTTTGGGACAACCTCTTAACACGCTCTCAGGAGGTGAAAGCCAGCGACTCAAATTAGTCGGACATTTACTGGCGAAACCGAAGCGCCCCAAAAAGGACAACAAAACGACTCTGCTCATCTTTGATGAGCCCACCACTGGTTTGCATTTCGACGATACCGGAATGCTGCTCCAGGTTTTTGAAAAACTGGTCGAAGCAGGTGACTCTGTTGTCGTCATCGAGCACAATCTCGATGTGATCAAATGCGCGGATCATGTCATTGATCTGGGACCTGAGGCAGGAATCGAAGGCGGGGAAGTCGTGGTCACCGGTACCCCAGAGCAAATCGCAAAACACACCGAATCACACACCGGTCGATTCCTGGCGGAGCACCTTGCCCCGCGTCGTTCGGTGGCCCGCAATCAACTCAAGGCAGCAGAATCAGCCAACCCGGTGCTCTATCAGACGAGCGAAATCGCCAACGCCATCCAACTGCACGGCGCCCGTGAGAACAATCTCAAGAATATCGATATCACCATTCCTCGGGAGCAGTTTGTCGTGGTAACTGGACTGAGCGGATCAGGCAAATCGACATTGGCTTTCGATATTCTCTTTGCCGAAGGACAACGGCGCTTTCTCGACAGCATGTCGACCTATGCCCGTCAGTTTGTCGAACAGATGGAGCGTCCTGACATTGATTTAATCACGGGGCTACCCCCGACCGTGGCGATCGAGCAGCGCATCTCCAGAGGCGGCGGAAAATCGACCGTGGCCACCGTCACTGAAGTTTGGCATTTCCTCCGACTGCTCTACGCCAAAGTCGGCAGCCAGTTTTCTCCCGACTCTGGTCGTCGGGTGGAGAAGCAGAGCATCAGTTCGATTGTTACCCGTATTCGCAAGGAGTCCAGCAAAGGGAAAAAGACCGTTAAGGTCATGGCTCCGCTCATCAAAGCGCGGAAGGGTTACCACACCGATGTTGCTGAATCGGCAGCACGACAGGGTTTTGAGACACTGCTAGTGGATGGCCAGTTCGTCGAAGTCAGCGCATTCGAGCGTTTGGAACGCTTCAAGGAGCACACCATTGATGTGATCGTGGGCGAAGTGAAGAAAAGCACCTCCCCGGAAGAGGCTAGGGAAATGGTCGAAACGGCGTTGCGCATTGGCAAACGGACACTTCGCTTTCTCGACACCAAAAACCGAATTCAAGTCGCCAACACGGAAATGAGCGATCCCGAGACAGGTCGATCATTCGAAGAATTGGATCCCCGGCTTTTTTCCTACAACTCACCTCACGGCTGGTGTCCGCTCTGCCGGGGCTATGGAACGGTGGAGAAGCGAGTTGTCAAATCCGATGATCGAGATGCTGAGTCTCAACTGGATGCCGAACTTCGCGAAGAATTTCGGCGGTCACGGTCTCGGGACCCCAGCGAAATCAAAACCTGCCCCAATTGCAAGGGCGCTCGGCTCAACGAAATCGCGCGTCATGTCAGAATAGGAACCAGCACAGGTGATATTGCGATCCACGAAATCGCAGCGCTTTCGGTATCAGAGGCAAGGCAAGCGATCAGCAAATTCGAGCTCGGTAAGCAATCCAGCCTTATCGCTCGCGATATTCTTCCCGAGATCTCCCAACGATTGCATTTCATGGAAGAGGTCGGCCTGGGCTACCTGCAACTGCATCGCTCGGCCACCACCTTGAGCGGCGGGGAAAGCCAGCGGATCCGTCTGGCGGCTCAGCTAGGATCCAATTTGCGCGGGGTGCTCTATGTGCTGGACGAACCAACAATTGGTTTACACCCTCGTGACAACGCCAATCTGCTCGACACCCTGAGTTCACTGAAGAAAAAAGGGAACTCACTCGTCGTGGTTGAACACGATGAAGAAACCATCCGACGGGCAGACCACCTCATCGATCTCGGTCCCGGAGCAGGGCAGTTCGGAGGAGAAGTGGTATGGCAGGGTGACCCTGGAAAACTTTTCAAAGGAAAGAAGAACAACAGCCAGTCACCTACCTTTGACGCCCTGACGAATCCGATGGTTCATCCAATGCGTGGCGAGCGCCGAAAACTTCCAAGCAAAAACCGCAAGGCCGGCTGGCTCATCGTCAAAGGTGCAACGGCCAACAATCTGCAGAACATCGATGTTCGGATTCCTATCGGGAGACTCACCGTGATCGCAGGAATATCCGGGTCGGGTAAATCGAGCTTCATGCGAGGAGTCTTGCGACCGGCAGTGGATTCACAGTTGAAAAAGCCGGCAGCGAAAAAGAAATCAGCAAGGTCTGCCAAAGCCTCGAAAACATGGAAGTCGATCGAAGGTGTCGATCAAATCGAGGGCATTTACGAAGTGGACCAATCACCGATCGGAAAAACTTCCCGATCCACTCCCGCCACCTATGTGAAGGTCTTCGACGAAATTCGAAAGCTTTTTGCCCAACTGCCCGATGCCCGTGCCCGCGGCTACACCGCGTCTCGTTTCTCCTTCAATACTGAGGGTGGACGCTGCGAGGCCTGCAAAGGCAACGGCCAAATCAAACTGGAGATGAACTTTTTGCCGACCAGCTACGTGGTGTGCGAAGAATGTAAAGGGCGACGCTTCAATTCTCCGACTCTGGAAATCGAGTACAATGAAAAGTCGATCGGCGACATCATGGATCTTTCCATTGATGAGGCCGCCCAATTTTTTAAGGGACATCCGAAGATTTCCCGAACCCTAAACCTGATGAATGACACTGGATTGGGTTACCTCAGACTGGGTCAACCCAGCCCCAGCGTTTCGGGAGGAGAGGCTCAGCGGATCAAGCTAGTCACAGAGCTGACCCGGGGAATCGGGCGAGCTACCAATGCTCGGCTTCGGCAGAATCGGCAACCGAAGTCGAATCTCTACTTGATCGAGGAGCCCAGCATCGGACTCCATACCGCTGATGTAAAAAGACTGCTCGATGTAATCCACCATCTCGTTGACGACGGACACACCGTTGTGGTGATCGAGCACAGTCTCGAAATCATGGCAGAGGCGGACTACCTCATCGAAATTGGACCGGAGGCGGGAGCTGAAGGCGGAACCCTCGTCGCAGGAGCAACCCCGGAAGAAGTGATCAAAGTAGAATCCAGCCGGACCGCTCCATTTCTCGCCAAGCAGTTGAAGAGCGCTTCGAGTTGAAGAGGCACTGAAAGCTTTCTATAGGGCAACAAAAAAGCCCTGCGTCTTTCGGCGCAGGGCTCTTCAGAAATTTCAGCCTCGGCTGAAACGGTAATGATTACTCAGCAGTTGCGCCTTCGACCTTTTTGGCCGCGTCGTTTACTGCTTTTTTCATTTTGTCGCCAGCCTTTTTGGCGCCTTCCTTGGTTGCCTCAACAGCTTCCTCGGACTTCTTCTTCATTTTGTCGCCAGTCTCTTTAGTGGCTTCCTTGGTCGCCTCAACAGCTTCCTCGGACTTCTTCTTCATTTTTTCGCCAGTCTCTTTGACCGCTTCAGTAGTCTTTTCCTTTACTTCGGTAGCGGCTTTTTCAGTCGCCTCCACAGCATCAGCAGCGTCTTCCTTAGCGCCTTCCATAGTCTTTTCGCAACCGACCAGTACCAGGGCGGTAGCGATGACAAGAACAGCCATCAATTTTTCGATTTTTACAGTCATTTTCGTTTTTTGGTTCAGATATTTTGGTTCACCTTTAGCAGGCATTGCTACTTACGCGAATGTGGCGAAAAATCAATAACTCCCATCAATAGCCAGCTGTTCCCAACTCGTCTCAGGGTGACATTTCCGTTATCACTCCCACCTAGCTTGTGCTACGGTCCGGCAAAACACCAACTGACAGTTTTATGAGTAAAAGTCTCTTCGATAAGGTATGGGAAGCCCACGCAGTGAAAGAGTTGTCCAACGGACAAACTCAACTTCTCATCGGAACTCATCTCATCCATGAGGTAACCAGTCCGCAAGCCTTCGGCATGCTGCGCGATCTCGGACTCAAGGTGAAGTTTCCCCACCGCACTTTCGCGACGGTGGATCACATCGTCCCAACCAAGAGTCAAATCGAACCATTCGAGGACACTCTCGCTCAGGAAATGATCAACGCCCTTCGCCAGAACTGCGTCGATTTCGGTGTGAAATTCTTCGATATCGGCAGCGGCAGACAGGGAATTGTTCATGTCGTCGGACCTGAGCAGGGCATTACTCAACCAGGAACCACGATTGCCTGCGGGGACTCTCACACCGCTACCCACGGTGCCTTCGGAGCCATTGCCTTCGGTATCGGCACCACCCAGATTCGCGACGTCCTCGCGACTCAGACTATGGCGCTCAGTAAATTTAAAGTTCGCCGTATCAACGTAGATGGCGAGCTTCCACCCGGGGTCTACGCCAAAGATGCGGTGCTTCACATCATCAAACTACTCGGAGCTAAGGGTGGAATCGGCTACGCCTACGAATACGGAGGTAGCCTCTTCGACAACTTCTCCATGGAAGAGCGAATGACGGTCTGCAACATGTCTATCGAAGGCGGTGCCCGTTGCGGATACGTTAATCCTGATGAAAAGACCTTTGCCTATCTCAAGGATCGCCCCTACTCGCCAAAAGGTGAGGCTTGGGACGCAGCCGTCGAAGAATGGTCTTCCTTTGCCTCCGATCCGGATTGCTCCTACGACGATGTCGTAAACATCAGAGCGGAGGACATTGCGCCATCGGTGACCTGGGGCATCTCTCCCGATCACGGCATTTTCGTCACCGAGAACATTCCGTCGACAGCCGATGCGAAGAACGAAGAAGAGCGCAAGAGTATCGAAGAGGCACTTGAATACATGAAGCTGGAAGGCGGAGCGCCGATCGCCGGAACCCCGGTGGATGTCTGCTTTATCGGCAGTTGCACCAATGGGCGTCTTTCCGATTTTCGCGAAACCGCCAAGTTTCTCAAAGGACACCGGGTCGCTGATGGCGTTCAGGCAATTGCAGTGCCGGGATCCGAGATCGTCGATCACCTTTGCCGCCAGGAAGGCCTCCACCAGATTTTCGAAGATGCCGGTTTTGAGTGGCGCGGCGCGGGTTGCTCAATGTGTCTCGCCATGAATCCCGACAAGTTGCTGGGAGATCAGCTGTGTGCGAGTTCCAGTAACCGTAATTTTAAAGGTCGTCAGGGAAGCCCAACTGGACGAACCATCTTGATGTCTCCGGTCATGGTCGCCGCCGCCGCTGTTCGTGGCGTCGTCAGCGATGCTCGTGAGGTGTTCCAGGTGGGTGAAACAGCTGCCGCTTAACGAAATAGTTAGTGCCAGAGAACTGCGGCAATCATGGACAAATTACCGTTGCTGCCTTCCGACCCTGGCGGAGTTCACCTGCCAAGATTCCGCAGCCTCTGACGGTGCGAATATACACGGCTCTCTGAAAATGCTAGCCTTGAAAAAGCCGGATCTGAAAAAGGCGATCGATACGAAAGAGCTTCGAAACCAATTCTGCTAACTGAAACGTAACCCCGGTAATCATGAGTTCAGCCACCGCCACAGAAACACTACCCGATGAGGGTGGGCACTTCGGCACCTTCGGAGGAAGGTTTGTCCCGGAAACACTTGTCGCCGCACTGGACGAGCTGACTGCTGAATATACCAAGGCAAAAGCAGATCCGGCCTTCCAACAAGAGTTGGACTATTTGCTCTCTGACTTTTGCGGGCGGGAGACTCCTTTGTATTTCGCCGATCGCTGGACCGAGAAACTTGGTGGTGCCAAAATTTTCCTCAAGCGAGAAGATTTGCTGCACACTGGCGCTCACAAAATTAACAACGCACTAGGCCAGGTCCTGCTGGCGAAGCGTCTCGGCAAAAAGCGTATCATCGCAGAAACCGGAGCAGGTCAACACGGCGTCGCTACGGCAACCGTAGCAGCCCGATTCGGACTCGAATGTGTTGTCTACATGGGATCCATCGACATGGAACGTCAGCATCTGAACGTAGTCCGCATGAGACTGCTCGGAGCTGAAGTCCGGAGCGTCGAGGCCGGGCAGAAGACGCTCAAAGAAGCCGTCAACGAAGCACTTCGCGATTGGGTCACAAACGTGCGCTCAACCCACTACATTCTCGGAAGCGCCCTCGGACCACATCCATACCCCATGATGGTCCGCGATTTTCATCGAGTGATCGGAGTTGAAGCACGCCGACAGATTATGGAGCGCGAAGGGCGCCTGCCGGATCTGCTCGTTGCCTGTGTCGGAGGTGGCAGCAACGCGATTGGACTGTTCCATCCGTTTCTAAAGGATGAAGACGTCAAAATGACCGGCGTGGAAGCTGGCGGTCACGGGATCAAACACGGTGAACACGCCGCACGCTTTCAGGGTGGCAAGCTTGGCGTATTACAAGGGACCAAGACTTGGTTGCTGGCGGATGACGATGGACAGATCGAATTGACTCACTCCGTTTCCGCTGGATTGGACTACGCCGCAGTAGGTCCTGAGCATGCATTTCTTCAGAACGAGGGCAGGGTCGATTACACCTATGCGACCGATGATGAGGCCCTCGATGCCTTTGAGGAACTCTCAAAGACGGAAGGAATCATTCCAGCACTGGAAAGTTCCCACGCACTAGCCGAGGTGAAAAAGGTGGCCCCGACAATGGGCAAGGATCAAATCATCATCGCAAATCTATCCGGCCGCGGAGACAAAGATGTCGAGCAGGCAGCGAAGTATCTGCTGCCGCCTGAATAGTTTTCGGAACCCTACTCAGGGACCTCACCAGAGATCACACCGCCTGTTGCAGGCGGCTTGACCGTTGTCGGCTTATCGGCACTCGGCTTGGCAGCACTAGCTCCGCCACTCTCAACAATCAGGCGTTTTGATCCATAGGCCTGATCGACCAGTCCTTCGACAAGAGCCCGAAGGTCTTCCACTTCGCTCTCGCTTAATATTTCCTGCTCAGGGAGGTCCACTCTTTCCTGAATGTCATTAAGCCCTTCGCGAATATTGGCCACCGTTTCATTGTTCCGAATCGAGGGCTCAAGCGTTTCCAAATTGCTCACAAAATATTCGACAATATCAGAGCGTGCCAAGATGGACGCTTTTTCAGGATTGTAGGGATTAAGAGATGCTGAACAGCCTATCTCGAAAGCACGCAGCCACCCGCCTAGGCTGATGAGGTTCGCCGCATCGACATCGCGAATCAGAACCATTTCTTTTTCGACGTCTTTCTGAGTTCGGGACAGCTCGACTTTCAGCTCATCCCAATCGGAGCGGGCTCCCTTTTCGAGCATGCTCTTCATGTGGCTCGAAATCCGAGTCCCCGACCCAAGACTTTTGGCATGATTTAGTAAAGAACGCCCAACAGGTTCGAGATCATGTAATTGCTCGGCTTCGACAGCAAAGAAGCCATCTGCGAGCAACAATCCCACGGTAAGTGCCAACTTGGTCCGGTCCTGCGGAGGCGTCTCGGGAGAAATTCTTTTCAACTCGTCATACGGAAGAGGGCGGAGTTGCTGCAGGTCTTCGAATATTTTCCGAATTGAAGGAGTGGTAAACTTGTTCACTCCAAATTCTTCGCGGACATGCTCGTCTTCAAGCAACGCCTCCGGAATTTCCTGCGCCTGCAAAGAGACTCTTATTGCCAAACTCGGCACGATAATTGCCAGGACAATCAACACGGCAATCCAATTTGGCCGGGCACTCTGAGATGAAAATTTTGGAAACATAGCAGGCTGGCGGTTGGAGAATTGCCAACTCCTCACCAACTATAGATCGACGCTTCCAAAGTGCGAGAGGAGATTGTTTCACATGATCAGGCCCCGTTCAGCTCGAAGTTTCAGCAAAATTTCAGCGGTCGTCGGAACCACCTGGCAACAATACGACTGGCTCTCTATGGCGGGATTTTTTACGAGTAGATCTTGCGATATACGGGCGAAAGGACCAATCTTGCGTAAATGAAGATTCCGAAAAGTTGGATGGGAATGGCACCGTTAGGGCTTTGCCTCCTTGTATTCGCCACCACTCTCCCGGCGCAAGATCGAGTGGCGCTGGTCATAGGAAATGATGCCTATCAGCACGTTCCGACCCTATCACAGGCGAGAATTGATGCGGAAGAAATTGGGGAAACACTCACTAGCATAGGATTTGAGGTGGAGACCCTCCTGGACGCAAGTTGGAAGGAAACCCGGAGCACGATTGAAACTTTCTCCCGCGACCATGCTGACGCGGGTCTGGCGGTGGTCTATTTTGCCGGGCACGGCGTCGAGGTAAAAGGTGAGCACTATTTGATCCCGATCGACTGCAACCCCACCTCCGAAAGCTCCTTCGAGTATGAGGCCATTCCTTTGGGATTTCTGCTACACCAATTGGCGGACCATCAAAACTGCCTTCGAGTGGTGATCCTGGATGCCTGCCGAAACAACCCTTTTGCACAGGATACCAAACGATCCCTTGGAACGACAAGAGGACTCGGCGCCCGGACCAAAGCGTCCCCCAAACAGACACTGATTGCCTATTCAGCCAATACTGGTCAGGAAGCATTCGATGGGATGTACACCCCGGCATTGCTCAAGCACTTAAAAAATCCAGCCTTGAGAGGCGAAGAGGTATTCTACGCAATCAACAACGAGGTATCCGATAAGACCGAAGGCGCTCAGGAGCCCGCCATCTATATCACTGGAGGACGGCCTTTCAGCTTTCACCCCGCCGCAGGGGCCACGTTGAAACTCCCTGTTCCGCCAGCTTCCGCTCTCGGCAATACCAACACAACACCGGCAGCTTCAACGACTCCACAAGCTCTTACCGTTGCCGCTCCACCGCCTGCATCGCGACAAATCAAAACATCAAAGGAAGAGGTACAAGCGTTTCTCAATGGCTGGGTGGAAGCTTGGGAAAGTCGAAACATTGTGCGGTATTCAAGCTACTACGGCAGCTACTTCGCGGGTAGCAGCTACTCTCACGTCAGTGGACACAAGAGCATGACCCGCCGCGCCTGGATGGAGGACAAGAAGGATAAATTTGGACGGGCCCGTGTCATCGATGTGAACACCAGGAACGCAAGTTACGACATCGATGAAGAGACCATCATTCTAAAATTCACTCAGGATTTCATGACACGCTACCAAAGCGACCCCTATGAAGACACTGGGGAGAAGGTGATGCTGCTGCGACGAGAAGGCGGTGAGCTCAAGATCGTGAACGAAAAATTCTTTCCTCCTAATGTCAGACATTCCTATACCAGCGCAGGGGATTCCGGCCTCTACTCGGTCATCACCTCGTTTGTCCATGACTGGGCGGACGCCTGGGAGTCGAGAAACATTAACTCATACAGCTCCTACTACGCCGACTCGTTTCAAGGGAAAAAGGGATCCAAATACCTCGGTTATGACGCTTGGATGGGCGACATGGGCGGAAAGTTCCGCAACACCAGTTCCATTAGCGTTGGATTGGGCGAACTCGATATCAAAGAATCGGGCACCAATTACACCGTGCGATACAGGCAAAACTACAAAGCTTCCAACTACTCAGACGTGGGCTACAAAAACCTCACATTACAAAAAGATTCAGCCGGTAATCTGAAAATTGTCGCCGAGTCGTGGGAGGGGTTGTAGCAACATTTTCCATCGCCATGAAACCCATTGCAACCTACCTGATTCCATGGCGGATGGCTCTCGCGCCGCTCCTCGCGGCATTCCCGTTTGCCGGAATTTCCCACTCCCATGCGGAGGTGCCCGAAACTAGCCAAGGTGTATTCGAATTATCCCTCGGTGCTCAGACGATTGAGTTCTTTTATCACTTGAGCCCCATGCCGGGAAATTCCCCGCTCGTCCTGTCCCTCCACCGAAACGAGAGCACCGCCTTTCCATTGGTGAAATCGATTCTTCAAGAATTTCCCGGACATTTCATCGGGATCAAAACGCCCGGCAGCCGCCGTTTGTCTCTCAAAAGCGGAGACAGTAGGAGTTTTACGATCGATCCGAATCGAATGTTCAGTGTGGCGGGAATCGAGTCCGACTTGCGCCGATTCAGCTTCTACAGTCCGGATATTGCGGCTGAAGTGAAGGCCTTCTCCGACGCCTACGTCAAAAAGACCGGGCTAAACCGTGGAGCTACCATCATCGCGATCCACAACAACACCGCCGGAGGTTATTCGATCAACTCCTACCAGGAAGGCGGGAGCGAAAGTGCTGCCGGTAAAGAAATCGCAACCGTTCAAGGCGCCGATTCAGATGACTTCATCCTCGTAACGAACGCCCGGCATTTCGCCGCCCTGAAAAAAATGTCCTACAATGTGGTCCTGCAGGACAATTCCGGGGCCCCGGACGACGGCTCGCTTTCCGTCTATTGCGGTCGAAACGGGATCGATTACTTCAATGTGGAGGCGGAATTCGGTCATTCCACCCAGCAGGGCCGCATGCTGCGCGCAGTATTTGCGGTGATTTCCGACAGATCCGGCCCCTTAGTCCCAAATATTTTCGGGAAACCGACTTCCGAGCTACCTCGGCCGAACAAAGATATTCCAATCGCCAGGCCCATAGAGAGCGATGCGATCAAACTCGACGATTCACCTCCAACGCCGACAAATCCTGAACCCGAGAAGAAAATCCGCACCATCGAGCCAACCAACAAGCTCTGAAGCCTTTATTTGAGCTGGGAGCCCGCCATCCGGATTCCCTCTTGACTGGTGCACTGGTGGGAGTATCTTCCGCGCCCTCAATTAATATTTTGAGCGAAACACAGTAAAACGATGGCAAATTCCAAATCAGCACTCAAGCGAGTACGTCAAACTAAAGTAAGCACTGCTCGCAACCGTAACCTGAAATCCAGTGTGAAAGACACCCGCAAGGATGCTCTCACCGCTGTTGAAGCTGGTGACAAAGCCGCTGCCCAGACTGCATACAACGCATTTGCCTCTGCTGCAGACAAAGCTGCTAAGTCGGGTGCGCTGCACAAAAATACTGCCAGCCGCATCAAGGGCCGTATCGCCGCTAAGGTGAATGGCATTTCCTAGGGATTCAAAACCCTCTTAATTCTCTGGCTTAAGCTGTCAGGTAATTGCAAACCCCGTCTTTTGGCGGGGTTTTTTATTGATCAAATTACTGCGTCGGGACTCTGCAGGGGATTGATTTACCCCCTGCAACTGAGTTCATTAAAGAACTTTGATCAGATCCACGTCAAACATCAGGGTCTGGTTCGGACCAATTTTGGGAGGTGACCCTTGCGCGCCATAGCCCAAGTGCGGAGGAATTATAAAACGGTATTTGGCCCCTTCCTTCATCAGGGGAATTCCTTCCTGCCAACCGGCAATCACTTGATTCAGACCAAAGGTAGATGGCTGCCCTCTTTGGACACTACTATCAAATACAGTGCCATTCGGCAGATAACCATGATAGTGAACGGTCACTCTCGAATAAGATGATGGGCGCGGTCCCGTGCCGGGGCGCAGCACTTCATACTGGAGACCGGAATAGGTGCGTTGCCGACCAGTCGGGGGAGCCGCACCTGTCGTGCTTCCAGTCGAAGTGGCAGCGTCGCCAGGTGGAATGACGGTGGCGGATTCTGTATCGTTATTTTGGCACCCTGTCGTCAGCAGGCAGAAAGAAATGGCGGCGAGAAAAGTAGCCTGAATATAATGCTTCATGAAGGGTTCAAATTGGCAGAGGAATGGCTCTTCCGAAAGGCAAAAATGATAGAGATCACTCTTCGGGTGTGATACTCGCCCGATTGTCTTCATCGAGCAGGTGAGCCCAATGACGATTATAGGGGTGGACGAGTAAAACTTCTGATCCCTCCTCATCCACCATTGCTCGCCCTTCCTGCGCCCAGCGAAAGATTGATCCTTTGAGATGTTTTACTCCAATACTTTGCGCCGATTGAAGCTGTTCCGCCAGCTTGCTAGATCGGTAACCAATTGCTCCGTAGAGAACAATCACGTCCGGAGGAGACGGTAACTGCTCCAGGTAGGCGAACGTTTCGTCGAAGGTTTCCTTATTGAACGACCCCGGCAGATGGCTCATAGCAAACTCCTCCTCCGTTCGGGCGTCAATCAGAAGGACTTTTTCGCCAGCCTTTCGATGAAGCAAAAGCGTGTCCGGTGAGATTTGATCCACTCTTGGATATTTCCGGCGAATGTCAGCCTCAGCGTTTTCCAAACTCTGCAGGGTTTCAATCTTCCCATAGCCGTATTTCCCCAGCCCAAGCAGACCAAAAGCGATTAGAAATACCACTGCAAGAACAATTGCGCCCCTCCTACTCATAGTATGAGCTACGATTCGATTTCTTTTTTGGTGTTATTCGTGTTGGGCTTCGTTGGCTGTTGCCTGAATGCCGAAATAATGAGCAGGGCGGCCGCAATACAGATGCAGGAATCCGCCACATTAAAAGAAGGGAAATGACCGCCCGAGTTTGGAAAAAGAGTTCCGTAGAACGGCGGCTGAAAGTCGAGGAAATCGACAACATATCCTCGTCCAGGGAGAGCCCGATCAGTCAAGTTACCTAGGATTCCACTAAGCAACAGAGCGGCTGCAATCCGACTAATTATATCGGGAAAAGCCCCTTTGCGAAAGAGCGTCACAATCCCGGTAATGGCCACCAATCCGATCGCTCCAAAAATCCAGTTTGCGTAAGGGTTGCCATTAAACATCCCAAAAGCCATGCCGGTATTATGAACCCGGACCAGATTGAAAAATCCAGGGACCACTTCGATGAAATCCAGCGAGGGATACTCCGGAAATCGCTTCAGCACCCAAAGCTTCGTTGCCTGGTCCAGAATGAAGAGTGGCAAGCTCAGGTAGAGAAACAATTTCATGAGGCAACTGGCTCGTGATCTTTCATCACCGTGTCACAACGATCACACAGTTCAGACCCTTCTACCAAAGTGATGGAACGCCGACAGCGGGGACACTCTTCTTCGCTCGTATTCGAAACCGTGGCACCAACTTCACCAGCGTCTTCAACCGAGAAAGAAGACACCATCAAGAATTCAAGTGCCTCCTCGGGAAACCTATCCAGCACGGACCGAGCCGGGTCCGAGGCAGGCAACTGGAAGGTCACCGCCGCTCTTTCGCGCTTCTTGAAGTCTTCCGCTTTGATCGCTGCATCGACCGCGACCTGCGCGAGGTCCCGGAGTCGACTTAGCTGCTCAATAGAATCACCTGTCTCATTGTGAGCAAAGGCGGGATCCGGAACTGGGAACGTCTCCAGATGAATCGAGGTCTCATTGCCAGCGAACTCCCATGCTTCGTCAGCCGTGTAAGCAAGAATCGGTGCTATCAGTTTGACGAGTGAATCAAATACACGATGCATCGCCGTCTGGGTTGCCCGGCGGCGGACAGACCCCGTTGCGTCGCAATACATGCGGTCCTTGGTGATATCCACATAGAACGCACTCAAGTCGGACGCACAAAACTGATTCAAGGTATTGAATACCTTTCGGAATTCAAAGGCTGCGTAGGCTTCCTGGCATTCTTTCTCCACTTCGTTAAGGCGCTCCAAAATCCACTGATCAATTAAGGGAAGCTGATCATTGGATACAGCATCTTTGTCAGGATCGAACCCATTCAGATTCGCCAGCAGAATGCGCAAAATGTTTCGGAACCGACGATAGGGCTCTGCGGTCTGTTTGAAGATGTCTTCACTGAACGGAACTTCATTTTGCCAATCCACTGAACCTGCCCAGAGGCGCACGATATCCGCACCAAATTTGTCGTAGAAATGAGCCGCGTTCATTGGCTTTCCGCTGCTTTCATCCGACTTGGAAACCTTGAGATTTTTCACCGGAGCAAGACCGCGCGTTTTGCGATCCGCATTTTCTTCTTTAGTGGCACGGCGTACCACAAAACCGTGAGTCATCACCGTCTTGTAGGGAGCCTTATCCCTAACCGCCACGCTCAGCATGAGCGAGCTCTGGAACCAACCACGGTGTTGATCGGTCGCCTCGAGATAGAGGTCTGCAGGGCAACTTAATTCAGGATGGCGATCCAGCACCGCAATATGACTGGACCCGGAATCAATCCAGACGTCCAAGGTATCGGTGCATCGACGAGTGCCCTCGGGAAGACCGAGTTTCTCCGCCCACCAGGCGTCATCATGTTCAAACCAAAGATTGGTTCCACCTTCTTCAGTGATGTCGGCCACCTTGCGGGCGAGATCAGCATCGATCGAGGGGAGTTCTTCACCAGGAGGATAGAACACAGCCAAAGGAACACCCCAAGTACGTTGGCGCGAGATACACCAATCCGGACGAGACTCGACCGTTCCGCGAATACGATTGCGTCCCCAGTGCGGAAGCCACTCGACATCATCAATCTCACCGAGCGCCGTTTCGCGAAGCGCATCAATCTTGATGAAGAACTGAGGCACAGAACGGAAAATGATCGGCGTCTTTGACCGCCAACAGTGGGGGTAACTGTGATTGTATTTTTCCTTACCAACCAATGCACCCTTACCGGCCAGTATCCTGATAATTGGTATGTTTGATTCGTGAACATGCTCACCTACGAGAGAGTCGACTCCGACTTCATCCGTAAATTTTCCTTCGTCATCGACAGGCGAAAGCAGTCCCAGATCATTCTGTTGGCCGGCGAGGTAGTCATCCGCTCCGTGACCAGGAGCAACGTGCACGGCTCCGGTTCCGGATTCAGTGGTAACAAACTCGGCCAAAATAACACGTGAAGTTCGATCCAGGAACGGGTGCTGCGCTTCAGCGCCCTCGAGTGCTTCACCTTTGATCTCCGCCAATTCTCCGGAAGGAACAAAACCGGTTTTCTCACCGAAGGTATCGATCAATTCTTTGACGATAACAAAAGTCTCAGTGATCTCCTTTTCCTCATGGGTAAACTCGCCCACAACGTAGGTAAATCGTGGATGAACCGCGATACCGAGGTTGGCCGGCAAGGTCCACGGAGTGGTCGTCCAGATCACTATTGAAGCCTTTTCAGCCAGCTCACCAGTTAAGATGGGAAACTTCACAAAAATGGCGATATCCTTCACGTCCTCATATTCGACTTCGGCCTCAGCAAGCGCTGTTTGGGCGCCGTAACTCCACTGAACCGGTTTCTTACTCTGGTAGACCAGTCCACTATCAATCAGCTTCGCAAAGACACGGATGATATCGGCTTCGTATTCTGGCGCGAGGGTCAGATAGGGATTATCCCAATCGCCCAGTACACCGAGACGTCGAAATGATTGACGTTGTTTATCGATGTGTCCGCGTGCGAACTCTTCGGAGCGGCGGCGAATCTCAGCCGGCTCGAGACCTCTCGATTCCTTCACGACTTTGAACTCGATCGGCAAGCCGTGGCAATCCCAACCTGGAATATAGGGACATTCGTATCCCGCCATCGATTTACTCTTCAGAACCAGGTCCTTGAGAACCTTATTGAGGGCCGTGCCCATGTGCACAGCACCATTGGCAAAAGGAGGGCCGTCATGAAGAATATAGCGGTCGGCACCGGCCTCTTTACGCTTTGCAATAATCTGCTCGTAAAGCCTGGTGTTCTCCCATTTTTCGAGACGGGAGGGTTCCCGCTTCACGAGATCCCCACGCATGGGAAACTCGGTTTCGGGCAGATTCAGCGTCGCTTTGTAGCCGGTGGAACCGTCTTGTGAGCTCATAGATTTTGCAGGGTCAAAAGGGCGCCGAACGTAGCACCCGCACAGGGACCGGTCAAAGGCGAAGGAATCATCCTGTTCTCTACGTCGCAGGTAAAACCGTGCGGCGTTTTGCGATGAGGGCGTAGAGCAGGAATACGATGCCTAATACGATCATGAAGATGGAATAGAATTGGCCTTTCGACATAGCCCCAATCAACTCAGAATCCGGTTCGCGGAAGTTCTCGACCGCAATCCGACCTACACCATAAGCAATGAAGAAAATCCCGGACAAAATCCCGTGATAGAGATCCCGCCACTTAAGGCGGATCGCGATCAGCAGACCAAACAGGAGTAGCCCCTCAATGAGCGCTTCATACAGCTGAGAGGGGTGTCGCGGCGTAAGGATTTCACCCAAAAGGCCTCTGAAACCTTCATTTTCTCGTGAGGTGTCGACGATCAAAGACATCGCAGCAAAATGGGTGCTAGCCCCGCTCGCCATGGCATTCGATACCGCAGAGCTCATCTGAGTCGCCAGTTCCGGAGCCACTTCGCCCGCTCGCGCCACCAGAGCATCGAAGTCTGCCATCGAATACTTCCACACCTTGATTCCCTGATCGCTGGTGATCACTTCGTTAAGCTCATCGGGAAATTTCATGGCGAGTGCGCTATCCGTCTCCCTCCCATACAGCTCTCCATTAATGAAGTTGGCCAACCGGCCAAAGAACACTCCAGCTGGAGCCACGGTCACCAGATTATCCCCCAAACCAAGAAACGACTTTCTGGTGATCAGCGCATAGACCAAGACAGAAAGCGTTAGGCCCACAAAGGCTCCGTGGCTCGCCATTCCTCCTCCGAGAAAATCGAAGAAGATCTTCGGGTCAGCTGAAAAATTCTCCCAGTTATAAAAGAACATGTAACCCAGCCGACCACCCAACATCACACCAGCTACCGCGACCACCGTGATGAAATCGGAAACCTGCTCCTTCTTCAGCTCACTGATGCCCAACTTCACGAACCGGGACAGCAAGAGGTAGGCAACGAGAAATCCAGCAACATAGGCCAGCCCGTACCACCGTATCCCAAAGCTTTCCGTGAACTGAATCGCAAAGGGATCGAAGTGATGAACGTAGGTCGCAAGATACGGCAGCATAATCAAGGGCAGACGCTAACCAACCCTTCAGAACAGGTAAATCAAGTTCCGAAAAGGCCGAGATCAGCCAATCCAGCTTCGAAGACGCCGCCTCACTCGATCAACTGAATGCTTGTTCAGCTCTCCGCTTCACTTCATCAGGGCTGAGCTCTTCAATGACTTGTCCGAGCGTCCAACGATATCCATAGGGATCAAGAAGCACCGAGGAACGCATGCCCCAAAAATTGTCCTCAGGCGCCACCAATACCTCAGCACCTGCTTCCTTTGCTTGAGCTGTCGCGGCGTCACAATTTTCAATATTGATGCAGAAGAGGCAGGAAGAACGACTTCCCTCCGGCATCGCAAACGCTTGCCAGTCCGCAAATTCACCGGAAATGAAGATCCGGGTTTCACCGATTTGAAATTCTGCGTGGCCGACACTGCCGTCCGGAGATCCCATCCGGAACAACTCCACTGCGCCAAAAGCTTGCTGATAGAACTCCAGCGCCGCCTCGGCGTCTTTGACAGTGAGCGAAAGAGCGACGGCAGAAGGTTGATTAGATTCCATGGTGTTCAGTGGAACACCATGATTACTTTCTGTCAATCTGAATTGCTCTTCACAGCCAATCAGCTGAGCTCAACGCTCACCAATCGGTGGGACTGGCTGGTCCTCGGTAGGACCAGTGTAATAGGTGAGGGGGCGATAGAGACGGTTGTCTTCTAATTGCTCCAGCACCTGAGCGGTCCACCCTGCAGCGCGAGAGATCGCGAAGATTGGAGTGAACAGATCAGTCGGGATTCCGAGAGAGTAATACACGGTCGCGGAATAGAAATCGACGTTGGCGTTGAGGCCTTTGCGTTCGCGCATGATCTCAGCAATGCGCTCCGACATATCGATCCACTTGGATTCGCCAAGCTCCTTGGTCAACTTAATCGCAGTTGTTCGAAGATGTGGCGCACGTGGATCGAGCACACGATAGACGCGGTGCCCAATGCCCATGATTTTCTTCTTATTCGCAAGGCAATCCTCGACGTAAGCATCAACCTTATCGAGAGAGCCGATCTCCTGAAGCATGTGAATCACACCTTCGTTGGCACCACCGTGCAGTGGTCCCTTCAGAGTTCCAATCGCCGAGGTAATGGCTGAATACATGTCCGACAAGGTCGCGATCGTGACACGTGCACTGAAAGTGGAGGCATTCATTCCGTGGTCAGCGTGCAGAATGTAAGCGACATCAAGCGTCCTTGTCGCTTCCTGTCCTGGGGCTTCACCATTGATCAGATAGAGAAAGTGACCGGCTTCCGATAGATCTTCGCGTACTGGAGGTAATTCGAGCCCCTGACGAGCCCGGTGGAAATAGGCAACAATGAGAGAAGTTTTGGCGCAAATGGAGATGGCGCGCTCTTCATTCAATTCGCTGTCCTGATCGTTGCCCCGGCTATCATACATGCCCAGCATGCTGACACCGGTCCGAACGACTTCCATGGGAAGAGCATCTTTGGGAGCTGCTTTGATGAAATCAATCACCCCTTGAGGAAGATGGCGCTCCGAGCGCAGCTTGGCGGTAAATACATCGAGCTCCGCCTGATTAGGAAGCTTGCGGCGATGGAGGAGAAACATCACTTCCTCAAACGTGCAATTGGCGACGAGGTCATCAATGTTGAAGCCGAGATAACGCAGGACTCCTTCCTGTCCCTGGACATCACTGAGGCAGGATTCGTTGGCGATGACTCCTGCGAGCCCTTTTGCGTATTCCGGTTTCTCCGACATGACTTGCTTACTTTAAATAATTACGAACTGAATGATTAAATAGTGATTCGAGAAGATATTCCAGTCAGGATTATCTCATCGCTCGAACAAGTGCCTGTCCCATATCGGACGGGTTCTCAGCCACTTCGATCCCCGCATCCTGCATCGCAGCGATTTTTGCTTCGGCAGTTCCCTTGCCTCCAGAGACAATCGCTCCTGCATGTCCCATCCGGCGACCCGGAGGCGCCGTAGCACCAGCGATGAATCCAGCAATGGGCTTCTGACAGTTTTCTTTGGCCCAGGCTGCTGCTTCCTCTTCTGCCGTTCCACCGATTTCACCAATCATGATGATCGCTTCGGTCTCAGGATCTTCGTTGAACATTTTCATGACATCGAGATGGGAAGTTCCATTAATGGGATCTCCACCGATTCCGACGCAAGTGCTCTGGCCGAGACCGAGACTAGTGAGCTGATACACCGCTTCGTAAGTTAGCGTGCCGCTTCGCGATACGACGCCGACCTTGCCGCGCTTGTGAATATAACCAGGAGCGATACCGATACGGCAACCGCCATGCGAATCTTCGCCAGTTCCCGGCGTGACGATACCAGGACAGTTTGGTCCAATCAGGCGAGACCCTGAACCTTTCATCGCCGCACGTACTTTCATCATGTCCATGACGGGAATGCCCTCAGTGATCGCAACGACCAGATCAACACCGGCATCAACCGCTTCAAGAATAGCGTCGCCAGCGAAAGGAGGCGGAACAAAGATTGCACTGACCGTGGCCCCGGTTTCAGCGACCGCGTCGCTCACCGTGTTAAAAATGGGAACAGTGTCCGCAAATTTTTGACCGCCTTTACCTGGAGTAACTCCAGCTACCAGCTTGGTTCCATAATCGAGGCTCAATTGAGCGTGGCGTCCTCCAAAGGAGCCGGTGATACCCTGGATCAGGATTTTCGTATTTTCGTCAACGAGAATAGCCATGATAAAATAGTTTGAGTCCTGATTAGGAAATAGCAGCCACTGCTTTCTTCGCAGCGTCGGCAAGTGTGTCTGCCGGGATAAGGTCGACGTTGGAATTGGCCAGTGTTTCTTTACCGGCGGCGACATTGTTGCCTTCGAGGCGAACAACGAGAGGGATGCTGAGGTTCACTTCACCACAGGCAGCGACGATGCCTTTGGCGATCACGTCACAGTCCATAATGCCGCCAAAGATATTCACAAGAATACCCTTCACGTTCGGATCCCCGAGAATGATTTTGAAAGCGTTGCGGACCTGCTCCTGGGTAGCGCCGCCCCCAACGTCGAGAAAGTTTGCCGGCTCTCCTCCACTCTGCTTGATGATATCCATCGTCGCCATAGCGAGTCCGGCACCATTCACGAGGCAGGCGATGTTACCATCCAGTCCGATGTAGTTGAGATCAAATTTGGCAGCCTCAACTTCGCGGGGATCTTCCTCCGTTGGATCGTGCAACTCAGCGATCTCAGGATGTCGATAGAGCGCATTGTCGTCAAAATCAAATTTGGCGTCGAGAGCCATGACCTGTCCGTCCGGCGTAGTAACCAGCGGATTCACTTCCACCATGGAGCAATCGCAGGAAATAAAGAGCTTGTAGAGACCTTTGATCAATTTACCGAACTGCTTGGCGACGTCGCCGGACAATCCAAGCTTAGCTGCGAGATTGCGAATCTCGTATGGCTGAAGTCCTAGAAGAGGATGGATCACCTCATTGTGAATTTTTTCTGGAGTGTTCTCCGCCACCTCTTCAATGTTCACTCCGCCCTCGGTGCTGGCGACAATCACTGGCGAGCGACTCTCCCTATCCATCAGGATGGCGAGGTAATACTCCTTCTCGATGTCAACAGCATCGGCAATCATCACTTTGCTGACGAGCTTGCCATCTTCGCCGGTCTGGTGAGTGACCAAAGTCTGGCCCATCATCTTCTCTGCTACTTCAGCCGCTTCATCCGCGGTTTTAACGAGGTGGACACCTCCTTGAAATCCATTTTTAAACGTGCCTTTTCCACGGCCACCTGCGTGGACCTGTGCTTTAACAACAATGTTAGAGCCAAGTTCGCCGGCGATGGATTTGGCTTGTTCAGGCGTTTCTGCGACCTGACCTTTTGGAGTGGCAACTCCGAACTT
Organism: uncultured Verrucomicrobiales bacterium; assembly: GCA_963977055.1. Classification (GTDB taxonomy): domain Bacteria; phylum Verrucomicrobiota; class Verrucomicrobiia; order Verrucomicrobiales; family DEV007; genus Arctic95D-9. Next base: position 23,207 of record CAXBMX010000009.1, read on the forward strand.
TTCGAACAGTTCCTTGGCCTGATACTCGTGGATATTCATAGGAAAAATGACGTCTCAACAATGAGGGCGGCAACTTACGGTCGCGCAATAGCAGGTCAAGATAGAACCTCGGATTTAGCCCGAATATGTCCCCCCTAAAGAGGCTTTGTGAGCACTTCAGGATAAAAGGATGCCACCAAACAGGTTTGTGTGTCGGATTCGACCCTATTGTGTCCGAAAACTCCTTCGGATATTCGTTCAAAAATCGAGATAAACTTCAGCTCGACGATTCTCAGAACGGCCCGTCGGATTGTCCGTTCCGTCGGGGTTGAAGTTGGGACGTCGCGGTTTGGTTTCGCCAAAACCCTCCGTGATTACCTGCTTCGGCGCGACCCCCATCGAGATCAGTGCGTTGCGAATCGATTCGGCACGGCCGTTGCTGAGCGTTGCATTGTATTGGTCACTGCCCATCGCATCAGCATGACCGTTGATCCTGATGACTCGATCGTCATCTTGACTGAGAATGTCTGCGACGATGGCAAGCTGTCGATTTCCTCGAGAAGTGAGATCTGGTTCATCAAATTCAAAATAGAGGACAAGCGAATCTCCGCCCGACGGATCTTCCACGATGGGACTGTAGGCAACACTGCCTCCGCCTGCTTGATCAGCAAGGGCAGAGAGGACCTTGGAAAAAGTCAGCCCGTTCACTTTCCAGTTTCCTCCCATCTGTCCCAGCTCAAGGGCAAATTCTGAAGCCCCGGTCTCGGACTGAACCCTACTGAGGACCCAGGTGATGTCCTCACGCGACAGCGTAACAACCAAAGGGCGCTCTTCTCTCAGGCGGAATTTGCCTTCCTCTACGGCAATCATGAGCGCTGCCACTCGTTCATCGGTTACTGTAGTAGGATCTGAAAGGGCGCGAGCGACCTTGAAATCCCGACCTACAATTGCCCGGGAAAACGCGTGAGCGACGGTCAGGGCGTCAGGAGTCTCGACGGCTTCTGATTCCGGAGTTGAGCCGGATGCTTCAGGAGCAGTATAGGGCAATCGGATTTGAGAAATCTTGAAGGAGCTATCACCAGTGTCAGCCAGATCAGCATAGAGTTCTGATGAAGGGCCTGGTTTTATTGGCTCAAAATTTAGAGCCCAACGCACTGAATTCGCTGATTTCGAAATCTCCGAGAAAGGCCTCTTCTTTGAAATAGCGAGCTTGGGATCTTCGATCAGAGCTTTGACTTGAGCCTCGATCGATTTCGGAATCGCCTCTGCTCCGACAAACTCACGAAAAACACCAAAATCCTTCTTTCCAACAGCATCAGTCAGGGCGGACATGGCCTCCTGTGGCGAAGAGAAAACGCCTTTGAGGGACCCCGCTACTGGAGATTCTACAGGTTTGGCAGGATCTTTCGCCGGCCTTGTCTTTGCCGGTTTCTCCTGCGGTGCCTTGCCAGGCTTACTAGCGGGCTCCTCAGCCGCTGGAAGTTTCTCGTTTGGCACTTCAACCGGTTTGGCGAAGTAGTTGAAGTAGACAATTGAGGCGACAACACCGATGGCGATGGTCCCAAAAAATACGATGGCAGTCGTTTTGGTCATGGAAGTGTCGGAGGATCATGTCAGAGCCCCTCCAGCAATGTAGCAGAGCGCTTGCCATCCGAAACTGAAAAGTCTTCCCTCGATGCTGCTAATTAAGCTCCATCAATATCAAGACTCGAAAGGGCGTCATTAAGACCTTCAAGACTTGTCGAAGTTTCGGTGCGCTCGGAAAGATTTTTGATGGTGAGTTCCGGAAACTCGGATCCGACAATGACAGCTAGCCTCGCGCCGGATTGCTCAGCAGCTTGGAATTGCTTGCCAACTTTTGCAGGCGAAAGAGAAAAGATCACCTTATTGCCCGATTCTCGAATCGCTTGAACGACAGCCGCCACCTCGTTTTGCCGTTCAGGGTCAGCCAGAACAACAAACACATCGACCGAGCTAGCTATTGATACCGCCACTTCCAGTTTTTCAGAGGGGTTCGCGCTCTCTTTGATCAAATCCGTAATAACCATGTCACCCATCGCAAAGCCGCAGGCAGGCATGTCGACACCACCAATTAGATTAACCAATTGGTCGTATCGGCCGCCTCCTGCCACCGCTCGCATTCCTTTGCCAATATCGAAAATTTCGAACACGGGACCCGTGTAATAGGCGAGGCCGCGAACAATCCCCAGATCGACCTCGATGAATTCGGAAAGTCCTCTCGCTTCCAAATTCGCGAGGATTTCGCTAAGCGCCGGCGAGGCTTCGGCACCGGAATTCATGAACTCGCGGATCTGTGGCAACGAAAGACCCAGGGCTTGAAGTTGTTCATCGGTTTTGTCCTCCGGTGCACGCTCCATTTTGTCGATAATCTGGAGAAACGGTGGAACCGATTCATCAGCGATTCCATTTTCTCCGGCAAAAGCGACCCAGGCATTTCGATCACTCATCCGAATCTTGAAATCAGAAGACCCAAATCCAAATTCGATCATGAGGTCGATCGAGAGGGCGACTAATTCGGCATCGGCCAGAACGGAATCCTCACCAAGGATATCGCAATTGAACTGATAAAACTCTCTGCCCCGCCCTTTCTGCTGACGCTCATAGCGAAAGAACTGGCCGATAGAAAACCAACGGAGCGGCTTGCGAAAATCGCGCTGGCGAGCGGCGGCCATTCTTGCGAGGGTCGGCGTCAGCTCCGGGCGCATCGCGACATCACGTTCGCCTTTGTCTTCAAAATTGAAGAGCTGATTCACAATCTCGTCTCCGCTCTTTCGGCGATAGAGATCAGTAGGTTCGAGAACAGGGCCCTCATATTCGACAAACCCGTAGCGGCTTGCCACGCGCCGCCACACCTCGAAGACATAATTCCGCGCCGCACAATCGGCCGGATAGAAATCGCGGAATCCCGGGAGAGTTTTGAAGGATTGGGCCATGAAACGACCTTAGATCGAATTGGAAAGAATTCCAGTGCTTGCCGATGGCTTCCAAGCACTTTCAAGGGTCGCGAATCAACCGAATACGATGGTCCGGTTCCCGTGAACCAAGGTTCTTCGTTTCAAATGAAGCCATACGGCGCGGGATAAAACGCTCTGTTCGAGTGCCCGTCCTTTGCGGATGAAAGTTGCGACGCTATCCCGGTGGGAAACTGGGGTTACCCCTTGCGCTATAATTGGCCCCTCATCCAAATCTTCGGTGACATAATGCCCGGTTGCCCCCACCAATTTGACTCCCCGCCGATGGGCAGAGTGATACGGTTTCGCCCCGGGAAAAGCCGGTAAAAAAGAGTGATGAATGTTGATGATCCGATTCGGAAAAGCCTCCGTCATGCGAGAACTCAAAATCTGCATATATCTCGCCAAAACCACTAGGTCGATTTCATGTTCCAGCAAAAGCGAAATCTCCTTTTCCTCCTGTGAGGCTTTGGTATCTGCGGTAATGGGAAAATGATGGAATGGAATGCCGAAACGGTCAGCCGCGGACTTGAGATGCTCACGATTACTAATGATGAGCGGAATTTCCATCTGGAGTTCACCACTCTCGTGCCGAGAGAGCAAATCGTAGAGACAATGGTTGTCTTTCGTCACGAAGAGCGCCACTCGCGGTATCACATCTGAGAAGTGTAGCGAACAATCGATGGAGAACTGTTCGATGAGAGGACCAATCGCCGCCTTGATATCCTGCCGCGGAATGCCAAAGCCCTCGATTTCCCATTCTACCCTCATGAGGAAAACCCCATACTCACTGTCCACATGCTGATCCACATCGACAATATTGCCCTGATGTTTGAAAAGAAATGCCGAAACAGCCGCCACGATACCGGGCTGATCGGGACAGGAAATTAGAAGAATCGCTGTCGCGGAATCTTTAGAGGAATGGCTCATAAGCTCCACCAAAAGAAAATAAGTGCTCGAAGGGGGAATCGAACCCCCACGGGTTACCCCACAGGATCCTTAATCCTGCGCGTCTACCAATTCCGCCACCCGAGCATAGTCGCCGTGCCTTAAAAGCACTGGCGCGAAGGGCAGATTGATATAATTGAAATAGGTTTTTCGCAAGTATTCTTTCCAGTTGAGCGTCAATATTCCCTCCAATATCCGTGAAATACATCTACGCCATCATCATTCCGCTTCACAATGAAGAAGAATGCATCGGACAGACCCTGGAAGAACTCATTCCACGTCTACCGCAAGGTGCTGTCGTTTCGGCAGGCCTCAACGGTTGCTCAGACAACACCGCAACGATTTGCAGGGAACATGGGGTTCTGGTCGGCGAAACGGAAGCAACTGGCTACGGGAAGGGATGCTACGCCGCCATCGAAGCCCTGAAGGCGTCTCAAATTCAGCCGGATGCCTATCTTTTCTATGCTGGTGACGGTGCCAATCAACCAGATGATTTGCTTCGACTAATCGATATCTACGAAGAGGAAGGATCACCCTTTGTCATGGGTCTCCGAGATTTTGAACTTGGCAATTGGTGCTCCGAATTTGGCCGAGCACTGCCCAATCTACTACTGGGAACCCTTTGTCGAGTGTTGGGAGGACAATTTTTCCACGACCTAGGGCCTCTCCGCCTGATTTCGAAAGATCTTTTTGAGCAGATGGACCTGAGAGAGCTGGAATGGGGCTGGACTATTGAAGCCCAGCTGCGGGCCGCCCACATGGACGTAGCGATTCGATCGACACCCGTGGAGGAACGCCCCCGGATCTCGGGAACTCAGAAAATCAGCGGCGTTTCGCCATTTCGATCCCTCAAGGTCGGAATGGCCATTGGTGCTGCCGCCATTCGGACGGTCTTGCGAAAACGAGGCTGATCGCCGGCAATACCGCTAATTGCAGCAAGTCCCGTTCGAAACGCAACGGTGATTCGAACGCTTCTTGTTTGCTGGATTGAATAGGTGTGAACGGAAAACATCGTTTCGCTTATTACCGCGATAGGCCGGCCGACAATGATTGTGTTGATCGGTGACCCAACGCCATTCCACGCAGCCGTTGCTACACTCAACAGGCCGGTAGTGCGCATAGATATTGTGTCCACCCGTTTGGCATACCCCTAAAAACTGGGAGTGATAGGTCTCCGCATCAGCGGAACGAGGCGTGAAGGTGCAAAGCGACATGAGCGCTAGTGCGAGCGTGATTAGTTTTCTCATAAAATTGGTCCCTGGGCTGTGTTGTGTTTCGTATCCAGCAAAACCATCATAATCTCCTGAAAGATGTGATAGTTCGCTTATATCTGATAATTATAGCAAATATTAGACGAATATCCAAGAATTTTTTGGGTTTCCTGCCCGAAACATGAATTTTGCGCCGAAAACTCAGACCCAAAGGTTGCGATCCAGCGTCCGATATTGGATCGCTTCCATCACATGAACCTCTTTGATATCTCCCGCCCCCTCCAGATCAGCCAGTGTCCGCGATACCTTAAGAATGCGATCGTAGGCTCGCGCGCTGAAGTTCAATGAATCCATTGCCTGCTCCAAGGTGCGTTCACTGGACTTGTCCAAAATGCAGAATTTAGAAACCAATCGGGTGCCCATATCGGAATTGCAGATCACTCCCGGATATGAAATGAAACGTTGAAGCTGAATCTGCCTTGCTTCCTCAACTCGCTCTCGAATCACATGAGAGGGCTCACCGCTACTCTCAGTCCTGAGCTCTTTGTAGTTAACGGCCGGCACATCAACGTGAAGATCGATTCGATCGAGAAGCGGTCCACTGATGCGTTGTCGGTACTTTTCAATCTGCCCCGGTGAACAACGACACTCCCGTGTCGGATCCCCGAGGTAGCCACAGGGACAGGGATTCATCGCAGCAACCAAACTGAACCGGCTCGGAAACGTAAATTTCCCTGCAGCTCGGGAGATGGTGACCTGGCCATCCTCGAGCGGTTGGCGGAGGACCTCGAGTGTCGAGCGTTTGAATTCTGGCAATTCGTCGAGAAAGAGAAGCCCGTTATGAGCCAGACTTACTTCCCCTGGGGTAGGGTGACTGCTACCGCCCAACAATCCCACATCGGATATCGTGTGGTGGGGTGAACGAAAAGGCCGAGTCGCCAGAAAACTATTTTTGGCATCGACCAGACCCGCCACGCTGTGAATTTTGGTGGTTTCGATGGCCTCCTCTTCAGTCATGGTCGGCAGGATTGTTACGAGACGCTTTGCCAACATGGATTTCCCGGTCCCGGGACTTCCTAACATTAGGATATTGTGTCCACCCGCCATGGCTACTTCCAAAGCACGTTTGGCATGGGATTGCCCTTTGACTTCATCGAAGTCGATACCGTAGTGGCACTTGGATTTGAAAAAGGCCTCCCGATCGAGGACTTCCGGTTTGATATTTCCGTCCCCACAAAGCAATTCATAAGCCGAACGAAATGAGTCGACTCCATAGACATAGATTCCATCGACAATGCTGGCCTCAACGGCATTCTCTGACGGAACTAAAATTGCTTTACGACCCTCTCGTTTCGCCTGGATCGTAAGTGGGAGAATTCCTTTAACCGGCCGAACTCTCCCATCGAGCGAAAGCTCGCCCGCAACAGCACATTTTTTTAATGCTCCTTCCGTTAGGCGACCATTACGTTCTTGGTCGAGAGCGGCCATCCCAATGGCAATCGGCAGATCAAAGCTCGGACCTTCCTTGCGAATGTCAGCTGGCGCGAGATTGATCGTAATCGGCTTGTTCGGCCATTTCAGCCCACTGTTCTTAATCGCCGTAGTGACACGGTCGATGCTTTCCCTAACCGCAGCATCAGGTAGCCCTACGAGCGTGATGTCGATCTGACCACTGTCGCCAGCGTTTACTTCGATTTCGACGGGTAGCGCTTCGACTCCATAGAGTGCGCCAGAATGAACACAGGACAATGCCATGGCTAACCATGGTTCAGGATACCATGGCATGGCAATTAAAAACTGTTCAAATGTGCATCATCCCATAGAATAGGGATCCACATCCGTGGTCACGATCACATCGCCCGGAAAGGTGAGGTTTTTCATGACCTGGCTGATGTGTGCCGTAATCTTGCGTGGATTCGTTGCTTTCAAAATGATCTGAAACCGCCACTGGTCATGGGATTTCACTAATGGCGACGGTAAAGGATCCGTCATTTTGATGCCCTCGGGAAGATCCTTTTCAAGTCTTGCATGAAGCGTTTTGAGAGAGAATTCGGCCCGTTGCTGGTGAACTGAACGGGAGGTAATGAGAACCAGATTAAAATAGGGCGGATGGCCAAACTGTCGGCGCATCGCCAATTCTTGCTCGGCGTATCCCTCAAAATCGTGGTGTCGGGCGAATTGGATGGAAGGGTGATGAGGGGTATAAGTTTGGACCACCACCTCACCCTCGAGTTCACCCCGCCCGGCTCGTCCAGCCACTTGGGTGAGCAATTGAAAGGTTCGTTCCCCCGCCCGAATATCTGGAATGTAGAGACCTACATCGGCATTGAGAATGCCAACCAGTGTGACATTGGGAAAGTGCAGTCCCTTGGCGATCATTTGCGTTCCGATCAGGATATCAATCTTCTTTGCCCGGAAGCTGTTAAGGGTATCACGTAATTGATTTTTACGACGCATCGCATCCGTATCAATCCGGGTGATGCGAGCCGAATCGAAAACTTTGCGCATCACGTCTTCGACTCTTTCGGTACCGAATCCAGCATTGACGATAGAACGAGCACTGCACTCAGGGCATTGTTTTGGCGGCAATTGTGAGAATCCACAAATATGACAGACAAGCCTGTCGTCTTTGCGGTGCAGGGTCATGGTGGTGCTGCAATGTCGGCAAGACGCAACGTAGCCGCACTCAGGACAAAGAATATTTTTAGCAAAGCCACGTCGATTCAAAAACAAGATCGTTTGCTCCCCATCCTTAAGGCGCTGTTCGATAGACTGCCTGAGCTTGTGGGAAAGGATAGTGGGCCCTGATGTTGTTTTGCGCGATTCCTGGCGCATATCAATGATCCGAATGAGAGGCATCTTCTGGTCATCAACTCGTTGCCCCATCCGGGTGAGTTCATATTTTCCGGTAAGCGTATTGTTCCATGACTCGAGAGAAGGAGTAGCGGTTCCCAACACGACAGGGCATTTTTCCAGATTGGCACGAACCACCGCTATGTCTCGAGCTTGGTATCGTGGCGAGATATCCTGTTTGTAGGAGTTTTCATGCTCTTCATCGACAACGATCAACCCGAGATTGTTAACCGGTGAGAAAACGGCGCTTCGCGCACCAATCACGATTCTGGCCTTCTGCTCGAGTACCTTCCTCCACTCATCATGACGCTCGCCCTCGGAAAGGTTACTGTGAAGAATGGCGACCTGGTCCTTCATCTTAGCAAACCGTTGTTTGAAACGGTCAGCTGTTTGAGGTGTGAGGGCTATCTCGGGAACAAGGACGATAGCGCCTTTCCCTTCATCAATCGTTTCCTGAATCGCCTGAAGATAGACTTCCGTCTTGCCACTTCCTGTGACTCCAAAAAGAAGGATAGGTTTTACCTTGTCGCCACTCGCAATCGCTTTTGTGGAAGCGCGAATTTGGTCGAGCACCACGGCCTGTTCAGGATTGAGTTTCAGTGGTTTCGATTCGACGTAATCAACGTGGGCAAGGGGATCGCGATTTACAATTCGGTCGCTAATCTGAATCAATCCCTTTTCTTCCAGTGCTTTGATCGATGATCGAGAGAATCCGAGTTCCCCGGATAAAGTCGAGAGGGAGGTGATTCCAGTTTCAACAAGATGCTCCAGAACATCTTTCTGTCGCGCTTGGCGACCGGTCATCGTCACCAATACCTCGGGATCAAATGATTCGCTGAGCGAAACCGCCTTCTCAGTCTTGCGCTTCTCTCTTTCCCCTCGAGAAGGCTTCGGCAACATCGCGCGAATGACGGACTCGATCGGCGTGATGTAGAAATTTGAAATCCAGGCGGCCAACTTCATCAAGCCTGGCGTGAGGAACGGATCCTCTGAAACGAGACCAGCGATAGGCTTTAGCTGATAGTTCAGCGTGCTGGGATCGAGTTCTGAAATCTGAACAACCGTACCAATGGCGGTTCGGTTTCTCAGGGGTATGCGAACTCGTTGCCCCGCTTGCACTTTGAGGCCTTCAGGAATGGTGTAGCTGAAGGTTAGGTCATCCGAGGCTCCGTCGACCAATACCTGAACTACTTTCTTCATCCCTGTACAAAAAGAAATCGCCCTCCCGTGAGGGAGGACGATTTACACCAAGGTTTAAGTAAGACCTTTAAATGTTTTAAACTTTTTTTAACTCCTTAGAAGGAGACGGAAAGGCTTACGCCACCGTGAAGGATGTCGGACTGAGCACCTTGGCCAGCACCGATGCCATCCGTAAGGAAGCCATCAGGAGAACCGTTGTATCCAATGTATGGAGTCAAGGTTGTGCGGCAGTTAAGCTCGACTGGAAGAGAAGCAGTAACGTAGTAGTGGTTCCATCCAGAAGTTCCGGAACGACCAGCCTGTGGAAGGCCAGCTACACCACCAACTTTACCTGCACCCCAATATCCGTCGGAGTAGGAGATGCCAGTAGCAAGCACGAGGCTAGCGTTATCTGTGATTCCGAATGCACGTTGGATTCCGAGATCGTGAAACCATGAACCACTAGCTCCAAGACTGTTACCAGTAAGAGCGTAGGCAGAACTCCAGCTCACGTCGAACCATGGAAGGCTGTATGCGAGGTCAAGACCGATTTCGCCGTAGCTTGAAGCACCTGCTTCTGGAAAGAAGTAGTGAGTGTAGCCGAGGCTTACGTCAACACCTGCATATGAACCGAGCTCAACACCTGCGTAGAGATCGAGCTCATCGTAAGATGCGCCGCCGTTGTCGTTAGTTCCATTGAGGTACCATACGCCAACGTTGATCGGAGCCCAGAGGCTGTCGAACGTGTAGTTAACGTCAGTCCAGACTGAATCACGAGCGAAACGGACACCATTAAAGATGTAGTCACTCATGTAGCCAGCGCTGATAGAACCGCCGATGTCGTAGCACTCTTCAATAGGTGCCTTGTCCATGACTGGGGCTTTACCCCAATCTCCTGCGTTAACGCCGAGCGTCATCGCACCGATAATTGCAACTAGGATTGCTTTTTTCATATTCTTTTAATTCCCTTGGTTTGAGATGTGGTCGTAATAACCTGTTTTGGATCGAAGATCCGTAGAGTGCTTCAACAGTTCCGATACCAACTTATTGGCACAGAATTTGTATGACACTCCAACGGGAACATTTGTTTAATTGTGGCGGTCGTGCAACCAAAAATATCGAAAGATTTTCTAATATTCTTTTTGCCCATACGTCTAATACCTTAAGGCCCTTCATTGGCGGTATAGCTAAGTGCCTGATAGTCAGCCGATTGACGCTCTCCGGGAGGAAGGGTAAAAATCCCAAATGTGAGGTATTTTTTTTCTCCATTTGATACCGCTGGCCCGGTAATTTTTCCGATTTCTCCCAGTTCATTTCTTATTTTGGTACAAGAAGCGAATTCGAGATCGGATATTAGCAGTCTGAGAAGACGTTTTACACGGCCAACGCTCTGAATTCTGGAGACGATCTCCTGCCCGAGATAGCAGCCCTTGTGAAAATTGACGGCCCACTGATCCAGCATCAGTTCAGCCGGGAACTCAGCCCCGGTGATTTCGTATCCTGCGCGCGGCACCATATACAGTAGCTGCGCCACCTGAAAGTCGTCAGCTTCAATGGTGAGATCCATTTCCAACTCGCTGACTTTCTGCAACGAGATCCAAACATCATACCCGGAGGAATGTGTTCTCTGTGACTGAATACCTTCCGCTTTGTCGACAAAGTGATGGATCAAGGCATGGCTTTCGGTCTCATCACTGATTTCACAGTCATCAGCGATCAAGTAGCGCTCTAGGCGAGCCTGAAGTTGCTCCCTTTGACTGATTTCTCCGTCCAGGAGCAGGGAATCCCCGTCGGAACTCACCCAGACAAGCGCCTCAACCTTTCCTTTTAAGCTACATAGGCATGCTGCGACTGATTCCTTCTCGAGCGGTCCGGATACATCGTTGCTAACCTGCCCATTGAGAAACCGGACCCGATCTGGCCCTGATATACGGAATAGCGCCCGGTTTTCCAGGTGGATTCCACGTCCGGCAAATGAATTAACTAGAGTCATTTGGAGGTGTTTCCTTCCTCATTCTCAGATTGATACCTCGAAGCCAGCACGGAAAAGTCCTGCTCTCCCTGACCTTTTTTCATCGCACGGAACATAAGATTCGCCGTTGTCGTCGCGGCAGGCATATCAACATTGAGGCTCTTACCGAGATTCAATGCGTACTGAGCGTCCTTAAACATATTCTTAAGAGAAAAGTGCGGCTCGTAGTCTTGCTGGATGATAGACGGGAGTTTCATACCGGTCAGTATGGAGCCACAAGCGTTGTGTTGAATGGCTTCGCTCAGTTTTTCAGGATCGATCCCGGCGGCCGAAACTAGCCCATAGGCCTCAGCGAGCACTTCGACGCTCGTTGCGGTGATCATGTTTGTTGCGATCTTTAGAACAGTGGCCTCACCGACACGCCCCAAGAATAGAATCTCTTTGGCGGAAGCCTCTAAAACAGGTGATACCCGCTCCAGTATTGCAGGATCGCCACCCACATAATAGACCAGCGCTCCTTTCGCGGCCGCCAATTTACTACCTGTAAATGGAGCGTCGAGAAAAGCGGCGCCGGCTTCGTTCACTATCTGGTATGCTTTTACGACCGATTCTGGATCTGCGGTGCAATTGGAAATCACTGTGTGGCGTTTAGTCAGCTCATCTCGCATGGCTTCCACGATTTCGACAAGGGCTTTACCATCCGCCACAAATATCTGGATCACTTCCGAGAGCTTAGCAATTTCAGCAGGAGAACTGACAAAATTCGGCTCAGGTTTGGGAGTTCGGTTCCAAACGTAGACGTGCCTCCCGGATTCACGAACCTGGGAGGCCACGCGGCTCCCGATGATTCCCATTCCGATGACGCCTACCTTTTCCAATCCGTCGCTCTGCATGCCTAAATCACACTCCAGCTTGATCAGGAATGCAATCGCATTTCGGGCCTACCTAGTCATTCCTCCAGCAATACGGCCAAATCAGTCCATCTCAGGGAAGGCCTGCGGCCTTGCGTCCAACCATTGTTGAAGGATTTCAATGGCGGCAGCCTGATCTATAATTCCCTTTGAATCTTTCGCAGTTCGCCCCGCCTCGTGGAGTTTATCCATCGCCATCTGGGTAGTGAACCGCTCATCAACTTCATGAAAAGAGACCTCATCGGGAAGCTTCTTTCGCAACAGCTTCGAAAAACGCCGAACGCCTTCAACCGCAATACCCTCATCCCCGTTAAGATGCAGAGGTAACCCGATTACTAAATCTTTGATCCCACGATCCCTGACGATTTCAGCAATTCGGGTGACCGCAATTTCCAAATCCCCACCCGGAACGTTCTCTACGGGGTGAGCCAACAACCCAATGTCATCACTTACCGCCACTCCAATTCTGGCCTTACCGAAATCAATACCAAGAGCCTTGACCCATTCGCTCATACTGTTGTTTTGTTAGACGAGTTCCGGAGGGAGTTGATCCACCAATTTCTTGATCTGATCCGCATCGTTGCGGTCGGCGACAAGAATAGCATCGGGAGTCTGAACCACGATGAGATTGCTGACACCAAGAAGAGCGATAGTCGATTGCTCCACTGAGCTGAACACAATGTTGTTCTGTGAATCGACTGACAACAGTTTCCCTTTGTAGGAGTTTTTTGACGCATCGATATCGAGATATTTTGCCACCGATGGCCAGCCTCCGACATCATCCCAGCCGACATCAGCTTCGATGTTGAGGATTTTCCCAGCATTTTCCATGAGGGCATAATCGATTGATACTTTATCGAGCGTCGGAAACTGTTCCTTGATCGTTGCATCGACATCAGTCGAGTCCCGAAGGGTTGCTACAAACTCTGCTAACTGAGGGCAGTGCGATGAAAACTCTCGAAGCAGGGTCGCAATGGTCCAAATGAAGATTCCTGCGTTCCAGGAAAAATTCCCGCTCTCAAGATACTGTTCAGCCACTTCGACAGATGGTTTTTCTCTAAACCGTTCCACGTGATACACGGCATGGTCACCGGAGGCGGATTCGACAGGATCGCCACGCTCGATATAGCCGTAGCTCGGGCAAGCCCAATCAGGCCGAATCCCAAGAGTGACGATGGCATCTTCTGATTTCGCAGCGGCAGCAGCGTCGGACAAGACCGAACGAAACTCCTCATTCTTAGTGACCAACTGGTCGGCCGGCAGTGCGATCATGGTGGCATCAGGATCGCGCGCTGCGATCCATCCAGCTGCGAGTGCGATCGCCGGTGCCGTATCCCGGCGGGCGGGTTCGGCCACCACATTTTCGGCAGGAATCATGGGAAGCACCTTCCGGACGCCTTCGAGCTGAGCCTCATTGGTTAAGACCAGAATGCGATGAGGGTCAATCAGGCCTTCGAGACGATTGACTGCTTTTTCAATAAGCGTCTCCTCGTCGAAAAGATTCAGCAATTGTTTGGGACGAGTGTTCCGGCTCAAAGGCCAGAATCGTGTTCCGCTGCCTCCGGCAAGAATCAGTGCGTATAGATGGGGATGGTTTGCCATAGAAATGTATTTCTGAAGCAAGAACCTATATCCGTTGGGAATAAAGCAAAATTGATTCCGGAACGTCACCTTTTATGGTGGGGTTGAATTTTGTGTCACGACTAATGAAGTCCGGGAGATTTCTTGCTAACTTTCTACTACTGCCCTCGTTCCTCTGCCTGGATGCGGCATTGGCAGCCGTGGCGTGGTCGCTCTGCATTGCCCTCGATAGTCGGGGAGGGGATCTCAGTTTATTGATTGAAGGGCCATCCAAGTTTGGCGTGTTGTTTTTCGGAGTATGGTCAGTCTACCTAGCTGATCGCATTCGCGACACTTTCGCCACATCATCAGGCCCTGGAGCACCTCTGAGGTATCAGTTCGCAGGGAGGAACCGACCTGCGCTAACCGTGATCTGCCTGGTCGCAGCAACCCTTGCAGCAACTTTCCTGATTTCGATTCAAGAGCTGGCATTCTGGGTGGCGGGCTCAGTGATCGCTCTATTAACCCTGGGATATTTTGTCGGTCTTCGTGCGAGTTGGAACCCTGAACGCAAAAGAGCTCGCTTCCCTTTGAAAGAAACCTGCATCGCCTCGTGTTTCGCCGCAGGGGTGATTCTTTGCAGCGGCGACATCGCCATTTCGATCCCAGTCGCGGCCCTTTTTACTGCCCTTTCTTTATTGTTCCTTTCCAATTGCCTCCTGATTTCTTTGGTGGAGTCGAACTTTGACGAGGAATTTGATCACAGAGCGTTCTTTGCGGGGCGCAAAGGCTCGGCAGCTTGGATCGCGATCCCAACGGTATTAGCCATAGGGTTCGCTGCCGGGTTGTTGATTCGGGGCGAATTCCGTTTCACAAGCTTCTCAATTTTTGGAGGCGGGGGGCTGACTCTTTTGATTTTCCTATCGAGAGCAAAGCTCCCTCGATTGACTCAAGCCCTGGCCGATGGCGTGCTGCTCTTTCCCTGGATCGCGATCGGAGTCGGGCTATTTTTTGGGGATTGAGGATAAACTGAGTCGGCCAGCAGATGGGTTGGAAATCTCTTGGTCCGTTGACGCCTTGTGAGGCTGAGTTACAATCAGCCCGTCATGCTTGATATTAGACTGCTTCGCGAAGACCCAGATGCCATAAAGAACCGGATTAAAACTCGGGGCGGTGATGCTTGGGAGTTGATTGATGAAATTCTCGCCTGTGATGAGAAACGCCGTTCCGGCGAGACCGATAAGCAAACGCTGCAAAGTGACCGCAATCGTATTTCCAAAGAAATCGGGGTTCTTAAGAAGGAGGGCAAAGACAGCTCGGCAATCGAGACCGAAGTTCGAGGCATAGGCGAACGCATCAAGGCGATTGGAATCGAAGCGGACGCTGCCGAGGCTCGTCAAACAGAGCTGTTATTGCAGGTACCTAATCTCCCTCATGACGCCTGCCCTATTGGGGAAGACGAAGAGTCGAACCCGCTCGTTCGAGAATGGGGCGAAAAACCCTCCTTCGATTTTGAGCCAAAAGATCACGTCGCCATCGGAAGTGATCTCAGTCTTTTTGATTTCGAACTGGGAACAAGAGTCAGCAGCAGCGGTTTCATTACTTTTACCGGGCCTGGAGCAAAATTGCAGCGAGCACTGATTCAATTCCTGCTCGATCTGCAAACCGAGGAGCACGGCTACCGCGAAGTATCACCACCTTTCATTATCAATCGTGATTCCATGTTCGGGACGGGACAACTTCCCAAGTTCGAAGATGATATGTACGCACTTGAAGACGGAGCCTTCTTCCTCGCTCCAACGGCAGAGGTCCCCGTCACCAACCTCTACCGCGAGCAATTACTTCAGGAAGAGGAGCTTCCGATCAAGCTAACTGCCTACACCCCTTGCTTCCGTCGCGAAGCAGGATCGGCTGGCCGCGAGAGCCGGGGAATGATTCGGATGCATCAGTTCGACAAAGTGGAATTGGTCAACATCGTCCATCCCGACGAATCGACTGCAATGCTGGAGAAGCTCACCGCTGAAGCCGAAACCGTTCTTCAACGCCTTGGCCTGCATTATCGGACTATTGAACTTTGCACCGGAGACATCGGGTTCAGTTCAGCCAAAACTTACGACATCGAAGTCTGGGCTCCAGGGCACGGTGGTTACCTTGAGGTTTCGAGCTGTTCCAACTTCGGAGACTATCAAACGCGGAGGATGCGCCTTCGGTTCAAGGACGAGAACGGTAAGAATCGATTCTGCCACACCTTGAACGGATCGGGAACTGCCTTGCCTCGTCTCTATGTGGCCCTGATTGAAACCTATCAGCAGGCGGATGGAAGCATCCTCCTACCAGAAGCACTGATTCCCTACGTCGGCTCGGAGAAAATCTCGTAGCAGTGCACAAAAAACCCGGCGCCACACAGGGTGAAGCCGGGTTTATAAATGCTTTTCGAGTCCGTGATCACTCACTGGAAATCGCGATAGCATCGTCGCCACGCTCGCCTGTCCGGATACGGACGGCATCTTCGATGCTGGAAACGAAGACTTTTCCGTCACCGATCTTATTCGTGGAGGCAGCCTTCACGATAGTTTCGACCACTGAACCCGCATCGCCATCTTCCACCACGATTTCGAGTTTCACTTTCGGAAGGAAATCCACGGTGTATTCAGAACCGCGATAAATTTCGGTGTGTCCCTTTTGACGACCAAAACCTTTCACTTCGCTCACTGTCATACCGTGCACGCCGGACTCAGTGAGAGCTTCTTTCACTTCCTCAAGTTTAAAGGGTTTGATGATTGCTTCGATTTTTTTCATGAGTTTTTCTTTTTTCTGTAATTCAGATACGAAAGACCAAATAAGCATCAAGCGTGCCAACTACCGGATTTTGATTCAAATGCCCATGGAATCAGCCCCAAACTCATTGGCGAAGTTTCAAACTTTGATCTTTGTGGTAAGGTTCTTATCACCTACTGAGCAAAAGGTGATCAAATAATGGCCACTCCTCCGCTACTTCTTGTGATTGATCCCGACCCGAGAACGGCGGTGGCCATCGCGGAGGCTTTGAAAGATTCCGATATCAGGATTAAAGCAGTCAGCACAGGTGATGATGCCGACGAAGAGCTTCGAGGTGGCAGGTTCGATATTGTTCTTTGTGATCTAGAATTCGAAGAAGGTCGAGGATTCGGGCTCCTTAAGGAAATCCAGAAAACTTCCCCGCATCCGCCTTTTATCGCCTTGAATGAATCTTCGGACAGCCGTTCCGCCATCGAAGCGGTTAAGGCCGGAGCCTTTGATTTCGTTCCGAAGCCGTTTTCACGGAGTGATCTGATTCGCGCGGTCGAGGAAGCGGTCAGCTGTTCCCGACTTGCCAATGAGCCAGTCGCAATTGATCCGAGGAACGAGCTCAACGAGGCTTCGGATAGCCTTGTTGGAAACAGCCGGGCCATGCTCGATGTCTACAAAGGGCTGGGGCGCATATCGGCAACGCCTGTGACAGTTTTGATCCGAGGAGAAACCGGAACAGGCAAGGAGCTCGTGGCTAGAGCAATATTTCAATATGGCCACCGGTCGCACAAACCATTCATCACCATAAACTGCGCGGCAATTCCTGAGAATCTTCTGGAGTCAGAACTCTTTGGTCACGAGAAAGGGGCGTTCACCGGTGCCGTGGCCACACGGATTGGCAAGTTCGAACAGGCCAATGGAGCCACCCTGTTTCTTGATGAAATAGGAGACCTCGATCATGCGCTGCAGGCAAAGTTGCTCCGCGTTCTCCAAGAAAAGCGGTTTCAACGAGTGGGCGGATCTGAAGAAATTTCTGTTGATGTTAGGATAATTGCAGCGACACACCGATCCCTCGAAAAGATGATTTCCGAAGGGAATTTCCGGGAAGATCTATTTTACCGACTCAACGTCGCAACAATCAAACTGCCACCACTGAGGGATCGTACCGGGGATATTCAGCTGCTGACGGGTTTCTTTCTGAAACGCTTCAGTGCAGAGTTGGGGTTACCCCCGACAGCAATCACTCGCAACGCGGTCTCCCGACTCGAATCTTCCCGACTGCCGGGAAACGTGAGGCAACTTCAGAACATCGTCAGGAAGGCCTTATTGAGGTCTCGCGGATACGCGATCGACCGCGAAATGATTGACGACCTGCTTCAGGAAACCGAGCCGCCCGACAGCGACTCCAAAGACTCAACTTCAGTGGAAGAGTATTGCCAGCAATTGGTTGCCGAAGCAGCAAATGGCTCGTTAGAAGGGGTTCACCAATTGGCGGTCGAAAGAATTGAGCGCGGATTGATCGAGTCGGCTCTGAATCGCAGCGGCGGAAACATTAGCCGCGCTTCGAAATGGCTGGGCCTTTCTAGACTCACGCTCCGCGAGAAAGCAAAGCGCCACGGTATCTCCACCGCCCGTTAGTCGACAGTAGGTAACGAAATCCAAGCGGTCGTCGTGCCTTCGGCATAACGAAGCCCGAGTCGCATACCCATCTGACCTGCTAAAACTGCCGCGGTAGTCATTCCGATCCCGAAATGTTCACTTCCTTTGGTGGTGTGAAACGGCTCAAAAACTCTCTTGAGATCGTCTTCGCTCATTTCGATACTGGTGTTTCGAATGAACATATCCACATTGGAACCGGGGCTCGCTTCGCCCGGCGGAAACATGTCGATCGCAACTGATCCGTTGGGCGTCTCCGCCGCCGCCTCGGCGGCATTCATCATCAACTGAGAAAAAATCTCTCCCAGTTTCCTCGAATCGCCCGTGATCGCAGGCAGGCCTTCGCGATAGTTGACGTGAACGCTTACCCCGGAGGCTTTGCAAATTTCATCGGCCTTATTTTTCCAATGAGGAAAAACCACATCCAGCGTCAAAGTGTCCTTGTCACAACGACTGCATCCTGTCGCAATCAAAATCTCACGATTCAAATCAGATGCCGTTTTCGAAGCGTCCTGCATCTGCTTCGCGCTCTCCCGAACATCATCACTGATTCCATCATCATAGAGGATCAGGCTCGAGAATCCCTGGATCACTCCCATGAGATTATTGTGCTTGTGCACAAGACCTTTCATGAACTCTTCGTAGAAGCGCCGGGTAGGGCTCTCGTCGAGCTGATAATCGTCAGCAAAAATGAAGTCGGCCATAGTCGTAATACAATTTTCCTAAATCATAGAACTGCAATCAATTAACTCAACTTAATTAATTTGCAGGCAGTTGTGACACAGGCCCTAACAAAACAATACTCGCTCCGCGCTGAGGATCGCCTCAATCTCATTATTGCCACGGTCGATCAGAAGCTCGCCATCTTTGCCCAAACCACAGCCAGTTCCTTCGATCACTCCCTTGGTTGTTTTAACTTTCAGCCTTCGGCCGAGGAGCAAATTTCTTTTGGTAAGCCACTCATGAACATCTGAGAAATTAGTGAGTTTGTTAGGGTGGCATTTTGCAAATCCGCTGATAATTTCTCCAAGCAAAAACCACCGGTTCGATTCGCACCCCTGCATCTCATAAAGCGAAGTTGCTTCCTCCTGCAACTCCTCCGGAAACTCATCGCGCCTCATGTTCACATTTAGCCCGATGCCAACCACCGCAAAGGGTTTGGGAGCGAGAACGGTTTCAACCAAAATACCAGCGAGCTTCTGTTGGTGAAAGAGAAGGTCGTTGGGCCATTTCGCCTCGAGAATCGAGTCGTCAGTCAAAACTGACTCTATGGCGCCACCCAAAACATAGGCCGACAGATGAGGAAGACGTGGCCAAGAGGATCTTGGCTCCTCAAGTTTCAAGGCAATTGAGAAGAGCAAATTTCTGCCGGGAGAAGCTTCCCATCGATCACCCCTTCGACCGCGCCCTTTGCTTTGATGGTCGGCGACTATGAGATCGAGGTGTTGGGCGGTTCCGCCTCGAATGAGATCAAGCAGATCGTCGTTCGTCGAACCGGTTTCGGAAACATGATGAAATCGCTCTCTCGGAAACTGGTCCCGGACCTGCTCGCTCAAACCTGCGGCGACTGATGCATAAACAGAATCACTCATCGTTCAGCTGAAGATCTAAACCGAGATCAATGGAGCGAACAGAGTGAGTTAAAGCTCCCACTGAAATGTAATCGACCCCGGTTTCGGCAATGCCCCGAACCGTGGTCAAATTAACTCCCCCGCTGGCTTCCAGTTTTATCGTGCTGCCAGATTCATCGCGAAGAGCAACGGCCTGCAACAACTCGTGGTTAGACATGTTATCAAGGAGGATCACATCAATCCCCGGGATCATCAGAAAAGCTTCAACTTGATCGAGACGATCCGCCTCCACTTCTATTTTGAGCTCGGGTTCCGCCACCCTTAGTTCCGCTACTCGATCCGATAAAATAACCGGAGAGAGATTGGCTGCGAGATGATTGTCTTTCACCATCACCACATCATAGAGGCCGAATCGATGATTGGTGGCACCACCATCTTTCACGGCAGCTTTTTCTAAGGCCCTCCATCCCGGTGTGGTCTTGCGCGTATCGAGTAAGACAGCCCTTGTGCCCTCAATCATACGAACGAACTCCCGACTGATCGTCGCTACTCCGGACAATCGTTGCAGGAAATTCAGCGCGGTTCGCTCAGCAGTCAAAATGGCTCGGGTAGGCCCACTGATTTCACAAACAACATCCTTGGTACTGACCGCATCGCCGTCGCTGATATTTGCTTTAAATTTCAATTCAGAACTCACCGCCTCGCAAACTTCTTCAGTGACCGCTAGTCCAGAAATGACAGCGTTCTCGCGACTCACAATTAAGCCGCGCGATTGATGATCGGGATCAACAAAATAGCGGCTAGTTAAATCGCCTACTTCATTCAGGTCCTCCTCCAGAGCCAGTTTGATCAAACGGGTCGCAGCTGTCGTCATGGGGCCGGTTCTGGGGTAGCGCTGGGTTCAGCCGTAATACGCCGGAAATAGAGACGGTTCATTCTCACATCAAGACTGCGGTAGAAATCGATTATGATATCGACTTTCTGATCGATCCGGGGAAATCGCTCACAGTAATTCCAAAGATCAGGATTGGTAAAGAGGTGGGCGACTGTTTCATTCAAATCCTGCTCCACTGAAACTCGATTGTAGGAGGTCAAAAACCCTTGCTCCATCAAACTCAAATCCAACTTAAGAAGAGTGCTGCCAGATCCCCCCGTTTTCTTCTGTTCAGCAGCAAGCACTCGAGTGGCTTCAGAACGATCTCCTGACTGCTCTTCGACAATCCCAGGTGCTCGGTAGGAAAAGGTGTCTTTATTTGAAGCGTGCCATCGGTCCCCATCAAAAAGAGCCTCATTCTTCTTAAGGAGAATCGATGAAAACTCATGGTGGAAACGCTGCTCGAAGCCCCTGGGATCAAAGGTAGGGCGGTAAACCAGAACCACCTGGCGTCCGTTGGCCATGTAGGTCCCGCCGTATCCCACATCGTAAAAACTGAGCGATCCCACAAGACTCACTTGATCAAGAAACTGTTCGAGAATCTCATCCGGATACTTAGCGAGCGCTTTCAGAATGATCTTCTGCGCTGCCTCCCGGTAGTCGGGTTTCAATGGGTCTATTTTGGCACCAATCGGATCTGCAATCCAACTGCGCGGAAGAAAGGAATTATTTTCAGGGAATTCCACATAGGAATCCTGCCCGCAGACAGACTGAAGAATCAAAATCAGGAAGACTCCTGTGATAGCAAAACCCTTTAACATCTCTCTAGCGTTTACCTCTTTCTAACCATACCGCAAGCAACGAGATGTCAGCAGGAGTAATTCCACTTATTCTACCCGCCTGGCCGAGGGTTTTTGGCTGGATATGCTGTAGCTTGGTTTGGGCCTCCCGTTTCAGACCGGTAATCGTTGGGTAGTCGATCCAATCAGGGATCGCTTTCTCCTCAAGCCTTCGCGCTTTGGCCACCATATCGGCCTGACGCTGAATATACCCGGAGTATTTGATGTCGGTCTCTGCCTGCTCCCAGGTCTCGACTTCAAACTCCCCTTTCAGGCTGTCTTCAAAATCCTTCCAACTGGATTCAGGCCGCCGCAACCACTTGGCCAGCGACCCGTCGGCCGTATGTGAGTTTTCGAGTTTGTGCTTCAAGGTCTCGATCTTTTCCTGCTTGGCGCGTGTCGCCGCCTCAAATTCAGAATCGATCAAACCGTGTCGCGTGGCTTGAGGAAGCAAACGAATGTCAGCGTTGTCGTGACGAAGAAGTAGTCGGTATTCGGCTCGACTCGTAAACATGCGATAGGGCTCATCGGTGCCCTTGGTAACCAGGTCATCGATCATGACACCGATATAGGATTCATCGCGTCCCAGAACAAACTCCTCTTTGCCAGCCACCTTCAGGGCCGCATTGGCACCCGCAACCAAGCCCTGACCAGCGGCTTCTTCGTATCCGGACGTCCCGTTGATCTGTCCTGCGAAATAGAGACCTGAAATCTTCTTGGTTTCCAAGGTAGGAAAGAGCTGCGTCGGAACACAGTAATCATACTCAACAGCATATCCGGGCCGAATGATCTCCGCGTTCTCCAATCCTTCAATGGAACGAATAAAATCATATTGAACTTCAAACGGTAACGAGGTGGAAACACCATTGATGTAATATTCGTGCGTCTGACGCCCTTCGGGCTCGAGAAACACCTGGTGGCGGCTCTTTTCAGCAAAACGTACGACCTTATCTTCAATGGAAGGACAATAGCGTGGACCGACCCCCTCAATCTTGCCCGAATACATCGGCGACTTGTCGAGGTTCGCGTTAATCACGTCGTGGGTGCGCTCGTTGGTGTAGGTGATCCAACAGGGCATTTGTTCCACGTGGAACGCTGGATCGCTCCAACGGTTCAAACTGAAAATATCCTGCGGCCCCGAAGGCTCAGTTGCCGAACGAAAGGAAAAAAGCGGAGCTGGTTCATCCCCGTCCTGCCTTTCACACTTAGAAAAGTCGATCGACTTCCCATTCAAGCGGCATGGCGTTCCTGTCTTGAAGCGCTTCACTTCGAACCCCAGATTTCTAAGGTCGTCACTGATGGTTGAAGTGGCGTCTCCCATCCTGCCACCCTTTTGATTCTGAAGGCCGACATGCATCAACCCTCTCATGAAAGTCCCTGCAGTGATCACCACTGACGATGTCCGCACCTGAAGCCCTAAAGTAGTCTCAATCCCTACGACTTGATCATCCTCGATCAAAAGCCGCGCCACATTGCCTTGGTGAAGCTCGATCCTCTCATCAGCCTCCAACAGCCACTTCATTCTGAACTGGTAGGCTTTTTTATCACATTGAGCGCGCGGCGCACGAACACTAGGCCCCTTTCGACCGTTAAGGATCCTGAACTGAATGCCGGTGGCATCTGTATTCAAAGACATGACGCCGCCCAATGCATCGATCTCACGAACCATGTGGCCTTTGCCTAGCCCCCCGATCGCTGGATTACATGACATCTGGCCAAGCGTATCCAGATTCTGGCTTAGGATCGCAACCTCCGCGCCTACTCGTGACGCTGCCTTCGCAGCCTCAGCACCTGCGTGTCCTCCTCCAATGATAAGGACATCGTATTTTTTTGGGTAAACAAACATTTTAAATTTCCAAAATGTTCCACGTGGAACAATCAGCTGAATCGGAAATAGAAATCGCCAAAATTGACGACTTTGCATTTTCCAACTACAGCACTTTAAGCTACCGTTCGCGCCCTTCCAACTGGAGGCGTAAACTTTCTGACAGAGATGGCTGAAAAGACACCAAAAAAACCAACTGCCGAGTATGCTGATGACCCGATCAATCAGTCCCTGACTGCGGAGGATAAAATTGAACTTCTTCGCAAGATGGTTCGGATTCGCCGGTTCGAGCAAACTTCACTAAAGCACTACCACTCAGGATCTATTGGTGGCTTTCTTCACCTCTACATCGGACAAGAGTCTGTAGCGGTCGGATCCATTTCACTACTCGGTGAGAACGATCATGTCATCACGGCATATCGCGACCATGGCCACGCACTCTCTGTCGGCATGGGCATGAACGAATGCATGGCAGAAGTTTTCGGAAAGAAAACAGGCTGCTCGAAAGGCAAAGGCGGATCGATGCACTACTTCGCACCCGATAAGAACTACTGGGGTGGCCACGGCATCGTTGCCGGACAAACCCCGCTGGGTGCTGGACTGGCATTCGGAATCAAATACAAAGGCCTTAAAGGATGCTGCCTCTGTTACATGGGAGATGGCGCTATCAATCAGGGCGCCTTTCACGAGGCTCTCAATATGGCCGCGCTTTGGGATCTACCAGTGATCTATATCATCGAGAACAACGGCTACAGCATGGGCACCTCGCAAGAGCGTTCATCCTCCCACCCTGAGGAAGGACTGGCTGCTCGTGCCGAAGGTTACAACATGGACTGGGCCAAGATCGACGGCGTCAGCATTTACGAAATTCGCGCCGGAGTTCAGAAGGCGGTCGAGCGGGCTCACGAAAAATCCCGCCCCACGATTCTGGAGATCACAACCTACCGTCACAAGGGTCACTCCGTTGCCGACGCCAACACTGAAAAATACCGGACCAAAGAAGAGATCCAAAATTACATTCAGAAACACGACCCTATCGAATTCTGGAAGGCCACCCTCATTGAAGAAGGCGTCATCACTGAAGACGACTACAAGGCCATCAATAAGGAAGCAGGCGCCGAAGCTGATGCCGCTGCCGACTTCGCCAAAAAGAGCCCCTTCCCCGACGAGTCCGAAATCTTCGATGACATCTACTGGGAAGTTGATAACAACACCGAAGCCGGACGCACCGGACGCCATTTCTTTCACCAGTAATCCGACAACGACCACCTAACCCTGTTGGATCACAGACCCAACCCTGTTAACTTTATACCCTTCGAAGCCCCGGCGAAGAAGGGTCACGATTAAAGATCATGCCAAGAGAGATTACTTACCGTGAAGCACTTCGTGAAGGACTCGACGAAGAGCTCGCCCACGACGACAATGTTTGCATCATTGGGGAAGAGGTTGCCGAGTATAACGGAGCCTACAAAGTCACCGAAGGCCTTTGGAAAAAATGGGGCGACAAGCGAGTCATCGACACCCCCATTTCCGAAGCAGGATTCATTGGCATGGGTATTGGCGCCAGCATGCTCGGCGTTCGCCCTGTCATGGAACTCATGTTCTTCAGCTTCGCCTACGTTGCCTTTGACCAGATGATGAACAACGCCGCGACTTGTCGTTACATGTCAGGCGGACTCATCAATGTTCCCATCGTAGTTCGTGGACCGGCTAACGCCGGAACCAATGTGGGCGCAACACACTCCCACACACCGGAGAACATTTTCGCCAACATGCCCGGCCTCAAAGTCGTATCCCCCTCGGATCCCTACGACGTGAAAGGATTGATCAAGTCCGCCATTCGCGACAACGATCCGGTTTACTTCATGGAGAGCACCGTGCTCTACGGAATGACAGGCGAAGTTCCTTCCAACGATGAACTCGAAGACGGCGAACTGATCGTTCCAATCGGCAAAGCCAAAGTGAAACGCGAAGGAGCCGATATCTCGCTCATCGCTCACGGACGCGCCGTGGTGACATCTCTCGCCGCCGCAGACATCCTCGCTGACCAATACAACATCAACGCAGAGGTGCTCGACCTCCGCTCGATTCGCCCGATTGACGAGCAAGCCATTCTCGAAACGGTTCGCAAAACCCATCGCGCGATTTACATTGAAGAGAACAAACCTTTCTGTGGAATTGGTGCCCAGGTTTCCTCCATGATCATGGAGCAGGCATTCGACGACCTCGATGCTCCAGTGCTTCGGATCACCAGTGCCGATGCCCCGGCCTTCTACAGCCCGGCAATTGAAAAACTACAATTGCCCACTCCTGAAGAAATCGTAGCCCGCGCTTTAACTATTTGTTAGGATTAAACCACACTAACAAACCAATAATTTTTTAGACTCGAAAGTAATTATGGCCGCATACGTAACGATGCCAAAACTGAGCGACACCATGAGCGAGGGAACTCTCGTCAAGTGGCTCAAGAGTGAAGGTGACACCGTCGGAATGGACGAGGAAATCGCCGAAGTCGAAACCGACAAAGCCACCATGGCGATGCCATCCTTTGATGAGGGGGTCATTCATAAGATTTATGTCAAAGAAGGCGAAACCGTTCCTCTCGGCGCTACCCTGGCTCTGATTCTCGAAGACGGCGAAGAGCCGCCAGCCGATGCCGACACTCCGCCTGCTCCTCCCGTGGAAGAAGGCTCTGAAGAAACAGCCGCCGCGCCCGCAACAGACAAGGCAGCCGCTCCGGCCAAGCCAGCTTCCGCAGCAATCACCCCTGCCCTGTCCTCCGGCGGCATCCGGGTCAAAGCATCTCCCGTTGCGCGCAAACTCGCCGACGAGCTTGGAATCGATCTATCACGAGTTCGCGGAACCGGTCCCGGTGGACGCATCGTAAAAGACGACGTCGAATTCGCCCCTGTCGGCGGAGGCGGGTCCAATCTAGGCCTACTCCCATCCAACGACGGACTCACTGACACCAACATCCCTCTCACAGGGATGCGCCGGGTCATTGCCGAACGCCTTCTTGAGAGCAAGACGACAATTCCGCATTTCTACCTCAATATCGAAGTCGACACCGAGTCGCTCATGGATCTCCGCGGTAAAGTCAATCAGGCCAGCCTCGCCAACGGAGGCCCCAAATACACCGTCAACGATTTCATCATGCGATCCACCGTGCTGGCGACCGCAGCAGTCCCTGAAGTGAACGCTTCTTTCATGGGTGATTCAGTTCAGCAATATGGCGAAGTGAATCTCTCCGTCGCCGTCGCCATCCCTGACGGCCTCGTCACACCGGTAATCCGATCCGCTCAGAACAAATCGATCAAGGAACTCGCGACTGAGCTCAAAGACCTCGCCGTTCGTGCCCGCGACAAGAAACTCGCACCCGAAGAAATGCTGGGTGGCACCATTACCATCTCCAACCTCGGTGCCTTTGGTATCGGACACTTCGACGCCATCATCAATCCTCCTCAGTCCGCCATCCTCTCGATCGGAACCATCACCAAACTTCCCGTCATCAATGACGCCAATCAGATTGTTCCCGGCCAGCGCATGTGGATCGGAATGAGCTGCGACCACCGTGTCATCGACGGCGCCGTTGGCGCCCGCTTCCTCTCTGAGCTAAAGCGATTCATCGAAAATCCTTTCCTTCTTATTTCCTAACATTTCTATAAAACTGTCATGGCATCCTATGATCTTATCGTAATTGGAGGTGGCCCTGCTGGCTACGTCGGAGCTATTCGCGCTGCTCAACTTGGCAAGCGCGTCGCATGCATCGAAAAAGAACGCGCTGGCGGCACTTGCCTGAACTGGGGTTGTATTCCAACCAAGGCCCTCCTCAAAAATGCCGAGCTTTATCACACGATGAAGCATCATGCAGACGATTTTGGCATTTCCTTTTCCAACCTGAAGTACGACTGGGAAAAAGTCATCAAACGTTCCCGGAGCGTTTCTGACCAATTGGCAGGAGGCATCGAATTTCTCTTCAAGAAAAACAAGATCGACTACATCCGTGGCGTCGGAGGCCTCGCTGCCAACGGCAAAGTTGAAGTCATCGATGCCGACGGCAAGAGCGAACTCCACACAACCGAGAACGTCCTCGTCGCGACCGGCTGTGTCTCCCGTGAACTTCCCTTCCTCCCATTTGACAGCAAGAAAGTGATCGGTTCACGCGAAGCGATGAATCTTCCGAAGCAACCGAAGTCCATCACCATTATCGGTGCAGGAGCAATTGGTATCGAGTTTGCCTACTTCTTTAATGCCTACGGAACCGAAGTCACCGTCGTTGAGATGGTCGACACCGTACTTCCTATTGAAGACAACGAAGTCAGCAAGACGCTTGAGAAATCACTCATTAAGCAAGGCATCAATGTGATGACTTCCACCAAAACCGTCTCAGCCGACACCAGCGGCAAAAGTGTCAAACTCACCGTCGAACCAGCCGAAGGGGGTGAAAGCCAAGTGCTCGAATCCGAGGTCGTTCTGGTCGCGATCGGTATCGCCCCGGTTCTGCCCAACAACTCAGAGCAAATCAAACTGGAGCGTGGATTCATCGACACTGATGCCCGCTATCAAACTAGCGTTCCCAATGTATTCGCTGCAGGCGACATCACCGGTCCTCCTTGGCTTGCCCACACAGGCAGTTACGAAGCCGTACAGGCCGTCGAAGGCATGTTTGTGGAAGGTCACAAGCCAAAGCAAGTCGGATTGTTCCCTGCTTGCACCTATTGCCATCCTGAAGTCGCCTCCATCGGTTTGACTGAGGAAGCCTGCAAAGAGCAAGGGCTCGACTACACCGTTGGAAAATTCCCATTCGCCGCCAGCGGCCGGGCACTCGCAGTGGCCGATTCCGAAGGCTTTGTGAAAATGATCTTCGATAAAAAGCACGGTGAAATCCTCGGTGCCCACATGATTGGCGGCGGAGCCACCGAGCTCATTGCCGAAATTGGATTAGCCATGAACCTCGAAGCCACCGCCGAAGAGATCGAAGCAACCATTCACGCCCACCCAACCCTCGCCGAAGCCATTCACGAGGCGACGAGTGATGCGTTTGGTCATGCGATCCACATTTGACCGAAGACTTCTGATTTAGACACCGCCCATGGATCGACTCGTCCTTAACGAAGAAATCCATGAAGCGGTGTTCAAGGATCTCATCCCTTCCGCCAGAAAGTTTCTCTGGGTGGCGACAGCAGATCTCAAGGATTTGCACTACCAAAGAACCGCCCGCAAGTTCGATACCTTTCTCTCACTCTTCGCAGATCTCGTTGGCGACGGGGTGGAGATCCGTCTAATCCACGCCAAGGAACCAGGCCCGCGTTTTCGAAAAGACTTCGATCGATTCCCCGAATTGATCAACTCCGACCGTTTCGAACGTGTCCTCTGCCCGCGAAATCACATGAAATGTGTGATCGTAGATGGCAAAAGAGCCTTCCTGGGATCAGCCAATCTCACTGGCGCTGGCATGGGAGCCAAATCAGTCAAACGCCGGAATTTCGAATGTGGCATGATGGTGGAATCGCCCGAAACCGTTGAGCCCTTAATGGAACTCTTCGACAATCTCTTCATGGGCGAACATTGCCTCAAATGCGAACGTCGAGAATTCTGTCCCGATCCGATCATATAACCGGAATCGAACTACAGACCGATTTCCAAGCGCTCCAA
Organism: uncultured Verrucomicrobiales bacterium; assembly: GCA_963977055.1. GTDB lineage: Bacteria > Verrucomicrobiota > Verrucomicrobiia > Verrucomicrobiales > DEV007 > Arctic95D-9. Next base: position 51,981 of record CAXBMX010000009.1, read on the forward strand.
GGAAACACTGCGACGCAGCGCATCCATCCCATAACGATAGCGAGAAGCCGCTGTGTTAGGAGAAATCACGAGTGCTTTACCAATCTCGTCGAAAGTTTGATCTCCCCAAATCTTGAGAGTGATCACTTCCCGAAACTTGCGGGGAATTTTCGAAAGCGCCACTTGTAGAGAACGGGACGTATCGTCTTCCGGCAGTTCAAACCAGGTCACCAATTCGCCCTTTTCACGCTGAGATTCATCTTCACGTCTCTTTCTCCGATCTGTGCTGCGGGCCAGATCAATCGCACAGCGCTTAACATTGGTATAAGCTAGGCTGACAACCTGACGGTTCGGAGCAGCATTGTGAGTCTTCCACGTTTTTACCAATGCAAGCTGAAGAACATCCTCAGCGTCAGCCTCGCATCTGGTCTGCTGACGAGCGAACAACATAAGCCGACTACCATGCTCATCGATCCAGCTTTTCCACTCTTCTGAAAGGTCCTGCATTACTCTATTGGACGTTTCAGCAGGCGGTTTGTTCAGTAAAAATCACAATATTCCAAAATATTTACGAGGGCAACAGGTCGAAACTAAGTTCGACCTCCAAATATATAGGGATCAAAAACACCCCCTGCCAACCTCCCTACTGATCTGCAGCAATGCTGGCCTCGTATTGATCCCTGACCTCCAAAAGCCTTTTAACCAGCTCCGGATTGTCATCACTCACATTGCGAGACTCCCCAGGATCCTTTTCCAAATCGACGAGAAACAGCTTCTTGTCTTCACTCGTCAATTCGGGGATTCCATCAGGCCTCACAAGCTCTGTGGCATTCCCAAGCAGTTTCCACTTACCCTCACGTACCACCCATTTCGCGTTCTTAGGACTGTTACCCATTCTCCAATAATTCCCCTCATGCTGACTTGAAGCCGTCGCGCTTTTCAACACGGGGACGAGAGACCTCCCATCAACTGGATGAGACTCAGGAACTGTTACGCCGGTAATCTCTGCAATCGTGGGATACCAATCAATCCCTGTCACCAATTGATCACGAACCTCTCCTTGAGGAATCTCTTTCGGCCAACTCACGATCGAAGGCACCCGAAGGCCTCCCTCCCACAGCGTTCCTTTGTGACCGCGATACGGTCCCGCCGATCCACCTCCATCAAAAGTTCTCTCTTCTACCGAATGCCCATGATCAGATTGGAATACAATCAGCGTATTCTCCCTGAGCCCGGAGGACTCGAGATGGTCTAACAACTCCCCAAGTAAATCATCTATCGAAGACACAAAAGCCGCATACTTATTCCGCGGATGAGGCAGATCTTTGTAGTGTTCCCGCCACTTTGCCGTTCCCTGCAGTGGATAATGAGGCCAGTTGATAGCCCAGTAGACAAAGAAAGGACCTTCACTATTTGAATCAATAAACCCCTTCAATTCGTCCACCATCGAAGTACCAAAAAACTCACCGTCCTCCCAGATCTCCTCGCCATTTCGCCAGAGGTCGTGACGGTTCGGACCATTCCAATAGAAGAAGTGAGAATAATTATCAATACATCCCCCCATGTGACCGAATGAGTGATCAAATCCCTGATTATTGGGCATCGTTTCCGGCGTGTAACCAAGGTGCCACTTACCAATATGCCCCGTTGCATACCCGTTTGATTTCAGCAATTCCGCCATCGTCACTTTGGAAGCCGGCATTCCTTCTTCTCCTTTTGAAGAGGAAACATTACCTGGAACCCCCGCTCTCGCCGGCATCTGACCAGTCATCAATCCGGCGCGAGAAGCAGAACAAATACCGGAAGGAGCCAACATCTGGGTGAACCGGATTCCCGAAGCGGCGAGTCTATCCATGTTCGGCGTCTCGAGATCATCAGAACCATAACATCCAGCATCAACCGAACCCTGATCATCGGTGTAAACAATGATCACGTTAGGGGGCGCAGCAAATCCCAACGAAGCAGCCAGCAGTATAAAAAAACTAATTCGAAACATCATTTGATACATGACCAACTATCCAATGCGACCCGCCGCGGCACAATAGCGGGACCAAGTATCTCATTCGCCGCATACTCGTCAGGAAGGAAAACGAAATAATTTTCATTTTCGAGAGATCAACCCTCTCCTAGATTACCCCTATGGGAGAACCCTCAATCGATGACGGTGGCTACATGCTGCAAGCGCTGGACGAAGGGGCCAAAGGTCTTGGCCTCACCAGCCCAAATCCTCCGGTTGGCGCGGTAGTGGTGAAGGATGGACAAGTTATCGGAAGAGGATGGCACCAGAAAGCGGGAGGCCCACATGCCGAAGTCAACGCCATCGCCGACGCCCACGCTTCATCAGGACCAAGTTCAACCGTGGGTGCCACGATCTACGTAACCCTGGAGCCCTGCTCAACCCACGGGCGCACTCCGCCCTGTGTCGAGGCCATTCAGAAAGCGGGATTGTCTAGAGTCGTGGTTGGCGCGACCGACCCCAACCCCGAACATGCCGGCGGTGGATTTCCGCTTCTCAAAGAGGCAGGCATAAAAGTGACCACTGGAATCATGGAAAAAGAGGCGAATCATCTCATTCGATTCTTTGCTAAACGCGTTACCACCGGCCTGCCCTGGGTCATTGCCAAAACAGCCGCGACTCTGGACGGACGAACAACACTCAAACCGGAAGACGGTCAATGGATCTCAAATCAAGCTTCTCGGGAAGACGTGCAACGCCTACGGCAACAATGTGATGCGGTGCTCGTTGGGGGCGAAACATTCCGGAAGGACAATCCTTCACTCACCCTACGGGGAGATTTTGCGAAAAATCGACCGCAGCCATTGCGAGTGGTTCTCACATCAGATTCAGACCTCCCTTCAACTCATCATCTTTTTACCGATGAACATGCCGATCTCACCCAAATCCATCTCGGCATTTCGCTTAGCGAGTCGTTGCAACAACTTGCCTCGGAAGGAATCAATGCCGTCCTCTTGGAATCGGGAGGTCGGCTTCTGTCTCACGCCCTTGAGCTCGGACTGGTAGATGAAATCGTCCTCTATCTCGCACCTAGATTAGGAGGAGGTGAAACCTTCTTAGTTCCACCCCTGAACCTTGCGACCCGTCTCGAAGGAATGGAAGTCGATCTGATTGGCACCGATATTCGTATCAAGGGGAAAATTATCTCCCTTGATCCCGAAGCGAAATGAAACCATTTCGACACAAATCCTCAGCCATTGCTTCCTTCTCAATTCAACAAATTCGCGTAACAGTCTCAATATGACCAAACGGACTTTCATTTTTGCAGCGTTCATCGCATTTCTGAACCCTAACACACAGGCAGAAGAATCCATCGACATCGCTAAACTGAACGATGTTATTGCCTTTCTAGCGGGACTTGATCTTCCACATCAGGTGGATCACCCCCTCACTGAAGCTTCATCCTGGCAGTCACACATTGAGCAGATAGATCGTGAATTCAGTAGCCATGAAGAAAGGGTCCTTCGCCCAATATCCAATTGGTCTGCTGCTGCACTTCAACCGGATATGACAACCGGATCAACCGTTCGCTACCTCTTCAGCGGGCCTGACATCATTCACGCCTTCTACATGTTTCCGACCGCAAATACCTACATTATGTGCGGCCTCGAGCCCATTGGCGAAACCCCTGATCTTTCTCAGCTCAACGGCGGCAATGCCGGCCGAGCTCTGTCTGAAGTCAGGAATGCCCTCGGGGAAATCATCAACTTCAGCTTCTTTCGGACCAAAGATATGAAGGATGATCTTCAGTTCTCCACCTTCCATGGCACCACCCCAATTATGATGATCTTTCTGGCTCGGTCAGGACAGTATGTGAAAAGCCTCGAATACCTCTCTCTCAATACTGACGGCACTCTCGCAAGCCAGGGGGCCAAGTCATCCGGTGCCGACGTGGTGAAAATCGAGTTCTCACCACGTCGTCTCCAACAGTCGAAAACTCTCTACTACTTTTCCTCCGATTTATCCGACGGAGGGTTCGCTAAATCCGGTTTACAAAAATGGTTAGAAGGACAACCAACAGGAAACGCCTACCTCAAAGCGGCATCATTTCTGATGCACTCAAGTTGGTTCTCTAAGGTCCGCCAACATCTCCTCGACTACAGCGACCAAATTGTTCAGGACGACTCTGGGATTCCGTTTCGATACTTCGATGCAGATGTTTGGTTTGCTGATCTCTACGGGAGCTACACCGGACCAATTGAACTGTTCGCAGAGAACTATCAGGGCGACCTCCGATCTGCTTATCAGAAACAGAAGAAACCCCTCGATTTCGGCACCGGATACAAATGGCGAAAAGGCGAATCAAACCTGATGCGCCTGGTTAAAGCCAAAGCATTTGCAAAGGCTACAAAATCTCGCGCAGAAGAAGAGCCGGCTATCACCCCAGAGACAAACGTAGAAAAGTCAGGCACTGAAGACCCCGCCTCGGCTCAATAATACCACCTCAACAGTGAAACTGGAGGAATGAAGGGGCTTTTAAGGGGGAAGTGAGCGCTTCGCGGAAGTGTTGGGACGCTGGCCAAATCTTTCCAATCGCTTTGTTCCTGCTCAGTTGCGATGCCCGCGGGGCGGCCCCCGCATCGCGCCTTCGCAGCGCCTAGCGCTAGAAAAGGTTCGACTCAGCCATTCCACAGTTTCACCATCGAAATGGTATAAGCTCTTAGTCCGGGCGGTTGAACAAACGCTTTAGAATCGGCTTGGTTGCACGCGGTTGCGGGCCCGCAGGGTCATTCGCAACATCCGGTATACTGGCATTTTCGAATAGAATTCTGAGAAACTCATAATCCCGGAAGTCGTGTCCCGGCCTGCCGTGGTGGACCATCACCAACTGCATCGAAGGAACAACGTAAAGACGCTGGAACGTCGACCCCAACGAGACAACAAGATCAGACGGTGCGCCTTTCGCCAAACAAGAGGCCCGCCAGTCCTCCGGCAGAGGCTTCTCTTCAAGCCTCTCTTCGACATCAACCTCCCAGGCGTCGGAGCGGCTATTGTGGGCATTAAGCCAGAAACAAAGTCCGAACGACGGATTGATCGGTGTACCAATAAAGCATTGTGTCAGGCTGTCAGAGCGAACCAGTTGCCTTCCTTTCCAACTTCCCCCATTCAGGATCATTTCACCGAAGGACATCCAATCCCGACCCGTCATGTACATGCCCGCTGACGGGATCACATTGCCGTGGGAATCTTCCCGCCATTTGGTGATATCAATCCCCAGTGGGCGAATCAGCTTCTTGTTCAAGTATTCTTCGTAACTGACCCCCTTTGATGAGAGTTTCCGCCTCAGCACTTCGCAAAAAACCTGAAGGTGACCGGGGCCATAGATAAATGAAGTACCTCGGTCTCTCACCGCATCGAGGCTCAATGACAGCGTCAATTTATCAGCAGTTGACCGCCCGTAGATTTCTTCAAATCCAGTTTCCAGCCCGGAGGTGAAATTGAGAAGTTCCCGAATCGTGATCTGACTTTTCCTCGAGTCATCCCGCCACTCCGAAATAGTGTCGGCAACTCTCTCATCCAATTTGAGCAGCCCTTCTTCCTGAGCAATTAGCGCAAGCACTGCGAAGAACGATTTGGTGCCCGAATAAATGTGCAAAGGCGTCCCCTTAGACAAGCCATTGTAATATCGTTCGAAGTTAACCCGGCCCCGCTCATTGATGATGAGAGCTCGCCCGGAGTGGGATGCCGAATATCGATAAGCAGCCTCGATTGATTCCTGATTCAACTGCGCCTGCGCCACAGTTGAATCCAGACATCCCATCAGAGTGACAGCCGAAAACCACAATCGTATTCGAGAAACAGGCATGGACTTAAGATGCCCGAACCCTGCCCGTGGTCAAAACACCATTGCGTCGAATTGTCCGTATCGATCTCAGTCAACCTGAGGCCAATGGTCTGCGACAACAAAAACACGATGAACTTCATTGCCATCGCTATCGGCAAGGCTGAGCAGGAGAGGGTGCTTTTTTTCACTGAAATGCTCTCGAATTCGATCGATTAGATCACTGATCGGCATCCCCACACTCTCTCCCTCTGCCGACAAACCAGAAAGCCAGTAGGGCTTCTCAAGCGTGCCGCCGAACGCAGCACCACTGCTTTCGACGATCCAGCCGATCTCAGATTCCCGGATCCAAATGCCAGCCCGGTGATCAGGATTCAAACCCTCCGGCGGATCAGAAATCGAAGTGACTCCCGGCGGCATAAAGATCATGCCCTTCATGACGACTTCGCCACGCGCGATATCCGGGAAATACTTTTTCCCCAGCGGAATTTGCTGCCCCAGAATCTTATCCCGCTTTTTCTCAAAGTTATCCGTGGCATTGGGACCGGGAAATCGACTCCCTTCCGTCTCTTCGTCCCCAAGATACAGGTAGAACTTCACCGCTACCTCCAAATGTCTCAGCTCGCCTTCTCTCTGAAACAGAAAATCTAGTTCACCAACCGTACGCCTATCATTCTGAAGCTGTACGGCGTGTTTCAGGTGCTCAACGTCTGGGAACTGCCTCAACCAGACTTCAATCAATGACTCCACGTAGTATCCAACACGGTAAGAAGCCCGGGACTCCAGAAAAGCTCTGACCGGACCAATCGCTTTCTCGTCAGGCAGCGGTTGAGTCACATCCGTTGAAATCGAATTTGAACTGGAGAGGAGAGGGGGGCAACTCAGAAGCCACTCAAAATCGCGAACAATTTGGGCAATGGGCGGAAAAACGATAGGAGATTCCGTCGGCATCTCCGCTTAGCAGGCTACTGAGAAAGAACCGGCTCAGCGGACTTCCTTTTATTCTGCAGTTCAGCAGACTTATTCCCAGGTTTCGCTGCTCGATCAGGCTTGCCGACCTCGCTTTTCCTGAAATATTCGAGTCGCTCTGCAATCTCAGTATTCTCAGGCTCCAGTTCAAGAGCCCTCTCGAGATAGCCAACCGCTTTCCCATTTTCCCCCAATTTGTGAAAAGCACGCCCAATATGATCCAAAATTTCAGCCGCAGGCTCGCTGGTCAGCTCCTCAGCTCGCAACAGTTCATCCCGCGCTTCTTCGTAACGCTCTTTTTTGAAATAGAACCAACCCAAGCTATCCGCAATTGCCCCACTATCTGGATCGAGATCAGCAGCGGTGCGAATCAGTTCGCCAGCTTCATCGATATTCATATCTTTCTCCAACCACATGTATCCCAGGTAGTTATATACCGTAGCAGTGAACTCTTTATCTTCCTCCGACGGGTCTTTCTTGGAAATCAGTTCGATGGTTTTCTGAAATAAATCCTCCGCCTCTTTGAGGTCGCCTTTCCGTTCGTAGGCTGCGGCATAGCGAAAATAGAACACCTCATCAAACATTTCCGGCTGTGACGCCTCACCTAACTTCAGTGAAGTCGCAAATTGCGTGACCGCGTTTCCCCAGTCCTCCAGACTGCTGTAGGAAATCGCCAAAAACAGGGGCAATTGCGACGACTCAGGAAACAAGTAGGCGGCGCCGTCGAGAAACTCCACCGCCGCTTCGTATTGCTTCGCGTCAATCATCATACCGCCAAGCGCTACGTACTCTCGTTCTTCCCCTTTGCTGATTAAGAGCGACTGCTGAAGGTGTGGCACTGCTGACGCGTAATCTTCGATTCCAATATAGAAGCCCGCGATCTGCTTGTGAACCCCCGCATTTCGCGGATCGATTTCGACAATTTCTTCCAATGTCTTGAGAACCATCTCTCTGTCATCGAGACCCGCATAAACCCGGGCCAGCTTCTCCCGGGTATCAAGGTGGTCGGGATTACTCTCGATCACTTCATTGTAGGTTCTAACAGCCTCCACAAATTGCTGGGTGGCGTGATAAAAGTCGCCCACCAGTTCCACTGTCGCCCAATCTTCGCCCGCGAATTCGCGCGCCTTTCCGTAAATTCGATTCAACAACTCAGCATCGATAGACGGCACATTGGGGCGAACTGGCCAGGTTCTACCTACGATTTTTCCCAATCTCAGCCAATACTCAGAATCGATGTTGTTCCGTTTAGCGGCCCTATCAACGATGACACGGGCTTCATCCTTGCGTTTCGCGACCAGCATCATCCTGACGATGTGCTCGTAGACGGCGGGTTCATCAGGAAAACGATCAACAGCCGCTTCTATAATTTCAAACGCCCGAGCCCGCCCCTTGGGGTCATTTCCCTGATAAGTCGCAAGATATTCCGACAGAGAGATGTAGGCGAAAGCATCGTTGGGATTCTTTTTAAGACTCTGCTCCAGCAATTTCAATGCCTTGTCATTGCTGCCATCGCGAGCCAACAAATAAGCCGTTTTGCGGGCCAGAAGAACTAAATGAGGCTGATTCTCAAGGACTTTACCATAAGCCTTCACGGCTTCATTGACTCTCCCTTTCGCCTCAAAGGTCCGTCCCATCGCATAGTGGGCAAGGGCCTGACTCTTTTTCTTTCCTTCCTCGGTGAGCAACAACCTCTCGTCCGGTTCGAAATACTGATCAATGTACACTTCGGCGAAATCCTCAAGTTTGTCTCCTACCTCAGCATACCCCGAAGGAACCAAGAAGGAACAAAACCCTAGAATCGTGTACAAAACAAAACAGCGGTGTGTGCCGAATAGAGGGCCACCACGCTGCATCGCTTTCATGCGTCCAAGATCAACGATTAGCTCTTGTAACGCAAACGCTTCTTATGGCGGTTAGCCTTCATGCGTTTACGTCGCTTGTGCTTGTTGATTTTGGTTTTCCGCTTTTTCTTAAGGGATCCCATAATCAAAAAATTTAATGTTTAATCCGCCCCGGAGACAACTCCAACTTTGAGCGGGCCGCGACCCTCGGTCAGCCAATGACTTTATTCAAGGGGTATTCGATGATTCCTTCCGCACCGAGCTCTTTCAGCTGAGGGATTAACTCCCGTGCTTGAAGCTCCGTCAGCACCACTTCGATCGCCACCCATTCATCCTGAGTCAGTCTGGAAACAGTCGGTTTGCGCAACGAAGGCAGCATTTGCAAGACTTCTTCCCGCTTGTTATCAGGGAGATTCATCTTCAACCCCACCATATCGCGGGCGGTCAACGCCCCCTGCAGCAACACGGCAAGGCGCTCGATCTTGGCACGCTTCCAAGGATCCTCCCAAGATTCTTTCTTTGCGACAAACTGCGGATAACTCTGCATCAACTCGTCCACAATCCGCAGATTGTTGGCCCGGAGCGAAGCACCTGTCTCGGTAATATCCACGATCGCATCAACCAATTCGGGAACTTTCACCTCCGTGGCACCCCAGCTGAATTCCACTTCAGCTTTGACTCCGTTTTTCTCCAAATATTTCTCAACAATTCCAGTCGCCTCAGCTGCAATCCTCTTACCCTCAAGGTCTTTTACGGATTGAATCGGGGAATCATTTGGAACCACGAGGACCCAGCGAGTCGGGTTGGAGGTGGCCCGGCTGTATTGCAAATCGCACACCACATGCACATCGGCACCATTTTCGGCAATCCAGTCCATTCCAGTGATGCCACAATCAAGAAAACCATGATCCACGTAGCGGCCGATTTCCTGAGCCCGAATTATCCGCACCTGCAATTCAGGGTCGTCAATCGAGGGACGATAAGAGCGGGAAGCCCCGGTAATATTGTACCCGGCCTTCTCAAAAAGATCGAGAGTCGGCTCTGAAAGGCTTCCTTTTGGCAAGCCGATCTTAAGAAATTGGTTTGTGTCATCTGCCATGTCGGCCGCTACATTGCAGCGAAATCGGCGTCTGTCCAGCATCTGTCATGTGTGTTTTTCATGAGATGCCTCGTTCCTGTTTCATGGAACAGCTTCCATTGTCCGCTTGATTAGGCCTCCAAATGCGCCAAAAGTGGGCGCCCCAGAGTAAGGAACCGGGAAAGAATTATGAGTGAACTGAATAAAGAAGCCCTTTCAAAAGCTGCCAACGAGGCACGAGGCCTCGCCATCGATGCGATCCACGCCTGTAGCTCAGGCCACCTTGGACTCCCCTTGGGATCCGCAGAAATTGGTGCCATTCTCTACGGTCACGCACTCCGCCACAATCCAGCCGAACCAAAGTGGCTCAACCGCGACCGCTTCGTCCTATCCGCCGGACACGGCAGCATGTTTCTCTACGGCTGGCTCCATCTTTCCGGCTACGACCTGTCACTCGATGAGGTCAAAAACTTCCGTCAACTGCACAGCAAAACACCCGGACATCCGGAATTCGACGAAACCGACGGTGTCGAGGCGACCACAGGTCCTCTCGGCCAGGGTATCGGCAACGCAGTTGGTTATGCGCTTTCGGGAAAACTGGCCGGAGCACGCTACAACACCGCTGAACACACCATTTTTGACCAGACTATTTTCGCCCTTGCCGGCGACGGCTGCCTTCAGGAAGGCGTTGCCGCAGAATCCATCGCCTTCGCAGGTCACAACGGGCTCGATAACCTGGTTCTAATTTATGATTCAAACGATGTCACCCTCGACGCGATGGCTGACGCCACTCAGAGCTACGACGCCTGTGCGCGTTTCAAAGCTTTTGGCTGGAATGCTGTCAAAATCGACGGCCATGACCTGGATGCTGTCGCCGCTGCAATCGACCATGCCAAAAACAACCGGAACGGAAAGCCAACCCTGATTGAGGCCAAGACCACGATCGGAAAAGGCATTCCGGAAGTCGAGGGCACCGCAGCCGGACACGGCGAAGGCGGAGCCAACTACGCCGAAGCTGCCCGCGCCGGACTCGGACTACCTGCAGAGACTTTCTATGTTTCAGAGGACACGAAGGCCTACTTTGCTTCCCGTCAGGAACAACAGGCCGCTGAATATGCTGCCTGGGAAGCAACCTACGCTGCCTGGAAAGGGGCCAATCCAAAGCTGGCTTCCCAGCTCGAAGACGGAGTCGCCGGCAATCTTCCGGAAAACTTTCTCGACCTCATCCCTGAATTCGATTCGGAATACAAGAACGCAACGCGAGCCGCTGGCGGCGAGGTGATTCAAGCAGTTGCCGATGCGGTTCCCAATTTGGTTACCGGCAGCGCTGACCTTTTCGGTTCGACCAAGAACTACATCAAAGGTGGCGGCGACGTGAGCAAAGATGACTTTTCCGGAAAGAATATCTGGTTTGGCATTCGCGAACACGCCATGGGAGCTATCTGCAACGGCATGGCCTACGACGGAATCTTCCTAGCAACTGGAGCGACTTTCGCCGTATTCGCAGACTACCTACGTCCTTCAATTCGTCTCGCCGCTCTCGCGAATTTGCAGGTCGGCTATATTTTGACTCACGACTCGGTTGGCGTAGGCGAAGACGGTCCTACCCACCAGCCAGTGGAAACCGTGAGCGGTCTCCGTGTCATCCCCAATCTCGACGTGATTCGCCCAGGCGATCCCGAGGAGACGGCAGCAGCCTTCGCTGCCATGGTGGAGCGCAAAGGTGGCCCAACGGCCCTTTTCCTGACGCGACAGGCGATTGCTACCCTCAACGAAGTGCCTGTAAAAGTGCGACGTGAAGGCGTTTTCCGCGGCGGTTATATTGCTAAGAAAGAAAGTGGAGAGCTCACCACCATCCTTCTCGCCAGCGGCAGTGAACTGCAGCACGCCATGATCGCTGCCGACGAACTCGGTGACGGAGTGCGCGTCGTTTCCATGCCTTGCATGGAGCGGTTCGATCGTCAGTCCGACGAATACAAAACATCTGTCCTTCCAGCCGCCTGCACCAAGCGGGTGGCCATCGAAGCAGGCGTCAGCGACGCTTGGTGGAAATACGTCGGATGCGGCGGAGAAGTGGTTGGAATCGACCGTTTCGGTATCAGCGCACCCGGCAATACCGTTATGAGCGAGCTGGGCATGACACCTGAAAATCTTATCGCGGTCGTGAAAGGCCTGAGCTGATTCCTCGTCTGATTCGTATTAAAATTAAGAGCGACCTATTTCACATCATTTTGGCCTGAAGGACCTCCTCCATTCAGGTCATTTCAAGAAAGGCGGAACCTTGCGGTTCCGCCTTTTTCTTTTTTGCCCCTATGTAAATCGCCCCCCGCTTCGTTGAATAGAATAACAAAGCGGGCTGTGGATATTTCAGCAGTCCGAAGTAAATTCTCTTCTATGCAGCGATTCGCCCCCATCTTCCTCGCGCTTCTGTTTCCGGTTCTCTGCCCGGCTTTTGAGATAACCGAAAGCACGACTCAAGTGCTGGTAGGTATTGCCCCTAACTGGGATTCTTCTCAGGTAAAGTTGACCCTCTACGAACGCGGAAAATTCCTCGGCAAAGCGAACTGGAAACCAGTCGGCAGTTCCTGGGGCGGACGCCTCGGATACAACGGCCTGGTATGGGGTTACGGAGTGCATCAACGACCTACCGACGTCCGGACCAAGAAGGAAGGCGACGGCAGATCACCCGCAGGCGTCTTCGAATTCGGAAAGGCCTGGGGCTACAAAGCATCGGAAAAAACTCCAAGAGCGCAGCAATACAACCAAATCACCACTCGCGATCTTTGGTTCGAGGACGTGAATTCTCCGCTCTACAATCAACACGACCGCCTTCCCCACGAGCCGCAAACAGCTGCCGAAAAGAAGGCCCAGATGAAACAGAACGACTACGCGCACTCGCTGAAACTCTTCATTCGCCACAACGCCGAAAAGGGCTCCATTGTGCCTGGAGCCGGTTCCTCAATCTTTTTCCACATCTGGCGGCGCGACGGTGCCGCCGCGACGGCCGGTTGCACTACCATGACCGAGAGCAAACTCAGAGACCTCATCTCAAAAATCGACCCGGCAAAAAATCCAGTCTACGTGCTCCTCCCAAAATCAGAGTACGACCGGTTCAAAACCGAGTGGAAACTACCCTAACAGGACACCCTACAGGATTGGATCACTGACTTAACCCTGTTAGGTCTCAAACATCCTTCACACTTCGATTTCTCCTCGCATAAAAGTGATCGCCTGACCGCGTAACTTTACGCGATCCCCGACGAGCTCACACTCCACCTCTCCTCCGCGGAACGAGAGCTGAGCAGCCCTGAGTGTCTTCAAATTCAACTCACCGCCCCAATACGGCGCCATGGTGGTGTGAGCCGACCCCGTCACTGGATCCTCATCAATTCCAAAACGAGGGAAGAAGCAGCGCGACACAAAATCGCACGAATCTCCCGGCGCCGTTGCGAGAATTCCACGAGTTGGGATCTCAGCTATCTTCCGAAAATCGGGATCTAAAGCAGCCACCGCCGATTCGGTATCGAGCACCGCCATCAGATCATCCTTTCCCCGCCACAACGATCGCACCGGGCAGCCTAGCGCCATGGCGACTTCCTTCAGCTTTTCGTTCTCCTCCTCGACCAAGTCGATAGGAAAATCCATTTCGTACCCCTCGTCCATTCGATTCACCGTGAGAGCTCCACTGCGCGTGTGGAACACGATAGACTCTCCCGGGTGACTCATTTCCTCAAAAAGAGCGTGAGCTGAAGCCAGCGTTGCGTGACCGCACAGGTCGACCTCTGTCGCGGGAGTGAACCACCGCAAATCGAACCCGCCTTCCACCTCTACGAAAAATGCCGTCTCCGAAAGCTGGTTTTCCAGAGCGATGCTTTGCATCAAATCGTCCGATAGCCATGAATCAAGCGGAACAATCGCGGCAGGGTTTCCAGCAAAGACCATAGAGGCAAAAGCATCAATTTGGAGCAAAGGAAGTCTCATCAGCAAACAGGAATAGGGGGCAGGGGGGAATTTGACGCCACAAATCGTAGCGCTTAACTTACCTTGAGTTCTCTTTCCCTCCACGTTGACTATTGAAGACTAAAACCCCCAGTCAACTTTTTCAGGCTACCGCGCTGCTATTTGCAACCGCTTGGCTATCCTTGAGCCTATCTGCTCAGGATGCAAAACCTCCTGCTGAGAAGCCAGCCTCGCCCGCTTGGACCAAAACAGATACCCAACTGGCAAATCACTACATCCAGATTTTGCAAAAAGAGCCAGCCTACGGAGACGTCCTCAACCTACTGTGGAAGCTCTACGAGAAAAAGGATCAGACGCCACTTCTTCTCGAATACTTTGCTGCAGCCGCCGACAACGTCACAGCTCAAGACATCAACAGCGTTCCCCTTTTGATTTACGGACATCTACTCCGAAAGAGCGATCAACTCGATGAAGCGAGAGAGCTTTACTCTCAAGTGATCGAAATCACTCCGGACAGCATTCCGGCTCTTCAAGCCCTGGCCGAGATGGCCGACCGGCAGCAGCGATTTGGAAAAGCTCTGTCCCTCTACAACCGACTCGAAAATCTCGTGCCCATCACCAGTGAAGAGGGAATCACCATGAGACTAAAGCAAGCGACACTGCACCAAAAGCAGAGTCAGCTCGAGTCCGCCATCTCCATTTGGAATACCCTGTTGGAAAATCATCCTACCAGGGTTCAACTAAGAACTGAAATTGTCTCGCTTCTACTAGAGGCCGGGGAAACTGACTCAGCGATTCAAGTTCTAACTCGGATAGCTTCGAGTGATGATCCTCAACAAAAACTGAATGCACTGACAGAACTCAATCGCATCTACGAATTCATCAGTAATTTTAAAGCGGCGGCCGATGCCGCGACGCAGGGGCTCGGCGTCCTTCATTACAAAAGCCACGACTACTCCCTACTCTTTGGCCGTCTCGTCCAAATCCACGAACGCTTCGATCATCTCGCAGATCTCGAAACCCAATTAGTCTCCAAAGTCAGCAAAGCCAATCCGACCGAAAAATCACTACATGATTTAGCTGCATTTTACAGACTCACTGCCAACCCTGAAGCTGAAGAGTCGACCCTGCTAAGCCTCGCCGAAAGACTCCCTAACAATATTCCCTACCGCATCCGACTGGCAAAAATCCAGATGCGAAATGACCACTTCGACCAAGCCGCCGAAACGCTGGATTCAGTCATCGCCGGAGCAGAAATCCCCCCCCTCAACCTGGTTCTGCTCCGCGCTGAGATCGCCCTCAATACCGAAAACAAAATCGAGGCAGAAGAGATCCTGAAGCACTATCTCGAAATCTCCACTCCCGATGCTTCCAAGCTGCGAGTCATCACTGACTTTGCGAGGAGCAACTATCTCGATGATCTCGTCGAAACCTTGCTTCGCCGCGGCTCTCCCGATGAAGGCAATGAAGTGTTACCAACCGAACTGGCAGGGTTTTTGACTGAAAGGGGACGAAGGAATGAGGCAGTCGATATACTTTGGAAGTTCGCCAACGCAGCTGGCGACCGGCAGCTCGAAAAAATTAATCGCTTGCAGCAAATTGCCCTCGTTCTTCGCGACGTAGGGACAGGTGATGAAGCTCTCGAAGCAATCAACCAGGCGGCGGAACTAGCACCGGATCGAATCGATCTATTGGAAAACAAGGCGGACATCCTCGTCGATGCCGGCCGGATCGAAGAGGCCCTCGATCTGCTTTCTCAGATATGGGATCATAGTGATGAACTCGACAAAAAATTGGAAATCGACCAGCGCCTTTTTAGCCTACTGCGAGGTCATTTCACCAAAGACGAAATACCCGAAGACTTCAACGTTCTCCGCAACGGAGGCATCCAAACCCTGGCCCAATATCGGAAGCTGGCTATTTTGGCCTCAAAAGCAAATCGTCCCGGCGATGAACCACCCCCGCAGGAACTGTTGGACTACTATCAGGAGATCATTTCCACTGCGAACACTTCTCCGACTCTGACCAATCGCTACCGAGCGGCGTGGTGGGCATTCAAGCTGCAGGACGGTCACGAATGCTACGACCAACTAACGAAGGCAAACGAAGAGGCTGGGAAGCCAGTCCTTGAAGTGGAACTGCTGCTGCTGTCCCTCGCCGAACTCAACGAGCGCACCACCCACATGGTGGACCACCTCACCATTCTTGCCGAAATCGATCCAGAAAATGCCAACGACTATTTGCAACGCCGCGCCGAAATGCGGTTCGAACTCGGATACGAAGATGAGGCCGTCCGGACATTAAACAAACTTGCCTCAGAACCAGACGTAGATCTAAGCACCTTGAATACCTTAGCGCGGGTCTATAGCCAACAGGGAAATTCCCGCAAACAGATTGAAGTCTGGACACAAGCTTATCGCCAGGCCAACGCGATCGAGAAGCGAACTATCATCAAACAACTGTCCACCGTCCTGGTCGAAAACAGCAGGCCTGAGGAGGCCCTTGCCGCCCAATTGGAGCTTTTAGAGGAGGAGAGCGATTCCGTCCAACGCAGGAGACAGCTTGATGCTCAAATCAATCTCGCCCGATCTCACTTCCTCCTCGATTGGCTGCTCGATCAGTACCAAGCCATGAGCCAGCAGCACGCCCTGGACCCATTTTTCCCCGAAGCGCTTTCCCGAATCTATTTGGCTGCTGGAAACACCAGCTCTGCATTTGAAGCCATGAAGAAAGCCTACTACATGTCTGACCGAAGCGACGGTTTGCTCGATGAATTAGGGCTGCTGGCCGATGAACTAAACGATCTAAAATCTGCGATCTACTATCGCCGCCAACTTCTCATGAGAGAGGAGGGGAATGATCTCGAAAATTGGCAGACGCTCATTGAAATGCTGGAAAAGGATCTTCGGGTCGCAGAAGCGGATCTATTGCGCCGACGGCTGGAAAGTCGATTCGGAAGAGATCCGGAATTTCTCTCCGAACTAGCAGAACACTACAGAAAGAACGGGCAACTTGGGTCAGCCCAACGAGCCCTCGAAAAAATCGTCTCCCTGCGGGACTGGGATCTGAAGGCCAAGCTTCATCTTGGTCTAATTTTGCGCCAAAGAGGTCAAAAACAGAACGCTCTAATCCAGTTTAACAGCGTGGTTGCAGCGTCCACTAACGCCAAATTTCCGAAGTCAGTCGAACGAGCACTCCCATTGATTCGAGTCAACGCCCTCTCCCATGATGCCAAGGCCAGATCGGGAAGCGAACTCGAATCGATCATCTTTGCAGTGGAAGAATTTCCCTATCTAGGCGGAGAACTCCAGGACGACATCGCCGAAGCACTCCAGAAACCTCACCGCGAATTCGAGTATTTGCCGGAGAAGACACCATGGATCCGACTAAGGGCGATTGAAGAAGCTGCCCAACTTTCAGCCGAAACAGGACAGACCGAACAGTGGATCGAGCAATGGAAAGACAGCGATCGTCCTCGATTCGAATCATTATGGGCTGCGCGCCATTCGGCAGAGAACAGCGAAACAGCGCGCCGTCATTTTGTGAAGCTGCTCGATGAAACCCCCATTCGGAAAGATCACATTCACCAGTTCCAGCTAACCTGTTGCCGATTGCTGGCAGGAGACACAGCAGGTCTCGAAACATGGCTTACCAGTCCATCCTCTCCCGGCACACAAAGTGAACGGGCCGGATACCTCGCTATGGCGGCCCTCGTTATCCTGACAGATCCTATCATAGCCCCTGAATGCCCTGTCGAAACGATTCTCGACTGCCTTGCTCGAAACTCAGCGCACCAAAACAACAACGCTTATCTCGTCACCAAGCTGCGAGACACCGGCCACTACGAAACGGCGTATCAACTTGGGTTAATCCTCGCCGAATCTGAGTTAAGCCAAGACGGGGAGTTTCTGGCTTTACTGTCCCGAATCGCCGGACAGGCCGGTCACAAAAAAGAGCGCTCGGAGTTACTCGATCAAGCACTGGATGCGATGAGCCTTCGCCATGGACAAAAACCAAACCGTGATTTTTTTGCGACCCTAACGGAACGCTTGTCCTTGATGAACTCAGATTCGGATCGAGTCATCCTCCTTGATGATCTATATCAAAGCATTGGACCCGCTGAACTGATCGGGAAAACAAACCGACAAGAGCGAACGCTTCTTCTTTCCATCGCAAGCGGTCAGTCTAAAAAAGCAATCAGCCAACTGAAAGTCCTCACCCAACGACAGGTTGATTTCATTCGTCCCCGCGATCCCGAGCCGGACGAAATTCGATACGACCAAAGTCAGAGTTGGCAGCGGATGGGGCAACTCCTGCGCTACTATGTCGAGCGGATACCCATCACACCAGACACGGATGACGCTTTCGTTTCTGCTATCAGTGGTGGTGCACTGGCTTTGCCAGTCGATGACTCTGTGATCGCAGAATACGAACAATTTGAAATTGATAGGCAATGCCTAAAGCTGGAATGGAAAAACGCTCCGGAACGAAATGCCATCGTTCAGCAAATTCAAAGCCAGTTGTTCGATCCCGTCAGTCGAATGGAGCTGGGAAAAGCACTTGAATCCCGAGGTTTCTACCGCGAAGCGATTCCTGTTTTTCACGCAGAGGCCCGGCTCCAGAACAGGGACTACGCTCCCGTTCAACGATTGTTCGATGCCTCAGCCGAAGCCCTTGATCCCGAACCAGCTCTTGATCTGATCAGTAGAATAAACTCACGCGAGTATTCGGCTCCCCCGGGATTAACATCGGAATATCTCGCGGAACAACACTCCCGCTTTCTCATGATAGACCGGAACATCGAGCGACTCATTTCTCTGAGTCGCCAGCCGTCAGGAAGCAGGGGGTCGCCACCCATCACTACCACTTCTCATCTGCCTTACCAGGACGCCCTCATTGAAGCCTACCGTCAGTCCGGCAATGACGACGCCCTCCTACGATTGCTCACCCAACTGAAGAGCTCCGAATCCACCGAAAATTCACATCTTCTGCTCGGCGCAAATATTCTCACCCGACAGGGTCAAAACGCGGAAGCCATCGAATGGCTTTCCTCTATTCCCTTCAATCAGTCCGATCCTGAAATCGAAAGACAGGCAATGACCACCGCTGCAAAACTCCACCGTTCAAATCTCGAAGGCGGAGCCGAAGCGATCGCAGTCCTTGCCGCGACCAGCCTGAGGCAACAACCCCCTGGAATCACAAGGCACCTCGCTAGAACAGCTCATCACGCCGGAGCTTCCCGTGAGAGTGTCAGTATATTAAAACTGCTGAGGCGGAGCACCTCGAATCCAAAGCAACGCTTCGCCACTACCTTTCTCCTTCTTCAAGTTCAACGCGAAGCCGGTGCCGAATGGGATGAGCTCCGCGATGAGTGGGAGGCTCTATTTCACGATTTTATTTACGACCCTTCGTTTCAACCTTCAGCAGAAGCAGATTCTGATCCGACTGCTTTCGGGTCCAATGCCTTTCATCTTGTCGACTGGTTAATCAATGAAGCCGGCGGCCTTGAGCCATTGCCGGCTATTCTGGAAAGCACTCCCGCTCCCCAAGATGGAGAATGGATTCGCACTCTGCTGCTTTCATTTTTCAAAGAAACGTTCGAAACAGGAGTCCAAAACCTCTACTCCGATTCACCTGCGCGGAGACAAGAACAGATCCTCGAAACCCTGCCCGCTTTCGGTGAACTAGGCATTCAACTCACTCGTTCTCTCATCAACGAAACCCAACTACCAGGAGACCAATACTTCACTGGCTCCCCGCTTCAGCAAATAAATTTTTTCCACCGCATCGGTGATCACCCCCGATTAATCGAAGTACATTCAACCCTGATGCAAGAAGCTCAATCCGACCAATTTCATCAATCCGGTTTGGAAGCCCATCACCCAACCCTAACAAACCGATATAAGATTCCAAAACTTCTCCAGAGCATTGGTGAACCGGATCTCGCAAAACGACTCTTTGTTCGCTATCACAATCGAATCGGACTCTACCGATGGAACCACCAACCTTTTTTGGAGGACTACGCCCACTTTCTCATCGAAACAGAAGATTTTGAAGAAGCTGAGAGATTACTGCATCGCGTCTTTCAAAAATCTCTTCGGGTCGATCTACGGCTGCTGATTCAGCTTTACCATGACTGGGGAAAAATCGACGACTGGGACTCGCTAACTTCGGACTTCTACCTCAGTAGTGGGCAGATCGCCCTGTTAAATGACTGGAGGACTGCTCTTGCCGAGGGCCGCGAAATGGTCGATTATAGAAATTCATGGTGATCTTTTTTCAACGACTACGCCTCATCGCAGCGGCAGCTCTGGCCATGGCATTCCTTTGCCAGTGCCAGACGCAACGCACCTATGGCGAAATTCGACGTGGCAGCACCACTTTCGACGAAGCCGACTGGGGTGGTCAGGGAGGCGGATCAGATGAAAAGGAGATTCGATCAAAATTCGCCGAGCGTGGCTATTCCATCTCCGAAGAAGGATCCATCGTTGCAAACAAGCCCGATCTCTATTCGAACAAGACCGCTAAAGAATCAGGCTCCAAAGTTGGCAAAAAACAAGCCCGCCTTGGAAATAGAGAAGCCGAAACCAAAGCATTCAAAACTCCTGAATACCTCAAACGCCAAGAATATGCTGGCGTCAGTGAGGCGAGAGAAGGCGGCTCAAATGCGAGAGAAGGAGATTTCGATGGAACACGAGACAATCAAGCAGGCAAGCTTTTCAAAACCAAAAAAGCCAAAAGCACGGGCAATCAAAATTCTTACACGACGAACGAATACAGCCCGGCAAACCGAACGTTTGATACTGGTCAAGACCGACGAGGCAATGCAGCTTATCAGGGAGCTGCTGACGCCCAGGGCACTCCATTTAAAAGCGGCTACCAGGATAACACCAAAATTAGCCTGGATGACGTCAAACAAATGCTCAATCCGGGAGCCTACGCCAAAGCTAAAGGGCTCTAATCTCCTGCTTCAGAAACGGAGTTTGACCCCGACCGTGGTATAGATCGAAGTATCTAAATCCTGTGTGAACTGATAGGGCGCACCCTCGATAGTGATTTCCTGACCAAACTGTGCTCCCATATCAAGATATGCCCACCACGCACCGGAAATCCGGCGATCAACGCCAACCCCAACCTTAACGGCCTGGTAATCCAGATCAACGTCCCTGGAACCGCCAGCCGGATCAGTGATATTCCACCCGGATCCACTCAACAACGCTCTTCCAGTAAAGAGCCAGTCTTTATTCGGGGCGTAGGCGACTTCTGCTCTTGGAAAAGTGAGTGCGACAGACCATTGGGGATTCGGCTCAAAGATAAAACCAATCGCTGGAAGCAGTCGGGCGTCGCCCAGATCCTTAGAGTAATAGGCTCCGAAAGCTACTTTGACGGTATCGCTCCACTGGTAGGACAACAACGCCAGCGAAGTGAGGATAAAATCATCGGAATCTACGGTTCCGAAATCGGAATACCAGCCCGGCTGAAGCCTCACCCAGAGTTTCCAGCGATTGTTCAAATCTGCCCAGACATTAAAAGGGATGTCGATCCGATGAAGATCAAAAGTCTTTGAACCTAAAGGCCCTGGCGCGCCGGAAAATCTCAACCTGTTCCACCGGTATTGCATACCCGCGGTCAGCCTGAAATTATCCTTCATTAGAATGGGCACATTGCCTTGAATCCCGGCTTCAACTTGTGAAAGAGATCCCCCCGCATTCGAGAAATCGGCATCACTACTCCACGTAAAATAACTGCCAGCTACGGCATAACGCGGAATAAATGATTCCTCGGTGCGCTCATCTGGCAATTCTATCTCATCCCCCGAAGCCTGCCCCGAAACGGCAGCAACGGAGAGTAGAATGGCAGAAATTAAAGAATAAAACTTGGTCATGTGAAAGTGTCTACGACGCAGCTCCTATGCCAGTTCAGAAAATCGACAACATTTTCCGCAAAAAAAAATTGTCGTTTAGTAAGTCTCGACGGGCGACCGCTTGCCATCCTCAACGGACAAAATCCTAGCACGCTCCTCACCTAAAGTAGCCACCCTGAGATCCCAGATTTTCGCATCAATTTCCTGAAATCGTTCCAGCGACCAGTCGTAGGGAGACTTCATTCGTTTCTTGGCCGCCTCGATGCGAACCAGCGCATCGTGAATCAGAGGGTCCGGCAGAGTCTCGATCACTTCTGCTGCCTTCTCTACCAGCTCAACCCGATGGCAGATCATCGCGAGATCGTTGCCTGCTTCAATACAGGCCCTAATCGTATCTTCAAAGGTCACCTCGTTCAGTACCGCACCCATGTCGAGGTCGTCCGTCATGACCAAGCCATCGAAGGCGAGCTGATTTCTTAAAAATTGAGCAATGACGTTTTTCGACAAAGACGCGGGCCACCGCGGGCGATCCGCATCCCAACAAGTGTAGTGCGAATGGCAGGTCATGATGCTGTCGAGATCCGGCAGCAAGGCACGAAATGGTTTCAGTTCGTCCGCCTCCATCTCTTCGAGCGTCTTGCTGATGACGGGTAACTCGTGATGTGGATCCACTTCCGCTGACGCATAACCAGGAAAATGTTTCCCGCAGGACAGCACACCTTCTCTCCTCAAGCCGAGATTAAACAAGATCGAATTCTGGATCACCTCATCGGCCGTTGAACCATAGCACCTGCCTTTGAGCGAGTTATCTGCCTCATCATCGAAGGAAATATCCAAGACTGGGCAGAGGTCGAGATTGAATCCGAACATCCGCAGCACCTGGCCTGTGAGCTTCCCGTGTTCCTCAATCAATTTGGGATCAGCTTTTTCTCGAAGTTGCTGAGCATTAGGTGGTTCGCTACCGATGAGGCGCAATCGTGAAACCCTTCCGCCTTCCTGATCGATCGTGATAAACGGCTCGATGTCGCTGAGATCGCGGAGATCGTCGATCAACTTTCGAAGCTGATCCGGTGATTTGATATTTCGACCGAAGAGAATGAAGCCTCCTGGTTGAAGTTTCTTGAACCGGGCGGCAGTTTCCGGATCCAGCTCAGTTCCCGGAACCCCGGTAAGTAACAATTGTCCCAATAGTGCGCTCTGGTGCATGGCCATCAGTAAACAGGAAGCTCGCCGATGCTCAATGGCTTTTTCGGGTCCTCATTCCAAAACAGACTAAAAGTTATAGTTCCACGCCGCGCTCTTTCGCGTAATCTCAACATCATGAGCGACGGACCCCCATCATTGCCCGCCCGGCTCCCTGAGGCCGAATTGGCCAAACGCGAGAACGACTGGGCGATGGTAACCCACCTTTCCGGTCTTTGCGGCTGTGTTGGTATACCTTCGTTCGTCGGACCGCTGGTCTGCTGGCTCGTCAAAAAGGACGAGTTCCCCCGCGTAGATTTTGCCGGCAAAGAAGCCCTGAATTTTCAACTGACCATGTTGATTCTACAGTTGCTCTCCCTCCCGTTGATCTTCGTAGTCGGATTGGGCTTCGTGACCTCTGTGGCTGTGACGATTCTTTCTTTGGTCTTCACGATCGTGGCTACAGTCGCCGCAAACAAAGGAGAAAACTATGTCTACCCTCTGTCGTTTCGGATGATCAAATAGCCCCACAGTGGCTACTTCGACTTGTGAGTCACATACAATTTCTGTATCTCCACTTCCCCGAAAGCGGCCGGATCGTCACCACGTTCCAGATTCGACTGCACGTAACAACCGGCCTTGAAGTAAAGCCCATCTCTTTCGATAGCCCACTCCATGACTTGCTTCTGATCGTAGAGCGCCCGAATTCGACCATTGTCAGCGATAATCATCAGATTGAAAAAACTGCCTAACTCATAGTTTTTATCCAACATAACCGGCTCCAAATCATTCCTCTCAATAAAGAGTTTCTTCCCTTCGAGCCGAATCATCAGTAAGTCATCGTCATCATCGTGGATCTGAGCGCAAACGACATGCCGCTTTTTATCGGGCACCACATTGATCGCTGCCCGAATTATTAAATTGTGAACCTTTCCGTCGTTAGTGCCCCAGCTCGCTTTTTCTTCTCCACCTTTTTTCATCTCCCTTAGTTCGCACCCCGGGTAGGAAGAGTTCTTAGTGGTCACTGCTTCGCACTTGGCTCGAAACACAATCGAGTCAGCACTGTCCGAAAGGTGAAAAAAATCCGGATCCTCAAAGTAGCGGAGCGACGGCATAAATACTTCGTCAGCGACCTGGTCTCCGTTGTCATCCATCGGAATGGTTAGCTTCCAAATGGTGAGCGTGAACACATCGCTCGCGTGATCAATTGCCGATCCAACACTGGCAATCAACAACAGGAATATAGCCGAAATCACGCGCATGATTTTTCTACCCAGAACACAAAATGGAAACTTGGTTCAAAGCCGACGCCACTCGTGGCCATCCTGCTCCAACAACTCATCCGCCTCCTTTGGCCCCCACGATCCAGCCGGATATTCAGCCATCTTGGGTGGATTTGCGGACTTGTGCCAAGCGTCCTCGATCTTATCGACGTACTTCCACGCTGTCTCAACTTCATCGGCTCGAGCAAACAATGTTGCATCACCAGCCATCGCATCGAGCAAAAGCCGCTCGTACGCTTCGGGGCTACTTTTACCAAAGCTGGTCTGGTAACGGAAATCCATCTTCACCGGCTGAAGAGTCGCAGCAGGCCCGGGGCGCTTCGAACGCATTCCAAGTGATATGCCTTCGTTTGGTTGGATCCTGATCACTAACACATTACCAGGCATCGCTTCCGCACCGACCGCAGCGTTAAACAGCACATTCGGAGCCTTCTTGTAATGAATTGAGATTTCAGTTCCTTTCTTAGGAAGACGTTTGCCCATGCGCACATAGAAGGGGACACCTTCCCAACGCCAGTTATCGATCATCACTTTGAGAGCAACAAAACTTTCTGTCATCGATCCTGGATTGACCCGGTCTTCGCGGCGGTAACCGACCACCTCATTACCATTAACAGTTCCCGCAGTGTACTGCGCCCGAACGACATTTTTACCGACCTCCTCCGGCCCCTCAATGTGACGCAGTGACTTCAGCACTTTCACTTTCTCATCACGAACACCATCTGCGGAAAGATCTGTAGGGGGCTCCATCGCGACCAAACTGAGTAGCTGCAGTAAGTGATTCTGGATCATATCCCGCATCGCACCCGACTTGTCGTAATACCCGCCTCGACCGCCTTCCATGCCGAGAGGTTCAGCACAGGTGATCTGAACTTGATCGATGAAGCGATTGTTCCACAGCACCTCAAAGAGATGATTCGCAAAACGAAGCACCATGATGTTCTGCGCCGTTTCTTTCCCGAGGTAATGATCAATTCGGAAAGTATCGATCTCATTGAATACTTCACTCACCACTTGGTTGAGATGCTGTGCCGTCGCTAGATCAGTTCCAAAAGGTTTCTCGACCACCGCTCGGCACCATCCATTCTCAGATTCATTGAGACCCGCCTCTTTCAAATTCAAAAGAATGTCGTCAAAAAATTCCGGAGCTGAAGCGAGATAGAAAAGACGATTTGGGCTGGCCCCGTTCTTCTCCATTTCATCAAGCTTCACCTTGAGTGCGGCATAACCGTCCGCATCTGTGAACGTACTCTGATGATAAAAAATATTCTGCTCATATTGCTCCCAGAGATCGTCGTTATGACCCTGGCGGGAGACTTCTCTATTTAGTTCCTCGAGGCCTTTGCGGAAGTCCTCGTCAGACTTTTCTCGGCGAGCAAAGCCCACCACCTGCAATCCAGCGGGCAAATCGCCATCAGCGGCCATATTATAGAGCGCCGGGATCAACTTTCGGTGAGTTAAATCACCCGTAGCACCAAAGATCACGAGCACACAGGATTCAGGGCGACTACGCAGACTTAGGTCGGCCTCTCGAAAAGGATTGTCTTCCATCGTCCGCATGAATCCGCACATTTGGACCCTTTGCAAATGAATTGACCATTGAATTCAAATTGAGATCTTTCAGTTTGAGCTCAAATTTCCTGTCAGGCGACGGCCTCCTGAGTGGCTCCATTGACCAATAACTCACGCTCAGGGCGCTCTGGAAGGTCCTCAGGCACCCGAACCTCCCAAGCTAGGCCTGCTCGCCTCAGAGCCTGGACAACCCACCATCCAGGATCTGCCTGACCCTTGGCAATCCCAAGCCGCGCCGACTCGGGAAACGCGTGGTGATTATTGTGCCAACACTCGCCCATCGTGAGAATTCCGAGATGAGGAAGATTAAACCCCTGGACCGCGTGACCGCGCAGATACCAGGTTCGTTGTCCGGCATTATGGGCAAAATAACCGATCAGCCAATGACCCGTCAGTGAAATAAAGATCCTAAGGCTCACCCCAAAAACAACCCACGGCCAGCCGCCTGCTAGAAACAACAACACGCCAATTGGCACTTGTTGCCACATCCAAGTCAGCTGCAAAAACCGGTAAACCTTGTCCTTCTTCACCTCTGGCTCAATCACAAATTCGGGCGGATTCTTCAACTCGATTCCACAATTGAGATTCCACCAATAGTCCTGAGTGATCGATTTTCCGTGAATAAAGAAGGCATGGCTCTGCGGATATCGCTGCGCCCAATCACGAATATCGTGCAGATAAATCATAGCGAGAGGTCCCCCCATTCCCACCAGCGTTCCGAGGTAGACCAGCCAACGCTCAAGCCACAGCGGACAACGCAGATTTCGATGAATCAACAAGCGATGTAGCCCGACCGTGTGTCCGCAGCACAATGTCACCACGGTGAGAAATCCACAGACCACAAGAGCACTCCAACTAAAAAGAGCGACCCCTCCCACCACCCCGATCATGAGATGGGACAGATACCAAAGCGATTTCGAAGGGTTCCAAGTGACCGTTCCTTCAACCGGATTAGTATCCGGAGCTACAGGACTCATTCGCTCTGTCGTTATCGCTTTCATGATCGGTTATTGCTTTCTCGCGCTACGTGACCCAGTGGGGGCGGCTCATCCACACATCCGTGACTCCAGTGGTTTGGTGGGCGGCTTGTAATCTCGCCCCCTTAACCCAGGCTCCTTTTAAGCCCTCCAGCAGACTCTGATTGTCCAAGGTGATATCGGTCATTTCAGCGACTTCCCACGGTCGATGCCATACCCGAAAAAACTTCCGACGCCGGCCAGCACTGGTGTAGGCAATGTACCGCTCCAGAAGAAATTCATTGAGCGAGCCGGGAAGGGCAGGGGCACATTCATCGCTTTTACCGCCACCGTATTCAAGAATACCGTCCTCCGTTTCCACTCTCCCGGTGGGACAAATACTATCGTGATCGTAATCCAGTTTCGCACTGTGATAGGGTAATCCAAAGGTCGCAGGTCCCAATTTGACGGCGAGCCGGTTATCAAGCCACTCCTTCATAAAGAAAATCCCCGGGCCATCTTTGTGACGGACATAAGTCCTGAGATTTAGGAATCGATGATTCGCAACCGGAGCCGTGATCCACCGCGTCAAACGCCCCCCTGCTTTGAATCGAAGTCTACGCATCGTGAAGGCCACAAAGCTGACAAAACAACGCCCTTCAAACTGGTCGAGTTTGAAAGGCACTTCAGGCTGCAAGAGGTCGGCGCTCACTTCAAAATGCAGAAATACTGCGTCTACCCAATCCGCCAGAAAAAGAGTCTCACCGGCGCGCTGCTCCATGGCCCGCTTCGCCTCCGCAGAAGTGGGGCGAAAACAATCATCTGCGCCCCCATTCAACAGGGTTAAGTCATCGACTACACCCTGTTGACTCCGCTTCCCCTGTTCATCAATACTTCCTGGCTGGTCCAAAGATTGATACAAGTCGCGGAGAATAGTCATGGCATTATTGGGTTGGTCGTTCGATCCACCGCCGTTGACCGGCGGGTAAGAGAGGCGGTAACAAATTCTTCAGGGCATCACTCAGCTCCTGATATTGAAAGCAAAATCCATGCCCGTGAATTCTCACAGGAAGCCCGCGCCGTCCGTTAATCGCCAGATCGGGATCCGCATTGAGGACCGGTGCAGCCAACTTCACCAGAGGAGCTGGAGCCGGTAGGCCAAACGGCACCCCCAGTGTATCACGGAGAGTGGCCATGAACTCCGCATTCGGAACCGGTTGGAGTCCCGTGGCATTGCAGATTCCATAAATCGTAGGGTTCTCAATCGCCTCGTGAAAAAGCCGCATCATATCTTCGATGTGAATCCAGCTGATCCACTGTCTCCCACTCCCTATAGCGCCGCCAAGACCCCACCGGGCGAGTCGGGCCAGGGTAGGGAGGGCTCCACCATCATGCCCTAACACAAATCCTATCCTCAACATGGCCCATCGCATCTCAGGGCGAATCGCGCGCCCCAGGGCTTCCTCCCACGCGATACAAACATCAGTCGGATATTCCGTTGGGATAAAGGCGCTCTCGTCGCAAATGCGATCTCCGGCATCACCATAAATAGCGAGACTGCCAGCCTGAATCCAGACTTCAGGAACTCGATAAACCTTTCGCAAAGCATCGCCTAACACTTCAACAGATTCGACCCGGCTCCGGACGATCGCTTCGCGATTCGCCGCCGTTTGACGACAGTTCACATTTTTCCCGGCCAAATTAATCAAGGCAGCTGCTCCTTCCAATTCCTTTACCCAGATCGGGTCAACTGTTCGAGCATCCCACTGGATCGCTCGACCTGCTCCACGATATGCCTTTGGGCTCCGAGTCAGAACCACTACCTCGTATCCGCGACGATCGAGATATTCCACAAGGTGCACCCCCAGAAATCCGCTTCCTCCAGCGATCACCACTTTGTTAGTTTCTTTGTTTTTCATCGTAATATCCTTTCCCAATTTAAATCCGGCACTCGCCACTTGGGCCGAGGCACTGACGCCGAGCCGCCACTTCGCGATACAGGCAGCTGGCGATCCAATGACATCCGGGCAACCACTCCAACCAACCCAGTGGAGCCAGCCACCAAACCCGCCGCGCCAGGAAAAAGGCGACATCCGCTCCGCCGCGAACCGTTCCGTCTGCCCAGTGCAGTTTCATTTCGGGCTCGGTAGCGCCATTTTTAAATGGTCGAACTTTCACACCAATGCCATCGAGCATCGTCCGAAAGCGTCTCACGCCGTCGCAACAGAAGCGGCAAGTCCCGTCATAAAACAGGGTCCCGCGGGTGATTTTTCTTGTTTCTGTCATTTCTGTTTAAAGAGAAATTATTAGTTAAATAAAAAGAGCAAAACCTCTCACTTCCTCAAAGCGCCAAAAGACTTCGCAATTTTGTCGCCCATGCGAAGGGCTTTCACCGCTGTCTTGGTAGGGAGCTTGTCCATCTTGTCGTAAAAATCGCTCACCAATTCAAAGAAGCCGAGAAGCTCCTCCAATTGTCCTTTGGCATAAGTGTTAGCAGGATCGTTGATCTCTCCTGCTTCATCAGCACTCTTGCGAAGATTACGCAAAGTGGGATCGATCTCCCGGCGTTTGCGCTCCGAGCCAATGATGCGAAACAATTCGTAGACATCTTTGACCGACTCAAAATGATCACGTCGGTCGTCTGGCAAGTGCACCACATTCACGATGCCCCAGTTCTGCAACTCCTTGAGACTGTTACTCACATTCGAACGCGCTACCCCGAGACGACTGCATATGTCCTCAGCGTTGAGTGGTTCCTCAGAGAGAAAAAGCAGCGCGTGAATCTGGGCCACCGTGCGATTAATACCCCATTTCGTTCCCATCTCTCCCCAGTGGAGGATGAAGTTCTGAGCGAATGGAGGTAAATTAGTCATTTTCCTTATTTCTGTCATTACAGAAACACAAGAAACAAAGTTTACAACCGAAATTTATCAATATTGATGCCTTTTACCGGGTTTACGGGCCGCCAAGCCACCCTTATAGTTTCCGTAAATGGACACAATTAAGACTTTTCTGACTCACCCGTTTTTCTGGGGCTTTGTTCTGGGTTTCTTCCTCTGCATCCTCTCACTGGTTGCTCACTGGAGAACCCGCGCCGACCTGAAGCGGCTCAAGGGTCACTTGAGCGACAAACTTGAGATCGAAGCCGAGAACATGGCGGAGCTGAAGAAGAAGATCGACGGCCTGCGCGAAGAAAACGAAAATCTCCGGCTCAAAATCAATTCAGGCAGATCACAGGACAATTTCCAGATGCTAGACAGGGAATTGGAAATCTTCGTCCGTGCTGAGAAAGCCATGGTCGTCAATGCTCCCGGATTTGCCCAAGCCTGGGAAAAAGCGAAAGAAGCCGCCCTGACCGAAGTGGAAGCCGAAGAGTCCGGCAAGAGCTTCCCTCGACGTGTTTTCAAAAAATTCTTCTCAAAAGGAGGAACGACACAAGACGCCGAAATGATCGAAGCGCTTCCGGAAGAGTCGACGACAAAGTCGGCGTCCTCCATCGATTCCTAAATCCAACCGGCTCGCGCCAAACTTCCCGCCTTCATCAAAATCCGTCCACGGCGGGGTTTGATTCGGAGTCCTTTTACTCGGAATTCCACGGCAGCGCTTTCTAGCGCCTCCTTATCAACTACCCAACCACTTCATGATACTCGATCTGCCTGACCGCGATTTTGGCGGCTACATTTTTGACTGCGACGGAACCCTGGTGGATTCCATGCCACTTCATTTCCGCGCCTGGACTGCCAGTTTTGAACACAATCAGGCTCCGTGGGTCTGGGATGAAAACGAGTTCTACGCCAACGCCGGCGTGCCTGACCGAGTCACAGTATTGGAATTGAACGAACGTCACGGCGCCAACATCTGTCCCGACAAAGTTCACGAGTTCAAAGCCGAGTGGTATTCCGAACATGTTCAGAATCTTAAGCCGGTGAAAGTCGTCGCAGATCTGGCCCTTCAGCTCCATGCCGAGGGTAAATTGATCTCCGTCGCCTCAGGCAGTGATCTCGCTCTGGTGGGGCCATCACTACAGGCTGCGGGGCTTGGGAATATTTTCGATATCATCATCACCCCCGCACTCGTCGAGCACGGCAAGCCCGCTCCCGACATGTTTCTGCTGGCAGCCGAGCGCATGGGCGTCGCACCCGAGGCCTGTCTCGTCTTCGAAGATGGTCAGGCCGGAATTGATGCCGCTACCGCCGCAGGAATGGCCAGTGTCTTCGTTGACAGCCGCAGCTGACCAATATATTTCGCAATTGTCTGAATTTTTTCGTTGTCTCACCTCTCTGCTCGGGGAAAACTGAAGCCGTGTTCCAGATCATCTTCAACGAACTCAGCGCCGCTGAGATATCCCAGCTTCCTACTTTGGATCAGCTGGCTCTTCTGAGCGAATTTAAGGTTCATCCGGAAGACCTCGAAGGAATTGACGAAAATGAGTCAGACGCACCTTTCGGTCAAATTGAAAGGGATGGGAAGACTCTCTACCGATACCGCGCCGGCGATGTGCGCATTTATTTCGAAGTCACCGAAAACCATCAATCCATCGTGGTTCATCGAGTGCTCAACGCGAATACCTTTCAAGATTTCCTCTTTCGCGCCAAATTGCCGGTAGGCGATGACGAGGTGCTGGCCCAGTCAAAGCAGTTTTGGGAATTGATCGAGGAAGGTGAGCGAGCGAGACGCGTCTGATAAAGATGTCTGACCTAATCACACGTGTCGAAACCGACGAAGCTTGGCGCCGGGAAACTTTTCCCTCGTGCCGCAATGGTATATTCCTCGCCCACGCAGCTGTCGCAGCCGTGCCCCAGCCGGCCGTGGACGCCATGAACCGCTTCAATGAAGCATCGTCCACCGGCGAGCTCGATTATTCCGACGTACTGCTCAAACAAATGGATTCAGTCCGCGCGTCAGCCGCCCGGCTCATCGAATGCGACCCCGACGAAGTGGCCCTGCTCGGCCCAACCAGCCTCGGTCTCAGCCTCGTCGCCAACGGTATCAACTGGAGCCCCGGCGACGAAATCATCACTTACCTGGATGATTACCCGGCCAATGTCTATCCCTGGAAAAATCTCGAAGAACAGGGGGTCAAGGTCATCTTCCTCACACCGGACCGAGTTGGAGAAATCACACCACAGCTCGTGGCCGACTCAATATCCGACCGAACCAGGCTTCTCGCCCTGGCATCAAACAACTTTCTGAGCGGCTACCGCCTCGATGTCGAAGCCGTTGGCAATCTGGCAAAAGATCGTGATATTCTCTTCTGCCTCGACGCGATTCAGACAGTCGGAGCCTTTCCCACCCTGGCAAAACACGTCGATTTCCTCAGCTCCGATTCCCATAAATGGATGCTGGGCCCCATGACGGCTGGTATTTTTTACGTGAAACGATCACGATTCGAAACTCTGAAACCCACCCTAATCGGAGCCTGGAACGTAAAATCCCCCAATTTCATTGCTCAAGATTCTGTCGATTTTGAAGAGGGCGGCCGCCGATACGAGCCCGGAGTCCTCAACGCACAGGGACTCATCGGCATGGAAGCCTCCATGGACATGCTCACGGAAATTGGAATTGATCGTATTGCAGATCGTCTACTCGATCTAAAATCCCACATTTGCAGGGGCCTCAATGACTTGGGATTTGAAATAGTTGGGCCACAAAGCGGCTCCGCAGCAACCGGGATTACTTCGTTCTGTTACCCATCTGACCCAGAATTGCTTCCAAAACTCTTCCAATTTCTCTCAGACAAAAACGTCATTACGAGCTTCCGGCACGACAGAAAAGGAGTGCCCCACATCCGCTTCAGTCCCCATTTCTACAATACTCACGCCGAAATTGACCG
Organism: uncultured Verrucomicrobiales bacterium; assembly: GCA_963977055.1. GTDB lineage: Bacteria > Verrucomicrobiota > Verrucomicrobiia > Verrucomicrobiales > DEV007 > Arctic95D-9. The sequence continues at coordinate 84,299 of CAXBMX010000009.1, forward strand.
GGTCTTTAACCTCCTTAAAGAGGCTATGGCTTGACGAACCTACAAACTGCGTATTCTATCGGCCTGTTTTTTACGCTGGAAACTATCCGAAAACTGCGTGAAGATTGGCCCGTGCTTTGTTGATTCCAATCAGCATTCTCATTTGAAATTCAAACCATAAGGCAACCGCTGTGGACTTCAAAGATATCAAAAAAATCGTCGAGCTCATGGATCAACATGGGCTCTCCCAATTTAAGTTAGAGCAGGACGAAACTGTGCTCGAACTCAAAAAAGGTGGTGACCTCGATGTTCAGGCTATTCAGAACCTGCTCGCGAGTTCACCCGCTCCACAGATGATGGCTGCCCCGACAGGCGCTGCACCTGCTGCGGCTCAGGCATCCCCCGCAACTGAGGATGGTCTACCCGCCGGAGTGGAAGAAGTCACCTCACCGATGGTGGGCACCTTTTACACCTCCGCCTCTCCCGAAGCGGATAATTTTGTGAAAGTAGGCGACAGCATCGGCGCAGACACCACCGTGTGTATCGTCGAAGCGATGAAGGTCATGAATGAGATTCAGTCTGAAATCGCTGGAGAAATTGTCGAGGTGCTTGTCGAAAACGGAACGGCCGTCCAATTTGGCGAACCACTCTTCCGTGTCAAAACTTCCTGAATTAGGCTCGCTAAGAGACTGAGTAATTATCCAGGAGCGGAAACGCTATGTTCAAAAATATTCTCGTAGCAAACCGGGGCGAGATTGCCCTGCGTGTCATTAGAGCGGCCAAAGAGCTCGGAGTTCGAACCACTGCGGTTTACTCTGAAGCGGACGTCGATTCCATGCATGTTCATCTCGCTGATGACGCTATCTGCATCGGACCGCCAGCCAGCGCCGACTCTTATCTCAAGATGGAGGCCATTCTATCGGCTGCCGAAATTGCCAACGTCGACGCGATCCATCCCGGTTATGGGTTCCTTTCAGAAAATGCCCGTTTTGCAGAACTCTGTGCGAGCTGCAACGTGAAGTTTATTGGCCCTTCCTCCGAAATCATCACGATGATGGGTGATAAGAACATGGCCCGGGCTACCGCGACGAAATTCGGAGTCCCTGTGACCCCCGGATCGGACGGCATCGTCGAAACGGAAGAAGAAGCGCTCAAGGTTGCTGAAGAACTAGGATATCCCGTCATGATCAAAGCCACCGCAGGCGGCGGAGGCCGCGGCATGCGACCTGCTTTGAACAAAGCGAGTTTCGTCGGCGCTTTTCATGCCGCGCGAAATGAAGCAGAGGCCTGCTTTGGCAATCCCGATGTCTACCTTGAGAAACTAGTCGAGAATCCACACCACGTAGAATTCCAGATTGTCGCAGACTCCCACGGAAACGTCAAAGAGCTCGGCGAGCGCGACTGCTCCATGCAGCGCCGGAACCAGAAGATCATCGAGGAGACCCCATCCCCTCTGATTTCCGATAGTTTGCGCCAACGCATGGCAGAGGCTTCTGAAGCCCTCGTGAAAAACATCGGTTACGAAAACTGCGGAACCATCGAATACCTCGTCGACGACGACGAGAACTTCTATTTCATGGAGATGAACACCCGGATCCAAGTGGAGCATCCCATCACCGAAGAAGTCCGTGGCTGTGATCTGATCAAAGAACAAATTCGGGTAGCAGCCGGAGAAAAACTCTCCGACCACGTGGTGAACAGCGAACCACGCGGCCACTCGATCGAGTGTCGAATCAACGCAGAAGACCCCTACAACAATTTTGCTCCCAGCCCTGGCAAGATTAAACTCTTCTACGCCCCGGGTGGCCGCGGCGTAAGGGTCGACACTCACGTATACAGTGGCTACGAAGTGCCGCCAAACTACGACTCCATGATCGCCAAGTTGATCGTGACTGGCGCGACCCGCGATATCGCTATTGCCAGGATGATTCGTTCACTCAACGAATTCGTCATCAGAGGAATCAAAACAACCATTCCTTTTCAGGCATCTATTTTAAAACACAACGCATTCCGCTCTGGCGATTACAACATCGCCTGGGTTGAAAAATTCCTCGCATCCCAGCCCGCTCCTCCCGAGCTACCGGATTTCATGCTGGAAGAGGACTAAAAAATGAAGTGAGTCTGCCGTTGCCAATCCAATGCACGAACAACTCACTCACTTCACTACCGTTCTGATGGCATTCTTTGCCATCATGAACCCGATTGCCAATACGCCTGTTTTTCTAGGCCTGACAGAAGGGCTGTCTGACCGCAATCGAAAAGTTACGGCCTTCCGAGGAGTCATCCTTGCCTTCATTATTGTCTCAGTGTTTGCGCTGGCTGGGAACGCTATCTTTCAACTCTTCGGTATCACATTGCCCGCCTTTCGAATCACCGGGGGCATTCTGGTGGCACTGGTAGGGTACCATATGCTGCAGGGCGAAAGTTCGCCAATTCACGCTACCAAAAAAGAAGACGATGAGCAAAGTCGGGAAGCAGCGATCAACATTTCGATATCACCGCTGGCTTTGCCCATCCTGGCCGGTCCAGGAACGATCGCGACCGCAATGAGTTTCACCGCAGGCGAAAGCTCTGAAAAACTCGGAATCGTCCTGGGCGCCCTCGCTCTGAATTGTGTAGTCACCCTGGTGAGCTTTCTCGCCGGAGAAAAGCTAACCCGGTTTCTCGGTCCGAATGCGATCAAGGTTGTCACAAGGCTCATGGGCCTGCTCCTCGCCGTCATCGGAGTACAAATGCTAATTACCGGAATTCAGGGAGTAAGCTGAGTCATGAAACGTGATGACAGCTCCCCGCCGGCCTACATCGATTCCATCGATGGCGAACTCAAACCGCTACTTCTGGCAGTGAGAGGGCTCATTTTCGAAGTCGAACCCGAAATCGATGAGCACATCGAATACGGCATGCTGGCCTTCGGCGATCTCGCGAATCTTGCGGCCCAAAAGAACTATGTGAGCCTTTACGTCGCTCCGGCGGCCCTCGCAAAACTCAAAGCGAAATACCCAGACATCAATTGCGGTAAAAGCTGTCTTCGCTTCGCTTCGATGCAGCACTTCAACGAGCAGATAATACGCGAAGTGCTCCTCCTAGCCCAAGGGCTCCCACCAGAGCAACGAAGTTGCTGACTGGCTAATATTGCTCAACAGAACCGCTCCGGCCCGCTTCGTACATTTCAACAATCATGCTGTTGACCGGTATGCCACCGATACGATACCCGTCATCATCGGTCAGAATATCATAGGATCTTTCCACCCCTTGATAGATTTCAATTTCAGTAATGGAATGGCCCCCGGAAACGATCTTACCAACCTTCAGCTCCTTTGCCCGGATTCCGTCAATTCGGTGCATGCTGCAAAGATCCACAACACCGCTATTTGAGAAGCTGATACGGTAAAAATCCGTCTTTTCAGCATCTTCCAGATAACCATGAATTTGCTGAATCTCTACGGGCTCTCCATCAAAGCCAATTACCCAGTCACCTGCTCGCAATGTTTCAATAGAACTACTGCCACTCGGTGTATCGACCTGAGTGCCTTCAGGGAGACAGGCAAACAGCATTTTCATGGGAGCCAATGCAAGCGCAGTTCCCACGACCGGAGCGAGCAGCGCACAGCCACCTAGGCCGAGCAGCGAGCAGGAAAAAATCAACACTAACACCAAGCGAAGAGAGCGAATGACAGAGAAAAATGAATAGAGAATTGGCATGAAAAAATCTTATCAGACGTGAACGCTAGTCTAGCCCGACTGTAGTCTATCAACAATCTCTATCCAGTAGCAACCTCTCTTACACTGGGGAAAGGTAATCAACGGCAGAAGATGGTAGACCTAACCTCTTTTCTCAATTGCTTGTTTTATAATAATTATTGCTATTAACGTAATTTACTACAGTTGTCTTATACCAATTCCCTCTAACATGACCCCTGAATCAGCTATATTGGTGATAGGTTTCTGGGCTACGACAGAAACCCGAAAAACATTTCACAACACGAGCTTATCTCTTCTTTCTTGAAGCCCTCCATGCCCACCTAGCGCTGAACACTCCCCAGTGGAATGGCGGCGAGAGCTAGAAAAGCCGGTCTAATACACCTTCCTATTTCCCGCCCAGTATCCTCTCGGCACCTTCGTTAGTTTCACAAAGGTTCTGTCCGCTGGCACTCCCAGATCAGCCGCGGCGAGATCCGAAAGCGCCTGACAAAGGGCATCAGCCGGGTCAGCCGTTAACTCAATCCCTTCAACCTCAAATAGCGCTGTTGGGGCCAAGGTGCCGCCGAACGTCATCGACAGGCCGCTTTCCACAACCGCCATCGTAATCGACTCCGGTTTGCCCAATTCCTGAGCGACGACTCCAGTTGCAGCAGCGGCGAGACGTTTCTCACTCTGCTTTCCCAGCGACACATTAGTCTGAATTCGAACAAGCGGCATTCGCCAGCCTAAGGTCTTTTTCCTTTTCTTAATCCTTTTCTTTTTCCAGAGCGCTTACCAAGCTCCCGATTGCACGACCGCATTTAACGCCATGCCGGAAGTGAGATTAATTGTCTCAGCTCTCAAAACCCTTCAACATGGCGGGGCGTGACTTTCTTGAAATTTATGGCGCCAAATTCTCACACTCGACCTCTGCTTCAGCTTTGCCTCGCCTGGCTCGCATTCCTGCCCTTCGGGATTAGCCAGGCAGATGACTTTCCTAAGAAGTCGATCTCGGTTGTCGTCCCGTTCAACGCCGGTGGAGGCAGCGACATTTTCACCCGCATTTTTCAAAAGGCGATTCGCGAGAACCAGCTCTGCCCACAGCCTCTGGTTGTCGACAATCAAGGAGGCGCCGGCGGGACCATTGGTAGCCGCCTCACCAAAGACGCCACCCCAGACGGCTATACCATCATGTGTCTGCATGATGGAATCTACACCGCTCAACACTACGGCAACGCCGACTGGGGACCGGACGATTTCGAACCCATCGCCGCCACTGGGAGTTCCGGCGTCATCATCGCCGTTACGGAAGATTCTCCCTACGAATCTCTCAGCGATCTCATGGAAGACGCCAAAACTCGACCCTACGAACTGGTCTTCGGGACCAACCTCGGCGCACCCAATCACTACAGCGCACTCTTCGTCCAGAACGGCAAACCGGGGGCCAAATTCCGCTTCACCCAAACCGGCGGCGGCTCCTCCCGGCTCAACCAACTCAAGGGCGGTCACATCGACCTGACAGGCTTCTCCGTTGCCGAATACGTGCAGTTCAAGGAAGCGGGCATCCGAGCCCTAGCCGTCCTCAGCGAAGAACGTGAATCCGCTCTACCCGAGCTACCAACCGCACTCGAACAAGGGGTCGAAGCAACCCACAGCCTCATGCAATTCTGGTGGGCACCCAAAGGCACCCCTCAGGAACGCGTCGATTATTTCGCTAATTTGTTAAAAGAGACCATGGAGACTCCTTACGTAAAGGAACGGCTCCAACAATTGCACATAGATCCCATTTTCCTGGTCGGCGATGAACTAAAAAACCGAGTTAAAGAACGTGGCGCCCGCCTCAATGAAATCACTATCGAAACACCACCCCCACTGCCACCACTGCATTGGATTATACTCGGGCTCGTTATCGTTTTTGCGATCTGGGTGTGGAGGGATGAAAAGAAAAAAAGCGCCGCATGATTGAGATATTCACTTCGCCGGTCGTTCTTGGCCTCATTATTCTCGGCACCGCTCTCGGTATCACGGTAGGCGCCATTCCCGGGCTGACCGGCACCATGCTGATCGCCTTGAGCCTGCCATTGACCTATTCCATGGACCCCGTCCACGCGCTGGTCCTGCTCGTTTCCATGTACATTGGTGCCGTGAGCGGAGGACTCATCAGCGCCACTCTTCTCCGCATGCCCGGCACCCCCGCGGCCATCATGACCACACTGGATGGTTATCCCATGGCTCAAGCCGGCAAACCTGGCCGCGCCCTCGGACTCGGAGTCGGAGCATCACTGGTTGGCGGTCTCATTTCGTGGCTGGCTCTCTTGCTCCTGGCAGAACCCATGGCCGACTGGTCAACCCTTCTTGGACCTTTTGAGTATTTCGCACTAGTCGTGTTAGCTCAGGCCCTGCTTGCCGGGGTGGGGGACTCGACCCGCGCCAAAGGTCTGCTCGCTGGCGCTCTCGGCATACTCGCGGCTATGCCGGGCACCCACCCGGCCACCGGAGAATTACGATGGACCTTTGGATTCACTTCGATGAATTCCGGGTTCCAGCTCATCCCTGTCCTGATCGGCCTATTCGCTATTGGAAAAATCCTAACAGATATCGGAACTGAAGAGAAAAAGATCGAGCAATCGTCGGGGCACGACTCATCATTCATCCCACTAAAGGAGTGGCTGCCGCACTGGCGCAACCTGCTCCGCTCATCTGGAATCGGAACCGTCATCGGAGTTCTCCCCGGCGTCGGCGCCAACATCGGTTCACTGGCGGCCTACGCTGCGTCCAAACGTGCTTCCAAGGAACCAGAAAAATATGGTCACGGCAGCGAAGAAGGCATCATCGCATCAGAAGCGGCCAACAACGCTACGGTGGGCGGCGCGCTCATTCCCTTGATTGCCCTTGGCATGCCCGGAAGTGTCATCACCGCTGTTTTGCTAGGGGCTTTAATTCTCCATGGCCTTCAGCCCGGTCCGCTTCTTTTCCGACAGAATCCCGAAGCGGTCCACGCTATCATCGGCACCATGTTAATCGGAAACATCGTCATGTTTCTACTGATGTTAATCGGAGCCAAGTGGATTGCCAAACTCTCCGCCGTGCCGCGCAAAATCCTTTCACCTCTGGTCTTTATTTCCTGCCTCTGGGGCTCCTACGCCTTATCGGGACGCTGGTTCGACGTATTCGTCATGCTCGGTTTCGGTATCGCCGGATGGCTCATGGAACGCCTCAAACTACCCCTGGCTCCTTTTGTGATAGGCTTTGTCCTCGCCCCTGTCGCCGAAGAAAATCTCTGCGCCGGGCTCATGGCAAGTGGGGGCTCTTACCTGCCACTCTTCACCCGACCAGTCTCTCTCGTCTTTATCGTTCTCGCCGGCTTCCTTCTCGCCCGCAAGGAAACCAAACGCAAAAAGCCCCAAGATCTAGTCTCCTAGATCTCCCCACAGAGTATTTGCCTAAACACCAAAACCCTATGCCCCTAAACACCTTCTCCTGCCTTCTCCCTCTCATCGCCGGGCTCATCACCACCACCGCTCAAGCGGACGATCTCTACATCATTGACACGCACACCCACTTCAAAGGCAAGGAACAGATCAAACGCCAGATTGAACGGGGACAAAAGGTGGATCCCAAAAACACACTCACCCAAATGGTGACCCCGGAAGACTACCGCGAACTAGCCGACCGCCTCCATATCGGGGCTACCTTAGTCGTCGAAGCGATTGACCATCCCGACATCGATCTCAATGCCTGGATCTTCAAGCAAGCCAAAAAATCTAATCTCGTCTGCGGCTACGTGGCACGTGAGAACCTATCTGACCCCCAATTCGCCGAGCGCTACGAAACTTGGAAGGCCACTGGTTACCTCAACGGTTTTCGGTTTCGCCGGGAAGAGCTCACCGGCTACCTCAAGGACGAACTCGCTCGCGAAAACATCACCCGCCTGGCCAAGGACGGAATGGTCGTAGATTTGCTCATCACCCTCGACCAACACAAGGACGCGCTCCAACTCGCCACCGACTACCCCGACCTCAAGATCGTGATCAATCACGCTTACGGAGCCCGCATGATTGACGGGGAAATCAACGACGAATGGCTCAAAGCCGTCGCGGAAGCTGGCCAACACTCCAAAATACACATGAAAATCTCCAGCATTCTGAATTTTGCCGGCACCCCCAAGCCAGCTCCCACCGATCTGGAGCATTACCTGCCCGTTCTCAACCATTGCTATGACTCCTTTGGCGAAGATCGCGTCATCTTCGGCACCAACTGGGGCGTCTGCACCCATTGGGGGTCCGTCGACGTCGTCGTTCGCATCGTCGAAGAATTTCTTGCCTCAAAAGGAGAAAATGTCACCCGCAAGGCGATGCGTGATAATGCCATGAGAGTCTACGGGATTTCTCCCGAAAAGGTCCGAAACTAGGCCTCCCCATGCCCAATATGGCACCGGTATGAAAGATCCCGCCCCTTGTGAAGACGGGCAGTGACTTGTATAGACTGAATAGGACCCAATCGAATGGAAAAGGAACGAGAAGATTTTGGAGAAAAGCTCGATCAGGTACGCGCTGAAATCGGGCGCGTCGTTGTCGGACAGGAAGCGTTGATTGATCGCATGATACTCGGCTTACTATGCAACGGCCACGTCTTGCTCGAGGGTGTTCCCGGCATCGCAAAAACGTTGGCCGTCGTCAGCCTCGCCAAAGCGGTTCAGGCTCAATTCAGTCGAATTCAGTTCACCCCCGACCTCCTCCCCGGCGACCTCACCGGTACACTGGTTTACAACCCCAAAGACCACACTTTCACCGCTGAAAAAGGACCCGTCTTCACCAACCTCCTGCTGGCTGACGAAATCAACCGGGCTCCTGCCAAGGTGCAATCCGCCTTGCTGGAGGCAATGCAGGAAAAACAGGTCACTCTCGGCAAAGAGACCTACGATCTGCCCGCTCCCTTTATGGTTTTGGCGACACAGAACCCCGTCGAGCAAGAAGGCACCTACGCCCTGCCCGAAGCCCAAGTCGACCGCTTCATGTTCAAGCTCAAAGTCGACTACCCGACCCTTGATGAAGAACTGGTCGTGATGCAACGCATGGCTAACACCGCTCCCGATATAGAAATCGAATCGGTCCTGGGCCTTCCTGATCTGATGGAGATGCGCAAATCTCTCGAAGCAACTTTCATCGACGAAAAAGTAGAGAAATACATCATTCGCCTCGTTGACTGCACCAGACACCCTGAGAAATACGGTCTCGATCTGCAGCGCTACCTGCGATTCGGAGCCTCTCCTCGTGCTTCCATTTATCTTTCCCTCGCCGCACGCGGCAACGCCTTCATGCAGAAGCGCGACTACACGACACCACAGGATGTCAAAGATGTCGCCCCTGATGTTTTGCGCCACAGACTTGCCATTTCCTATCGTGCCGAAGCCGAATCGCTGACGTCCGATGAATTGTTGGATCAAATGCTCTCGACCGTTCCGGTAGTAGAGGATGAATGATTGGAGAAGCTGACAGCCGGCTCTCACTGTTAGAGCTGAAATGCCGACGCCCGGTTGAGCACCTGCTCGCGGGCGAGTTTCACTCTGTGTTCCGAGGTCAGGGTATCGAGTTCGAAGATGTGCGTCCCTACCAACCCGGAGACGACGTGCGCTCGATGGACTGGAAAGTCACTGCCCGCACCGGTGAACCCCACATCAAACGCTACATCGAGGAGCGCGAACAATTTCTATATTTGTTAGTCGACGTCTCCGCCTCCGTTCTTGATTCTCCAGGCGGGCGCAAACGTGATACCATCGCCGAGATCGCCGCCCTGCTCACCATGGCGGCCGCTAAGAATCAAGACCGCGTCAGCCTGATTCTTTTTACTGATCAGGTTGAATTAATCATCCCTCCCGGAAAAGGTCGCACCCACACTCTCCGGATCATGGATGCGCTATTGAATTTCAAACCCGAAGGACGTGAAACGCGTTTCGAAACTGTCCTCTGGCGTTTCGGTCACCTCGCGCAAAAGCATTCCATTGTTTTTGTCATATCCGACTTCCTGGCAAAAGACTACCTCGACGAGCTGCGAGCTCTCGCGGGCCGTCACGACATCAATGCGGTGAATGTGTTAGAGTCGCAGAGTATTCGATCACCTGGAACTGAACTGGTCCACATCCGCGACGCCGAAACTGGCAGTCGTCGAATCATCGATCTGAAGAAGGCGCGAAACAATGGTACCGCACACCATGAAACACTGCAGGAAGAAATGCTCGAAAGCGGCATCAACTTGATGGAGATCGCCGAGGGAGAAGATTGCGTCGAAGCTCTCAGCGGGTTCTTTCACTCTCGCCAACGACGGGTTGCTGACGAAACGGGCGGCTAAATCATGAAAGGGATGTTTCTTCCAATCGCCGGCTTGCTCTGGCTTTGCCCAGTATCTCTGGTCGCCTCCGATCTTGGCGGGGTCAGCGCCAAATTTACCCCTGATGAAGTAATGCCGGGCGACCTCGTTACGCTCATGGTGCAGATGGAACGCGACGACTACGGCGAGTTCGACCTCAATGTGCCGTCACATCCACAGCTTCATCTTGTCACTCGCGAGCTAATACCACCGACGCACACCGACGGGAGATATACCCAAAGCGAGCGCCTCATGCTGCAGGCGCTCTCCTCGGGAACCCTCACCTTGACCGGTATGACCATTCAGCTGACTGAATCAACCGGAATTCGCACCGTAGAATTACCCGATCTGACGCTCACAGTGAATCCGTTTGAAACCGCCGACGAAGTTGCCGACCCGGAACCTTTTCCAAAACCTGAAAAGCCATCTAAAATGGGGCCCTCGCTCACACCTGCGTTGATCGCCGTGATCGCCGTGATCGCTGTCGGATTTATTTTAGTCCTTCTGATCCGCCTGAAACTAGCATCAAAGCCAATCCCGGAAGCCGAAGAAATCACCGGTCGAAATTTCGATACCATTCTTCGCGCAGCCACGATCACCACCGAGAGCCTCGAAGCGATTCTCAACGATAAGGGAGCTAGCCTTTCGTCCGGATTACGCTCCGACCTCGAAACCTTTCTCTACTCACCTGATTCCTCCGCAGAAGAGCGGGACGAACTTCACGCTCGATTGAGAAAGGAGCTCGGCAGATGAGCTTTGCCTACCCCTGGCTTCTGCTGCTCGCACCGCTGCCGCTCATTCTGGTGCTATGGCGACGGCGCCAACGCCCCACTCTTGCCGTTTCCTCCCTGCAGCTATGGGAACATGCCGAATCAGGGCGCTCCCGCTTCCTCTGGATACCGCCTGTGACCAAGGCACTTGGCCTCACCTTTTTGATTATCGCTTTGGCTCGCCCGCAGGCCGGAACCAGCCACGCCGCCCAGGTTTCCGAGGGCATCGCGATCCAGCTGCTAATCGATGTTTCCAGCAGCATGAGCATGGACATGAAGCTGCCTGACGGCAAAGGCCAATCCCGCATGGAGGTAGCCAAGGACCTCGTCGAAAAGTTTATCGCCGGTGACGATGATGAACTCGGCGGACGCGACGGCGACCTGCTCGGACTGATCACCTTTGCTCGATACGCCGACACCCGAAGCCCCCTGACACTCGGGCACAACGCCCTGCTCACTCTGGTCCGGGATCTGACTATTCAGGAACGCCCTAACGAAGACGGCACCGCTTACGGAGATGCGCTCGCCGTGGCAGCCGCTCGACTCAAGCAACTCGACGACCCCGAGGTTCGAAAAATGCGATCCCTTGAGGGTGACATCTCCAGTCGGGTCATTATTCTCCTGACTGACGGAGAAAACAATTCCGGCGGACACCTGCCTGTCGAAGCCGCCGGCCTCGCCAAAGAGTGGGATAGCCGGGTCTATTGCATCAGCCTGGGGGATCGTCCACGGGCAAACGCCGATGGAGTGGCCGCCCAACTCTCCGAAGCCGAGCGCGTTCTCGAACACATCAGCGTCGAAACGGGTGGTGTCTTTCGCACCGCGGTAGACTACGATTCCCTCCTCGCTGTTTATAAGGAGATCGATCAACTCGAACAGTCGCGCATCGTATCGCGAACCTACACCCGCGTTTCCGAATGGTTCTGGATACCGCTCGGGATTGCCCTGCTTTTCCTCTTTCTCGCCTTCTGGTTGGAAGCCACCTGGCTCAGAACGATTCCATGATTCCTTTTGTATTCCAGAACCCAATGATGCTTCTGCTTCTGCTGGTGGTGATCCCACTGGTCGGTGTGCTGCGTCATGCCCGTCGACGCCGACGAATTGTTCTCGAAGAAATGGGGACCGGTGAGCTACCACCCTTTGCCCGATGGCGCGATCGCCTCCGAGTGGCGGCTCTCATTCTTCTGATCGTCGCTCTGGCTCGACCCGGATTTGATCCACAGCGCCACTCCGTTTCACAGAGCGGCCGTGACGTCATCTTTGTGCTCGATGTGTCTCGAAGCATGCTGGCTGAGGACGCTTCACCCAACCGTCTCGAAGCGGCCAAAAACGGCATCCGGGAGACCCTCGACAGCTTCAGCACTCAGCGAGTCGGACTCGTCATCTACGCAGGCAGCGCCAACATTCTCTGCCCACTGACCTACGATTACAATTTTGCCCGCTACATGCTCAACCAGGCCACGACCCGGGCGGTCGACTTCGGTGGAACCGTCCTCGTCTCTGCCGTGGAAAAATGCGTCGACAATGTGTTGATCGAAGGACGCGAAGGCATGCATGATCTCGTTGTCCTGACAGACGGCGAAGAACACGGAGCTCAAAACGATCGCGTTGCCGAGCTGCTGGAAGAATACAATGCCGGGATGCTGCTCGTCGGCATTGGCGATCCCACCGCCGGATCCCGCATTCCCATCACGGACGACGAAGGCAAACGCACCTACATCAAATATCAGGAAGATTACGTCACCACCCGCCTCAAGGACAGCGGGCTTCGAAGCCTGGTCGAGGGCGTCGATCAGGCAGTTTACCAATCGGTAGGCGCCTCCGGATTCGATCTCAGTGGACTCTATTTTGACTACGTTAACGAGAAACCCATCTCGGGAGCAAGCGGTGACGACACCTTCGTCACCTATCGGGAAGCTGGCCTGGGGCTCATCGCACTCGCTTTGCTCCTGCTCATCCTCGGTGAAGGGCGCATCATTCCTCAGGGAGCACTCGCCGCCTTGATATTCTTGTCAGGACTTTCAAGCACATCACTCCATGCCAACGAACCGTGGCTGGCAGAACAGTATGCGCTGGCGCTTGAACAACAGGAAGCCGGACGCATTGGCGAAGCCCTCGAGACCTTCGGGCTGATCCAAGAAGAAGGCGGTAGCGATCTCATGACCAATAATCAGGTCGCCAGCATGCGCTTCAACGAAGGGCTTTGCTATCTGACTCAGTCGGAAGAACAGGCGGCGCAGGATCCTTATCTGGGTCTGTCGCTCGCGATGCAGGCACAGAGCCTTTTCCTCACCGCCCGCCGCATGGATCCCGAATTCGACCGGGCAGCTCAGCGACTCGACCCCGTCGCCTGGATGATACTCACCTTTCAGGAGCAGATTGCCGAAGAAGAGGAACGCCAACAGGAGTTGCAGGAGCAAATGCAGAAACTCATCGAAATGCTGCAGGCCCTCCATGATTCCCAGAAGGAGTTGCGGGGCGAAATTCCCACCCGCCCCCAACAGCCCCGTGGCCCGGCCGATGCCACTCCTGCCACCACCCCTGACAGTGCCTCAACCGACTCAGTCCGATTTTCCAGCGATCAGCTCGATCTGGTCGAAACCGCTCAGACGATCAATACTTTCCTGATCGATCTCGACAAAGCCATGACGCCCGAAGGAATCGACATGGAGCAGTTGCCCGTCACCGTCCTTCACGAACCCCGCCAACTCATGGGTGAGGCCATAGCAGCACAGGAACGGGCCGGCGAACAATTACGACAGTGGGCTTCCTGGCCCGACGCCCGGGTTCAGCAACAGATCGCACTCGACAAAATCCAGGCCATCCTCGACTTGCTCGCCAGCGACCAGTCCGAAGACTGGGATGAAGGCGATTGGGACGAATACGAAGAGGACTGGGAAGACATGGAATTCAGCGACTCAGAAGGAGGCATGAACTCTTCCATGGAGGGGCAGGGGGATCTCGCCGCCGGAGCCGAGATGCAATCACTACCCATTCCCAACTACTCGGTCGAAGACATTCTCATGCAGGAGCAAGGCAGCCTGCAGTTCCGCCAACAACAACGCGCTGCCGCCAACGAAGGCAAAGTGGAGAAAGACTGGTGATGCGATTCCTTTGGACAGTGTTAGCTCTTAGTTTTCTCATGACCTGCCGGTCATGGGCCCAGGATGCTGTGACCCCGAACGCTGCGCCAAGTGATGCGCCGCAGGATTCAACCGCGGAGAACACTGAGACCACGGGGGAGGGTTTGGTCGTTCCGTTGAACGAAGCAACCTCGGAACTGGAAATCGAAGCGACCTCCTTCTTCACCGACATGGCGATCAACGCCGTGGTCCGTTTTCCCGAACTCGTGGCAGAACCACTCGATCTCCCTGGATCCGAGTCAGCTATCTCGATCATCAGCCTCGACGTAACGGAATCGTATTCCACCAGTGAACCTGGATCCTACGCCTCCATCAGTTTCCTGCCTCGTCAGACTGGCCTCGTCACGATTCCCTCCTTTGAGTTTCAGTCCGAGACCACCGCCTACCGCACTCAGGCAAAACAGATCCTCGTCACCGCCCCCATCGAAAGTAAAGCCATGACCTTCACCATGGTACCGGCCAAAACCACCGTCTACGCCGGCGAACCCCTCCGCATCGACGTCACCTGGACCGTCGATCTCATCACCAATCAAATCCGATCCCTCCGTTGCTTCCCCGAAATCTTCTCCTATCCCGAATCCGAAATCGTGATCCCGCGCAACACCTCTCCCGAAGAAAACCAGATGGGCATGCCCTTCGGTGGTCGACGAATCATTGCCGAACGCGCTCCGCCCAAAAGTGAAGACCCTAACAAACAGTTCCAAAAATTTGGCACGGTCAGCTTTCCACTCTTCGTGAAATTTCACGGACCCGGCATTGTCGAATTGCCCGCTGCCCGGCTCGAGATCGCCCACCTCAAAGGCAAAGGAGGCGCCTTTGCTCCCTACGCTGCTTACTTCAACAATGGACTCTTCGAACCGCTCTCCGCTCTCGAGGCATTCGATCGCTACTACGTCGAAGCGGTACCGCTCAGTATCGAGGTCTTGCCACTTCCCGAAAAGGGCCGCAATGAAACCTTCAGTGGGCTCTTTGCTCCCTGCGGCATCGAAGCCTCTCTCAGCGACCAGGACATCGAGGTCGGCGAAGTGCTGGAGATCGCGCTGCGTGTTCGCTCAGAAGCGCCCCATGGTATGCTCGACCTACCCCTGTTGAGCGCACAGCGCAGTCTCCGGGGACGCTTCCGCCCAGGCACAGAGTTTGGCAGAACCTGGTATGAAGACGGCACCGGATTCCTCGGACGCGTCCGGGTCCTGAGCACTCAGGTCACCGCCTTGCCTTCAATGGAATTCGAAATCTTCGATCCCGAAAAAGGGGCCTACACTATCCTCCGCACCGAAGCTCAATCACTCACCGTCCAAGCTGCCAACGGCATCGAATTCTTCGATATCCGCAGCCTTGCTCCCGAAACCACTTTAACCAATCAGCCAGAAGGAGTCTGGCACAACGCCCAAGCTGGAACCATGAGAGACCTGATGAACCTGACGATCGGCTTCCTCGCCGAAAACCTACTGCTCCTGATCCTGCTCGGGCCGGTTGCCTTTGCGCTCCTGCTGCCCTGGGTCAAAGAACGACGCCGACGCGCCACCAACCCCACCTACTGCGCTCAGGCCGAAGCCTATGAAGCCTTCAAAAAACTGCCCGAACGCAGTGAGACCAAATGGAACGCTTTCCGCGACTTCCTTGCCACCAGCTTCTCCATGCCCGGCGGAGCCTGGACCCCGGGGGAAGCCCAGCGATTGCGCGACAGAGGCATAGCAGAATCCGACGTCGAGCAGGTCATCGCGACTCACGACCGGATCGACGCGACCGACTTTTCCTCACACAAACCTCAAAGTGAAGTGCCCGATCTCAACGCCTTGGCCCGCCGTCTCTTCGATCACTTTCGTAAGACTGTGCCGGTCATCGTCGCCGGCCTCCTGTTCCTCACCACCAGCGGCCTCGCCAATGACTGGGACGAAGCCGAAGGCCTCTTCGAACAAGCCCTCGCCGCCACTCCCGGTGAGCCCGCCACCGAATCACTCTTCACCCAAAGCGCCCTCAAATTCGAATCCGCCGCCACAGAACGCAAACGTCCCGGAGCCTCTTGGTTCAACGCCGGCAACGCCTGGTTCCAGGCCGGCGAAATCGGACGCGCTATCAGCTGCTACCGCCAGGCCAGAATCTACCGCCCCTTCGATGAAACAGTCACCGCCAGCCTTACCGCCGCTCGCGCCCTCAGCGTCGACGTGCTCGAAGACAATCGCGGACTCCAGCTCGATCTCATTCCCGTACGCTGGCTCAGCGCCGGACTCGTCTTTACCGTATGGATCTTTGTTGCTCTATTGTTAGTGCACCGACGTTTCAAAACTGGCGCGAGTATCACTAGTGTAATCGTGATGTTAGTGATTTTGATCGCCCTTGGCAGTGTGACCGCGATCGCCGTGAGTCACTCCGAAACCGAAGGCGTCATCGTTGCTGGCAGTTTGTACGGCCGCAAAGGGCCAGCTTATCGCTATGAGCAGGCGTTTAATGAGAGTCTCCACGATGGTTTGGAGTTTCGGATACTCGATGAGCGTGACGGATGGCTGATGGTGCGGTTCGCTGATGAACGGCAATGCTGGATTCCAGCAGATCAGGTGCGGCGGATTAGGAATGGACGGGAGTAATTTAAGTCGACTTCAAGACACCCCTATCTTCTCTGCTACCGTTGGAACGCACCCATTCCTCTCGACTCACCACCAATACCCGATACACTTCCTCTCTGACTTCGCGTCCCCATGCCGCAATTTGAACATCAGCGGCATAAACCCCGTTCTTCGTCTTCCGAACCGGGAGAGCTCATCGTTGCCTGCGCCCCCATGCGCAGCAATATCAACCTTTCCGGGATCGCTCGCACCGCCAGCGCCAGTGGCATCAGCCGATTAATCCTCACTGGTCACGCCAAGCTGATCGACAAGATTGCCCGCGATGGCGCGGACGAATTGTCCGTCGAAGTCCGACGCACCCTGGCTCCGGTTTTGAAAAAGTTCAGCGAGGACGGCTATCGCCTCGTCGGGCTCGAACAAACGACCCATTCTCAGGACCTCAACCACTACACCTTTGCTGCGCGCACGGTCCTCGTGGTCGGCAATGAACGGACCGGACTGACCGATGAGATCCTAACACTACTCGACGACGTCATCGAGATTCCGGTTTACGGGCTACCCCACAGTTTCAATGTGTCTTCCGCTACGGCGATGGCTCTTTACGAATATCGTCGGCAGCTGAACCCGGCGTGACCTTGTCGTGGGAGCCTTCGACAAAGGTCCAATAGATGCGGGGAAAAGGGGCAACTGGGAATGGCACTGCATTAAGGGGAATACCAAATGGTCGCGGTAGTCGATAGTCAGCCCCCCGGGGTCACAGACCCCGGCTACAGGGAAGCTGATCCAAATTACGTTCCGCTTTAGGCTGCGCCAGTTGGGAGAACTGGCCTTTAAATTGGTTGAACCCAATTGCGGGCTTCCCGTTTGATCGCCAGCCACCTAACCTAGTTCTATGGCCACGCGATTCTGCTCTCGTCACTCGATCTGGTTCCCATCAATTGTCGCTTTTTTCATTTCGCTACAGGCCCTTTCCGCGCAAACCCCCGCCACCCTTCACGGCCGTATCATCGACGCAGACACTCGGCAACTCATCCCGGCCCGGCTCTATCTCGAATCCGACTCGGGAGAGTTTCACCTCGCTCAATCCGTCGGCGGCGCTGCCGTTCCCTATGAGAAACGAAGGAGGGAAGTTGAGGAGGTTCACACCTCCTTGAGCGCCCATCCTTTCGAAGCCTCACTTCCTCCCGGCACCTATCATCTGACCGTGGAGAGGGGAAAGGAATACCTTCCCAACACTCAAACGATCACATTGGAGGAAGGCGAAACCTCGATCACTATCCCGCTGAAGCGATGGATCAACATGAACGATGCCGGCTGGTTCAGCGGCGAGACGCATGTGCACCGTCCGCTCAGCGAACTACGAACACTGATGCTGTGCGAAGAGCTGAATGTCGCCCTTCCGTTAACTGCCTGGGTAAGAGGGGCAGAAGACTCTCCACTCAAGAACAATCTGAACCCCGAACTCGTACTCAATCGCGACTTAATCGAAGTGGATCCCACTCACGTCATCTGGCCACTAAACACCGAATACGAAATCACCGAAGTCGCCGGTGAACGCCATCCTCTCGGCGCTCTCTTTATTCTCAATCACAAGAAGCCCCTCGACCTCTCAGCCCCTCCCGTCGGCCCAGTGGTGAAAGAAGCCCGGAAGCAGGGAGCCATTCTAGATCTCGACAAACACAACTGGCCTTGGTCGATGATGCTGGTCCCCACTGCCGGGGTGAATCTCTTCCAGCTCACCAACAACCACCTCTGGAGAGCCGATTTTGTCTTCTCTTCTTTCTTTCCCGACTACGTGCCGGAATACATGGACGTCGAGCACGAGGACGGGCTGATCACCGAGCGCGGCTGGATCGACTACGGTTTTCAGACTTACTACGCACTCCTCAACTGTGGATTCGACATCATGCCGAGCGCCGGCACCGCCAGCGGGGTGCATCCCGTTCCCTTCGGATTCGGACGGGTCTACGTGAAACTCGACGGGGAATTCGACTACGATTCCTGGATCGATGGGCTCAAGAAAGGTTATAGCTTTGTGACGACCAGCCCGATGCTGAACGTGACCTACAACGGACAGGGCCCCGGAAAAAGAATCAGTGGTTCAGATGGAAAGGCGGTAAAAGTCCGAATCCAGGGGTGGGTCCGCAGCCCGGACCCGATCGATTCCGTCGAAATTATTCAAAATGGCGACGTGGTTCACACTCTTCCCGGAGTCGGCACTGCAGAAGCCGGGGTCTATTCACAGGAAATCGACCTCTGGATAGAAGTGACGGATTCCTCCTGGCTCGCCGTTCGCAGTTTTGCCCAATGGAAAAACAATCGTCCCCGATTTGCCCACTCCGCCCCGGTTTTTGTTGATCTACCCGGCAAATCTCTCCGCCCCAGGACAGTAGAGGTCGAGTATCTCCTGAAGCGCGCGGAGGAAGAAATCACCCGTCACACGGGAGTGCTCAGCAAGGACGCTGTTGATGAATTTCGAGCAGCAGCAGAGACCTATCGTGAGCTACTCGAAATCGCTCGCTGAAGCCTTACCTCATGCTCCTTAATCCCTTTTAAGAGAATCTTTGCATAAACATTCTCGCGGTCCGTCTACTTCCTGACGGCCGTTCCTCGATTCAGGCGATCGGCGAAACTCAACCCCACTGAAAGATGAAAAAACTCCTTACTATCGCCGCTATCACAGTCGGCCTTTTCGCTTTCGCTCCAACCCAAGCGGAAGCTGGATATCCCACCAGAACTATTGGCACTTGCAGTCACTGCCATGGAAATGTCCATGCATACTATCGACCTGTTCGATACTCCAGTGGACGCACTAGCTATTCGTGGGTCACCTCGCACCACACAAAGTGCGCATCAAATTACAGCGCCCGGACAACTAGCTCATCGTATCGTTCGTATTCACCGTCACGGTCTTACTCCTCGTCACGGTCCTACGGTTCATATAGTGGTTATCGCGGCGGCACAGGCATCTCGATTCGCTTCGGATCTGGCGGATACTGCCGCTAATCAAATCTCTCTCTGACCCTTCAACCACCAAACGAACGAGGCGGCTGTTTCCAAACGGCCGCCTTTTTCTATGCCTCAACCAATTCCGGCGCCCGAATCACTTTAATCGCGAGCGCTGAATTTCAAACGGCATCAGTAGCCACTGAGATTCGGAACTGGGGGATTTCCAAATTTTCTTCCCGTCGAGCGCATTCGTCACAGTGACGTTCTGGGTACCACCCAAATAACCACCACTGTTGTTTGAGATGGTCCCCTTCAGCTTGTCCTCCCCCGAAAGCCTGACCTGAAAAACTGCCTCTAACTGCTTCGGTGATCGGTCCAATATTCCACAATCATAGCCAAATTCCGTTGAACTCTTAAGTCGCAATCTATCATTAATATCTCCACCCTGAATAAAGTGTTGAGGGCGGATCACACTCTCAATCTGATGACCATCGACGAATGTAGTCCATGATACTGCCGCAGATCCATAAAGGGTCATACGAAGCGGAACGGTGAGACTCTCACTTTGAGAACTCGAAGAGGCTTCCCTAAAATCGGCCTCCCAATCATTCAGCTCAATTTGATAGATTCGACACCGCGGCAATGAAAGCTTCTTGTTTCCAGCCATAACAAATAGAATTTCTTTGTCAGTGATTTGAAGGAGCTGACCGGAGACGGCTCGACCATCAATCGAGAAAATGCGATCCGGAGATTTTGAACTCAAGCCTCCCGCCGTTTCGGCTTCAATCAGAGAAATACGCGGATCGAGCATACCTTGTTCGCCGATGACGTTGATTCGGTAATCCCTACTGGGAGGGATCAGTTTTTGAAGAGGCACTTCAAACTGATACCAAACGCCCTTAAGTGGATCTGTTTTTGCCAGCAAATGCTCCCAGTTCCGGCTGTCGTAGAAGGCATAACTGACCTCGCCAGCGGTATAGTTTAACCGCCAATTATCAACCTCACAGATAAGCGATTCCGGATCACTGGATAAAATAGTCAGATAAAACTCTGCGGTGAATTCATCAGTATCCCCATTCCCTTTTTCAAATGAAATGCTCCCCGGGGTACTGCTCAACTTATCGTCTTCATCATCGCCTGAAGTATATTTCGATGAGCTCACCTTCACTACCGTTCCCTGAGGGAACACCAATGACCCACATTGAGCAGTTCCCGAAACTTCGACCCGCACCGTAATCGGCTTTTGGTCCGTCACCTCCAGCCTATCATCCATCGAGAAAGAATCTGACAGCTCTATCAGGCTGACCCTTTCCCGTGGAATAATCTGGACGGTCTCATGCTCTGTGATTTGAACCGAGGCTTCATCAACGCGATTCAAGGTTCCCTCCACCCAACCACTGTTGACGATAAAGATTCGATCTTTAGAAACTGCTTTAGAGAGAACCCCTTGGTTAGCTTCCTTCCAGGAACCCAATGGAGGCAATGCGATCAATGACGATTCTGTCACTGACAGACCAGCGACGATCAAAAAGAGGATCCCTGCAGTGCTCGTGGGGAAATTGGCGCGCTTCATCGCAAGAGATTCATAGAATCGAAACCAAACTTCAAGACCTAACCATTCCATAAACGTTAAGAGTTTGGTCATCATTATTGAGCAGGACCCACTGCCAGTCACCTGGTAGAAGATGACCGAACTACGGCCCCGGCCGACTCACCACAGAACAATGATCGCTATTTCGGCTTGGATCTGCGGAATAATCCCCCAAAGTGAGAGGACAAGCTCATCAATTCCTCCAAAATACCCATACCAATCATTTCATCATGGCAGGCATACTCGACCAACTCATTCAGCAACACGGCCCAGAAATCGGAAAGCAAATTTCCGGAAAGCTGGGGATTCCCTCAAGTCAGGCAGAAGGATTGATCCCCGCTCTCGGCCCAATGATTCTTGGTGGACTACAACGACAGGCTCAAAACAACGGTGGCGAAGCTCGGGTTGATCACATTTTGGAGAAACATGCTGACGACAGCATTCTGGACAATCTGGGCGGCTTCTTCTCGAATGCAGCGGAGCAGAGCGCCCCGGACCCAGGCCTCGGAGGTCTTCTGGGCGACTCTGGTTTTCAAGCGACCAATCTGATAGCGGACCAACTCGGCATCAAATCAGATCAAGCCTCACAAATCATTCCGATGCTCGCCCCTATTATCATGGGTTTCGTGCTGAAGCAGCGAAATCAGGCCGGTGGTGCCGGAACCGGTACTGGAGCACTCATGGGAATGCTCGATGCCGACGGCGACGGTAGCATCCTCGATGACGTCGCAGGTATGCTTGGCGGAGGTGGTGGACTGGCCGACCTTCTCGGTGGCGGTGCTCCGGCGCAAAAAAGCAGTGGTGGCGGGATTCTTGGCAGCTTATTGGGCGGACTTTTCGGCGGTAATAAAAAGCGCTAAAACAGAACCACCACAATATCTTGTAGACGGAGGCAAGCTTACTGCGAAGCTGTGGGATCACCGATGTCTTTACAGGAACTTGATCTCACTCTCGACCTCGATACGCTGCCAACCGAAGTCAGCGAATGGATAGCCGAAGCCAATCGACGGCGTGAGCAATTCTACGAGGCAGGCCTTGGTCTGCGCTACCCCAAATACATCCCCAGCAATCCAGTCATGGTTCACGCTGCGATTGCCAACCTCATGGCGGACGGCCAACTAAGGGGCGACCTCTTTTGTGAATGGGGCTGCGGCTTCGGCATTGCGGCAGGAGTTGCCTCTCTTCTTGGGTTGAAAGCCTACGGGCTCGAAATCGAGACGGAACTCGCCGAGCTGGCGACGCAACTGGCGGCGGACATGAAAGTCCCCATCGAGATTTTGCAAAGCAACTACTTGCCCGAAGGATTCGAAGAGATCGAAGAAATGGGAGGCAAAGAACTCATCGCACCTGAGTCAATGATGAGCCGCGGCACTGTTGTATCGCCCCCGGAATACGACGGACTGGACCCGGCAGAAGTCGACCTGTTTTTCGTCTACCCCTGGCCAGACCAGGAAGAGCTCATGATGGATCTGTTTTCCAAGGTGGCAACCGACGGAGCCGTTTTGTTACTCTACCGCGAAGAAGGCGAGGTTGATGCTTTCTTGCAATGTGAGGAGGGCGAGGACTTCGGTTAATTCACCCAGGACCCTCTCGCGCCGTGTAACACACGAGCGAATATTCAGAAGGCCCGCTGCCTTCAATCAAGACCCCAGACACCGATGTCAGCCGCTTTGGCTTTCTTCTCAACACCTTCAAGGTGCGCCTTGTATTGATGATAGGATCTACCATCCGGCATTGTTTCACCCTTGGTATGAATCCGGACAAGGCCGCTGGCCACCAAGTGTTCGCTCAAATAGAACTCTCCACCGGGTAGCTTCACAAATCCGTAGTACCGCTCTCCGTCATAGACGCGCTCCCATTTGGTATAGACGTCGAATGTTTTCCCTTTGAGCAAGCCGAGCGTGTGTTCTTTTGCCTCGAGTCCAACCTCAACAATTTCATCCACCGTTAATCCGCCCATTTCGCGAGCCTGTTCGGCGACGCGTTCCCGCTGATTTTCATAACGATCACTGAGATATTTTTCCGGTGCATCGACATAGTAGAGGCGGAGCTCAAATTCACGATCTCCAGCCCTAACAATAAAGCTATCCCCGTCATTGTTTCGATGATCAACCAGCATCACTCCGGTCAATTTGTCGTATCCGTTGATTTTTTTAGATGAAGGTTGTTTCGCTGCCGGAGCACCCTGCGATTTCGTCTTTTTGGCCGGATTCGCCACCTGTGCTTCAACGGTTTTCGGTTCTTTCTCGGAAGCTTGAACCTGCTCTCCCTGACCACGACGCCAGTAGGCAACTCCGGCAATGATTAGGATCATTACCACCCGGAAGATCAGTCGCTGCTTTCCTTTCATCACTTTGTATTCTTGAAGCAGCACCCACCGCTATCGATCAGTCTTTCTTTTCCTGCACCGTCGACTTCACATACAACTCACGGAGTTGCTTGAAGTCCACTTCAGCGGGACTCGAAGACATGAGATCCAATCCCTTGTTGTTCTTCGGAAAAGCAATCACTTCGCGGATACTGTCCTCTTTGCAGGCCAACATCACGAGTCGGTCGAGACCCAAAGCAATCCCTGCATGGGGAGGGGCACCATACTTAAACGCTCCCAAAATGTGGCCAAAGTTTTCCGCCTGCTCTTCATCGCTGATTCCGAGGACAGTGAACATCTTGGCCTGAAGATCGGATTCGTGAATTCGAAGGCTGCCTCCGCCCAGCTCACTTCCGTTGAGAACCACATCATAGGCAGCACCACGAATCTTACCCCAGTTGCTTTCATCTTCGAGCAAGGCGACATCGTCAGCGTGCGGACGCGTGAAGGGATGGTGAACCGCATTCCATTTGCTTTCCTCTTCATCAAAATCAAGCAGAGGAAAATCAACAACCCAGAGAAAATCGAGCTCGTCTTCTTTGCCTTCGTAAAGCTTGGTCATGTTCGCCACTTCAAGACGCAAGCGACCGAGCACTTCACATACGACGCGCCATTTGTCGCAACCAAAGAGAATGAGATCACCTTCTTCAATAGCGAGACGTTCGGTCAGTGCTGCCTTTTCCTCATCGCTGAAGAATTTCACGATAGGGGATTTCCACTCGCCATTTTCCACCTTGATGTAAGCGAGACCGCCGGCACCAGCTTCTTTAGCCAACTCCTCAAGACGCTTGATCTGTCCGGTCGTAACGCAGGCAAAACCCTTGGCATTGATCGCACGAACATTGCCACCTTTAGCCAGTGTCCCAGAAAATACTTTAAATTCAGACGCGGAAAACGCATCGGAGAAATCAACGATCTCCATACCGATACGACGCTCAGGCTTGTCGCTTCCGAATTTGTCCATCGCTTCCTGATGAGTGATCCGGGGAAAAGGAGTCGGAACGTCGACTCCGCGCGATGCTTTGAAGACTCGGACGAGCAGAGCTTCGATCATCGCGTAGATATCTTCTTGGGTCACAAAGCTGGCCTCGATGTCCACCTGGGTGAATTCCGGCTGACGGTCCGCGCGCAAATCTTCATCACGGAAACAACGGGCAATCTGAAAGTAACGCTCAACACCCGCCACCATGAGCAGCTGCTTGTACTGCTGAGGAGCCTGGGGCAGTGCGTAAAATTTACCCGGACTCAGGCGAGAGGGGACCAAAAAGTCACGAGCGCCTTCCGGAGTCGATTTGGATAGAATTGGTGTCTCGATTTCGAGGAATCCACCATCGTCGAGCACGTCGCGAACCGCTTTCGTAATCAGATGACGAGTGCGCAGGTTTTTAGCCATGCGTGGGCGACGCAGATCGAGGTAACGATGCTTCATCCGAAGATCCTCATTGCTGAGCTCCTTATCGAGCTGGAAAGGCAGCACCTCAGATTTGTTGAGCACTTTGATCTCGTTCACATCCAATTCGATTTCACCCGTGTCGATGTTTTCGTTCACGGTGGAAGAGCCTTCAACCATCGGGCGTTCGTCGACACGCCCGATGACCTGAATGACATCTTCAGAGCGCAAGGTGTGGCTCAGAGCTGCCGCTTCAGCATTTTCCTCGGCGCGGAAAACACACTGCGTCACCCCTTCGCGGTCACGAATATCGATGAAAATCACACCGTGGTGATCACGCACAGTATTGACCCAGCCCACCAGTGTGGCGGTTTTACGTGCGTCGGATTTCCGGAGTTCGTTGCAATGATGCGTTCGGTACATGGCGGTCTCAGCTAAATTAACTTCCCTCAAAATAGGCGATAAGTGCCAATTGGGGGTGGGCGGAGACACTACTACCCCTTAGCGCGGACGCAACCGCGCGGGTATGAGATTCTTTTGGGCCGGATTTTCGCCCTTTTGGGGCATCGGCAGCAGGGAAAACCGACACTGCGATCAATAATCGCCCAAATTCTTGCCTACGCTGGCATCGGTCCACCAATAGAGGAGGCGGCCGCAATTTTCGCAGTTGGCAATTTTCTTTTCGGCGCGCGTCTCAACCGACGTGGACTTGGTCACTCTCATGTGACATCCCTGGCAAACATCGTCGACCAGTCCAACGACCGCCATACCAGCCTTCGCTTTAAACAAACGATCATATCCGTAGAGCATATCCCCATCCACCTCACTGGCCTGTTCGTTACGATCGGCTGTCTCTGTTTCAATATCAGCTTCGAGCTTGATCTTGAGCGAGCCCAGGTCCTCGATTTCCTCTTTCACCGACTGCTCATTTTCTTGAAACTTGGTCCTGGCTGCTATGAATGCCTTTTTCTGCACCTCAGCGCCCTCCATCAGCTCGATCTCCTGGTCTTCCAGCCTCGAAATCTCTGCTTCGTAATTCTCGATCTCGGTGCCCATGGCCCGGAATTCCTCGTTCTTCCGGGTTTCGAACTGCTGAACCTTGAGTTTCGCGATGCTGTCCCGCCGGGTTTCCGCATCGATTTCGAGATTTTTGATCGCCACTTCTACCTTTTGTAAAGCGAGCTTGGCTTCATCGAGAGCCAGCTGATCCGCAATGAGACGCTCCCGAATGTCTTCTTCTTCCCTGGGGATATCCGCCAACTCTTTCAAGAATGCTTGGATTTTTTGATCGTGGTGCTGAACACGGACGAGTTTCTCAACTTCGGGTAACATAATGGGATCTGTCGATTCGGAACTTAAAGGGGGAACACTGCGACAAGTAAAAGGTGGGAACACGAAAAGTGAAAGGGAAAACGGCTCGGTGTTTTCAACATCTTTTTCACCGTCACATCAGCCATTCCGGATATTCGCAACTCAGCTCAATTTGGTCGGCATTGTCAAGCTGCTCACGCCAGTTGCCTCCTTCTTCTGCTGGAAGGCCTATCCAGGAACGACACCCACCGAACCCCTTTCGATTTTTCAATACCCAGGGATCTCGCAGCAAAAATGCTCGAATCACGGCATAAGAAATTCCCGGCTCATCGCCCCAGTCAAATCGCTCCCGCACCGTATTTTCGGCCCAGATATGATATGGATCGAGTCGCTGAACCTCTTCCCACGTGGTAATTCTCCCCGTCGCAACAGTCTCAACAAACACAGAAAACGAAATATGATCGTCGCTCCATCCCTCCTTAGCTAAATTTCGTTTCGACCCATCGAGCCTTGTTTTCACCTGATCGTCCTGCTCGTGAAAAAAGCTGGGGAAAAGAAAAAACTGCTCGTGAAGCCATTGAAAACCTGCCTTCCCTTCCGAAATCCCCCCTTTGCGAAGAAGCACTGACTGCCCGCCCTCGCCGATCGCTTCTGCGACCAATTGCCACTCTTTGAACGCAACCGGACGCCAATTGGGATCTACTTTACTCATATCAAAAGGTTCCCTTCACCCTCCCTTTTGCAAGAGGATGCGATATCGCTTGAACTTTCCGCTGGAAAATCAAATTGATTGCCTTATTTTCCGCCCCTGTTTGAAATGGCCCTCGGGTCTTTCGGGGGGAATGATGGTGGCTGTAGCTCAGGGGTAGAGCCCCGGTTTGTGGTTCCGGTTGTCGCGGGTTCAAATCCCGTCAGCCACCCCATTTCCCCGTTTCAAAAAATAGGACCAGAAGTCTGGATCCCCGGCCTTGCTTTTGGCATTGTCGCAATATCCATGGATTCGCTTGAAACAAAGATCGGCTACAAGTTCGCCAATTCACTGTTGCTAGCCGAAGCGCTAACTCATCCGAGTCTCGCCTACGAATCCCGCAAGCCGCACTTCGACAACCAACGCCTCGAATTTCTCGGTGATGCTGTCATCCAATTGATTCTGACGGACGAGCTTTACCATCTATTTCCGAAGTTCAGCGAAGGGCGTCTCACCAAACTCCGCAGTCGCTTGGTCTCTCGCGAGGCTCTCTGTCGCTTTGCCGAAAAATTAGATCTCGGAGCTTATCTAATGCTGGGAAAAGGAGAAGCAGCCAGCGGAGGACGTGGCCGTCCATCTAATTTGGCCGATGCTCTTGAAGCGCTTGCGGGTGCCATCTACGTCGATGGCGGTTTCGAGCCTTCCCGCATTTTCATGCTCACAAACTTTCAGGAGTTCATCAAAGAGATCGCCGATGAACCCGAAGAGAATAATCCTAAAGGAGAGCTTCAGGAACAGCTTCAATCTATTTCCCCTGTCAGCCCGACCTACCAAATTCTCTCTCAGGACGGCCCTGACCACTTGAAGCAATTTATAGCAGAGGTCACCTGGGAAGGTTTGAAGCTTGGCAAGGGAACCGGTTTGAGTAAAAAAGAGGCTGAAACCGGCGCTGCAATTCAAGCCCTTCAAACACGCAAATGGGAGGGCTTAAAAGACGGTGAATAACTAGCGAATAACTGTGGATAAATGAGAGAAACTTCAGGTTATTCTCAATTGGGTCCTTTTTCTACCAGTCTTCCCAACACTTCTTCACAATTTTAAATCACACCTAACTCGTTGATCAAAAAGAGTTAGTCCCTCTCTTTAAAAGTTATTCACGACTATAAGAAGAAGAGATGATTTCCTCTAAAAAATATTATCTTCTACTACGCTGTGAAGAACTCCAGGAACGCACCTTTTCCATGACTTCGTCGACAGTGATTCCACTGAGTAACCGGTCGCCAGAAACAAGGTGATTCATTCGATCACAAACAGGAGCCCAGATCTCCGGATTAGTTGGTCCGAACAAAAGGAGACCATTTGCCCCGGCGCTGGCTGCAAGATGAGATATGCCACTATCGTGTCCGAGGTAAAAATCGACGCTTGCGAATACAGCACCTAGTTCAGGCAGCGATAGATTGCTAAGGTGACGATGAGGTATCGACCGCTGTTCAAGCATTGCGAGGAAATCGCCAACGGTTTCGTGTTCCGCTTCGCCACTGGTGACGAGAAACTCGACATCCAATATGCCGGTGAGATTCTCTAAAGTTTCAGCCCAGGATTCCAGTGACCAGTTTTTACTCGCGCTACCGCTGCCTGGATGAATAGCCACGAGCGATCTGTTGTCTTTTGCGATGGTCGACTCAGGAGTTGTTGCGGAGTAGTCAAGTTTTAGCTCAGGGCTATCGAGATACAGCGCTAGTTGCTCAAGAGGAGCCGCTAGTTGCGTCGCAGCAGGAATGAACGGTTCATCCTCAATTGGACGGAACGGGCCTCTTAAAAGCGTTTTAACGCCGGCTTTTTCCAAATTGTCTCCGAAGAAACCGTCAGGATCATAGAGATAGCTTACGACGACATTGAACGAAGCGAAGTATTCGCACCATTCTGGATCCAAAGTGGCACCCGGAGCGAAGAAAATAGCAAGACGGCCATCCTCGATGGAGCGAGTGCGATCAACCAGACCCGTTGCCGTGGCGAGGGCGGTGATGGCTGGGTATCCGAGTACCTCAATTTCGTTGTCAGGAAGCTGATCACGAACCAGCTGAATCGCGGGCATCGTCAGGATGAAGTCACCGACCGCCCCACCGCGAATGAAAAGAATCTTTCCCATGAGCAATCAGAAAATCAATCCAACCATTCGATAATAGTGCTGACGATCACATCGGGTGATTCTTCGATGGAAATAATGAGAGTCTGGGGACCAGGTTGTGGCTCTTGCAGCGTCTTATACTGACTCTTTAGTAAGGTTGAAGTCATGTATTCGTGGTCGCGTTCGTCCATACGGCTTTTGACTAGATCCAAGTTTCCCTTGAGATAAACAAGCCGGCAGTCGTCGAAATCAGCGAAGAGATATTCGCGGTATTTCTCTTTTAGAGCAGAACAGGATAAGACCGGGGTGAGCTCGTGATCAACTTCTGAGCGGGCTGCTCCAATGAGATTGTCGAACCAGGGCCAGCGGTCTCGATCTGTCAGGGGCGTGCCGGAGCCCATTTTCTCTTTGTTCTTTTCTGTGTGAAACGAATCACCTTCCAAATAAGTGCCGTCGAGTTCTTCAGCGAGACGGTTGGCGATAGTTGTTTTTCCACAACCGGATACGCCCATGATGACAACGAAAGGGTTCATGAGACTATCCATAGACTGGATTCGGAAGGGTGCGCGAAATTTCGTTGGCGCGATAACCGAAACCACGATCAGATAGGGTTGAACCATCGAGGATCCCCTGTTTTCTACGGTAGAGACCGGGGTGAATTTCGCGTTCCGGGGCGCTGGCTTCGGGATAGAATTGCATGCCGTTAGATTCTATGCCCATGATAGTTCCGGCGTGAGCGGCGAGCAGAAAATGAGGGATCTGAGCCAACATAGGATTCGTGAGATCCTGAACCATTAGCGTCATGCCGTGGGCTTTTGCCCAACAAAGGCTTAAGAGAGCGCCGGTCTGTGTTTTGCATGTTTTCAATGCAACACCAGTCCATCCGAGCTCTCGTCCCATACTGACAAAGCGCCAGTCGTGAGCGCTTTCGTCCATGAAAAGCGGTTTTCTTGCGCTCACGCTGCGAACATCGATTTGATTCGCTTCGAGATCATAAGGGAACGGCTGTTCGACATAGAGAATTTTTTGATAAGTGACGGGGTCGTCCGCTTTCAATCTATCGAGAATTTCATTTACGTAGGCGGGGTCGGTCACCGTGCAATTGAAGTCGGTTGTGAGCCAGGTCACGCCTTCCTCTTTTGATATTTGTCCGATCTTGGCGAGGCGGGCGTAATCCCATTCTACATCATTGCCGCGAAGTTTGATCTTAAGGCAGTCGAGGCCGTCTTGGCGGATCCAGTCGCGAAGAAGGACGGGGTAGCCATCGTCCGGTTCGCTGCCGGTGAGTTCATCTTCGCCAATCGGATCGAGACCGCCGACGAGATGCCATACGGGAAGCTTTAACTGTGGTGAAGCGCTTAAAAAATCACTGGGGAAAAGACCCTCAAAAGAGACGTGGTCAGCCCCTGGAGTTAGAAAATCGTTTAAATCCCGAGAAAGAAAATCGGCATTGTAGGTTTGATAGATTGGACGCTCCTGAAGATGCCCATAGGCATCGTGCACAGCGATGTCGAAAAGGGAAAAGCAAACTAAGGCCGCAAGGTGGGGCAGGGCGGCCTCTTCCGAACGGGACGCGTTGAATTCATCCTGCAGTTGAGAAAGTTGGTGCTCAATGAAATCGTGTCCCAATTCGATGGGGTGACCAGCTTCGGTGAAAGCCTGAAGTGTTTCTGCGATCTTGATGGTGAACGACTTAAGGGCTTCGTGCCTCTCTTCGTAGTCGATTGAGGATGGCCAAACCCAGGCGACAGAGAGCGGGGTCTCCCCCCAACCTTCGGCAGTTTTACCGTCGGCGCCCTCGAGGACAACCCGGGCTCGAGCGCAGGTCACTGAATTTAGAACCTGGGCTCCAAATTTGAGCGGCACGCGCATTTCAACTGGGAGAAAATGAAGTGAAACTTCGCGGATTTTTGAGGCCTTGTCAGGGTTTGACATAATAGAGATTCAGAGGTGGTGGCTGGACTTCGGATTAGCTCCGACTCATGAGCAGTTCGATGTCGTCTGGTTCGATTGGAATATCTGCCATGAGGTCAATATTTCCGCCGGATCGGACGATAATGTCATTTTCAAGGCGGATCCCAAACCCTTCATCAGGCAGGTAAATTCCCGGTTCTACGGTGACACACATGTTTTCCAAAAAGACACCTTCGGTGGTGGTCACATCGTGAACATCAATTCCGAGACTGTGTGACACGCCATGCATAAAATATTTACGATAGGCACGTTTTTCTTCGGGGAGCGCGCCTTCTTTTCGCTCTTTAGCGACAATGGCAGGATCAAGCAGATCCAGTGCGATGAGTTCATCTTCGGTAGCCCGAGCCACCTCTTTGGAGTATACCTCTCGCATCTGTTTTCCTGGAACGATCAGCTCATCGATGCAAAGTCGAAAGATGCGTAAGACCGCCTCGTAAACTGCGCGTTGTCGTGTGGTGTATTTGCCGTTTACCGGGATGGTCCGCGTGAGATCCGCATTGTAGTTGGCGTACTCAGCAGCCACATCGAGCAGGATCAAATCACCATCCTGACAGGGTTGGTCATTGCTCAGGTAGTGCAAGATGCAGGCATTTTTTCCGGAAGCAATGATGGGCTCATAGGCGAATCCTCTTGAGCCGTGCCTCACGAATTCGTGAATTAATTCGGCTTCGATCTCATACTCTTTTACGCCTGGTTTGATGAAGCCGAGGATGCGTTCGAAACCTTTCGCTGTGATATCACAGGCAGTTTGCAGCAAGTCGATTTCAGCTTGAGATTTTTCCTGTCTCAACTCATGGAGAAGAGGAGCGAGGCGCTGATATTGGTGAGACTGATAAAGTTCCTGGCAGTGTTGGCGAAAGCGAGCGTCCCTGGAATTTTGCATCGGCGCACCCGAGCGGGGGTGCTCATTATCGTTCAGGTATATCGCCTTAGTTTCGCGGGTGAGGCGGCGAAGCACCGCTTCAAATTCGGTCGTCCACTGAATATTGGAGATACCGGAAACCTCCGTAGCGTGTTCTTTGGTTAATTTATGTCCTTCCCAGATTGTGATGAGTTCGGAGGTTTCGCGAACAAAAAGGATCTCGCGTTGCGAAGGATCGGGATGTCCCGGACAAAGAACGAGAATCGTTTCTTCCTGATCGGCGCCGGTGAGGTAGAAAAGGTCGCTGTTTTGGATGAAGCGGGTAGACCCGTCTGCGCAGCGCCAGGGCACGTCGGCAGAATGAATTACGGCGAAAGCATCGTGAGGGAGCTTGGCCGCCAATCGTTTCCGGTTGGAAATGAAAAGGTTTGAGGGGATCTCACGGTATTTCATGGGTAAACTTTCAGTGAAGGCATGGGATTGTGGTATAGTCCCGACCCGGAGTCTGGATCGTAATCCCTATTGAGGACTTTGAATTTCAACCCTTTATGGCAGATATCCAGAAACAAACGATTGTCGTAGCGGATAATGATTCCGATTTCTTAGAGTGGGCTTCTAAGCATCTAGAGGCTGATTCGGTGACGATTTTGACGACTTCTTCGTCGGATGAAGCACTCAGGATCTTCGAAGAGAGAGGCGGAGATCTCCTCATTGCAGAGTTTAATCTTCAGCCGTTGGATGGTGTCGCCTTGCTAAAAAAGGTGAGGCTTTCGCAACCGAATGCCATGGTTATTCTCAATGGGCTCGTCAACTCGACAAACGCCGTGATCGAATCGATGCGGCTGGGAGCCTTTGATGTGCTTCGCCGGGAGTCCATCAGCTTTGAATTGCGCCATGTCGTAGAGCAGGCCCTGGCTTCTGCCGACCAGATGAGGGCGGCTGCGAACAAATCAGATTCCGAGCCAATCATGCCGCCGCAGTCTCCGGATGATATTATCATCGGGCGATCCCCAGCGATGCAGGATGTTTACAAGCTGATTGGTCGTGTCGCACACGCTGATGCGCCCGTTCTGATCACCGGGGAAAGCGGCGTGGGAAAAGAAGTGGTTTCCAACGCGATTCACAAATTTTCTCGCCGGGCCAAGGCCGAGTATGTCGCAATTAATTGCGCTGCGATTCCAAGTAACTTGCTCGAGAGCGAACTTTTTGGTCACGAAAAGGGAGCTTTCACTGGTGCGGTCAGTCAGCGGGTGGGACGATTTGAACAATGTGACGGAGGTACCCTTTTCCTCGATGAGATCGGAGATATGCCCCTGGAAGTGCAAAGTAAATTGCTACGCGTTTTGCAAAGCGGTGAGTATTCGCGAGTGGGAGGCAATCAAACCCTTTATAGTGATGTGCGCATTCTCGCGGCGACAAATAAGCATTTGGAAGAAGAGGTGGAGCACGGAATGTTTCGGGAAGACCTTTTTTACCGTTTGAATGTGGTGAGGATTCACATTCCACCACTCCGTCGCCGGCTTGAGGACATTGGCCTTTTAGCGGAACATTTTTTGCAGCGGCAAACGGCTCAAGGGAAAAACCGGGCGATGCAATTTTCCAAAGACGCGCTCGAAACCCTGGAAAACTATCAGTGGCCAGGCAATGTCCGTGAGCTGGAGAATCTTATTCAACGGGCCTGTGTTCTAGCGTCGGGCAATGTCCTGCTGCCGGGGGATCTTCCGTTTGATCAAGTTGGCGGCGATGATGAGGAGCGTTCCAAGTTGGAGCGGGCGGCCCGGCGTTTTATCAATGCGGCTGAAGAGGAGCAAATTTCTCCCGTTGATTTGGCATTGCGTGAACTCGTCAGGACAGCAATGGAGCTCTCAAAGGGCGACGATGAAACTGCCGCCGAAACGCTGGGGATTACCAAAGCAGAATTGAGGCGTCATTTGCCCTCGGGTTCGCCCAAGGGGTTGCCCAAGGCGGCGAAAAACAAGAAGAGCTAAGTCAAAAACAGAAGACTTATTTGGAGGTTAATTCAAAGACGCCGTCCCATTTTAAGGGGGGAGATTCGATCAGTGTTTTGATCCGCTCTATGAGTAACCGGGATGAGACGGCGACCGTCTCAAACGAAACATCGGTGAAAGTTTCGAAGAGTTCTAAAGCCTCTTTGAACTGACCTTGCCGATAAAGATTGAAGGCTTTTTCGTAGTCCTGACAGGCAGCCATGATATGGTCTTCCGTGTAGAGGAGAATGGCATAAAGATCAGTGGCATTTGCTTTACCTTTTACGATAACGCAATCGACGTGAAGAGCGGGAGGGGGTTCGGCGAGAGCTTCGATAAACTCCCCTGTAGCAAGAACCGGCGCGGCGTAATTTTTGGTTTGGCCTTCGACTCGGGCGGTTGTGTTGATGCTGTCGCCCACAATGTTGTAGTCTCGATAGGATCGCGATCCGACGTGGCCGACTAGTCCTCGGCCGCAGTGTAAGCCAACTCCGATTCGCAGCCAGGCGTCGAGGTCGCCCTCCTCGGCAGCTTCGCGCCGGGCGATCAAGGTTCGCTGAATTTCGATAGCAGCCCGGAGGGCACGATCCGGGGCATCAGAAACGGGTTCAGGCGCCCCCCAGTAGGCGAGGAATTGATCGCCCGCAAATCTCGAAAGACTTCCATTTTCCCGAAGTGCAATTTCGGTTTCGACTCCGAAAAGGCGATTGAGCAATTCAAATACTCGCTCCACGGGCTGGGTCTCACACAGGGTGGTGAACCCGCGAAGGTCGCTCAATAGAACCGCTACGTCGTTACTTTTTGGGCGGATCATGTCCAGGTTTTTAGTGACCTGTTTTAAAATCGCGGGGGAAAAGTAAAACCCTAACAAGGCATCGCGGTGGGTGCGCTCACGCTGTTCCCAAGTCCAGCGACGTCCGACCTCAATCACTACCGCCAACCCCCAGAGAATGGAGGAGGCCACTGCCGGAATCAGCAGATAAAAGAACCAAATCGCGATCCATCCAAGTGCCAGAAGAATTAACAGTCCAATCAAGGCAATGGCTACGAGGGTGCGTTTCTTCCGAACAGAAGTGAAGGTGAGGCTGGCGATCAGGGAAACGACGCAAAACAGGCAAATGTCTAACCAAAGGGGGGAGGGGTAGATACTGGTGCCGTGAATGAGGTCGTTTAATGCGGTGCCGTGAAGGGTCATGCCGGGCTCCATGTTGCCATGAGCAGTCGGCTTTCCATCGACTTCGGCATTGTAGCCGAAAAAGACAATCGTATCGGTCAAAGGAGAATTGATCAGGTTGTTCTGATGGCTCAGATCTGAGGCGAGTGATTCTAGGTCGCTGATGAACCAAACTCGGGGACCGATCTTTGCCTGCTGATCGATGCTGTCTTCATAGTAGGAATGCTGCAGGTTCAAGAATATGCGGCTGTCGTCCACAAATGAGATTCTGACTTCGCCTTCGTCCGTCAATTCTTTCCACTCCAACCTCCCGATTCCGGCTTCTTTCAGCTTGAGTGGCCCAGGGCGCGAGGCACTGAAAGCGGCGGCCGCCAGAGAGGGGTAGGTTTTCTTTTCAAAAACGTGAACTTGTCGGTATTCTCGCCAGTGGTTGTCGGCGACTGCGTTGACGGCTCCCCCTGCAAACGTGGATCCTTCAGCGAGAGGCAGAGAGTATTTTATCTGTTCTGGGACATGTCCTCGTTTTTTCTCGATGGAAAAAGGCACTACCACCGTGGTATTGCCTCGGGCATTGATTTCCTGGATCGTATTTGCCAGTTCGATCTGATCTTTCTCAAGACCATGCGTGTACATGATATCCAGAGCGATGACTTTGACTCGCAAAGTCTCCAGTGTTTTGAGAATGCTTTCTGCGGTGGTGTACTCGCCATCAGTGGCGTAACGACGGGCGATTTCGTCATTGATAGAGAGTTCGAGAAAACGAATCGACGGATCGAGAGGAACGGCTGTTCCGAGGTGGATTCGTGCCCTTTGGGAAAGATCCAACCAGGCTAATTCTGGGCGTTCCGCGAGAGAAGGTAGAAAAATTCGGAGCGCGATTAGCGGACAAAGAACCAGTGAAGGCAGGAACCAGGGACGACGAATCAAATCGAACCGTTGTCCGACAGTTTCTGAATTACTGGCACTATCTTCGCTCAATTGGTCGTGCGCGTGGTGATTGGAAAGATTAGAATCCCGGGTTTTTCGGGGCCGAATCGAATGGGCTGGCTGTCCTCTTCCCACTCAGCGTCTATATTTTTGAGGCCCCGCAGCGGGGTTTCAGTGGTCGGCTTGGTCTCAGTG
Source organism: uncultured Verrucomicrobiales bacterium (assembly GCA_963977055.1). Taxonomy (GTDB): domain Bacteria; phylum Verrucomicrobiota; class Verrucomicrobiia; order Verrucomicrobiales; family DEV007; genus Arctic95D-9. Next base: position 120,347 of record CAXBMX010000009.1, read on the forward strand.
TTGGGTTTTCCCAGTTGCGACAATCCACCTCGGGTGGTGGCCGCTTTGGCGGTGGGTTCGGTTCGTTCACCTGGAGGAAAACTGATAGTTTGGACTTCGGCATTATTGCTACGGTGTAAGTTTGCAAGGCGATTCTTGATGGCAAGGGCGTGGAGCATGGCGGTTTCTTCGTCATTTTCTCCGAGGGAATCGGTCAGCCAGGCAGCGTATTCAGTTAGTCGCTCCAGCTGAGGGTCGTCTTTCTCCAGGGCAACAATGTAGAGTTCAACATTGTTGTTGGTTTCATTGTAGGCCCAACGGGCCTCGCTTTGTTGAGCCGGAAAACGCAGAGGGCTAGAGGTGAGGGATTGCACAGAAACCACAGGGGGAAGATTGCGAAATAGATTGTCTTGTTGAAAGGCGATCATGATCACGGTGGATCCCGGAGGGCCATTGGCGATGGCAAGGATTTCACGATCCTTTCCCGGTTTGATTTCGGGGGTGTATTTGAAGCATGCTCCGCCCAAAGCCGAATACTCGTCGGAATGGTCAATGACATAGAGGGATACGTTGGCCTCCTGACTTTGTGCAGCAGCGATGCCAAAGAGAAACAAACTGAGGAAAAATGCGATATAGTTTAGCGGTCTCATTTCACGGTCTAAAAGGCAGATGAACAAATTTGTTTCTATTGCTAGAATCGTTCCAATAACCTCTTTGATTGAATCTTTCTGATAAAAAGTTTCACCCTAACTGGGACTCTACCTTTTCCACATTCCTGAAAAAAGCGAAAACATGACCTTTAAGAAGGGATGTTCGATTGAGAATGCGTGAACTGGAGGCGGAGTGCGGTCTTTATTGGTCGATGCCCAGCAGCCTTAGGATGGTCTGCATCGCGAGAAATACTACAACACCCGTCGGCATGCCGAAGAGCATGAATCCATAGGCGATTTTGAGCCGACCGTATTTTTGACTAAGGACCATACCCATGTCGTAGACGTCTGACGTCATAGCGGGGTAGATCAACTGAGGGTCACTAACGATTTCGCTCATGCCTTTGAGGTATTCCTCCTTTGGGATATGAGTAAAACTTCCAAAAAACAAAAGATTGGGAGAGTTGGCGCTTTCTGGATTGCGCGGTTGAGCTGTCTTGTTGGTGATACGGGGGCGCGCGACGAGAACAGCAAAAATCATGGAACCAACGCAAGAAATAACGATGATGGCGGCAGGCAAGACGAGGAGTGGATCTGTGACGATGTCTTTCCCGTGGGCAGTGGCCAGAATCATAATGATGCTGTTCACTGAAATGAGAAAGTTGGCTTTGTTGTCAGCGAGCGCACTGACCTCGACGTGGACACGGTAGATGTTTCGAAACAGGGTTTCGACACTACGAGATGAACCCAGTTTTTTCTTTTTTGGTACGGGAATTTCTTCGCTGCCGGGGACAGTGTCAGTGATCAGTTGGTCTGCCTTGGGCTCTACGCCTGGCGCGGTAGAGCTTTCGCTACTGCTGGGGGTTTTCGGTTCCACTTTGTTTCGATGTTTTCAATTTGAACCGTTGGGATTCCCAATCTACCGCGTCGTTGAAGCGGCTAATGCGCCTAACAAAGCCCGATGGGTGGCGGTAGTCTCGAATGATCCCAAGAAGAACTGTATCATGGTAGGGCTGAATAACGCCATCTTTAACCAAGTGATCTTGAAAAGGTTCAAATGTATTGGCCGCAGGGTTATTGGCGGGCAAATTCATCGTCCTGACAAGGTCACTTTCAATTTCGGTCAGGGGGATTTGGTAATGGGCGGCCGCTGATTGCCGGTTGGCTCGGGTGGTCAGTGGAATGGAATAGTTGGGGGCAGGTCCAGCGCTGCCGTCCGGTAGAGGTAGTCGGTAGACTTTGGCAATTAGATCGCGCCTTTTTGTCAGCCTCCAAGTCATACAGTCCTGATAGAAATCCGGCATCAGTGAATGGCGTACCGCTTCGCGGATGTCATTGCGGGTTATGCGAACGAGGTGGAGCGCTCCTGCGAAATGATCAGCAAAGGTGACATGGTCAAAATAGGAAGGTCGGTAAATTTGAAAGGCATTCGACAGGAGTGATGTGCCGGGAGAGTTCAGCCATAGGAACTGGCCCGTTCCCATTTTTGTGCTGAGCTTGTTGACTTCGCCCGCGCGACTCATGCCCCCCAGTGACGAGCCGGGATCATGAAAGTACTGGAAAAACTGAGGCTGTCCGCGGCCGCCGAAGTCGTTGATCCAAATGGATCGATGATTGTCCTCCTTCACATCGACATCATCCATCCAGAAGGTGAATATCATGGACTGCCTCGATCCTCGATCGTGCAGCGCAAATTCGTCGTGGAGGGCGACGGGACCGGCGGCGGTGAAAGCATCATGTTTGGCTTCGACCATGGATTCATGAAAGCGCAGCCAGGTGCGCCCGATTAGTTTTTTGGGCCGATATTTTTTGGGAGTCTCTTTTGGGAGCCCGCTCAGAATGGTATCGGCGTTCGCTTCGGTGATTGTGCCATGAGAGAGAATGAACGGCTCCATGTTGAACTGGTAGACTGAATTCAACATGGCGTCGATGAGCTCGCTCTTGGTAGTGGGCATGGGTTTGTCAGGATTCATGCTGCGCTCAAGGGGCGAAGGCAGAATCAGCAAGTGAGAGGATCCGCGAGCATCGGCGTAGGTGAGGTCGGAGAAACGAGCCCCGAGTTTTAAGCGGAGCCGATTGGCGATGGGTTCGACGGCGCATTCCTCTCCCCATTTCAGTTTCCACTCCTGATCAAAGACATCGACGGTATTGATCTTGGGCGAGCTGGCTGTGGTTTTGAGATCATTCCAAAAAAGAATTTCACGGGCGGCTGTCAGATCGTAGGAGAAATCGGGGAACTCTTTGCGGAACTTTTTCTTACCGAGAAGTTCTTCGGAAACTTTTGCCGATAGCCAGCGCTCAATTTCTCGCCAGGTATCGGGTGCACGCTGTTCCATTGTCGCTCGCGTGTGCCACCAAGGATTGTCGGGTGATACATCGAGCCGGGCGACTGCTTCATGAGACATCTTTGCTAGTTTAACCGGGCTGAGAAATTGGGCTGGGTTTTCGGGGTCGATCAGATTGCGGCATTCTTTGTCAGCGCGAGGGCCGACAGGTCTTTTCCCTCGAGACACATGACTAATGAAAGGGGTCGAGTTCAGATTCGCCCGATCCAGAAAGTGTCGTGCTGCCTGAAGCTTGAAGTGAAAATCCATCGGTAGGGCAATTCCTTCGCGGCCGTCGATGAACTGATTGCCAAAAAGCGAGTAGAGGCTGCACATCGCGACATCACATGCTTCGTAGCGAAGTCGGTCATTGGCAGGGTAGGCGAGGGCCTTCCGCAGTTTCCCTAAAACCGGCTTCTCGATATCGATGTAGCCGCGAAGCAGGTTGCGTTCTTTTTTGATGGGGGCGGCTTCGGATTTGAGCCGCAGGTAGGTGCTCAGATCTGCGTCAGGTTCTTCATCTTCGAGATCTTCTTCAAGTTTTTCAATCCGCTCTTTGAGGTCATCGTATCGATCATCGAGAGCATTTTCTCTGGCGGTCGCTAGCGAATAGTCCCGCTGGATCAATTGGTAAAGGAGACGCAGATTCTCTTGGGTCCATTCCGTGGATATCCCCTGTGCTTCGCGGAATTGATCGAAAAGAGGAAGTAGCTCTCCGATTTTTCTTTCTCCTTTAAAGGGGTTGAAGGAATCAACATCCAGAGAGATTCCAAGTGGATTACTGAAGGCGTCGAGTGGTTCTGTGACGTGATGTTTATCCTCTGCCGTGGCAGGCATGAAGAATACAAATTGTCCTATCAGATAAGTCAACAGAGCTGCGGATGGGAGAGACCAAGTCATTCGGTCACATTCTCAGAAGGCAGCTTAAGATCCTGCGTGGAATTCATGGTCGATCCGGGAATAGGAGGAAGTCCAAGAAGATCAAGGCAGAGGTTTCCGGCGTCGGCGTTCCTGATTGGGGGGAGTCCCTCAAAATCTGCTGCTGGATTTTTGTTGCCGGGGTTCGCTCGGGATTCGGGATTTAAGTCGTAGAGTTCAGCTCCTGCCGGAATGCCGGGGCCCCAAACATAAAACGGTATGGTGTAACATCCGTCGTGGAGATTATTGCTGTGTCCTTTTGTTCCTATTTCTCCGCCGTGGTCGGCGGTGAGAACGACGAACGTTCGGTCTTTCCATCCTTCGTTCTCTTCGATCTGTTCGAAGATGTCACCCAGCATTTCGTCCGCTCGTTTGATGGAGCTCATGTAAAGAGAGGGCTTTTTGAGCGTCCAGCTCAACGCATGGCCGGCGGTATCGGGGTTGCGAATATGTAACATCAGCAGGTCAAATACCTGGGTTTCCATAAAGTCCTCCAGTTGGTCGACGACTTTTTCGGAGCGCGAATCCATGATGTAGGTGTCGATCTTATCCCTGCCATTGTCTTCCCCGGTGGTATCGAGTGCTCCGAATCGTTCGTTGTAACTCAGATTGAAGATTGAGAATTTTGATTTGCTCGCGAAGAGCGCGGTTCGCAGGCCGTGGTCGTGAGCGACGGAGAACATACTGACGAGGCGTTCCCCCTTATTCTTGTGAAGCGTCATACCGAGGGGCGGATCTTTGTTGATCGTCCAATGGTGTCCCTCGGGACCCGAGGCTAACCGACTGGTGACCATTCCCGTGTGATTCGGCAGGGTGATGGTGTAATCGATCGCAGTGCGGGCGTTGTCTGTGAAGGCGCCTTCATTGCGAAGTCGGTAAAAATTGGGAACATCATCGATGCCCTGGGAGATAACCGCATCGGGGCGAAGGCCGTCGACGCTAATGAAAATCACGGAATAGTCCTTGGGGGCAGCGGGCAGAATCTCTTCGGGGTCCTGCGCTTGGAACGCCATCACACAAGCGAGGGAGGAGAGGATGACTAATGCAATGAATCGGGTGCTAGGCATGATAAATCTAGGGAGTGAATAGGGTGACTCGTATGAGACGGATGTGGCAAGGGTAATTGCAGAGGTATTTTTCCGGGGCGCCCCCGAATCGCGGCATTGCCCTCTGTGAAAGACTTCGCTATATCTCATTGCATGAGGTTTTTGTCTGTGCTGATTTTTGTGTTTTTGTTGGGGTTTGCTTATTCGTTTGGAGCGGATCTGAAAGGGAGTAAACCGAACATCATTCTGGTGATCACTGATGATCAGGGGTATTCGCCGGTAGGGAAACATGGGCACCCATGGATTCGGACGCCAAATTTGGATACATTGCATGGCACATCAACTCGATTTGATCGCTTTCTCGTCAGCCCGACCTGTTCTCCAACGCGAGCGGCACTGATGACGGGGCGTCACCCCATGAAGAATGGAATCACTCATACGATTCTCGAGAGGGAGCGCATGACGCTCGATGCGACGATTTTGCCGCAGGTTTTGAAAACAGCGGGATACACCACGGGTATTTTCGGGAAATGGCATCTCGGTGATGAGGAGCCCTATCAACCGCACCAACGCGGTTTCAATGAGGCATTTATCCATGGTGCCGGGGGAATTGGTCAGGCTTATGCCTGCTCTTGTGCGGATGTGCCTGGGAATAAGTATTTCAATCCAGTGATTCGTCACAATGGCTCGTTTGTGCAGACGGAAGGCTACTGCACGAATTTGTTTTTCGAAGCTGGGTTGGGTTGGATTAAGACAGTCAAAGACGAGGACGCACCGTTCTTCGCCTACATCACTACGAATGCACCTCACGGTCCTTTTCTTGCTCCTCCGGAGAATGAAAAGCGTTTCACTGATCTTGGTTTCGAAGAGAAGGTGGCGGGCTTTTATGGGATGATTGAGAACATCGATGAAAACGTGGGACTGTTGCTCGAAAAATTGGAGGAGTGGAAGTTAATGGAAGACACGGTGATTATCTTTATGTCGGACAACGGCATGACTGGCGTTGGCTCTGGAAAGCCGGATCAGGAACTGGGTAAGGATGAAAATGGCACCCCGATGTTTCTCTACAATGCAGAGATGAAAGGTCAGAAGGGCAGCGGTGATGAAGGAGGGGTGCGCGTGCCATTTTTTGTGAGATGGGATGGTAAGATCAAATCAGATCATCAAATTGAGACAGTGGCTGCTCACATTGATTTACTGCCAACGCTGGCAGATTTGGCTGGAGCGGAAATTCCGGAAGAGCAGGTTGATGGGCGCAGCTTGGTCGGGCTATTGGCCGGTCAGCAGGGGCATTGGCCGGATCGCAATTTGTTCACTCAGAAAGCCCGTTGGAAAACAGGAGATGAACCGAACGACCATCAGTGGAGTGGGTTTGCGGTGCGAAATACTCACTATCGCCTGGTTGATGATGCTCTCTACGATATGCATGCTGATCCGAATCAGACCACCGACGTCGCGTCTGATTTTCCTGAGCTGGTTTCAGAAATGAGGGCAGCTTACGATGAGTTTTGGAAAGAGACGCGTCCGCTGATGGTTAACGAAGACGCTCCCATGTCGCCAACTCGTCCTTATCATGTGCTCTATGAGAAGCAGTTGGCTGAGGGCGGTATTCCCAAGTGGGAAGCGCCGGAGTTGTGACTTTGGTCTTCTTTTCTTAGGTGCTCAATATCCCTGGTCAAGTATCGCCCGGAGATGGTTGCGAAACCATTCCCGGTCGGAAAGTGATTCGGGATTAATGAGGGTGGAGTGCGGCGTCAGCATGGTGCGGTCTTGCTCGGTTAACCCCTGGGTGACCCAGGAAGATCGGGTGTTTTCATACCGTGACTTTTTGTCGCCTAACACAAATGCATGGAATCGGCCTTCTAGTTGCGAGTTTCGAAGAGTTCGATGGAGTGCATCAAATTTCATAACTGCCGCGAGGGGATCTCGATGGTAGTGAAACCCGAAGATTTTTTTAGAGGGGTCCGCTCTCATTGCCGCGATCGCCTGATCCATTCGATTAGTTGGAATGGAGAGGGTGCGTGACTTTGCGGGTCCTTGTGGAAGCTGAAGGACGATTTGATGGATTGCTTTTACTGGTGCGGCGGGCTGAGCGATGACAGCAAGTTGAACTGCAGGTTCCGACAGGAGCGCGATTGGAAAACTTCCCGTGAGACAGTTCCCGACAACTGCGATGGATTGGTGTCCTTCGGTTTCGCTGACCCAGTTGGCCATGGCGGTGGTGTGATCCAGAATAGGTCCGATGTCTTTTGTGGAAGAAAGGTTCCATCGAGAATCCCGTTCGAGGAATTTTGATGCTTCGAGTGCCATGTCGTAGCCGAAAGCAGAGTGCTCCATGATCGGATCGCCATAGAGACTCGGCAGGTAAACGCGGTATCCCCACGACTCCATTTCAAGGGCGAAGTGCAGGGTGCTGGGACTGATGCCGTTCAGAGCGTGCAGCAGGAGAACCGGCTTCCCGGGGCTTCGGGTGCGCCACACTGGATAGGGATCTGCTCCGCGGACCGGTATCTCAGTTTTGACGAACGCTGATTCAGGTGGAGCTGAGAGCTTTTCTGGTTTGCAGTGCGTGGTGCAACTCGAGAGGAGTGGACTTAGCGCAAAGAAGGGCAGTATCAGCAGTCGGCGGTAACAGGAATTCATGGGAGGAAAGCAGGGGCTGATTAGCGTCGGCCAGCTATCATAGGGGACGGTGACCTTGATTGCTTGGGAAAATTGGGGTTGATGGAATCCGCGGTGAATCCTGTGTTTTAAGACGGCTAGGCAGGGCGGATAGAAATTGACCCATTCATCGGGCTTTGGCAGCATGCTTTTTCATGAAAAGGTGGATAAGGATTCTGGCGGTGGGTGTGATGGTTCTGGCTATAGAGCTTCGGGCGGATGATCTGTTCACGGAAGTTTTTGAAGTGCCGCCTACAATTCTGGGCTTCGGGATCGATCCAATGGTGGATCCGTTTGGCGATCCAGCTAAGCAAGGTGACGGAGTAGCGCCCAAGGGTCGGCGGCGTGCTCTGGATGTTCTGGAAGAAGCGGGAATCACTTTTGGAGAAGGTTGTACGGCGATTTACAATAGAGAGACGTCACAGCTCATTGTTCGAAATACCCGGCAACAATTGATGTTAGTTCAAGAGTTCGTGGATGGGATTCGAGATTACTATTCCAAGTTGATCTACGTGACATTCAGAGAAGTGACCTTTGAAGGAGATCCGTTTAAATCTAGTGAAAATTGGGGGGAATTTACGGAAGAATTTTTGCAGACCCCGGACGATGAGCTTCCGGAGAATGGGTTCTCGTTGAAGTCAGTGCTGGAACGCTTGAGCCAGGCAACGACCGCACAAGATGATGGGGAAATATCCATCGCTGAAGTTTTCACTGATCCCCAGTTTCAGGTTCTGATCCGCGCCATGAAAGAAAGCGGCAAGTTCAAAATTTTTTCATTGGCATCTGTGATGTCCCGGCAGGGGCAGGTAGCAACGGTGGAGACAAAGGATAGAAAGTATGGAGCGGTAACAGAAGTGGGAATGGATTCCCTGAGTGTTACCGTTGATCTGATGTTTGATGATCCGCCTTCGGCACGATTCAACGTTACGATTTACGATCGCTCCACGCTCGGTTTTCTTGAGGCTCAGAAAGATGGAGAGAACCGAATTGTATTCACCACGTTTCAACTCATGGATCCAGCGGGTGAACCCCTTAATCGTCAGGGAGAAAAGGCTGCCGATGAGTAAATCTCGGCCGTAATCTGATATCGGTAACCGGTTATTCTTCGTGGCGCGTTGCAGGAGGCGGCAAGGGGCAGCATCGATGGTGCGAATTTGGTGGGCGAATCGGGACATTCTGAGGTAAATACTACCGAATTCGTCGGGCACCGGATTGATAATGGTCACCTTTCTGCGACATCTTCTTGCCCATCATCTGGCATTCTTTAGAATGGGCTCCCAGATACTGAATTTCCTCCTCATCGCCTGTTCCACACATGCCTACCGATCCGTTCATTCACCTTCATTTGCACACCGAGTATTCAACACTCGATGGAGCGGTGCGGATCAAGGACCTGATGAAGAAAGCGGAGCGCTGCAAGATGCCGGCGGTGGCGATGACGGACCACGGGAATATTTTCGGGGCGATCGACTTTTATCAGGCGGGGAAAGCGGCCGGGATTAAGCCTATCATCGGCTGTGAGGCGTATTTGACTCCTCCGGGAGTGGCTCTGACCGATAAAAAGGCTGAGCCGGTGGCGGTGGGTGCGAAGAAGAAGAAGCGAAATTCCCATATCACCCTTTTGGCTTCCAGTAACAAAGGTTACGAGAACCTGATGAAGTTGACCAGCATCGGTCATCTCGAGGGCATGTATTACAAGCCGCGGATCGACAAGGAGACCTTGGCGGCGCACTCGGAGGGTATCATCTGCATGAGTGGCTGCATTAGCGGCGAGATCAATCAGATGATCCAGAACGAGAACCTGGATGGTGCGCGAAAAAGCATTGGAGAGTTTGTCGATATTTTCGGCCGCGATAAATTTTTCCTCGAAGTGCACGACCATGGTTTTGCGGAGCAGGCCCTTTGCACGAAGCAAATGGTCAAGTTCGGTAAAGAATTCGATCTGGGGCTTGTTGCTGCCAATGACGTTCACTTTTTGAATCAGAAAGATCACGAGGCACATGACATCTTGATCTGCATTGGCACCGGCTCGCTTCAGATGGATGAAAACCGGATGAAGTACTCGCCGGAAGTCTACTTCAAGAGCACCAACGAGATGATCAAGCTCTTCAAGGAGCTACCCGATGCGATTAGCAATACGCTTCGCATCGCGGAGATGTGCGACTTGGAGATTCATCTCGATTCTACCAGTTCAGCGAAGTACCCGCAGTTTAAGTCGCCCGACGGGAGCCCGCGAGAAGCGTATTTCAGGAAGGTTTGTTTTGAGGGGTTGCGATGGCGCTATGGTGACCGTTGCGATTCGGATCCAGAGCTTCGCAAACGTCTCGATTACGAAATCGGCGTGATGGAGAAAATGGGTTTCGTGTCTTACTTCCTCATCACTTGGGACTTTGTGAAATGGGCGAAAGACAACGGTGTTCCAGTGGGGCCGGGTCGTGGTTCGGCCGCGGGATCCATTGTGGCGTACGTGTTAGGAATTACGGACATTTGTCCGATTCGGTTCGGCTTGATTTTTGAGCGATTTCTTAATCCGGAACGTGTCTCGCCTCCCGATATTGATATCGACTTCTGCCAGATCCGTCGCCCTGAGGTGATCGAATACGTGCGCCAAAAATATGGCGAGCGAGCGGTCTCTCACATCATTACTTTCGGCACGCTCGGGGCGAAGAGTGTGGTCCGGGACGTGGGGCGTGTCATGGGGCTGAGTTATACGGAGGGGGATCGGGTGGCGAAGATGATTCCCAACGAGCTTAACATTACTCTGGCGGATGCCAGGAAGAAGAACCCGGAGCTGAAAGAGGAATTGGAGCACAATCCGACCATTGCGGAACTGTGGCGTTATTCGACTTACCTTGAAGGCCTGAAACGCGGAACGGGTATTCACGCGGCGGGTGTGGTGATCGGGGACCGAGAGCTGACTGACTACGTGCCGTTGATCCGTGGAAAGGAAGGGGAGGTGGTCACTCAGTACGCGATGAGTCCGCTCACAGACCTGGGCATGTTGAAGATGGACTTTCTCGGTCTGAAGACGCTGACGGTGATTCAGGATGCGATTGACCTGATTCACGAGCACACCCCGGACTTCGTGATTGATAATGACGGTTATGATGACAAAGCGGCGTTCGAGTTGCTCAACCGAGGCGAGACCACCGCGGTGTTCCAGTTGGAGTCCGGCGGCATGATGAGCCTCTGTCGTCAGTTCGAGGTAAATCGAATTGAAGACATCATTGCGTTGATTGCGCTTTATCGCCCAGGTCCGATGGACCTTATTCCTGACTTCATTGACCGGAAGAAGGGGAAGAAGAAGGTGACGTATCTCCATCCGTTGCTGGAGGAGGCGAGCAAGGAAACCTACGGGATTTTGATCTACCAGGAACAGGTGCAGCGAGCGGCCAACTTGCTAGGTGGATACTCCCTCGGTGAGGCGGATATACTTCGTCGTGCCATGGGTAAAAAGAAGCTCTCGGAGATGATCAAGCAGCGTGAAAAATTCGTGAAAGGCGCGCGCGAGGTCAATAATATCCCGGAGAAGAAAGCCAACGAGATTTTTGATTTGCTGGAGAAATTCGCGGGATACGGTTTTAACAAATCGCACTCGGCGGCTTATGGCCTGGTGAGTTATCACACCGCATTTCTGAAAGCCAATTATCCGGTCGAGTTCATGTCAGGGGTCTTGAGTAATGAGATCAATAACATGGATAAGATCTCTGTCTTTGTGGCGGAGTGTCAGCGCATGGGAATCGAGATTCTGGCACCGGACGTCAACCGCAGCATGTTGAAGTTTCGGCCGGAGAAATTACCTGATGGAAAAGAAGGAATCCGTTTTGGGCTTTCTGCGATCAAGAACGTCGGCGGCGCGGCGATGGATGTCGCGATCGCAGAGCGGGAAGCAAAAGGCGATTTCAAATCGATGGAGGATTTTGCGAGTCGTCTCGATTCCAAATCGGTGAACCGCAAGATTTTGGAGAACTTAATTAAGGGCGGGGCCTTCGATTTTACGATGGAGCGCCGCGATGACATGTTCTCCCGAGTCGGTCAGGTGATTGCCGGATCCAGCGCGGCGCAGAAAGACCGCCTCAGTGGTCAGGGTGCTTTGTTTGACATGAACGAACTGATGTCAGCGGCTCCTGCGCCCGAATTAATCGCAGAAGACCGGGTCGTTTGGAATCAGCGGGAGTATCTTTCCCATGAGAAAGACCTGCTGGGTTTCTACGTGACCGGGCATCCGCTCGATGAATATCGCAGTGTGCTGGAAAACAGCAAATACTCGTCGATTGGTGATCTTCAGCAGATGAAGCCCGGCAAAAAAGGTCTGCGATTTGCGGGACTGATCGGGGAAGCGACGGTGAAATACACTAAGCGCGAAGGGAAGCCGTTTGCGATTTTGCTATTGGAAGATTTTTCGGGAACCACTGAGGTGTTGGTTTGGAATGAAACCTATCAAAAGTGTAATCCATTCCTCGTCAAAGGGGGGGTGATCGAACTCAAGGCCAAGGTCGAGCAGGACAGTCGAACCGATACGAATCGACTCACTGCTGAGGATGTGAAAGAAATTCAACCCGATCCGGATGCGGTCCAGATGTCAGTTGATCCGCGGCAGCAACAGCAAGCAGCTGTCGGGAATGGCTCCACCGTACCTCTAAATGTGCCTTCGAATGGTAACGGAAACGGGAGCAACGGGCATCATGAGAGTCCGCCCTTTGCTTTGCCGGTTTTGCTTCATTTGGATGCGGTGCGCGATACGGTTTCGGCGATCGAATTGATTCAATCTGCCGCTCGCGAATTTCCCGGAGACCGTCCTCTCCATCTCGAGGTCGTCAGGGCGAATGGGCAGCGAGTCACCTTGGAGGCGGGTCAGGCTTATCGCGTTTCGGATGAGTTCACTCACGCCTCCGGGCTCGGAGCGTGGCTTTCTTGATTACTTCTTCCCGACCGCAGTGCGGAATTTGACGACGGCGTTGGCGATGGCGTCGGCCACTCGCTGGCGGTGTGCTGGATCGTGGATCAGTTTGCCTTCGGTGGAGTTCGTGATGAATCCTCCTTCGAAAAGAATCGCCGGCTTGTCGATTCCGCGCAGCACGTTGAATCGGGCGCGTTTGATACCACGGTCGATCGGGCGCAGCTCATTGATGACGTGAGCGTGAACCGAGGTGGCTAGAGCAATATTTTCAGCGTCACGGGTATTGCCGTCGAGCGGGTCACTCCAGGGGCTGCCACCATTGGTGGAGCGGGTGCCTTGAGGGGCTAAGGCGTAGGTTTCAATGCCTTGCCCTTCGCGGGAGCCCGAGGAGTTGAGATGCATGCTGATAAAAATCGAATTTCGGGTCTTGTTGGCAATCGCGACACGCTGGCTCAAAGTGAGAAATGTGTCGGTTCGACGGGTCATCAGGGTCTTGAATCCACGTTGCTGGAGGGCTTTTTCGAGCTTTAGAGCCATATCGAGGGCGTAATCTTTTTCGTAACCATAGATACCTTTGGCCCCGGAATCGTGGGCTCCGTGACCGGCATCGATGACGACCGTATCAAATGTGATCGGTTTTTTGATGTAACTGGGCCGAACCACCGGGTCGACGAGCTTGGCGAGATCGACGGTTGAGATCATTGCTTTGCCCCCGCTTTCGATGACTGGGAAGCTCAGATTGAACTTAATATTGTTCACGTAGATCGATTGCGAGCCGACTTTCCACGTCATCACCATACTGGGATGTTTAAAAATTCTATTGTCTCCTTCTTTCGCAAATCGTTGAAACTGATAGAACTTAGTCACATTTTCGTCGGATACATACTCCCGTCCGCCAAGATGAATAATTTCCCATTCCTTAGCAAAAACATGATCGGAAAAGGCGACCAATATTGCCAGACCGGCCCATAAAATCAGGGCAGGGGCAAACGAACGGTTTTGCATCCGTAAAAGTTTCAGTTGTCTTGCGAAGGGTCGCATGAGTCTTGTGCCAGAGGAGAGCTAGCCAAAATAAAACAGAAAAGTTAATCGATTCCGCGAGGGAACGCAATGAGTGAAATCGGGATTTCAGTTTTACAAAGGGCTCCAACCAAGAAATAGTTCCGGCCCGCCTATACGGGAAGCAATCATGACGAAAGAAATATCCACAGGCTATCAACCCGGCGATGTAGAAACTCAGTGGTACGACCGCTGGGTCAAATCCGGCTGTTTTCGCGGCAACGAAAATGGGGAGGGAGAGGCTTATTCCATCGTCATCCCTCCGCCGAATGTAACGGGAATCCTGCATCTTGGGCATGTCCTGAACACCACCATTCAGGATATTCTCGCTCGTCGGGCCCGAATGGAAGGCAAGGACGTGCTTTGGCTTCCCGGAACCGACCATGCCGGTATCGCGACTCAATCTAAGGTTGAGCAGAAGCTACGCAAAGAAGAGAAGAAGACTCGCCGGGACGTTGGACGGGAAGCTTTTCTGGAAAAGGTGTGGGATTGGAAAGAAGAACACGGCGGAATCATCATTCAGCAATTGAAGCGTCTAGGCTGTTCCTGTGACTGGAGCCGCGAGCGCTTCACGATGGATGAAGACTACAGCCGCTGGATATCGAAAATTTTTGTCGATCTCTTTGAGGAAGGCCTCATCTATCGCGGCAAACGGATGGTGAACTGGTGCCCTAAATCGCTCACCGCGCTGAGTGATGAGGAGGTCATCATGAAGCCGCAGAAGTCGAAGCTTTATTACATGCGCTACAAGGTGGTCGCCGAAAATGGGGAAGGCAGCCCCGACCGCTGGGTTGAGATCGCGACAACCAGACCTGAAACTCTGATGGGCGACACGGGTATTGCCGTGAACCCTAAAGATGAGCGCTACGGCGATCTCGTCGGGAAGAAGGTGCTTCGTCCTTTCCCGGAAGCGGAAATTCCCGTGGTGGCGGATGAGCATATCGATCCTGAGTTCGGAACTGGAGTTCTGAAAGTGACACCCGCTCACGACAAGGCCGACTTTGAGATCGGAGTGAAGAACAATCTCGAAATCATTGATGTCTTTAATCCGGACGGCACGCTCAATGAGCACGCGGGTCCTGAGTTCGAAGGCATGGATCGCTTCGAGGCTCGTAAGAAAGCGGCCGAGAAGCTCGAGGAGATGGGTCAACTCGTGAAGGTCGATGACTACGAGAACAAGGTGGGCTTCAGCGAACGGGCCGATGTGCCGATCGAGCCGCGTATTTCGATGCAGTGGTTTCTCAAATACCCGTGTGTCGAGGAGGCCACCGCCGCTGTGGCTAACGATGAGATTCGTTTTCGTCCGGAGCGGTGGAAGAAAACCTTCACTCATTGGATGGGCGGTATCCAGGATTGGTGCATCAGTCGCCAGCTTTGGTGGGGGCATCAGATTCCGGTATGGTATCGCAAAGAAAAGGCGGAGGAATTGAAGGGCAGGGAGAGTCTGGATGCCACTGGCGCCGGAAATGATCTGTATGTCGGTATTGACCCGCCTTCCGATGAGGAAAATTGGGTTCGGGATGACGATGTTCTCGATACGTGGTTTTCGAGCTGGCTTTGGCCTTTCGCGACGATGTCTAATAGTGATGAGGAGCCTTCACCTACGGAGAAGCGCTTCTACGCCACCACGGATCTGGTGACCGCCCCGGAGATTATCTTTTTCTGGGTCGCCCGTATGATCATGGCAGGGTACCGCTGGCGCGGCAAATTGCCGTTCAAGAATGTCTACTTCACCGGCATCGTTCGCGATGGACGCGGACGCAAGATGTCGAAGAGCCTGGGTAATTCTCCTGACCCTCTCGATATCATTGCTGAGTATGGGGCTGACGCTTTGCGTTTTGCGGTAATGAAGACCGCTCCACTGGGTGCTGACATTCGTTTCGATATAACGAACGAAGGGGGTAAAGAAATCTATCCGCAAGTGGTCGAAGGCCGGAACTTTGCCAACAAGCTTTGGAATGCGGCTCGTTACCGTCAGATGCAGGAGGGTGAGGGAACATTCGATGCGTCGGCCCTTTCAATCTACTCAATCGATATTCTCGCGAAACTGGATCAACTCGAGAAAGACATGGCGTCCGCCTATGAGGATTACCGATTCAACGAATTGGCTCAGTTGCTCTATGATTTCTTCTGGGGTCAGTATTGTTCTTGGTTTCTTGAGTCGTCCAAAGGGGCTTTTGCGCCGGATGCTGATCCGGCTTTGCGCGGATCGACTGTGGCCGCGATGGATCTGGTTCTGAAACGTTTCCTGCTTCAATCGCAGCCTTTCATGCCGCACATCAGTGAAGAGCTGTGGGATAATCTTGGCTACCGCGAGGAAGGGTGTCCGGAGTTTCTCATGCAGACGCAGTTGCAGACCGAATCAGTTCTTGCTGGAGTTGATCCGGCCGTGATTAATGCGGCCCAAACGAAGGTCAAAGCGATCTACGAATCCGTGAGCCGAGCTCGCAATCTCAAGGCGGAATATGGCCTCGGATCTAACAGGAGCGTGAAGTTCATCATTGATCCAAATGGTGGGGCTCCTGACGGAGGGGCATTCGATGAAACTGCCGTCTTCCAGCAGTTGGTGGGTGCTGCTGAGGTAGTGGTTGAGCCAAGCTTCGAAGCGGAGAAAGGCGTTCCGACTGCCTTAACAGAGATTGGGAAAATTTATCTACCGCTTGAAGGGTTGATCGACGTCGACGCCGAGCGCGAGCGTCTCAGTAAGGAACTGGCTAAAGTGGAAGACGAACTCAAGAAGGTGAATGCCAAACTCGCCAATGAGAATTTTGTGTCACGGGCACCGGAAGCGGTGGTCGGTGAGATGAAAGAGCGTCAGGTGCAGTGGCAGGACAAGTCAGATGAGCTTGGGCGAATGATAGAGAGCTTGGGGGCTTAATACAGCGCTGTAGTTGGCCTCTGTGAGGCCGGAGAGGGTGTTTGTATATTGGTAGTATCCGACCGGGGTCACAGACCCCAGGGGGCCGGCCCTCCGGCTACATTGGATGTTTGTCGTCATTCATGATATAGGCTTGAGCCCCTCGCCGGTCATCGTAAGCTGAGGTCATGGATCTTGGACTTCGTGATAAAGGCGTGTTGGTGATGGCTTCCAGTGGTGGCATTGGACGCGGAGTGGCGACCGAGTTTGCGAGGGAGGGCGCTCGGGTGATGTTGTTCGCGCGTTCGGAAGAGAAATTGGCTGAGACAGCGAAGGCGATCGAATCCGAAACCGGCAACCGTCCCTTTTTCACCGTGGGCGATATCACTAACTCGGATGATGTCGAGGCAGTCGTCGAAAAGACGGTTAGCGATTGCGGCGGACTGTGGGCCTTGTTCAATAACACCGGAGGACCTCCGGCAGGCGGTTTCGAACAATTTAACGACGCTGCGTGGCAGTCTGCCTTTGAACTGACGACAATGGGCTACATTCGTGCGACTCGGGCAGCGTTGCCTCACCTGAAGGCTGGGGGAGGGGGGCGCATCGTGAACAACACTTCCGTTTCGACGAGGCAGGCAATTGATTCACTGCTGCTTTCGAATGTGTTCCGGTCAGGGTTGGTTGGATTGGGAAAATCGCTTGCCCGGGAGTTTGGACCGAATGGCATTCTGGTGAACACAGTGGGGCCGGGACGGATTGATACCGATCGCATCGAGCAGCTCGATACGATCTGGGCGGATCAGGCCGGGATCAGCCTGGACGAACAAAGGACCAGGTCGCAGGCGTCGATACCGCTGGGCAAATATGGAGAACCCGCGGACTTCGGTCGCATCGTTGCTTTTCTTTGTTCTGAGGCGAATGCCTATCTCACGGGGCAGAATATCCTTATCGATGGAGCGATGGTTGAGGCTTATTGAAGTGATAATGCCGGCCGCGGGGTGTCGAATGGCTTGAACTTCGTTCACCGACGTCGTTCAATGAAGGGATGAAGGCATTTTTGATTGGTCTTGGACTGTTGTGGATTCATACCTTGGGGACTGCAGATGATGTCCGCCCTGTCGAGGGCCGCCCCGCCATCTATCCTTTCGATGTCACCTTGGGCGGGCAGTTGGCAGTCGTGGAGGGCAACTACGAATACGCGATCTTTGCGAGGATCGCCGATCCCGTGGCGAAGGATGCGGAGCTGGTTCTTGGGGCCGAAAAGGAAACTATTTTTGTGAATGTGTTTAGGTGTGACGCAAAGGGAGAGGTTGATCGGGAACACCAGGCAAATCCCAAGATCATCATGGCACCGAATGCTGATCGGGTGACGCTTAACCAGACGATGGACCAATCGTCATTGGAGGACGGTTGGTATCTCATGAATGTGGTATTGAGAACCAAAGGAACCTCAAGGGTGGTCTTTCGCGTTGGGGCAGGGGATTCGGCGGTCGAGGCTCCTGAGGCAGCGGCGGCATTGGATCAATCGACTCCGGAAGGAGCGGTCTCCCTGGTTTTTGCGGCAGCGAAATCAGGGGAGCTGGCAACCCTGAAAAACCTGCTGCCGCCGAGCGGCAAACAAGACGGAGATGTGGAGCAAATTTGCGGCGTCTCGGATGGAGAAGCAAAAGAACAGACGGCTTTTAAGGCCTACTTTTCGACGGGTAAAGTCGTCGGTGAGGCAAGGATTGGGACTGATGGAAATGCCGCTGAAGTGGACTTCCTGTTTGGGCCCGGAGGGAAGAAAGAAGAAACGATGAACCTCTCGAAAGAGGGTGCTAAATGGTATCTCAGCTCTTTCTGAGGCGCCAGGTCAGGCGCTGGTTCCTTTCAGCTCCGCCATTCTTGCTGTCTTATCATCGGCTCGCATGAGGGCTTCACCGACAAGGATGGCGTCTGCCCCCCATTCGTGGATCTTAGCGGTGTCTTCGCCCGTGTAGATGCCGCTTTCGCTGACGAGAATGCGATCGCCGGTGACTTCTTCGCTAAGATTTTCGGTGGCGCGGAGGTCTACTTCGAAGGTGCGTAGGTTGCGGTTGTTGACCCCGATGATTTTGGCATCGGTTTCGAGAGCCCGGTCCATCTCCTCGAGATCGTGCACTTCGACGAGAACGTCGAGTTGAAGAACGGTGGCCACGTCGAGCAGATGAATGAGTTCTTCTTGCTCGAGAGCTCCGACAATTAGCAAAATAGCATCTGCTCCGGCCACGACTGCTTCATAGATCTGAACCTCGTGAATGATGAAGTCTTTGCGAAGCAGCGGCAGATCCACCGCGTCGCGAATTTTGGCAAGGTAGGATAAGTGGCCTTGAAAGTATTTTTCGTCTGTGAGGATGGATAGGGCGTTCGCACCGGCTTCTTCGTACGCCTTGGCGATAAGGACAGGGTCGAAGTCTGTGGAAATCACACCTGCGGAAGGAGAGGCTTTTTTGACCTCAGCAATGACCGCAAGATCGTTGGTGCCGAAGCCTTCTCCGTCATCCTGGTCACGGAGACCGCCGCCAAGAGCGATGAAAAATGAGCGGAAGTCTTCCCTGCCCTGGGCAGCGAACTTCAATTTTTCGAGCCGTGGAAGAAGAGCTTCCACCTCGATTTGTTTGTCGGCGATGATTTCGTCGAGCTTGTTTCCGAATTTCTTCATGGGTTTTCGGTAATGGGAGGGGCGGCACCGATACGCTCCCTCGCGGGGCGCTTCCAGCGTAATTTAAAATTTTTACCTTGAAAAAGTGGCGATCCTATCCAGATTACCCATCCCGCTGCCGAAGGGCAGCAAAAGCGGGTGTAGCTCAGGGGTAGAGCGCAACCTTGCCAAGGTTGATGTCGGGCGTTCGAATCGCCTCACCCGCTCCATTTTTTCTTGTTAGATTAAGCGGAGGGACTCATTTGGAAATACTGTTTCGTTGGTCAAAGTTCGTAGACGAAGAGCACTTGGAAGAGTGGGAGGCTCGTCTTATCATGGCTGAAGTGGTCTACTCGGCCGAAAAGCAGATCAAGCGCCAGCGTTGGCAGCTATCCAGTTACTCCACAACGCGCCAGCCTGCTGAAGAGCTACGAGCCATTTATGGAGGTGGAGTCACTGAAGTGCAGCCCGGAGATTGGCAGCCTTCTGCGGAAGTAGGAGCAGAATCGAGATTAAAGATCCGCGACGTCCTCGTCGTGACCGAAGCGCAAGACGAAGCGGTATGGGAAAGTGTTCGGGAAGAGTTTCCGGACCGGATTGTATTGAGCTTCCCGCCCCAGCTTGCTTTTGGGACAGGAGGGCACCCCACCACAGCGGGTTGCCTACGATTTTTGGCTGATGCGGCTTCTGGAAGAAAGAAAGCGGAGTGGAGCCTTCTTGACCTCGGTTGCGGGAGTGGGATTCTCGCCGTCGCAGCAGCGACGCTAGGCGCTTCGCGGGTGGTGGCGGTGGAGAATGATCCCTTAGCGCTCAAATATGCCCGTCTCAATGCGGAGCGTCACGGAGTCAGCGACCAGATTGAATTTGTTGAGGGCGATGCGATTGCCCTCACTGAAGAATGTCATTTTGGTAAATTTGACGTGGTGGCAGCCAATTTGTTCAGTGAGTTGTTGATCCAGTTGTTTCCGCTGATTCCCCGGAACCTCAACGAATCCGGAGAAGTAATCGTCTCCGGGTTTCTCACTTCTCAAACCCGATCAGTGACTGAGAGGGCGGCATCCTCTGGATTGCCTTTGCAGGATTTTCTTCGCCGGGGCAAGTGGGTAGCGGCTCACGGAAAAAGAGCCTGAGTGCATATCCCATATCGCATATCGACGAGGGCGTAGTATATTACGGTTTCCGCTACTGTTTGTTTAAATGAATACCCGTTCTGTTCTCAACGTCGTCAGGATGTTTTTCCTCCTCCTGGCGAGCTTCATTGGTGTCTCTGTCGCTCTTGGCGAAGACCCTGACAATTGGTGGTTCGCCGGCTGGTTTGGAGCCGTTTTTGGTCTTGGTTTCGCCTCGTTAATCATTGTTTTCGATATCATGCTCCGGCATGTCACGATTCGTGCCTTTTCCCACGGTACTTTTGGTCTTCTGATTGGGTTGTTGTGCGCCTGGTTGGTGACGCGGATTGAGTTTTTTGAAGCTGGATGGGTGCAGCAATTTCCTCTGGCAGCCAATATTTTTAATCTGGCGATGTTTCTGGGCTTTGGGTTTATTGGCGTGATGCTGGCTCTGCGGAGCAAGCGGGAGGAATTTTCCCTGCTGATTCCCTATGTTCGATTTCGTCAGGATGCATTACAGGATCTTCCGATTTTGTTGGATACCAATGTGATTATCGATGGTCGGGTTCCGGGAATCGCAGCGGCTGGATTCATGGGTGGGACTTTAGTGGTTCCGCGCTTCGTATTAGAAGAGCTTCAAAAAATGGCTGATTCCAGCGAGGATATTAAACGCTCTCGTGGAAAACGTGGATTGGACTGTCTTAACCAGATGAAGTCGGCGGAAAGAACGGAAGTGCAGGTGCATGATGAAAAGTTTCGACCTGGATTGTCTGCGGATAGTAAAATGGTAGAGTTGGCGGATATTCTCGAAGCTCGAGTTTTGACCAATGATTCTAATCTTGGAAAAGTGGCTCGCTTGAGAGGATTGGTGGTTTTGAATCTGAATGAGCTGGCAATGTCGCTGCGACCGGTCGTTTCTCCTGGAGATGAGCTCGAGTTGGAGCTGGTGAAAGAGGGCAAAGATGACCATCAGGCGGTGGGTTATCTTCCGGATGGCACCATGATTGTGGTGAATCAAGGAAAGCCTCATATTGGAACCTGCCAACCAGTGGTGGTTGGCGGAGCGGTTCAGACCAGTGCTGGACGGTTGATTTTTGCGGAGCTGAATCGGTAGAAACGAGCATGACCGCGCTTTCGCGCGGTAGGCTCATCGTGTCGGCGCGATCACCATCCGCAGGGGGTTACCCATCGATTAAGGCGATCAGGGCGGCGTGGTCAGCTTTGATCGCAGCGATTGCCTCATCGAGTAACGCCGGGTCCCGGTGATCCTTGTATTCCATGTGCAGTGAAATGGGACCTTCATAGCCGCTTTTCTCGAGCACCTTAAAGAACGCGGGGTAGTCAACTTGCCCCGTACCGAGAGGAACGTTGACGGGCTTGGTGACGCCAGGTTCCCAAACATAGTCTTTGCAGTAGACCATGCCGATCCAGGGGCGCGTTAGATGAAATTCGGTGGGCCAGGATTGTCCGCCTTCGACCGAGGCGTGTCGGATATCGAAAGCAATCCCGGCGTCTTTGGGGTCAAAGTCTTTGAGGACCTCGTAGACATCCCAGATCGCGGCGCCGAACCGTTGAGCTCCGGCATGGTTTTGGTAAAGTGGCTGAATACCGAGCGGTTGGCAGAAAGCGACGAGATCGCGAAAGATCCCTTTGATCTCATCGAGCTGTTCCGGGATAGGCCGGTCGTAGGTGAATTTAAATGAGCCCATCCGGAAACGGGTCACGCCAAGATCGGCAGCTGTTTTCAGAACAGTGCGGTGCAGTTCGGATTCAGCGTTGTTCACGTCGGTTGTCATCAGTGTCATCTCGACACCATGTTTTTCCAAAGCGGCAATTTGTTTGGGGAGATCCTTCCCCACGGTTTCAGGTTCGACGTGGCCCCCGGATCGAACGGTGCCCTCAATCCCATCGAATCCCATTTTGGCGACAAGAGCTGCCTGTTTGTCGTAGTTGAGATGTTGAATCGGCTTGTTAAAAACGCAGAGAGAGTTCCGCGTTGTTACTTTGGAGTCCGCTCCCAATACAGAAGCGGCGAGCCCTCCCGCGGCGGCAGCCGACGATTGAAGGAAGATGCGACGAGATGCGGTCTGCGAGGGGCCTTTCATAAGGCCCCTTTTTTAACCTAATGAAAAATTCAGGCGAGCAAATCCTTCACCACATGTCCGTGTACGTCGGTGAGACGGAAGCGCCGGCCCTGGTAGCGATAGGTGAGACGTTCGTGGTCTATCCCAAGCAAGTGCATCACGGTCGCTTGGAAGTCGTGCACGTGGACTTTGTTCTCCACGATGTTGTAGGCGTAGTCGTCCGTTTTCCCATAGACTTGGCCTGCCTTGACGCCGCCACCTGCCATCCAGAGGGAAAAGGCGGCCCCGTGATGGTCGCGCCCATGTTTCTTGGGATTGCTGATGTCTCCTTGCCCGAAGGGGGTTCGGCCGAACTCTCCACCCCAGATGACAAGCGTGTCATCGAGTAACCCGCGTTGTTCGAGATCTCTAATGAGAGCGGCGGATGGCTGATCGGTGTCGCGGCACTGGACTTCTAACTGGGTCGGCACATTGTTGTGCTGATCCCAGCCTGCGTGCATCAGTTGGATGAACTGAACCCCTTTCTCAGCGAGGCGCCGAGCTTGAAGGCAGTTGCGGGCGAATGATCCGGGGCGCTGCACATCGGGACCATACATGTCGAGTATGTGTTGGGGTTCGTCGGAGAAATCGGTCAGTTCAGGCACGCTGGTTTGCATGCGGTAGGCCATTTCGTATTGGGCGATACGGGTTTGGATTTCCGGATCGGAGACGTCGTCAAAGTGTTCGCGATTGAGAGCGGCGATGTCATCAATCATGCCCTTCTTCATGTCGCGGGAAAGGCCCTTGGGATCTGACAAATAAAGAACCGGATCGCCTTCGCTGCGAAATTTAACGCCTTGATACTTGCTCGGAATAAAGCCGCTGCCCCAGTAGTAATCGTAGAAGAGTTGGCCACAGGAATTCTCTTTATCACGGGAAAGCATGACCACGAAGGAGGGCAGGTCTTCGTTGATGGATCCCAGTCCGTAGCTAGCCCAGGCACCCATACTGGGACGACCGGGTAACTGATGTCCTGTCAGGAAAAAGGTAACCGCTGGAGCGTGATTAACCGCTTCGGTATGCATCGAATTAATCAGGCAGATTTTGTCGGAAATATCCCGGGTATGGGAGACGAGATCAGACATCCACATGCCGGATTTTTTGTTCTGCTGAAACGGTTTCAGAGGGCTGAGGACCGGGTAGTCCGTGTAGCTACCTGTCATGGTGCTGAGTCGCACCCCGGCGCGCACCGAGTCGGGAATGTTCTCTCCGTGTCGGCCATACATGTCCGGCTTGTAGTCGAAGAGATCGAGGTGTGATGGCCCACCTGTCTGCATCAAGTAGATCACTCGTTTCGCTTTGGCGACATGATTGGGAAACCCGCCCATTTCGGAGCCGGAAGTGTTGGCTGCGCTGGCACTCTTCCCGAGGAGGGATGCCAGAGCGGCTCCGCCGATGCCAGTGGCTGAATTGCCGAGGAAATGACGCCTGGTTTGCTGAAGGCGTTTTGCCTGTTCCTTGAGGTGGGTTTCAAACATGAGGGTCAAGGGCGGTTGAGAGTTTCGTCGAGGTTGAGAATGACTTGGGCCATTCGGGTGTAGGCCGCTATCTCGACTGAATCGACATCGTTGTCTGTGGCGGCATAAGTCAGGGCGTCCTTCTCGAAGCTTCCGAACTCGTTGCGGCTGCGTTCAAATCCATTGAGCAGCAGTTGAAGCTCTTGTTCATCCGGGTGCCTTCCAGTTGCCAATTCGAAAGCAAACTCGAGGCGGCTTTCGGCTTCGGCTCCGCCTTCATTCATCATGCGCGATGCCAGAGCTCGCGCGGTTTCGACATAAGTGATGTCGTTGAGCAAAGTCAGGGCATGCAGGGGTGTATTGGTAATAGAAGGTTTAACGGTGCAAACCTGTCTGACTGAACTGTCGAACATGTTAGGAGGTGACGAAGTTCGTCTCCAGAAACTGTAGAGGCTTCGGCGGTGAAGTTGTTCAGGAGCCTCCTGATGGGGGTAGGAGATTTTTCCGAAAGAGAACTCACTCCAGAGTCCATCTGGTTGATGGGGATACACTGGAAGACCTCCAACATCAGGAATGAGCAGGCCAGATATGGCGAGCGCCTGATCTCGAAGTAGCATCGCAGGGAGTCGAGCGCGAGCACCTCGCGCGAGCAATCGGTTTTCTGGATCTTGTTCGTGTTTTTCAGGATTGAAGTCGGAGCTCTGTTGGTAGGTCGAACTGGTGATGATCAGGTGGATTAAATGGCGTTGGTCCCAGCCGGATTCGACAAACTCCACTGCGAGCCAGTCGAGCAACTCGGGGTGAGCAGGGAGTTCTCCTTGTACCCCAAAGTCCTCCGAAGTTTTCACTAGCCCAACGCCAAAGAATTGTTGCCAGAGACGGTTCACGGCGACTCGAGCGGTGAGGGGGTGTTGTGCATCGACGAGCCATCTGGCGAGTCCGAGTCGGTTCGGAGGCAGGTCCTCTGCCATGGCAGGAAGGAATGCGGGAGTCCCGGGTGTTACTTTGCCTAGCGGATTTTGATAATCGCCCCGACTGAGGACAAAGGTTTCCCGTGTCTTGTCGATCGGATTTTCCTCCATCACCATGACGTTGATGATGGATTCGGATACCTTTTTGAGGTCGAGACGTACCGTCCTGATTTCCTTGCCGAGGTCTAACCACTTCTTGTTGTCGTGTTCCCCTTTGAGTAAGAAAAACTCTGTCACGGTGTCGTTCTGGCTGGCTTTTCTGTCTTTCTCAGGGGTTCGAAGAACGGTGGAAGCGTTTCCAAAACGAGTTCGGTCAGTGAGATCGATCGCTGTGAATTGAGCTTCCCATTCGCGGCGACGGAGGTCGATCACTTCGATCTGTTCCTTGATTTCCATTTTGAGGCGAGAGAGAGATTCATTGAGTTGTTTTTGTTCGGCGAGCTGATCCTCTTCGGCCAGACTGAGCCAGGGCCGGGAGACTTGAACGGTAGAGCCAGTTCCAAACGAACATCCTGCGGCGGATCGCTGATCCACTCCACCGGACTCAGGGATATTGTTAAAAAAAGCAAAGAAGCTGTAAAATTCCTCGTGGGTGATGGGATCGTATTTGTGAGTGTGGCACTGGGCGCAAGCCATGGTGAGTCCGAGCCAGGTCGTGGCCGTGGTATCGACCCGGTCGATCACGTAGTTGATGCGTTGTTCTTCTTTGATGGCGCCACCCTCACCGTTGAGCATGTGATTGCGATTGAAGGCGGTGGCAACGATTTGATCATTGGTAGGGTCTGGTAGGAGGTCCCCGGCAAGTTGTTCGATTGTGAACTGGTCGAAGGGCATGTTTGCGTTGTAGGCATTGATGACCCAATCCCTCCAGGGCCATTGGTGACGATTGCCGTCCTGTTGGAATCCGTTTGAATCTCCGTAGCGGGCCACGTCGAGCCAGGGCAGAGCCATCATTTCGCCGTGGTGAGGTGACTGGATTAGTCGCTCGAATGCAACCTCGATTGCCAAGTCTGGATTAGTGGCAAAACTTTCTTCGAAAGCGACTGATTCTTCAGGGCTGACCGGTAGACCGATGAGATCGAGAGAAAGGCGTCTCAGCAATGCCCGGGGTTCCGCTGGAGGGTTGGCAGTGAAGCCCTCCCGGGTCAGTCGGTTGAGAATGAAAGCATCGATCGGGTTCTTGACCCACTCTTCCGATTTGGTATCGGGAACCTCTGACCGGAGAGGTGGAATGTAAGCCCAGTGCGGATCATATTCGGCTCCGCCATCGATCCAGAGTCGTAGAATTTCTCGATCCGTCTCGTTGAGTTCACGGTGAGAGTCCAACGGCGGCATGACATCGTCTGGATCGTCGGAAATGATCCGCTGCCAGACTTCACTGCTTTCGGCATCGCCCGGCACGATGGCGGCATAGCCGCCGAGATCGGCGGTCGCGCCTTCCGCCTGGTCGAGGCGTAAGTCTGCTTCCTGTGTCTTTTCGTCCGGCCCGTGGCAGAAGAAGCAATTCTCTGAGAGGATGGGCCGGACATGATGGTTAAACGAAATCAATTCTGGAATTTTGGAAGATCCTTCTGGGGTTCCCCCACGTGGATTTCGACTGTTGGCCAGGGCTCCGGCACCACTCAAAGCGACCGCTTCGTCGGCCGGGTCGTCGAGAGAGAGGTTGGCATTCCGCATGGTTGGACTTGGAATTTCCTGAGAAGTTTTTTCTTGGGATAATGCAACCGGGTCCGGGGCTCTTTCTTTGAAATTCGAAAACGCAAGAATGAGCAATGTGATGCTGGCGGCAACCCCAATCACCCATTGATGAACGCGTCGTGATGGGTGCTTATTCGTTGTCGTGATGGGCACGACGTTGCGGGGTTTTCGTGGAATTCCAACGTCACTCAAATCGGCATCCGACAGGGCAGCGATCTCGGCGGCCAGAAAGCAGTGTTCGGTGTAGGGATCGATTCGCGTGGGGTCGCTCTCGAGCAATTCCCAGAGGCGTTCGCGCTCCCAGTCGGTTAGTTCGCGCTCGTTGAGCGCGGCGAGTATATTCTGAAACTCCCGGTTTTCTTCGTCGTGTTTCATTCAGTGAGGGAGTTAGAAATCTGTTTGCCGATGCAGCGCAACAGAGTTCGTTTGATCCGAAAGAGTTTTTGGGCCATCGCATTGCGATTCGTTTCGGCGGAGCTGCTGAGCTGATCGAGAGACGTTCCGTCCTGGTAGCGACTCAGAAGGAGTTCACGATGGGTCTCGGTGAGTTTTTTGAGACAGAACAAGAGCGCACGGTGTCGTTGTTCCCCGGCGTCAGTTTCGTCATGATGCTTTTGTCCGGCATCGGCAATTTGCTCAAATAGAGCATCGCCGGGAAGTTCCCGGCTTTGTTGCTTTGCTCTTTTTCGACGGAAATTCTGAGCTTGGAAGAATCCGATTCGAAACGCCCATGCCCGGAAATCTCCGGCAGGATCGTATTCCGCACGTTTTTCCCAGAGAACGAGGCAGGTTTCTTGGGCGAGATCGTCTGCGGCAGAGCGGCTGCCTACGAGGGAGACGAGAAATGCGTGCAGTCGCGGGCGAGTTGCTTTGATGAGCGACTCGAATTCGGGGTCGGGGTGATGATTTTTCAACGGAATCATGGGGGATTCATCCCTGCGAAAGGGATTTGTCCGTCGTTCTCGTTTGATTACGGATTATTTTTCCGCAATGCAGAAAATTATCAGGTTCGTCCCAGTTGAAACAGTCCGCGTTTCAGAGCTTCAGTGACGGCGTGGGTCCTGTCTTTGGCGTTGAGCTTCGACAGAATCGATTTCACGTGGTTCTTGACGGTGTTTTCGGACAGCGTCAGTATCTCGCCGATTTCTCTGTTGGCGCGGCCTTCTGCAATCTTCATGAGAATTTCGAGTTCGCGTGGAGTGAGGTGAGCACTCCATTCGCTTTTTGCCAAAAGAAGTGAAATCTCCGGCGGTAGGAACTGACGCCCTTCGCCCACTTCACGAATTGCGTGGAGCAGTTCATCACCGTTTTTATCCTTGGAAAGATATCCCAGCACCCCTGCATCGAAGGCGCGACGAACGTCTTCTTCCTGCATGTAACTCGAAAGCATGATGATTTTTTGTTGCTCGAGGGCCGCGGCCACTTCGATGCCGCTCATATCGCCGAGTCGCAGATCCAGCACCATTACGTCCGGCTTGTGCTGGGTAGCCAGCGCAATCGCCTCTTCCCCATTTGCCGCTTCACAAATCACCTTGAGATCGGGTTCGTCATTGATCAAACTGGCGAGTCCTCTTCGTACGATGGCGTGGTCATCAGCCAGCATAATTTTGAGGGACTTAGCGCTTTTGCTCATAATTTGGTTTCGGCGAGTGTCAGAGTAATGCAGGTGCCCTGGTGAGAGGAATCAACTTCGAACGCGGCCTTAATTTCCCGGGCTCGCTCTTTCATACCCTGCAGTCCGTAATGTCCGATATCCGGCGTGTTTTGTAGATCAAAACCGGAGCCGTCATCGCGCACTGAAAATGTCCACGAACTGTTCCGGCGTTCAAGATCAATGAAAAGATGCTCGGCACCACTGTGTTTGATGGTGTTGGCCAATGCCTCGAGCATGATCCGGTGGCAGGCGTAGGCGGTTTCAGTGTTGAGATCAATTTGATTTAGGTCATCGGGCATTTTCACCGCGAGCTCAATTGAGGCTTCCTTGCAGCGTTCTTCCATGATGCTTAGCATCGAGGTGGGAAACTCGAGTGATTCCGCTGCCGTTGGCACTCGCAGGCCAGTGAGTGAGTCTCGCGTTTCGGCCAGGCTATGTTCAACCATTTCCCGTGCAGCGCTGAGTTTTTCCCTGGCGCGTGCCGGGTCGGTATCCAGGTGATTGTCGATCGAGGCAAGCTGGTAACCAACGCCTGCAAATCCTTGGGAAAAGGTATCGTGCAGTTCCCGAGCAATCCGGTTTCGTTCCTCGAGTGCCGCGTTTGATTGAATCTGGCTTTCAATCAGGGTGGTCTGAGTGGTTACGCGTCGGTTGAGGGCAAGGGTCCAAATGAGAACAAGCATAATGCCAGCCCCAAGCACAAAAATTGCGGTCCAGTAGCGGCGAGGGTTCCACCATGATGGGGTGGCAATGATCTCGAGGTCTGCGAGGCTGCGCATCGCGACGGTGGCTGATCGGAGCTGCCCGCGTTGGTCTGCATCAACCAGCTTGACTCCAGTGATTCGAATCTCGCTTCCGGCAGCAGGGAGGTCCTTGTCGGTCATGAAGGCACTAAGGCTCACCGGAATCAGATTGCCCTTGGATTCCAAATTCAGAATACGGCCCTCTCGTTCAATCATTGTCCCGGACACAGTAACAAGCTGAAAAGCATTTTCTCGTGAAAGAGAAGAGTCTTCGATGACCGGGGTTGCGACTTCGTTTAACGTGCTGGAAGGGCTGATGTCGGCGTAGCGAAGGCCTACAAAGTAACCTTCTGTATCGGGGAGGCCTTTTAGATCGAGAGTATCGCCGGGAGTTGCATCATGATCGCGCAAGGTCTTGACCCGGGCGCCATGTTCTCCTGACTGCACGATGAGGCTTTTGGGGCCTTCGACCAGGGTGACGACCCCAAGTGTTCTCACGAGGCCGGGAGCGGCGCTCCTGGAGTCCCATCTTCCGATATCGCCCAAAGGGACGTGTTGGGTGGTGAGACCTTCGTTAACGACTTCGATGAATTGATTACTAGAGCAGATTATGTCTGACCCGATGCGCTGCCTCCCATCATTGAAGAGAGGGGCGCCGCTTCCCTTCAGCCGGATCCATGAGCCGACGAGGCGCTTGATTCGTTCTGATTGAAATTCGTCGTTCTGATTTTGGAACCGAATTCGTAGGTCGGTCTGTCCATTAACAATGAGCCCCTGACCAGAGCGCTGATTTTCATCAAACTCGACATCGACCATGAGGCCTTCGATTTCGATTAAACGATTGTCGCCGATCCCCGTCTGAACAAAGTCTGGTCGGAAATTGAGAGCCCGAGGAATGGTCCGTTGCCCTCGTGATCTAATTTGGTCGACGACGATGTAGGGCCCGTAGAATCCACCGGTTACATTGCCATATACATCAATTGATTCTCCTAGGGGCGGAATCTCCTCAGGGCGTAAGTCAAAGAATAGACCGCCGGTAGAATCCTGTGCGTCGAAGCCGTCAGGCAAATGGGAAATGACAACAACCCGCAACAAAACAGGGGGAGCCATGCGGGCTTCGGCGTAGGTCAAAAGGCGTACCTCGTCCACGGTGCGGAGAGGTTGGACGGATAACGGCAATTCATCTGCCGCAGCTGGGAGCAGGCATGCGAGGAGGGCCAGACATGTGGGTTTCCAATTCAATCGGGCATAAGGTATCATGGAATTCAGGTCGCAGCGAGGAGCGGGAAGATGTCCACAAAAGTTCCTTAGAGGCCATAGAAGTTAGTTCGCTATATGCGTCAGTTGCCAGATGGGGTACGAAGAGGAACACTGTTGATGTTGAGTAAGGTGATACGATTTGGAATAGTGTTCGCGGCATTCGCTCTACTGCAAATGGCGGGTGCCGATGACTACGATGAACCCGTTCTGTTTCCGGAGGACGGAGGAATCATCGATGTGAGAGATTTCGGAGCTTCTGGAGAGGATGCACTTGATGATACCGCCGCGATTCAGCGCGCCCTCGATGCTCATCCTAACGGAAATCGAATCATCTATCTTCCGGCTGGTGAGTATATTGTTAGCGATACCTTAAGGTGGCCAGCGGGCACAGAGGAGGGAGAAGGTCAGAAGAGGACAATCCTTCAAGGGGCGGGAATTTTATTCACGACCATCAAGTTGCCAGACGCCTCTCAGGGTTTTTCAGGCCCTGAGCCAAAGGCTTTGGTCTGGACGGGGGACCAGCCGGCTAGTCGGCTGCGAAACTCAGTTCGCGATTTAAAGTTATCGATCGGTGCCGATAACCCGGGGGCAATTGGTTTGCAATTCAATGCCAGCTACCAGGGCTGTGTTCGGAATGTGGCGATCGAAGCGGCTGAGGGCTCAGGGAAGATTGGATTGGATTTGGGCTACACGGATGAAATTGGATCGCTACTCGTGCGAAATCTGGTCGTGCAGGGGTTTGACTATGGCGTGTCGACCAAGTGGCCGATCAACTCAGTTACCTTTGAGAATATTGTGCTCAGAGATCAGCGAAAATTGGGTTTGTGGAACTACCATCAAATGGTTTTCCTTCGGGGCCTTATTAGCCACAACTGGGTTCCGGCTATCTATAACGAAAAAGATTCTTGGGGGGCGATCACGCTGATGGATTCGCAAATCATCGGACTGGAGCCCGATAAATTAGATCCGGGTATCATTAACCAGCGACAGATGTATTTTCGAAATGTCGAAATCGCCGGGTATGAAAAGTCGGTGGATAACGCTGATAGAAATCGGGATCAGGGGGATATCGCAGGTTCCACTCACCTGATCCACGAAACTTCCCATGCCAATGTCGTGAGTCAGTTTCGCCATCTCGATGAAGCAACTTTGGCGGCGGCTGGCGAACTGAAGTCGCTTCCGGTGAAAGAAATTCCGCAAGTTGATTGGGGCTCTCCGAATGAGACGTGGTCCAATATCGTTGATTTTGGGGGAGATCCGACTGGAGAAGCTGACTCGAGTGGTGCTTTGCAACGAGCTATCGATTCCGGCGCCAGAACGGTTTATCTCCCGGGAGGAGCTAGCTTTCGATTTGATAGCGATATTCAGATTCGTGGACCGGTCCAGCGAATTATTGGCCTGGAGGGGAGTTGTTTTACGGACACTGGCGTCGTCTGGACTTTGGTGGACGGGAAACATCCGCAAGGGATGGAAGACGCGCCGATCGTTGTTATCGAGCGATGCGAAAATTGGAAGGCTCTTCGGGGAGGTGAATTGGAGATCGTGATACGAAGCGAGTCCTCGCGCACGTTGGTTGCGAGTTCGGTGATAGGTTTCAGGGTTGAGGGAAAAGGCAGTGGTGATATTTTTCTCGATGATTTTTGCGGGCACCTCGATTTGCTTTCATCGGGTCAAAGCGCGTGGTGCAGGCAGATCACCTGTCGGCGCAAAGGGACCAAGATTCGCAATGATGGTGGAAGGCTCTGGATCATGGGATTGAAAGCGGAAAGAACCGGAACGGTGATCGAGACCGTTAATGGCGGAGTGACGGATGCGACTGGAATCTTTGTTTATTCGAATCAAGGCTGGATTGAAGATGAGCCGGCTTTTGTCATCAAAGACAGCTCTGCGATTCTCGCTGGAATCAGTGAGAGAAATTTTATTCGTCGACCGGTTTCTCTATGGTTCAGGGAGACGCAGAATGGAGAAACCCGTGAGCTCAAGAACCGGGCTTGGGTTTACTTGAGCCGATGAAGAAAGAAGGAGAGCAAGGCTCTTGAGTTCGCTCTTCCTGCTTAAGTATTACTTCAGGGGATTTTCGAACCAGACGATGTTGTTACTGGCGTGTCCTGCGATGAGAATGTCGAGATCGCCGTCGCTATCCATATCGACGGTGCGCGTGTCGTAGGACCCTTGATCAGTGCCAATGACGTGTTTGGTGAAGGAGCCAGTGCCGTCATTTTCGTACCAGGCGGCGATGCCGTCGGCTTCTTTGCCGCAGGTGACGGCATCGAGGTCTCCGTCCTCATCCAGATCAACCAGATCCAGTGAGTGAGGGTAGGCGATCTCCGCGTCGATTTCGATGAGTTCAAAATTAGGGCCCTTGAACCAGAAAACGCCCTTGCCGTGTCCGCGTGTTGCGAAGTAGTCGGTGATGCCGTCATGGTTAAAATCTGCCGGCATGATATTCGAGGCTCCGGGTTGGTTGCCCGCGAGCAGATGTTTGTCCCAGACGGCGGTGGGGTCTTCAGGTTGTTCCCACCAGGCGAACCATTGGCCTCCCTCGAGACTCTCCCCACCTTTGGCGGCACAACTGATGTCAGGCCGTCCGTCTCCGTTGACGTCGCCGAAGCCCGTGTAGTGAGAGCCACCGGGGGCATCCTGATCAGCGAAGATGTGGCGAGTCCATGAGGTGGCCGTGTGAGGATTCTTGGGAACTTCTAGCCAGGTGATCGAGTTGGGGATGGTAGTCGATTTTTCGTCGCGGCCGGAATTGGCGATCAGGTCTATTTTGCCGTCCTGATTCACATCCCCGGTGATGAGGCAGTGTGTGCCTAGAATCTCGTCGTCGACGGTTCGGTAGGTCCAGGGCGTCCCAGAGAACGGGTCGTCCGGGCATTCCAACCAGAAGACAGTATTGTTCGATCCCACGAAGTCAGGATCGCCATCGCCGTCCACATCCATGAGGCAACTGTGAATGCAGGCAGGACGCATCTTGTTGCGGGATTGGCCGTCGCCAAATTCGTGAATGGAGTGCCTTTTCCAGTTCGGTCCCTGAAAGATAATCACCTGACCAGCCAATGATGACATGACGTCGATGTTGCCATCTTTGTCCCAGTCGTGG
Source organism: uncultured Verrucomicrobiales bacterium (assembly GCA_963977055.1). Taxonomy (GTDB): domain Bacteria; phylum Verrucomicrobiota; class Verrucomicrobiia; order Verrucomicrobiales; family DEV007; genus Arctic95D-9. Next base: position 153,518 of record CAXBMX010000009.1, read on the forward strand.
GCGACGGCGGAGTTGATCATGCCGAGGAGTGGCTTCTGGATCGTGTGTTTGGTCCAATCTGCCGCGGAAGAGAGAGAGAAAGAGGCGGCGGCGAAGGTTAGGGCGAGACAGGTCGAAATGTTCATTGGAGTGTTAGAAGATGATACGGGAGCGGGTAGCTTCACGGCAAGCGGTAATGAACCCGGGGAGTGGCTTTCACGGTAATCCGTAGGGTTGTTTTGGTAGAATCATGCGAGGTGATCAATTAGAACTGTTTTATGAAACTCTTCACCGCCGTTTGCTTGGTTAGTTGTCTATTTGCCTCAATTGGGGTGAGTGCAGATAAAAAGCCCAACATTCTTTTCATCGCGGTCGATGATCTCAACGACTGGGTCGGTGTCTTTGGCGGTCATCCCTTGGCGCAGACACCCAATCTGGACCGGTTCGCGGAAGAAGGCGCTGTCGTGTTTCAGAACGCGCATTGTCCTGGACCGGTTTGCGGGCCATCACGTTCGGCGCTTTTGTCAGGGTTTATGCCGAATACGACGGGCGTCTACGGCAATTCTACGAACATGCTGGGGTCCGCGTATGTGCAGAAGTATGCGACGCTGCCGGAGTATTTTTCACGGAACGGTTACCGCACTTTGTCGCGAGGCAAGATTTCTCACGCGCACTACACGATGAATGGAACTGACCGCGGCCAATGGATGTATGACCATTGGGAGCCGAATTTAGGATCCAATCAACTCATTAAGGAGTCGGTGACTTCGCTTGATCAAAATATGATCAATGGCCAGCCAGGTCCTCCTTCGGACTACGCTAAGGGAAGGGGATCGCCGTTTTCCTGGGGCGTGGTCGGAGCAAAAACGGAGGAAACGAGCGACTATCAGACTGCGCTGTGGGCGGCTCAACAATTGCAGGCTGAGCACGAAAAACCCTTCTTTCTCGCGGTGGGATTAGCGAAGCCGCATTTGCCCTTTTACAGCCCGCAGGAATTCTGGGATCTCTATCCCGAGGGAGGTGATTATGCTCCGGAGATTCGTGAGGATGACTTGGATGACATTCTCAATGCAGGGGGAAGGCCTTCTGCCAAGCCAACTTCTGACTACCTTTGGTTAGAAGAGAACGAACTCATCAATGAATGCGCTCGGGCCTATTTGGCGTGCGTGAGTTATGCGGATCATTGTCTTGGCGTGCTCTTCGACGGGTTGAGGAAGAGCCCTCATGCGGACAATACAATTGTGGTGTTTTGGGGTGACCATGGATGGCATCTCGGAGAAAAGATGCGCTATCGCAAAGGATACCTTTGGTCGGAAAGCACCCGTGCGCCGATGATGGTTCGGACGCCGGGGATGACGAAGCGTCAGGATTGTGAGCGAGCCGTTAATTTGATCGATTTCTATCCGACTTTAATTGAGCTCACCGGACTGCCGGAGAAACCTGAATTAGATGGACGTAGTTTTTCCGCGCTGCTGAAAGATCCGACTCAGAAGTGGGATCCGACGGTTACTGTCGGCGGTAGAGGCAATGCTTCGATCCATGACGAGGGATGGAATTACATTCGCAAAGCGGACGGAGCTGAGGAGTTATACGATCTTGAGGCAGACCCGATGGAGTGGACAAATCTGGCGTCAAATCCCGAGTATGCAGAAGAGAAGGAGAGGTTGTTGGCTTACTACCCGTCTTCGTTCGCTGAATCACCGCCCACCCTTTCGAGCCAAGCGAAGGACAAGGCGAAGAAGGCTGGAAAAGGAATCGACGAAACGATTCGTCCGATGCGAGTAAAGTTGAAGCTGAAGTAGAGGTATAGCGGGTTGATCGCTATTGGATGAAGGTAGGGCGATTCAAGTTGTCCGCTGTTCTTCGTCTTATGCTTTCAACTTTCATAGAATTCGTGCCGTATTCACGCAGTAAAAGAGTTTCAGTCGCGGCTTGGCCTGAGCAGCAGGAACGCCTATCAATGGAGTCGTATGACGTCTCAGTTGAAATCCTCATTCTTGCGAGCGGCCGTTGGGCTTTTCGCTATTGCCTTTACTCAGTCTGGAGTGGCTCAACTGGCCAGCTCTGGTGAAGTATTGTTGGAGGAAAGCTTCTCGAGTAGCCCTTTTCCCAGAGGAAAGACGATTCCTTTGCGGGACACGGGTTGGAAGGTTCGGACGACATTCGGGGAGTGGACTCAAACGGCAGCGGGACTGCAATCGGCGAATATGAAAGAGGATGGGCATCCGCCGGTTCTCACTTTTGAACCGCCTGAGGCGTTGACTGATGCGGTGCTGGAACTGGAGTTTCGTTTCGTCGAAGATGAGGTCGAGGGCGGTCACTCGATCCGAATCGCGGTGGACAATCGTGAAGCGATCACGAAAGGGCATGTCTGCTCTGCCTGGGCAAACTGGAACAACGACTTCGTTCCTGTGGGGTTGACTTTGGAGACGATCAGTAAAGACGAAGTCCTCCCAAAGCCGGAAAAGAAATCGGAGCAGTTTCTCGATAATCGAATCACGATTGGCCAGGCGTCTGCGGATTATGAGGCGGGCAAGTGGTACACGCTCCGTCTCGAGGTGGTCGGCAGCCGGGCCCTCACAACGGTATTTGATGAGTCTGGCGAAGCAGTGATGGTGTCCGGACAGTTGGGAGTTTTTTCGACACCCAAAACCAAAGTCTCTTTAACCGTCGGAGCGGCTGCTCACGAGATCCGCTCGTTCCGGGTTTCTAGCGCCACTCAGAATGCCGATTGGGCTGATGCTCTTCCAGCGCCGAGCAACGGCGAACGCCCTAACATTATTTTAATTCTCGCTGACGACGTCGGGATTGATGGGTTTAACTGCTATGGCGGTGATTCTTACGAAACGCCCCGCATCGATGAGTTGGCAGCGACAGGGCTTCGGTTTTCTCATGCTTATTCTCAACCGCTTTGCACGCCGACCAGGGTCCAGATAATGACGGGGAAATACAACCATCGCAACTGGACCTACTTTGGTATCCTTGATCCCGAAGAGACGACTTTTGGTCACCGCATGAAGACGGCTGGCTATCAGACTTTCATCGCCGGAAAATGGCAACTCCAGAGCTACGATCCACCCGATTGGCCAAACGCAGAGCGCCGTCGTGGCTCTGGGATGAAGGTAGCTGAGGCGGGTTTTGACGAATACTCGTTGTTCCATTCCTGGGAGACGGAGGACAAGGGCTCTCGCTACCCGGATCCGAAGATGGACAACAATGGAACCATTGAAACCTTCGAAGGAAAATATGGCGAAGATATCTGGGTGGATAAGATCGCCGACTTCATGGAGCGCAACAAGGATGCTGACGAGCCGATGTTTGTCTACTATCCGATGGCCCTGCCGCATTGGCCATTCAATCCCACTCCGGATTCGGAAGCGTGGAAAGATGAGTCACGGCGTTACGAAGAGAGCACTGAGTTCTTTCCTGATATGATGACCTACATGGACAAGATTGTGGGTCAGTTAGTTGATAATTTGGAGGAACAAGGGCTGCGCGAAAACACCTTGGTGATTTTCTATAGCGATAACGGAACGGATCAGCGCATCACATCGAAAATGGGTGGCATAGATATCAAAGGGGGCAAAGCCCTGCCGATTCAATCAGGTGTGCGCGTGCCTCTGATTGTGAACTGGCCCGGGATGGTGAAGCCGGGTGTTTGCGAAGATCTTGTCGATGCCTCCGACTTTGTTCCGACCTTGGCTGATATCGCGAGGCTTAAGGTGGAAGATTGGTGGCAAACTGACGGGCAGAGTTTTGCGCCTCAGTTGTTTGGTCGGGTCCATTCGACTCCTCGAGATTCGATCTTCTGTTGGTACGATCCACGTCCCGGTTGGGACAAAGAGAAATTTGGTCGGTCAGTCTTTGCGCTCGATAAGCAATACAAGCGTTACCGTGATGGTCGGCTCATGAGGATTGATCCGCTTTTGCCAATCGAGACAGAGATCACTGGTGAACTGGACGCCGAAGCCAAAGCGGCTGATGCGAAACTCAGCGCAGTGATCGAGAAGTTAGTGCAAGGGGGCGAGCCTCCGTTGGTGGACGCTTACGGGGAATTGGTGGAGGAGTGATTAGATTCCGGATTTCTCCGTAGCGAAACTCGTGAGAGTTTCGGAGGACGAAAGACTCACGTCTTTCGCTACAGGTTACTGCTCTGACTTCTTGGCCTTCTTTGCGGCTTCTTTTGAGCCGCGGGTTAGGTTCTCGCGTTTGGCGTTCTGGATGGGGTCGGCCTCGTCAGTGATGGCGAGCTTCTCCTGCAAGACGGCATTGAGCTTCTGATAAGTCTCGAGATCAGTGCCGGCGAGATCGCTCTTTTTGAGAGGGTTCTTTTCTTCAAAGTCATCGACCACGTTGAATATTTTTCCATCGCCGTAAATCTTGAAGTATTGATTACGCACATGCTCACTGGCTTTGTCGCGAATGCCGTCGCGTGAGTACCAGCAATAGACCCAATCGCGAGCGGACGATTTGCCGCCTTTGATTTCAGAAGCGAAACTAACGCCGTCGACGTCCCATTTCTTAGGCACATTGATGCCGGCGACTTTTGCGATGGTTGGTAACATGTCAGAGAAATCAACGAGGCTCTGGCTCACTTTTCCTTCGGGAGTCTGACCCGGCCAGTTCACAATGAGAGGGACGTGAGTGCCATTGTCTTTGGTGATGCCTTTGCCGCCCACATAGGTGCCGCCCTGGTAATCGGTCTCCATGCCGTGGTAGGTGCCATTATCCCCCGTAAAAATAACGAGCGTGTTTTCGCGCAGTCCGAGCGCTTCGAGTTTATCGATCACTTTACCGACAGTTTTGTCGGTGTAGGTAACCATGTCGGCGAACCATTCATCGCGCCATTCGCTCTTAGGATATTCGCGACTCTCGTTGGGATTCCATTCCTCTGAATCTGGCGTTGGCTGGAATGGAAAATGAGGAGGGATCATTGGATAATAAACGAAGAACTCTTCGTCTTTGTTTCGCTCCATGAAATCGCAGAGGTAATCAGATGCGATGTCAGGACCATACTCCCCGGTGGTGTAATCAACTTCTTTTCCGTTGATCTCAAAACCCGGATTGGGGAAGCGGGGTGGACGGCGGGTCACCTGCCAAAGGCAGTATTCATCGAAGCCAAAATTGGTCGGTCCAGTGAAGCCACCATCAAGTTGCCATTTGCCGGCGATGGCGGTTTTGTAGCCGGCTTTCTGAAAGAGGTGGCCGAAGGTTTTGACGTCTGGATCAAGAACGCCGAAGCGAACGTAGTTCTTGTGGTTGTAGACACCGGTCATGATTTGCACGCGACTGGGGGTGCAGATGGGTTGGGAGTGACAGTGTTCGAAGCGAATGCCGGTGGCGGCGAGTTCGTCGAGTCGGGGAGTGTCGTATTCTTCTCCACCATTGGCTCGAACGCATTCGTAACCCATGTCGTCAGCCATGATTAGCACGATGTTTGGCCGTTTTTCTGCACCATTTAAAAAGGAACTGGCGACTAGGGATATAGCCACAAGGGATACAAAGCGGGAAATTTTCATGAGGGGTCTAGAATGCCACCTGCCGCTCCTTGCGTAAATGACGTGAACAAGCCCTCTCCCGGTAGGAGATATTGAAAACAAATGGGCCGACGAAAGAATCCGGGTTGCTGTTTCCTTTGATTTGGCTATAAATCACTCCATGAAGTTAGCAATTTTGTCTCTTAGCCTACTAGCCATCACCCCAATATTAGTGAGTTGCGCCAGCACTCCGGAGGAATTGGAATACAAAATGATCGAAAAAGAAAAGCGTTTCGACGACCGGCAGGAAATGTATGCCATCCGCTCCGAAGGATTCGACCGCCGTCTTCAGAAGATGTCTGATAATGCGGATAACCGCATGGGTGCTTCCTTCGATCAGTTGATGGCTGAATAAGAGCTTTGCCGTTCTATTTCCCGCTGAGGCGGGGAGCAGAGTAGCCTTGCTCGCGAATCTGGTTGAGCAGGGTGCGCAATTCTTCGACACGTTCAGGATGTTCGGTGGCAAGATTGTGGCGCTGCCCGAGGTCCTCGGACAAGTGATACAGTTCGGCGTCCTGCTTGTCATCGGCCGGGTAGTTGTGCTTCTCTTCCCAGGCCGCATTACGTCCGCTCATGTAGCCATGGGGAGCATCGACTAGAACCCAGTCGCCATGTCGGATTGCGAAAGAGTTTTCCTTGGTGTTGTGGATGTGAGTGGTGCGAACGGAATCCGTTTCGCCTTTAATGTGGGCCAAAAGACTGTGTGAATCTTCGGCCTGATTGTCGGGCAGATCGTATCCTGTGACTTCCGCGAAGGTAGCCATCAGATCGATTTGCGACACGAGAGCGTCAGAAATTTTTCCGGCATCGATCACTCCAGGCCACTTGATGATGAAAGGAACGTGGTGTCCGCCTTCGTAGATGTCTCGCTTGAGCCCCCGAAAAGGATAGGCAGACCAGTGGTCGAAATTTTCATCACGGGCGTAGGCGTATTTTTCAGGGCCGTTGTCGGCTGAGAAAACGACGATGGTGTTGTCGGCCTGACCGGATTCTTTCAGTGCTCGGAGGAGTTGGCCGCAGGCGTCATCTGTTTCGACAACCAAATCACCGTAGGGGCCGGCTTCCGATTTCCCGTCGAATTTATCGTTCGGGATGATGGGGGCGTGCGGTGCGGGGAAAGCAAAGTAGAGAAAGAACGGTGCGTCTGTTTTTGCCTGGGCGTGGATGTATTCGACGCCACGTTTGGTCGTGGTAGGTATGTTTTCGTAGGGATCCCAGTCTGAGGTCATTGGGCCGGGTCGACATTCCCAGTTTCCTTCTTTGATGGGTTTCCAGAGTTCGGTGTCCATCATCACGTCGGGCACCTTGGGGACTCGATCGTTCTCGATCCAGCAGTAGGGAGGGAAATTGATGACAGTATCGCCAAAGTAGTGATCGAATCCGTGATCGAGCGGGCCGTCGGGAATGGACATGGACCAGTCGAAGGCCTCAGGTCCCCAGGCTTTCTTTTTCCCGTCTCCAATTTGAACGGCGTCGGGTTTGCGGATCGCATCCCAGTTCCAACCGAGGTGCCATTTTCCGATGGCAGCTGTGTGATAGCCTCTTTCTTTCAACATCTCTGGCAGGGTCAGGCGCTCCGCGTCGAAGGCGGAGCCTCCGAAAGCATTTACGATGCCGTAAAATTTTCTCCAGTGATGGCGTCCCGTGAGCAGGGCATATCGGCTCGGAGTGCAGATGCCGGAAGAAGAATGCCCGTCGGTGAATCGCATGCCTTCGCTGGCAAGTTGATTTAAGTTGGGCGTCGGGATTTTCGAATCAGGGTTGTAAACAGTGAGGTCACCAAAGCCGAGGTCGTCACCGTAGATGACGAGGATGTTGGGTTTGGATGACTCGGCGTGCGCGGCGGGAAAGCTAAGCGATGCGGTGGCTACTAGAATGGCGGTGAGAATTCGAGAGGTGTTCATGAGTAAAAATATCGAGCTAGCTTCAGGAAGGGTTCCTTCCCACGCGTTGAAACAAATGAAAGGGCTTTTAACTGACCCGTTCACGTATCGCAGAACTGAGATTATTCCCTATTTGATGGTGGGTTGTCTACCTCCGTCCACTGATCCGCCGACGGGAAGTTCCTCAGCGGAAATGTCGACTTCTTTGACTTGTTTTTGAAGCTCGACATCGAGTTCGGCCAATAGGGCTGCGTTCTCAGGATTGCCTGCGATGTTGTGCAACTGATCAGGATCTGTTTTGCGGTCGAACAGTTCTGCCGGATGGTCCTGGAGTTTGAAGTAGGTGTAGCGATTGGTGCGGATGCCGTAGTGCTTGGGGGCACCCCAGTAGGTGTAGAACTGTGAGGCGCGCCAGTTGGGTGGGGACTTCCCTTTGAGAATTGGGACCATGCTGCGGCCCTGCATGGCTTTGGGCGTTTTGACTCCGGCCAGTTTAAGGAGGGTAGGCGCGATGTCCACGTTGATGCAAAGGTCGTCACTGACCGTGCCTGGCTTGATCAATTTGGGATAACGAATCAGGAAGGGCATGCGCATGGAAGTTTCGAGGACGAGGCGCTTGTCGTAGAAGCCGTGCTGGCCGAGCCAGTAACCCTGATCTGCGGTGTAGATCACGACCGTATTGTCGGCGATGCCCTGATTGTCGAGGTAGTCGAGGACACGCTTGAGATTGTCATCGTTACCGGAGATACACCGGATGTATTTGTGCAGCATGTGCTGGTAGGCGACCCGGATTTTGTCTTTGTCATCTTTTGGATCGTGATCCCACATCTGGTCGGGAGCGGGGTCCTTGAGATGACGAGTGTAGTAGGTCCCTCCCGACTTATCTTTGCTGTCGTTCCCCCCTGAGTAAAGCATGTGAAATTTCGTGCGCGCGAGAAACTCCTTCTTCAGGTTGGAGTCTGAATTGGCTACATCTTCGTAGAGAGTGGGCGATTCGGGAATGGTGACATCGGCGAGCAGGTCATCATAGCGTTCGGCATGGCCGTACTCGTGGTGGGGCGCTTTGAACTGGAGCGAGAGCAGGAAGGGTTTGTCAGGGTCGCGTTCCTTGAGCCAGTCCATCGCGATGTCGGTGTAGACATCGGTGGAATAGCCCTCTCGTTTCCACTCTCCCTCTGAACCGCTGAAGTTGGGGTCGAAGTATTTGCCCTGACCCTTCACCGTCATGTGCTTGTCGTAGCCCTTGGGTGTGCTCTTGAGGTGCCATTTGCCGACGAGCCAGGTCTGGTAGCCGACTTCCTGAAGCTGCTCGGGATACTGAGGGGAGTCTTCGTTGATGGCGCCGTTGAGACCGAGAACACCGTTCTTGTGGCTGTATTGTCCGGTCAGGATGGCGGCTCGGCTGGGGGAGCAGATCGAGTTGCAACAGGTGAAGCTAGTGAAGAGCATGCCCTCATCGGCTAGGCGATCGATCGTAGGTGTTTTCGCAAAATCCTTGAGGTAACTACCGTAGGCAGAAATGGCTTCGAAGGCGTGGTCATCGACCAGGACGATGACCATATTGGGCTGATCGGCCGCGATGGATTTTTCAACCGTTAATAAGGCCAGCAGTGCGGGCAGAAGACATAGTGTGAATAGGTATTTCATAGCAGGAGCCTGGAAGGCTACCTGACTTTGTCACCGCGGAACAGTTTGTTTCGGGAAAATGGGTTGGGGTGGGCCTTGAGTTAGACAGACGCCTGTCTAACTTTAGTAAATGAGTTTTGTCCCTAACTCCTGATTCAAGAAGGATGAATATGGAACCATGGTATATCCAATCAACGCAGACGATCAGTCCACCGTTACAAATCCGGCATGGGATTGCAGTGGTCGGATTCAACAGATCGTAGGACAATAACGACTTGATCAGGGTCCATTTTTGACAGATTTTTTACTTTCTGTCTGATTTTCGACTACTAAAGTAAAAACAGGAGGGAATATGATGAAGAAATGTTTATTTGTTTGTGTGTTGAGCTTGGTTGCTGTGTTAGGGACGCCGGTTGAAGCAAGGGTGTTTACCTCTCCTTCAGGTAAGACGATCGAAGCCGAAATCGTCTCGGTTTCGGGAGGCTCGGTCACGCTGGCGCGATCTGATGGAAAACAGTTCAATGTTTCTTCGGGTGGATTCAGTGAGGGGGATCAGGCTTTCATTGCCAAATGGGCGGGTGAGAACAAAGGCAAGGTGCCGGCGCACCTGAAGGACAAAATGCCCCGGATGACCGTGCGAGTGAGCAATGGAAAAACCTCCAAAGATGCGGATCAGTTTTCGGGTTATGTCGATGAGAATAAGCAGAAAGTCAGGCTATCAATCGTGATGGAGAACAACGATGCAGTCTATCCAATCGTGGACGCTAAGTTGACCATGATGGTCTTCGCGGAAAGCCCTGAAACCGGCAAACCTGCGGTGGTATACAAGCAGGAATTTAAAGGAATAGAGCTACCGCTCAATGAAGCAAAGTCATTTGAAGGACAAGGGTTCGAGCTTTGGTATGATGATAGAGGGGCAATGTATGGGCACGAATACAAAGGCTATGCCTTTATCCTCGAAGACCCGGAGGGAAAAGTTCTTCACGAAGTGACCATTCCCGGTACGGCAGCGAAGTATTTGGAAAATGTTAAAAAGCTTTCCAAGGGCGATATCTATGATCGGGAATATAAAGCGACCGGCAGTGTCAGTCTGGACAAGTCGGTTAAGAATATGAAGTGATCGAGCGCTCCTGTATTATGCGAAGCATTAAACCAGGCAGAGGTCCATCGGCTTTGAGTGCCGGAATGGGGGTATTTGGAGTGATCTTCGGCATCTTCTGGACGGTGATGGCTTTTAAGATGACGCGGGATTCTCCGTTTCCGGTTGTCGGGATCATCTTCCCGCTCTTCGGGGTGGGGTTTGTGATCATGGGAATCGTAGGTGTGATCTACAATGCCCGCAATGCGACGGCGAAGGATCGCTTCTCGACTTTTGATATCACTTCGCCGACCGAGGAGCGGGATCCACTAAGTGATATGTTAGGACATTCGTCCGAAATCGAGGGAGGAGATTCCGACGAGAGCACCAGCTCCCGACTCTCTAAGGTGGAGTCCTTGAAAAAGCAGGGACTGATTTCCGATGAAGAATACCTCTCGCAGCGCGAGAGGATTCTCTCCGAAATATAATCGTTTGTTAGGCTAGCTCTCGGTGCTTTTGCGACGAGTCGCTTCACTCTTGAGGCGCAGAGCGTTGAGGCGAATGAAGCCGGAGGCGTCATCCTGATTGTAGGCGTGTTCAGCTCCGCCTTCCATGGTGGCGACGTCCTCGTTGTAGAGGCTGAGAGAGGAACGACGTCCGGCAGTGATCATGTTGCCTTTGTAGAGTTTGAGGCGGACTTCACCGGAGACGGATTTCTGTGACTCGGTCACGAGTGCCTGGATGGCGTCTCGCTCAGGAGCAAACCAGAAGCCGTTGTAGACGAGTTGTGCGTATTTGGGAATGAGCCCATCGCGGATGTGCATCACTTCGCGGTCCAT
>CAXBMX010000010.1:0-163920 GCA_963977055.1 uncultured Verrucomicrobiales bacterium
AGGCAGACCGCGTCAGGCAGACCGCGTCAGGCAGACCGCGTCAGGCAGACCGCGTCAGGCAGACCGCGTTCAGGCAGACCGCGTCAGGCAGACCGCGTCAGCAGACCGCGTCAGGCAGACCGCGTCAGCAGACAAACCAAATCAGGAGGACAAAGACTGCCTTTGTCGCCAGATGCATCCACTGATCCAAGGTAAAAGAAGTTCTCCCCTCACACTTGAGGGCATCAATCGCCCAATGCGCGACAAATTCAGCGAACGCGAATATCGCACTACCCGTTATTGCCCATACAAATCCAGCATGAATCAGGCAATGCGCACTCATCAGATAAACCCACAAATTTTTTGGGCTTCCCTTTCCGTCGGCAAGCTTCATCGGCTCCGCGTGACGGTTTTTCCCTCGAGAAAGAAAATCTCCCTGAAGAGGGAAATCGGCAAAGGCATGTCCTATAGCCAGAGCAAAAAACAAGACCAATGCCGAAACGGGACCTTCTACCGCCTGCAGGGGAATTGTCGTTAGATCGGCCATAGGAATCTTAAATCGAAAGGGCACTAATTACGCAGTTGCCTAAAATAATATAACAGACCTTCAAAAGAAGGGCAGAAGAGAATCAAAATGAGTCAAGCATAGCCTCCCGGGCCATGGCTACTTTCTCGTTCGTCTTCCTGAGTCTCTTACTCAATTGAGTTGAAACATTTACGAGCAGCTTTGCTGCGGTACGGGGATGTGCCTCGAGATATTGCTCAAGCCGCATCCGATCAATTTTCCAAACTTCCCCAACCGAACGACACACCACACTCGCGCTGGCATTCCCTGGATCGAAAATATTCACCTCTCCGACCGTGCTCCCTCCTTTGAGGTTTCCCAACAAAACGGGCCGGCCTGTAGCTTCAGTCTGGACGTGAAACGTTCCCATTATAATAAGGAACAGTGAATCTTGAGTCTGCCCCTCTTGTATAAGAACATCCCCGTCTGACAGCGATAGAAACTCACCGAAATTACCGAGTTGGGCACGCTCTTCGGCGTCAAAGTTGGTAGCGAATCCCATTTCAGGGAGGATCGAATTTTCTTCAGACATAATGGTTCAACGATCTAATCGTCAACTCGATCAGCACAATGGCCAACCACAGTAATCATTCGGTTTAATATTCCTGCCCCAAGTATCCTGGCAATCCTGCCGAACCTTCCCAACTAGCCGGCATGTTATGCGGCATACTACTGAGTTTCTCGCGCTCCGGCTCAGGCCCTTTTTTAACTGTCTCGCAAGAAACAAGACTGGAAACCAAGACTAATGAAAAAAGAGCAAAGATGCGAACTAGAAGACTCATGCAATCAGGGGTAAGAAACAAATTTGGCGGGAGGGTAACTAATTTGAAATCAATTTTAGTTCTCGAAGATCACTTTATCACCGGGGTGGATATTAATCCCTCCAACCCCAGCGTCATCAACCACATCGGCAACAACCATTGAATCTTCAAGATTCACAATCCGGAGTCGTGCAACACGTGATTCTCCTCGCTTAACCAACAATGAGGAATCAGCAGATACTCCATGGGAACGTCCGGCATTCACCATCACAAATCCCCATTCTTTGTTCACCGCAACTACCGTGGCAACAAGACCGTTTAAAGCCAGCTTTTGGGCACGTTGCACCTGAAAGGACTCTTCGTCTTTTACTTTGGCAACTTCAAGCTGTTTGACCTGTGCTGCTGAAGTCAACTGGGCACTTAGCTCAGCTTTCTTGTTCTGATTCTCAGTGAGATTATCCTTCAGCATTGTTAGGCTCATTTGGAGCTCTTCAGCATTTTTGATTTTGCCGTCAGGAAACTGCTTTGTGATTGCCAGATCAATTTCCTTGAGCTCGATTTCGACGCCCTTCAGCTCACTATTGACATCCTCAAGAGCGCGCTCGGCAATTTTCATATTCTGCTTCACTCCCTCTACAGCTGCAGCAGCCTGATTTCTGCCGTCCTTTGACTGCACTTCCTTCTCGACCGATTCGTCACGCTTATCCTCAGCAGCTCCGAGCTTCGCTGTCGCATCTTTCACTTCAGTGCGAACGTTCTCCAAATCGCCCACAACCCGCTCCAAGTCGCCTTTATTGATCAGACCAACTACGGCAGAGCCGGCCATGACGACCGCTCCAAATATCATTATAATCTTTTTCATCTCAATCGTTTTTCTCGATACCGAAAATCAATGGCTCACTTTATTGAAAAGGGTCAGGGGCTGCATCGCCACCATCCATAGCTCCGCCACCAAAGGGATCAGGAGCTTCTGCAGCACCACCAGCGTCCATTGCACCACCACCTCCAAAAGGATCAGGAGCGGCATTACTAGAGTCCATTGCACCACCTCCGCCGCCAAACGGATCGGCTGCTGCCGGAGCTGCCGGATCTGGCTGTTCCGCATCAGTTGCGGACGCTGCGGCAGGAATCACAGCAACCGCATTTGCCCCAGCTGCCTTGGTGACCATGTCTCCCACTTGGATAGTTTGACCTGGCGCGAGTGAACCAGGAATAACATCCGCAGCCGATTCTCCAGGCTCAACCGAAGTAACGAGAAGCTTACAAATAGGCTGACCGCGACGGTAAACGTTCAATTGCGCACGGCTCACTACCCCTTGATCATTACCACCATTAATAACCACGAATCCCCATTGGTTATAAGCATGCTTAATCGTAGACTTAAAGGGGCCACGAATGACTCCAGCTTGCTGGTCTTTTCGCAAAGCAACCATCTCCGCCGCTACTTTCTCAAGGCGATCACGTTCAACCTGCGCTGAGGCAACAGCTCCCTCGAGCTGTGTCACTTCGATTTCAGCCTCTTCAATCTGAGTCCGAATCTGCAACATTTCGCGTTGGAGCGACTCGATCTTCGCAATGTCTCCAATCGTTCCTTTGGCGCGATCGAGCTTATCCTGGGAAGCCACTAGCTTTGCCTCCATCGCTTTTAAGCTGGACTGAGCCTCTACGACCTTGGCATCAAGATCGATCTTTTCAGTCTCGAGTGCTTCAGTTTCATCGTCCAGCGTCTGAATCGACTGCTCTAGTTGAGCCACTTCAACATTGGTCTCCTCAAGGGATACCAAACGTTTTTCCAGCGTTCCCTTCTGTTCACCAAGTTGAGAGAGCTTTAGCTCCATCTCCTTCATATTACTGAAGCTGAGATAGGCGGTAAACGCCAACACAACCGCTGAGATAACAAGCAATACCTTCCACATAGCTCTAATTCTTTAATTAACGGGAGCCCCTAAATCCATCCCCAGTTTCAAACTACCGAGCAGGACTCTCTAAAACAACTCCAAAATTTACCAAGTCGGACACTTTTAAAAAAAAATTGGCGCAAAACAAGCAGTAACTTAGAAGAATTTGCCTTTGATTACCGATTTTTTACCCATTTAGGGGCAAATCGTCATGGAGATTCTGGTATTTTTTGATCGCCTTCAAATATGGAGATCCGAGCGCAGGCAATTTTTCGGGCTGCTTCAAGTCAAACCAATCTCCCTTTTCGTCGCTTAAACCCACTTCTGGCAGAAATGCAGGGGAGCCAAAAACCCTAAGATTCACTCGATACCGGGTAATGGCATAATCAAACCGGAATAGTTCGTTCTGATCGGCAACAGCCTCCTCCGGCACCTCCGGCAATCGCCACAGGCCACGCCGTCTCTTTCCTTGTTCTTTGACGAGAAAGATATTGTGACCCTGCATACGAATTATCACGGATTCAACCATTTGAGTCACTCCGACTTTGGCTTTCTTGAGCGGAAGATCTCCCACTCCTCCTTCCTTTACACCGCGACACCATTCCCTGACCGGACACGAGTCGCATTCAGGCACGCCCCTGATACAAACCCGCTGTCCCAGCTCCATGATGGCCGAATTGTAAATTCTCACCTCTCTTTCAGGAGTCAGCAACTCAGCCCACTCCCAAATCAATCGATTTGACGCCGGGACATCAATTGGCTCGCGGAAGGCAAACAATCGCGACAGCACTCGAGCAACATTTCCATCAACAATTGGAGCTCTTCGATCATAGGCAAAGCTCAAAAGCGCCCCTGCCGTATAGCGGCCAACTCCGGGAAGACTCCGGATTTGATCCAGATCCTCCGGAAACCGCCCCTCGAAATCACGGCACACTCGCTGGGCAGTTTTTTGAAGATTGCGGGCCCTGTTGTAATATCCCAAACCTTCCCATGCCTTGAGCACGTCATCCTCTTCCGCCTCAGCAAGGGCCCGCCAATCAGGGAACTTCCGCATCCATCGCGTGTAGTATCCCTTACTCAAAACAGTCACAATCTGAGTCTGTTGAAGCATCAACTCCGAAACGAGAATAGCGTAGGGGTCGGTCGTTCGACGCCAAGGGTAGTCCTTCCCACATTCTCTAAACCAAGCATTGAGAGCCAACTGAAACGCCTTGATTTCATCATCTGTTCGGAAAGCCCCCTTGAAAGTCGCGTCACTCACAACTCCCCCCCACTATGCCAAGGCTGCCCTAGCTTCCATCCTAACAAAGCACCTAACATCTCTTGAAATCGCATATAAAACTAAAAATTTCGTATATAAATCGCCGCAAAAAAAAAGATTTTAATATTGGCATGAATATCGCTATTGCCGCTAATGCGAATACCGCTGGCATTTATCTTTAAGCAATGATCACACACCCAATAACTACCTTGCTCTCAGGCGCTTCTGAACCAAATCACAAACCCATGGGAAAGGCAGCCATCAACTCTGACATTTATTCAAAAATTTCATTGCCAACTGATCGATCACTCCGAGGTTAAAGGAGTCACTGCGAGATTCTAGCTTTAAAAGCGACCCACCACCTAAAATTACTCATGGCTACGATCACGAAGCGAGACCTGGTTATCCGAATCAGCAACGAAACGGGGCTTACTCAGCAGGAAGTTTTTAACGTAATTCAAGCTTTCATCGATGACGTCACCACGAGTCTTGCGTCTAACAATGATGTTGTGCTTCGAAATTTCGGGGCTTTTCAAGTCACCAAGACCAAACCCAAAATTGGGAGAAACCCCAATAAGCCAGACGCCGCAGTTCCCATTCCGGCAAGGGCAGTGGTCAAGTTCAAGCCTGGCAAGGAGCTCAAAGAGAAGGTAGCCAAAGTACTGCCTGAACTTTAGGCGGGAGAGTAGCCCTTCTTATCCCCGCTGGGATCATTGCTTAACAAGATCTCCCTCCATCAGCGACAAAGCTCGCCTCGGGTAAGGGCTCTAACTGAGCCTCCAATACACCCTTCGCCTTTGGCCAGGCGATTATGGCCTCCACGATCATCCATCCCTCAAGGGCCAGGGTCGCCACTCCAAATCCAGTGAGAGTCCAGTTACCCGTTTTGAGGCTCTGCGCAATGTAGCCACCTTCTTCAAAAAGATTCATACTCATCGCCACTCCCGGAAGTATCAGCATGAAGATCATCGGGATCACCACAAACCAAACGGGGAGATTGCGACGCCACATCCAGAACGCGATGACAAGAAAAGCCAGGCCACCCAAAAGCTGATTTGTCGCCCCGAAAAGAGGCCAAAGAATCATCCCTCCTTTTCCAGCCGTCGCCCATTCCCATTTCTCTCCAGCTCCCAAAGGCAACGCGGCTATTATCCCTGCGACCACGACAGCGAATATGGTCGCGGTATGTTTATTGGTGAGAACTTTCAGCTTCACCGTCGCCGCCAACTCCTGCGTTACGTACCGCTGAAGACGACACGCAGTATCCAGGGTCGTCGCCGCGAAACTGGCCACAAAAACCCCCATCAAAGAGACAGCGAACGCCGAATTAACCCCGAGGGCCTTTAGAAAATTCGCACTTCCTTCAACGAAAGCGCCGACCTTGGCCACCAATCCACTGGCCGAACTCCAACTGCCATAACGATCATCGTAGGCCGCAGTGCCAGTCAAGACCCCGTCGCCCCCGCTCACTCCGAGTCCGATTCCAGCAACGCAGGCGAGAATCACTAACACCGCAAGAAATCCTTCGGTTAACATCGACCCATAACCGACAAACTGGGCATCAGTCTCACAGCGAAGTTGCTTGGAAGAAGTTCCACTCGAAACGAGACAATGAAAACCCGAGATCGCGCCGCAGGCGATCGTAACGAACAGGAATGGAAACATCCATGGGGCGCCCTCAGGCGACGGGCGATAGGCCGGAGCCACGATTTCGAGCGCGACTCTCTCCCCCTCTCCCCCGATTGGAGCTCCCCCCACGAGTCCGGCTACCACCAGGCCGATCACGACCAGTGCCAGAACACTGAGCAATTGCAGACTGTTAATAAAATCTCGCGGCTGCAAGAGTGTCCATACCGGAAGAACCGACGCCACGTAACTGTAGACCAACAAAAATGCCACCCAGTGCATCGTGGGCCAAGTCGCGAGATATTCATTGATATTCCCCAACACTCCGACATTGCCGTAAAAGACCGTCAGGTACATTAATGCCAACGCAATCAATGAAGGGATCAGCAGGTTAAACCCCCGGCGATGCAGGTAAACCCCAATCAAAACAGCCAAGGGAATCTGGAACAAGCAGGGGAAAATTGAAGATGGGTATTGCCGGAAAACCGCTGCAATAACTAATCCAAAAATCGCCAAGACAATGGTCAGCGCGAGAAAAAGAATCGACAGAAATAAGACCCGGGCCCTCGGCGAGAGCACCCGCCCCGCGATATCACCCACCGTCTGCCCCCTATTCCGCAAACTGACGACCAAAGATCCGAAATCGTGGACCGCACCGATAAATATCGAACCAAACAAGACCCAAAGCAATGCCGGCACCCATCCCCAAATAACGGCTAAGGCAGGCCCCACAATCGGACCAGTTCCAGCGATTGAGGTGAAATGGTGCCCGAAAATAATCGATTTTTTCGTCGGAACAAAGTCCCTGTCATCGTTCAATGCCACACTCGGAACCAGGGCATCAGGATCGAGCTTAAAAATTTTCTGCCCCAACCACTTCCCGTAGGTATTATAGGCAATGATATAAAGAACAAGAGCTCCGAGAGCGATTATAAGAGTTTCCATTGTAAATTCCGATGGATTAAAGAAATACTTTTCGGTGTAATCTGAAACAGCGATGCTGCTCTCGGTGAAGAGAAAGCGCAACGCTCAACTTGAATGGAAATCCAACTCTGGCAGCAAATTTTTACGGTAGCGCTCGTCGTTCTCGTTTTTGTCGTATTGATGAAAGAATGGATTTCTCCCGATTTGGCGGCAATGGGAGCCTTCCTCTCCCTCGTTCTGATCGGCGTTCTTTCCCCCCCTGAGGCCCTCAACGTCTTTGGGAGCTCCGCGCCCATTACCGTTGCATCCATGTTCGTGATGAGCGCGGTCCTGGAGCGAACTGGCTTGATTGAATACCTCGCCGGCCGTTTTGAAACCATGGCTGGCAGCAGCCCACTCCGAGTCATGCTGGTTCTGCTACTACTGGTCGCCTTCCTTTCCGCCTTCGTAAATAACACGCCAGTGGTGGTCATTTTCCTTCCTATCGTCTTGGCTCACTGCCGAAAATTTGACCTCAAAGCGTCCCGCTTTCTTATCCCTCTCAGCTATGCCGCTATCGTCGGCGGCACCTGTACCATTATCGGAACTTCCACCAATCTGATCGCATCGGGAATCGCAGCAGATGCCGGCATGGAGCCTTTTGGAATGTTTGAGGTGAGTAAACTAGGCATCCTCTTCGTCGTAGCCGCGATCCTCTACATTATCCTCGGCGGGTGGAGGCTAATCCCGGATCGAGTTACTCTATCAACCCTTTTTGATGGAGAGGCTTCCCAAGAATTCCTGACCCAGGTTTACGTGAATCAAAATTCACCGCTCATCGGCAAACGCTTCCCTGACACTCCTTTGGCGAAACAGCGCAGCCTGAGAGTCATCGAAGTTGTGAGGGACGCCCGTCCACTCCCCGTTCCCCTAAATGAACTAATCTTTAAATCAGGCGACCAGCTTCTCCTCAAAACCCGGGCCTCAGGCGTCGTGGAGCTCGCCGAAACCACCGGCGTGGATCTACTTCCGGAAGGTGAACTGGGACTGGACCACGTTCGAACCGATTCCGCTGTCCTCATGGAAGGGATCGTCGGCCCCGAATCACGCCTTGCCGGGAACAGCCTCAAAGAATTAAATTTTCGTCAGCGATTTGGCGTAGTGATATTGGCAGTTCATCGACGAGGGGTGAACCTCCGGGATCGCTTTGAGAACGTCAAACTTGCCTTTGGCGACACGCTCCTTGTCGAAGGGCCTGTCGACCGCATGAACGAGCTCTTCAACGAAAAGGACTTCGTGAACCTGAGCAAACCAAAAGGCCGCCCGATTCGCCGAACCAAAGCCCCCATTGCTATCGGCGCGCTACTGACCTTCATGATTGGCGGAGCCATCTTCCCCGCCTACATTCCGATTTTGGCCCTTTCCGCCGCCATCATCACTCTGATAACGAGATGTATCGACCCCGAAGAGGCCTATCAGGCAGTGGAATGGAAGGTCATTTTCATGATCTTCGGCATGCTGGGCCTCGGCATGGGGCTCGAGAAAGCCGGAATCGCTCGGATAATGGCTGAACAGGCCGCCGATTGGTTCCACGATCTGGGCCCACACGCAGTGCTGGCAGCGCTCTATCTTCTTTCCGCCGTCCTGACAGAGCTGATCAGTAACAATGCTGTCGCCGCCCTTTTGACCCCCATCGCTATCGGCATCGCCGCCGAACTTGGGGTAGATCCCCGGCCCTTCGTCGTTGCCGTCATGTTCGCCTCCTCCGCCAGCTTCGTGACACCCATCGGCTACCAGACCAACACCTATGTTTATGGGGCCGGTGGCTACAAATTCGCCGACTTCAGTCGAATCGGCCTACCCTTGGCAATCGCCCTCTGGCTGATGGCCAGCTACTTGATCCCCATCCTTTGGCGATTCTAGAGGCTATCACTAAAATAGGCATTTCTCCTTGCGATATTAGGGGCAGTGCCTTACAGATTGCGCCTTTCTAGGAAATCGACACCCGGTCGATTCGACTCGAATTCAGAAACCCCCACCTGACCCAGCCGCAGCCATGGCAAAAAAAGCCCCTAAAAAGAAGGTCACTGCAAAGAAGGCTCCAGCCAAAAAAGCAGTGAAGAAAAAGGCTCCGGCTAAGAAAGCGGTGAAGCCGCCTGCGAAAAAGGCGGCGCCTAAGAAGAAGGCTCCAACCAAGAAGGCAGCCCCTAAGAAGAAAGCGCCTGCTAAAAAGGCGGCCCCTAAGAAGAAGGCCCCAGCCAAGAAGGCAGCCCCTAAGAAGAAAGCGCCTGCTAAAAAGGCGGCCCCTAAGAAGAAGGCCCCAGCCAAGAAGGCAGCCCCTAAGAAGAAAGCGCCTGCTAAAAAAGCGGCCCCTAAAAAGAAGGCCCCTAAAAAGAAGGCTCCAGCCAAGAAGGCTCCAGCCAAGAAGGCGCCTGCTAAAAAAGCGGCTCCCAAGAAGAAGGCTCCAGCCAAGAAGGCAGCCCCTAAAAAGAAAGCGCCTGCTAAAAAAGCACCCGCTAAGAAAACTGTGAAAAAGAAAACTCCTGTCAAAAAAGCGGCACCCGCCAAGAAAGCGGTTCCGAAAAAGAAAACCCCAACCAAAAAAGCGGCACCCGCTAAGAAAGCTCCTGCGAAAAAGGCAGTAAAGAAAGCAACACCCGCCAAAAAAGCGGCCAAGAAGGTCGCTATCAAAAAGGCACCGCCGAAAAAGCGTGTTGTTGTCAAAAAGCGCCCTGATTTTTCACATCTCACTCAGCCTCTTGGCCCCATCGCACCTGCTGCGGCTTCCAAGAATGGAGGAAAGCCTCAGAAGCTTTCTGCTACTTTCCTCAAGAAACAGAGGCAGAAATTGCTCGATCTTCGTGACGCCCTCGTAGACCAGATGAATGGTGTGGCCAGGGACTCACTGGGTCGCGGAGAAGAAGGAGGCGACTCTTCCGCCTTCGGCATGCATCAGGCAGACGCCGGCAGCGACTCTTACGATCGCGATTTTGCTCTTAGCATCCTTTCTCAAGAGCAGGACGCACTCCATGAAATCGAAGAAGCGCTTTTGCGCATCGATTCCAGTGAATACGGCGTATGCGAGGGATCCGGCGTGGGAATCCCTCCTGCCCGCCTTGAGGCAATGCCATTCGCCCGTTGTACCGTCGATTTCCAGGAACGCCTCGACAACGAAAATGCCAATGGCGGATTTCGCAATCCAGCAACCTCACTTTTCGGACTCGACGAGAAAGAGGTCGCAAAAGCAGCCGAAGACGACGAATAGAATTTATCGGTTGAGAATCCAGTGACCTGCGATAGGATATCCGCCCTCACGAAACACAGTAACTCCAGAACACATGTCCAGAGAAGTCATCATCCTAGAATGCACCGAGGCCAGAGAAGAAAAGGCTCGCCCTTCTATCTACGTTTCAACGCGTAATAAGAAGAGCCTCCAGACTCCAGGCCGCCTGGAAAAGGTGAAGTTTAATCCGTTTCTGAAGCGACGGACACTCCATCGTGAGAAGCGTTAATCCGCCTTCGCCGAAAACAAATTTTATCCATACGACCATGGGCCCAAAAACAGAAGAGAGAGCAATGAACCTGCGCCGCGCCAATCGCAAGATGCCGCGCCGTCGCCTTGATATTCCACTTGAGAAGTTAAACTACCTCAATCCGGAATACTTGAAGAAGTTCACCACAGAGTCCGGCAAGATCTATCCTCGCCGCACCACTGGAGTTTCTGCCAAAACCCACCGCACCATCACTCGCGAAATCAAGCGGTGCCGTGCGTTGAACTTGATGTAAGAAATTCGGTTACTATTATTTTACCCCAACAGGGTTAGGTCGATGACCTAACCCTGTTTTTTTGTACCTGCAGGCTAGGCATATCTGGGAAATTGCTGATAGATTACGAGAATCAGTCTTATCCCATGTGCAATCTCTACGACATTGGTCCGGGGCGTCAGCGAAACCGGAATGAGTGGGAAGCCACCATCACAGCTGCCTTCGACGGGATTCAAAAAAACTACGGAATCCGCAAAACCGATCTCGGTCCTGTCATCGTGCAAAGTGAGCAGGATAAAATGGAAGCACACCAGATGCGGTGGGGATTTCGGCGATCATTCAATCCGGCAGTCAACAATGCCCGGACCGATAAACTCGACGGCCCTTGGGCTACTCCCTGGAAAGAAAAACGCCGATGCCTCATTCCGATGTCCACCTTCTATGAGTGGACCGGCCCCACAGGGGGGAAACAAACCTTTGCCTTTGAATTTCCAAAGCAAGACGATTTCATCTGGGCGGCCGGCATCTGGGAACCCGGCGACAACGAGCCTGCCTACTCCATGCTTACCACCGACGCATCTCCATCAGTCTCCAGGATCCACGATCGCATGCCTGCGCTGTTGGACCCTGCCACCTTTATGGAATTCCTCAGTGCCTCCGATCCACGACACTTGCTGGCCCCCTGGGCCGGCCCATTAGATATCTTCCGGTGCGAAAATCCCCTCAAAGGGACAACAACAACCCACAAAGGACCGCAACGGCAGGATCTGCTGCCGGGCTTCGATGGGATTGATTAGATAAGTTTGTACCCGACTCCATGCACAGTAAGCAAATACTCTGGTGTTCGACCGTGATCTCCTATCTTCTTTCTGATCTGCGCCACACACTGATCCAGCGTCCTCGTAGTCCCGAAATACTTAACACCCCAAACGGCTTCCAGAATTCGATCACGGCTCAGAACCATCCCGCGGTTCTGAACCAAAAACCGAATCAATTCGAGTTCCTTTGGCGTTAAGGGCACGACTTCGCCGCCCACTTCGGCTTCGTAATTGCGACAATCGACTCGAGCACCCCCAATCTCGAGGCTGGTTTCCGCCTGGCCTTCACTTCCGGCCCCGTCTGCATCACTCGCCCACTCAGCAGTTCGACGCAGCAGCGCGCGAATCCGAGCTAGCAACTCATTTAAGCCAAAAGGCTTCGTGACATAATCGTCAGCTCCAGCGTTCAATCCGACCACTTTGTCCATCTCTTCGCCTTTCGCCGTCAGCATCAAGATGGGCACCCGACACCCTCCTTTTCTCAATTCACTGGAGATTTCGTAACCACTTTTCCCGGGCAACATCACATCCAACAGAATCAAATCAGGGAGAGTCTCTCCTATTCCCTGAATGGCCTTGCCCCCGTCCTCGCAAGACACCACTCGGAAGCCCTCACTTCGCAAAACTTCCTCCAGACCAAAACGAATGCTGGGGTCGTCTTCGACCACAAAAATAGTGACTTCGCTGTTCTTCATGAATTTTGAGATATGGGTAGTTCTATCGAAAAGGTACTCCCTCCACCTTCCCGTTTTGAGTAGCGGATCTCGCCGCCATGTTTATCGATGATCTGACGGCAGAGAGCCAAACCGATGCCCGAACCTTCAATTCCTGAGGAGATGGATTCGTCGGCTCGATAGAATTTTTCAAAAATTCTCCTCTGATGATGTTTCGATATCCCGGGCCCCCGGTCACGAACTGAAACCTGGACACTGTCATCTCCTGCATTTTCCAAATCCACCTCAATCTTAGCGCCACTAGCAGCGTATTTTTCTGCATTCGAAAACAAGTTCACCAAAACCTGAGACAAGGCATCCTCGTCACCCTTGATATACACCGGGAGAGCGGGCCCAATTGATAGCTCCAGCTCCAAGCCTTCTGCTTCAATTTGAGGCCGGTAGTTATCGACTGTTTCCTGGACCAATTCACCAAGATCAACCGTATCTTCTCTCAACTTCATTTCTCCCCGGTCCAACTGTGAAAAGTCGAGTAAGCGATTGATCAGGCGAGTGAGCCGGGCGGATTCCTTACTGATCACTCCAGAGTACTTTCGCGTTTGCTCCGAATCATAGGATTCCGAACCCTCGAGCAACTCTGAAAACATTCTAATCGATGTCAAAGGAGTCTTCAGCTCATGACTCACATTGCTGACAAAATCAGTCTTCCTCGCGGCCAATTGCATCTCAGAGTTCACCGAACGCATGATTAAAAAACCACCAATTGCCACCGCCCCTACTAGGGTGATGATCGTCAAAGACAGGCTAAAAAGAACCGTCTTGGCTGCAGCACTTAACGCATCCGGATCAATCAGATAGGCCGCCACCTCCCATCGAGGCAGAATCTGCCCGACTTCGGCAGCGACAAAAGGGGTGGCCCAGTCAGCCAGAAAACCAGACTGAGTTTGAGTCACCAATTCGCCATGAGATCCCAGCAAGGCGAGAGATACCTCAGACGATGCCACCGAGCTAAACCGATCCTCAAACAATCCTGCCAGATCAGACCGGATCGCGCCCTGATTGAGCTCTACCCAGAACGTATGCCCCGGAAAAGAACCGTGACGCTTCCAAAGCAAGATGTGTAATTCCCCGTCAATGATCCGGCTAACGGCCCCCTCTTCCTCCTCCGCAGTCAGATCATTCTGCGTGACCGCAGCAGTATTCAATCGCGAGTAATTATACCCCACTTCATTGATGCTTTGCTCCGTGGCCTCTTTTGACAACGTCATCTCTTGCTGCTGTTGACGCGGCTCTACGTTGCGCGTCTGCAATGGAGGAGCCAAAATGGCAAGAGACTCAGCGGATGGTGCTTGCGAGGCCTGCGCGCTCGGAGGCTCCGCCCCCGGTTTCTCGAAACGAAAATCCTGCAGTTTGCTGTTCGATGCAGCGACTTTTCGCCTAACTTGAGGCTCAGCGTCCTCCATCGCCTCGGCAGGCATAGCCTGCACGTTCACTCCTGTAGCGCTCTCACTAAACTCACTTCCTACATCCTCGACTTCGTTATCGGCAGCAGACCTAGCCTTGCTGCTAGAAAGGCCGACCAGGTCGCGAATCTTCAAATCAATTGAAGAGGAAGGCTGAGGCTCAGGCAGAGGAGCTTCTTCAGTGACTTCGACTTGCCCATACAGAATTTTTGGCGCCTGATATACCTCAACCACTCCCGTGTTGGAAAGGAAGTCAGAATGGTTCTTTATGAAAGGGACGGCCCAGGCATTCTCCGTCACCGTTGTCGGCGAGCAGATGAGCCCGGCGTCAGTCACCACCGCTCCAACAGCGGCCTGACTCCAGCGTTCGGTGACCAGTTGATCAAACAGCCCGATCACATCATCCCCTCTTTCTGACACCAGCTCATCAACCATCCGCCCGTAGAAAATACGCACATCGTCCATGAACAAATTGATATTGGCAGCCATCCCGTCGCAAGTCGACTGGTGCAGCAGGGCTCGCTGATTACTCAGGACCACCTCCTGCATTCGCAATGTCCGCACCGCCAGTCCCGCCAGCAACAGGGACGGGATCAGGATGGCTATGATGAACACCAGCGCAATTCGTTTCATAATTAAAGAAGCAGCTTAAATATTGCCCGACTTCCCTCCTTTCGCAGCAGAAAAGACGGGGCCGCTTTCGGCCCCGCCGCAAAAACGCTCTTCGAACTATCGCTTGGAATTGCGAGTCATCCACGAACCTGCAGATAGCTTCTTTCGCTGAGCCTTTGAAAGCTCATCGTTTTCCAGGTCACGCTGAGCCTCTTCAACCGCTGCTATCTCCCCCTCAAGCATCAACTTCTGTGCCGCCGGAGCCAGGTCATACGCATCGGACAGTGCCACTTTTTGAGAAGTTAAATTCTCACGGCAGGCAACAATATTACCGCTATCGGCGTAGGCGATCGAGCGCTCAGTCTCTTCCGCATTCGCGAAAATGGCAGCCTCGGCAGAGATCCCGAGATCAACCGAAGCAGAAGCCAATTTGGAATCGTCGGTGTATACGACTACCGCGCGACTCGTCATCGTATTCTGCTCATTGGTCAATGCATCGTCATATCTGACAACGACATCCGCGATCTCTGACACAGAGCCGATGGCCCCCTTTTCCACCAGGCACTCAAGATAGAGCTCACGCGATTGCTCACTGGATAACGTACTGAAAGTAATCGTCTCCCGGCGAGACTTCAATTCTCCGGGACGTCCCAAAAATCGAAGTGGACGCACTCCCTCAGGGCAACGGATTTCAATCACCACATCGCGAGCCACAATAGACTTTAACTCTCCTAGCTCACTTTCAAAAACAGCAGGGAGCTGTTCAACATCCGCCACATAGTAATAGTTCGCGTCACTGGCCTCAGCCAACGCAGTCATCAGGGTTTCATTGTAATCATCACCCAATCCGATCGTCGTGACCGACATTCCACCTTTGGCAAGCTTGGCCCCTAACTGAGCGATCTCCCGGTTGCTACTAGGTCCTACGTTAGCAATCCCGTCAGACAGCAAGACCACACGGTTGATTCTTTCCTTGGAAAGAAATTCGTCCAACTGTTGGCCGCCATATTTCACTCCATCATAGAGAGCCGTGCTGCCGCCCGTTTCGATTTTCTGAATGATTCTCTTTATCTCTTTCTTACGATTCCCCAACCGCCCTGCTGGCAGAACAACCTGCACCTCGGTTTCATACAGCACCAGTGAGAGGATGTCTTCCCGATCCAGCTGATCAACCAGCATCGCAGCGGCCTGCTTGGCTTGCTCCAGTTTCCCGCCGCTCATCGAACCACTCCGGTCCAACACAATCGCGAGATTCAGAGGTACTCGATCAGGAGTTTTCCTCAGAGCCCCCTCCACCTCAATCTTGATAACGACCTTTCGATCTGTCTTTTCCTGATCGAGGAGCGGTCTATCGACCGCCGTTTTTAGTTTCAATGATGACCCAGTTGCTCCGCGCACCTGAGTCAGATTTCCGCCGCTCAGAACAAGAGCTCCGAGCGCCAACATGGATATAATTCGGTTGAGTTCCATGACCCAACATCACCGCTCCCGCGAAAATGTTGTCACGCACCTGTAAAATGACTGTCAGAAAGATGTAAAAAGAAAGGCGCCCCAATTGGGGCGCCCTTCAGAGATTCTCCTTTTTACCAAGGGGAGGAAATAAGTTATGCGACGTACTCTTTTGCAATCGCTGAAGCGGTGCTGCGCTCAATCTCATCGAACTCGCGTGAGGTCACGGCCCGCTCTTCGAGTAAACAACGGGAAATCCAATTTTCGAATCGAGCAAAATCGGGATTGTCTTCTGCTGAAACCGTCACGTGCTGCCAGTCGTAGCCCTTCCCTGTCTCGGGAGCAGAATATCGCCGAATCTGAAGCAATCCCTGAATCGAATCAAATTCACGCAGAGAAAGATTCTCGATCGCAGCCGGCTCCGGCATATCATCCAATACATCGGCATCGAGACCAAAACTGATCACTCCGATTCCGTAGCGCGAAGCGAACCTTCGAACTTCTTCAATCAGAGCAGGGTCCTCAATGGGAGCCGCAATCAATAGTTCTCCTGCATTCGACCACTCCGATGTCGCAAGACACTGGAACAGATCTTCGAAAAGGGTCCCATGGTTCAGCTCCAGACGAAGTTTAACGCTCGAGATCCTCAAGGGCGACTGCCCGAGGCGACGACTCACTTCAAGTTTGTCCTTATCAAGAATCACCGCTTCTTCGGCGTCTTTTCCAACCAGCCAATCCACCACAGCGAGATCAGGAACTCTCCAACGATTTGATTCAGCGTCGATTGAGAATGACCGCTCAAAAGAAAACGGGAACTGCTGGACTGACTCCAGGTAGCGCTGGACCACAGCCCGAAACTTGGCCGCTCTCGACAGAGCAACATCAACATCTCCGGATCCCATGACCGAACCGGCACTACCATCACCATTACCTTGATGAAAAAGATTTCGCGCACTGTTGACCGTATGAATGGTCGAGGTCCTTAAATAATATCCCTGTCCTTGCTCCACTTTCGCAATCGGCGAAGACGGATCACATGACATAATAGAGAAATGATATCGCAGTGTAGCATCGGAATAATCCTGCTTCAGGCGATGCTTCACCATTTCGATAAGTTCTGTCCCCTTAATCGCCTGAGCGGGATTTCTGGGGAGGATGTCAGGGAGGATCTCTTTAAGCTGGTCGCGAAGGTTCATGTTAGTGGTGAGACAAAGTTGAGCGGTGGTTAAAAAATTGAAACGAATCGTTTTAATTAAGTCACAATTTTTAATAATCCAGACAGCATCTCAACCGTGGGTCAAGTGTTTCGTTCAAAAAGTTGATAATAAAGCCCTCCATAATTTTAATTTTTGACAATTTTATAATTTCCATGAAGAACACCAACAAAAGGGCATTGGTTCGAGCGGGCTATTTCTCACCGGATTCTTTCGATGATAGTTGGCGCCACTCGATGTTCTTGTATTGAGCACGTGTCTGAAAACTTGCGAGACCCAAAGGAGCTGAAAGTTCAACATCTCCCGGGAGCAAACTGATTTTTCGATCCTTGAGAGAAAGATCCACCTTCTGATCGTCATCAATCCAAGCCTCCAACTTCTTATCGGTGACCTTAACTCTGACATGGTGCCAAACATCCTTGGCAAACCCCTCGATGTTCATCGTTTCATTCTCAGATGCGTTGAGATCGTCAACACAGGAGATCCCTACGACTCCGCCACCCCATCCGCCGAGAAGAAACGTGGCATGGCTTTCCTTTACCGGAAAGGTGAGCGCGAGAAAGAAGTCATATCCATCCAGTTTCATCGCATCGAGCGAAAGCTCGTAATTACTGGTCGCAGGCACTTCACCATCCCACGTCACTCCAGTCATCACCGCCCCGAACCCAAATTCAAGGTTGCCCTCTTCGTTGACGAATACGTCCCCCTCTCCTCCAAAGCGGGTAATTCCCCAGTCGCCGAGCCCTTTACCGTCGAACAAGCTAATCACGTCTGAAGCCTTTTTCCCCTTATTGACTTTGGGTTTAGTTGCCTCTGCACTATCTGGCTCGGAATCGACCAAGACTTGAGATTTTCGGGTATCAGCTCCTGCCGGCTCCGCCACTAGCACTTCTACATCAGGGATATTTAATTCTGCTTGAACAGGCGCAAGTTCAAGAGTTGTTCGAACCAGCGTTGGCTTACCTGTCAACGGTCCTTCAATCAGAGACCATACAAAAATGCCCGGTTTCTGATAAAGGGTTACATGCATCGCAATACCCGTTGCGACGAAAACAACTAGGAAAACGATGATACCACTGAGATGCTTCACATATCAGAGTTCTCAGATTCGATCGGGTTCTGCAAGAAATTTTGCCACCGCATTCACATTAACTGTTCTGATCAAATCCAGCTTTTTGGCTTGCCTGTTTTCGCCGGTATCAGAATACTCCGTAGTCTCGGCAACCAAATTTCCCTGCAAACGGATAAATCCGCCGAGACTTAACCTTCCTTTTATTTCACCTCTCTTTTAATACTTTCGTTATGTCAGAAACCGTAGCCGTACTCGCTCACGTCGACGAATACCTGAAACTCGCTCAACAACACGATGTTTCCGACGTCCACCTTGCACCCGACAACCAGCCCAAGTGGCGACGCTTTGGCCTCTTGCAGCCAATTTGGGGAAATGCAGCAATGCTGACATCGGAGCAAACTGAAGATCTGGCGAAGAAATATTTACCTGAAGCTGAGCTGCGACGCCTTGAGGAAATGGGCGATGTCGACTTCGCCTACGCACCTGATTTTGGTCGTTTCCGAGCTTCAGTGGTGAAAACCCGTCTCGGTTGGGAAATGGTATTCCGAGTCATCAGCACCACTCTTCGCACCATGGACGAGCTCGAACTTCCAGATGCAATCAAACCACTTCTGGAATACCACAACGGACTCGTTCTCGTGACTGGTGCCGTTGGCTCAGGAAAATCGACGACACTAGCTGCCCTCGTCGATGAAATTAACAAACAACGTCGCGATCATATCATCACCTTGGAAGATCCAATCGAATACGTGATCGAGTCCGAGGGATGCCACGTCAATCAGCGCGAAGTCCACACCCACACCGAGAGTTTCTCCCAGGCGCTTCGAGCAGCACTGCGAGAAGACCCTGATGTGATCATGGTTGGAGAAATGCGCGATCTCGAAACTATTTCACTCGCGATCACCGCAGCGGAAACTGGTCACCTTGTGCTGGCCACTCTCCACACTGGAAGTGCCGCCCGAACCCTTGACCGGATTCTTGACGTATTCCCCACCGATCAGCGAGAGCAGATCCGAATCATGGTTGGCGAGTCACTCCGCGGAGTGATTTCCCAACAGCTCGTTCCAAAGAAGGATGGAACCGGGAGAGAACTGGCATTGGAACTCCTCGTCAACACACCGGCTGTTGCAGCCATCATTCGCGGCGGCAAAACCTTCATGCTGCCAGGTGTCATGCAGACAGGTAAAAACGTCGGCATGATCATGATGGACGACGCCCTGGCTGACCTCTATCACGGAGGCACCATCACGGCCGAAGAAGCCCTCGGACGATCCGTCGACCCCGCCACACTTAAAGGAGTGCTTGGCCTCTAACCTGTTTGTTTAACCTTTATACTCATTCCCGTCATGGCTGTCATTGACCAGTATTTCCAACACCTCGTCGCTTCAGGCGCATCTGACCTTCACTTAAGCGAAGGCCAGCCGCCCAAGATGCGAACGCACGGAGCTATCACCCCTATTGCCGAAGGCATCCTCGAGCACGACACGCTCAGGCACATGCTGGACGAAATCTGCGACGATAAGGCATTCGAACGATTTCTCGAAACCGGCGATCTCGACTTCGCCTATGAGATGGACACCGATTCCCGGTTCCGATGCAACTATTTCAAACAGAACAACGGCCTCGGCGCTGTCTTCCGTTTGATCCCAACGGAAATCAAAACCATTCAGGAGCTCAACGTGCCTGAAACGATCGAAAGTTTTGGCGACCTTCGAAGTGGCCTCGTTCTCGTTACCGGTCCAACTGGTTCAGGCAAGTCCACGACCCTTGCGGCTTTGATTGACTACATCAACCGAACCTACTCACGGCATATCATCACCGTTGAAGAGCCAATCGAATTTGTTCACAGCAACAAGAAGTCGACCATCAGCCAACGGGAGGTCCCAATTCACTGCCCCTCATTTGCCGACGGATTGAGAGCCTCTCTCCGGGAGGATGCCGACATCGTTCTGGTGGGCGAGATGCGTGACCTGGAAACCATTTCACTTGCCCTCACCGCTGCCGAGACCGGCCTTCTCGTTTTCGGGACACTGCACACCAACAACGCGCGTAAAACCGTAGACCGTCTCGTCGACGTTTTCCCGTCCGATCAACAGTCTCAGGTTCGGACGATGCTGTCCGGCTCGCTAAGAGGTGTTGTGGCCCAGCTACTACTGAAACGTGATGACCAACCAGGTCGAGTCGCGGTGAATGAAATTCTCGTTTCAACTCCCGCTGTCAGTTCCGTGATTCGGGAAGGGTCTACTCAAAAGCTCTATGACATTATCACCGGCGGTAAAGAATACGGCATGCAGTTCATGGATGACTGTATCTGGCAGAAGATGCTGGCAGGACAAGTTTCTCCACTGGAGGCCTACATGAAGGCGATCGATAAGTCGCGTTTTAAGGCCGCTCTTCCTCCCGAATATGCCGATCTGGGCAATTCAGGCGGTGGCGTGACAGAAGACTGAGCAGCGCCCATCAATTCGAAACTTAGTCTCAAGGTGAGTCGGGGCCAACATGGGTTCCCGACTCACCTTTTTCTTGGCCATCTTGAGGGGGACGCAATCGCCATAGCCCTGCCATTACACTTCCAATGATGCAGTGGTAAACAGCACTGATCGCGCAGGGAACAGCGGCCACAGTTAGGGGGAAATGTCGGTTTGCAAGAGTAGCGCCAAGGCCTGAGTTCTGCATTCCTACCTCGATCGATATAGTCCGGCAATTTTCCTCTTTTAACCCGAACAACCGCGCCACACCGTATCCGAGTCCGAAACCTCCCAGATGCAACAGTGCGGGAGCCGCCAATAATCGCCAACCCGCTTCAAAAATAATTTCCCGCTGCTGTCCAATGATGCTCGCGACAATCAAGACAATCGCAATCACGGAAACCAGCGGAGACACCGGCCTGAGCTTCTGACTGAAGCGCGGCAAATAGCGGTTCGCCAGCAAACCCAGCAGCACAGGGAGAAGCACCACCTTGACCATGTTGAGGCACATCTGAACCGCATCCACTTCCACCAGCGCACCCGCATACCACTTAGTCAGAACCGGAGTCAGCAAAATGGCCACAGAAGTGGAAACCATTGTCATCATCACCGATAAAGCCACATTGGCTCGCGCCAAAAATGCCACCACGTTTGATGCCGTACCTCCGGGGCAACACGACACCAGAATCAACCCAACCGCCAACATGGGATCGATTTCATTCAGTTTGAGTAACTTGCCAATCCCCCAACCCAAAAATGGCATGATCACAAACTGACAAAACACGCCGATCACCCCTGCCTTTGGCAATTTTAAGACCCCTTTAAAATCCTCAAAAGTCAGGGTTAAGCCCATGCCCAGCATGATCACTCCGAGCCCCCAAACGATCAGAGATCCACTGAACCAGGTGAAAAGGTCGGGATAAAACAAAGCAGCCCCACTGAAGATTAAAATCCAAAGCGGAAACAAATTTGTGAGCCAGGCGAAGACACGTTGCATAGACCCACAGAAAACAGGCTCTGCCGAATCCGACAAGTGAAAAGCTAATTTCTCTCTCAGTTCCCCCTTGCTTACGCCTCCAGCACCCCTACCTTTGCCGCCTTCAACTGAAACACTATATCTATGAGCACACGCAGAGTTCTCGTCGCCGATCCCATTGCAGAACGCGGGATTGAATTGCTCAAAGCCGCAGAAGGCATCGAAGTCGATCTTCGTCCGGATATCGGAGCGATTTCTGATAAGGCCGAGCAAGAAAGGGAATTGGTTAAACTGATTCCAAATTACGAGGGCTTGATCGTCAGATCGGGCGCAAAAGCGACAGCCGCCGTCATCGAAGCCGGGGCTGGCACCCTGCGGGCCATCGGTCGCGCCGGGGTTGGTGTCGACAACATCGACATCCCCGCCGCCACCAAACACGGCGTCGTGGTCATGAACACTCCCGCCGGCAACACCATTTCCACCGCCGAGCACGCATTCACTCTCATGATGTCGCTGGCCCGTCACATTCCACAGGCACATCAGTCTGTTGTTGAAGGACGCTTCAAAGAGGGACGCAAAGCCTACAAAGGCGTTGAACTCTACGACAAAACTCTCGCCATTCTCGGTATGGGACGCATCGGGGGCGAATTTGCCCGCCGTGCCATAGGATTTGGAATGCGCGTCGTCGCCTATGATCCCTATCTCGCCGCCAGCATGGCCAAGAACATGCGGGTTGAGCTCTGCGAAACCGTGGACGAAGCCGTCGTGCAGGCCGATTTTATCACTCTCCACATGCCTAAGACGCCGGAGACCACCCATCTCATCAATGCTGATCGCATCGCCAAGATGAAGCCCGGCGTTCGTATCATCAACTGCGCACGCGGCGGTCTCATCGACGAAGCCGCTCTGCTTGCGGGCATCAAGGACGGCAAAGTCGCCGGCGCTGCTCTCGACGTATTCGAAGACGAACCCCCTTCTGCAGAATACGAACTCCTCTCTCGCGAAGAGATGGTTTTCACTCCTCACCTCGGCGCCTCGACTGAGGAGGCTCAGGAAAATGTGGGAATCCAAGTTGCCGAATCTATCCGCGACCGACTTCTCCATGGATCGGTTGTGAACGCGATCAACATGCCGAATCTGGATGAAGCCACTCTCAAAGAGATCGGCCCCTACCTCGGACTCGCGGAAGTGATGGGCAAACTGGTCAATCAGCTTGCTCCGAATCAGCCCGACTCTTTCCGGATCGACTACAACGGCAAAGTGAGCGACATCGACACCACCCTCGTAACTCGTTCCGCGCTCAAAGGCTACCTGGAGGCAGGAACCGCCTCTGGCTCAGTCAACTACTTGAACGCCGTCTCGCTCGCCGAAGATCGTGGCATGCAGGTTACCGAATCGCGCCCGGCGGAAACTTGCGAATTCACCGACCTGATCACTGTGACAGTAGGTAACGACAAAGATCATGTGTCCGTCTCGGGTACATTCTTTGGAGCCCAGTCCCGTATCGTCAAAGTGAACGAGCACAATATCGACACTAATCCCGAAGGACACCTCCTCATCTTCGAAAACACAGATGCCCCCGGAGTAGTCGGCGCTATCGGCCAGGCCCTTGGCGAAAGCGGAATCAACATCGCCAGCATGTCTCTGAGCCGGAACAAAGTGGGCGGAATTGCTCTCAGCATTCTCAATGTCGATTCACACATCGAACAAGATGCTCTCGACCGGATCCTCAAAATCGACGGTATTCAGAGTGCTTCCACCGTCGAACTTTGATTCACTCGCCCGACTGAATTTTTCACACCGTTTTCACGGTCAGTTCAAATTCGATTCACATTCCGAGGCCATCTTTGAAGCGTTAATTAAACGCTTCACATGGCTCGTAGATCCTTATCATTTCCCGAATCTTGGAAAGACCTTCTCATTGGCGGGGAGAAGACCGCTATTCCCTGGACGGATTCGTTAGATAAACGTGCCATCCCCTTCTGCCTCATCACCATCGTAGCTGGTGTCGGCATTTACGGTGCTTCCATCGGCCTATGGCAGGGCCCTAAAATGGCGCTCTTCGTGGCAATTAAGCTGCCACTTGTTATCGCGATTACGCTTCTCCTAAATGGGCTCTTCAACGGCATCCTGGCCCAACTGCTCGGCAGCCGCCTCTCTTTCGCCCAGACCACTCTTGCCGTTCTAACGGCATTCTCCGTTTTTGCCATTATTGTCGGGTCACTATCCCCCATCACCTTGGGAATGGCATGGGATGCACCGGCGCCCGATTCTCCACGAGGACCAGAAACCCACCGGCGCCTCATCTTGATTCACACCGGTATCATCGCTTTCGCCGGACTCGCTTCGACCTACCGGCTACATCGTCTGCTTCGCTATTTCACTAGTAGCACCGATTCCGCCAGGAACTGCCTCATTGGGTTGATCTCTGGGAACCTGTTCCTAGGCGCTCAAATCAGCTTCCTGATGCGTCCCATTTTTGGTCATCCCGGCCTCAAAATTGAGTTTCTCCGCCCAGACATGTTTGAAGGGAATTTCTACGAATCAATCTGGTGGGCCCTCAAACATTCCTTTTAGCCAAAACCTACAAACGAACAAAAACACCATGAACAAAGAAAACGACAAATCCAAAAACACTCCACCCGATCTACCTCACCAACCAATCGAACCCGAGGATCGCATGGCTATCCTGCCACTCGAAAAGCAGCCCAATTTGGGAAACACCATTGACGCACTTCTGAAGACACCAGGACGCCTGATCTATGAGCTCCAACAGGGCGAGGCGAAAGCCGTATCCCTAAATTTAATCTTCATTGCGATTGGCTCACTTGCCCTCTTCGGTTTTATCATGGGTCTCTTCTCCGGAGGCGAGCAGCACTGGGCCGTACCGCTGAAAGTCGCGGGCGGAGGAGTCATCGCCAGTCTAATCACGCTTCCCAGTCTTTATGTGTTCAGTTGTCTCAACGGGATGGACATGACACTCCGCAAAGCCTCTGCCATTTTGCTCGCCGGGCTTGCTTTGGTCGGCTTGATCCTAGTCGGACTTTGCCCGGTATCCTGGATTTTCACTCAATCAACCGAATCAGCTGGTTTCATGGGATTTCTCACGCTCAGCTTCTGGACATTCGGGATTGCCTTCGGCATTGCCCTGATTTTTAAAGGCGCAAAAGCCGCTGGAGTTTCCAACCCAATCTACATCATCACTTGGGCAGGAATCTTCATTGCCGTTACCCTTCAGATGTCCACCTCGCTCCGACCATTAATTGGACCAGCCGATGAAACATTCCTTCCTCAGGAGAAAAGATTCTTCCTCGAACACTGGGTGAAAGAACTAGGAGGAGAGTCAACCGACTGACCTCCTCGCCTAACAGGGTTAACCCAAGAGGGTTGAGTGATATCCCCCTCTAAAAAGGGATGTCATCATCCCCTTCCGTAGGAGGAATCGGATCGTAATTCTGTTGAGGTGGTGCCGCTTGCTGCTGAGGTGGCGCTGCTTGCTGCTGTTGGGGCGCCTCCTGCTGTGGTGCCGCCTGCTGTGGTGCCGCCTGTTGATGATTCTGTTGAGGTGGCGCCGCCTGCTGCTGTTGTGGCTGACCTCCTCCACGCTGGCCACCGCCACCGCCGCCATCATCACGACCGCCTAGAAACTGAAAATTATCACCGATCACTTTCAACCGTGAGCGCTGTTGGCCACTGGTTTTGTCTTCCCACTGATCAAGCTGAAGCCGGCCTTCCACATATAAGGGCCGGCCCTTTTTCATGTATTCGCCAATCACCTCTGCCTGACGTCCCCAGAAAGTAATGTCCACAAAAGTGGTTTCCTCCCGCTTCTCACCATCGTCGAGCGTGTAATTACGATTGATCGCCAGACCAATATCTGTCACCGCGGTTCCTTTCGGAGTGTATCGCACTTCGGGATCCCTGGTGATGTTTCCCATCAATTGCACTTTGTTGAGATTCGGCATGATGAAACTCTATAGGGAAGCAGGCACAAATATCCAGCGTTTTTCAACCCTCCCCTGAAGTTCCTTTTCCCAGCTCGTCCTCTCGGCTCTGTTTGGCCGCTGTGCCCACGAAAAAGAGAGCGATCAAAACCAGCGCCATGCTCAAGACCACCATCACTGGAATATTCGCCCACTGGACCAAAAAGAATCCAATAAACGGTGCCAGGAGTGTTCTGACTCCGGCTAAGAAGGTATGAACCGACATGTAATCCGCGACGTGCTCAGGGGTCGCCAGTTTCGTCACAAAAAGATTAAAGAAGATTTCCCCTCCCCCTCGGGCCAGTCCGAAAAGAGCGCTCCCTATCAGGATCAGTCTCGTATCAGGCCAAATAAAATAAAGGAGCAGGCCCACCAAGAACAGTAAATTGATCGCAATTCGGACTTTGAAAAAACTCACATGGTCAAAAAGCCATCCCCAGAAAAAGGTGGAAATGAGTCGCGTAATCCCCGGAATGACTCCTGTGATTAGACTGACCGTTTTTATGTCTAACTCCAATCCATGAACAGGATTCACCAGATAGTCGACCCTCAATGCCATCGCAGAAAGAATCCCAATTCCAAGCACCATGGAAGAGACTAATAGCTTCACAAAAACGCGATCCTCTCTCGCGATATGCAATGAATCGAAAAATCCAGATCTCGTTCTGACTGTCGCCCTGAGCGGCTCGGAAGGTATCGTGAATTGACACAGACCAGATACCGCAGCTGCTCCAGCAAATACCCACAGCAGCACCGGATAATTTGAAAGATCCTGGTCAAGGTACTCTCCAAACCCCCAACTCACCGCCATTCCTGTGAACGCCCGGATAAATACTGAAACAGAAAAGAGACGCCCTCGCTTCGCAGATGGATAGTTATGCCTCAGATACTGGATTTGCAGCGGCATCCCCATGCTGATCAAGCCAACGCCGATGGTGATCCCGACAAGAAAGCACGTCTCATTGTGAGCGCCTGCCGCCGCCAACACGAACCCAAAAGTGCTCCCCAAACTAATCAGTCCTGCCGCATGACTCGCTTTCAGCCGCGAATTTCCCACCAGCGAAACCGCCCCAAAACTTCCCAGAAGCCCAATCGCAGGTGCCGCTATAATAATCGACTTAAATACCGGACCCGCATCAAAGACTTTTACAGCGATCAAAATCGCAAAAGTCGCCAGCGCTGTCTCAATGACACCAGCTGACACAGCCCTTACCGATTCCGCAAAAAAGGTGCGCCGAATCCTGGAAAGATCGGGGGGTACTTCAACGATCACGGAGATTCTGCCTCTCCACCATCTTCGGCTGGGGCATCTTCAAGGGCAGGTGAGTCCGTCGACTCAGCCTCTGCCTCAGAGTTTTCATCCTCTGCATTCTTCTTCGCAATGAAATCCTCCCACTGGTGCAACTCGAATCCATCACCGATCCCTCCTATTCCATCAAGTAGTTCACTGCACTTCGCATGCCAGGCCTTCAAATCCGGAGCCGATTTCACAGCATCCGCCGAATCGGGGAAAATCAGATACGTCACTTCCAAGTCGCTAATCGGCCTGTTGTAGGGCGACGCATTTTCATTCAGGTGCTTCGCGAATCGCAGGGAAGCTTCCCCAAACTTCCAACTGGGCCCGGCATCTCCTGCAATCGCCGGGTAAAGTTTATCGCCGTAAATAATCACCGCATAATCTCCAATGGCAGGACCAAATTCGTTCTGATCTTTTCGGCCGAGAAATGATAGAGGAATCACAATAAACGGATCTGCTTCTGCGATCAGGAAGCTCCGACCTTTGAGGTCCGCCACCCCTACCGTGTATTTTTCAATGCTATCACGGAGGAATCGATTACGCTCAATACTGAGCCCGGAAATGGCGAATTCCTTTTCATACTCTTTGAGCTTTTCCTCCCATCCAGCCAATAAAGGGTTTGGCGTAGAAGTCTGCTTCGCCCACCCATAACTCGTGAACGGCTGATAGTAGGGTGACATCGAAATATAGTTATCGAGTTCTGGCCACCGATCTCCATCAGAACCATCCGAAACCACATCCATTTCCCCCTGAACCATAAGAACTTTGTTTCCTGTGTCAGGATGTCGGATTTCGAGAACCGTTTCACAATCGTACAAATTGTGACGAGAAAGCAACTGGTCAATCCTCGTCACTTTTTGCTGAATGCGATCAACCTTGAGCTCATAGAGCTGATGATAAAAGGGAGACACGTCAGCATTTTCGACAAGTAGTTCAAAGTCGTTAAGAATCTGCGGCAACTGAGGATTGATCCCGGCCAATTCCTTTGCTGACTCATTCGGCTTAGGAACAGTCAGCTTCACTTTCATCTCAATCTGAAAGCTCTCGTCGCGTTCCCGCTCGACCACGGCAGTATCACCCTGAGTCGTAATCATTTCGGTTTTGACCGGAATTTCACTCCAGAGCTCCGCAGTATCTACTTTCTTCCAGGAAACATAGCTTGATGGCATCGGCGGGAGCACTTCGACTTCGACGCGTTTCTCCACGACTTTTTCAACCACCCGCTCCACCGGAACCTCCACCACCTTTTCAATCACTCTTGGCTGGGGCAATGGGTTTTGGGCCGTCTCGCCACCCAATATTGTGATAATCGCCTGCTTTAACCGTCCGCCAGAATTGGTGAAATCGACGACGATCAAGCAAAGCACCAGAAAGGCGCACCCAAGGGCCATCATCATAAAAAACTGCCTCAAAAAGCCGCGCTTTTTCCCCTGCCGAAGATTCGGCGGCGGGGTGCCATCCTCAGGGGTGTCGAAAAACTCTTCCTTGTCGTTCATTTCAGGTTAAAAATCGAATACTGAACTCCAGCAAAATTTTGAATCTTGGGCAAGCGTACGCCTCTTGCCCGGCACTGAACTTGCACTATCCTTCTTTCCAAATAATACCCTGAGATGACCGTCAATCAAATTGCAGAACAAGAACCTTTCACCACCGCGGATGGCTCTACGATCCGAAGCATCCTCGACCGGACCAACGCGCCAGTCGAAAATCAAAGCCTGGCAGAAGCGAGCCTCCCTTCTGGAGGTAGCACTCAGCGGCATTTCCACAAGGTAAGCGAAGAGCTCTATTTCATCCTCGAAGGCAGCGGAACCATGGAAATCAACGGGACTTCACAAAACGTGGCCGTCGGCGACGCCATCCTGATTCCAACCGAGAAATGGCACCAAATCTCGGCAGACAAAGGCACCGATCTACGGTTTCTCTGCTGCTGCTCGCCCCCATATTCTCACGAGGATACATTTTTCGCGTAGAAATATTGAAATCTTAGTCTAGTTTCCGCGTCAGAAATAAAGTTGAAAGATCAACCTGCCAGCCTCAAAAAAAATATGATCCGCTCAGTCTTTTCCTGCCTAATTGCTATCACCGCACTCACCTTTGCTGGATGTACCAGTAACGAAATCGAAATGGGAGGAGTCCCCAGTTGGTTAACTTCTGGCGCCAAACTTGGCGACGAACCGGAGCCGAAGCGGTTTGACGCAGCGATGCTCGATTTTCGCGAGGAATCCGGACCCGTTGAATTCTTCATGGTCACTGACAGACGTAACTACCCATTGGCTCCGCCCAAGAAAGCCAAGAAAGAGGTGGCGTCAGATCCTCTCGAGCGAGGCCGGGACTATCGTATCAAACGGCTATTTCACTAGGCGTATCCGCCTTAGCTCGCTTCCTCCGCAGGAAGCAGCAGATAATTGACCCTCACGTCTCCCGGGCTCCAAGGACATACCTTTCCGTCTTCATAGACATGGAAGGTATATCCATATGACTCAACCAGTTCCCGCACTTCAGTCCCATGTGCTTCGTCGGTTAGAGGCTCGTTCACCTCGAGTAAAATAGTAGGATGACAGCGACGGAGTAAGGCCTCGGCTCCTCTAAGCACTGACAGCTCATGTCCTTCAACATCGCATTTGATGAAGTCGACTTCCTTGATTCCTGCCTTATCGCAAAAGCCATCCACCGTCTGAATTTCGACACGATTGGTTATCTTTTCTGCAATTCTTTCAGAACCAGCCTCTACCGGACGCAAGCATGCCTCATAATGGTTTAGGGTTCCATCCGGCCTCTTCGGAATGTAAATTTCAGCCTCGCCGGAACGATCTGATAACGCGAGATGGTGGCACTCCGTATTCGAAAAACCAAATTTCTGCACGTTGTGAGAAAGAACCTCAAACATATCTTTCGTTGGCTCGAAGGAAAATACCTTGCCTGTCGCCCCCACCGATTCTGAAAGGAATCGAGTGAAAAGACCAAAATTTGCCCCGATGTCCATTACGGTCTGACCGTCTTCGACCAGTAAGTCCACCGCACCCAATTCGGCCTCATCCCCAATTTGAGCGGAGGCCAGTTTTTTGGAATAGTGCCATCGCCGCAAACAACGCTGCCAAGCATCGGGCATTCGATAAACAAGGCGCTTTAGAAAATCCATAATTATTGTAAGTGTTTTTTAGATTTGGATCTTTTGCAACCCATTTCTTTCTGTCTCTTCTGAATTCTAACCCATTGAATTAAATGACTAT
Source organism: uncultured Verrucomicrobiales bacterium (assembly GCA_963977055.1). Lineage (GTDB taxonomy): Bacteria > Verrucomicrobiota > Verrucomicrobiia > Verrucomicrobiales > DEV007 > Arctic95D-9. Next base: position 30,015 of record CAXBMX010000010.1, read on the forward strand.
GTCATCCTTCAGCCGTTTCGAATCTCGAATCTCCGTCCGCCCCGACGACATCGATATGAACCAGCATGTTCATAACTCAAAATACTATGACTACGTGCTCGCCGCCCGATATGAGCAAATGGAAAGGTGCTACCAGATGCCAATGGAGGCGTTTCTGGAGCGCGGATACAGCTGGTTCGTTCGATCCTCTTTTATCGAGCACAAACGCGCCCTCAATATGGGCGACATTGCAGTGGTTCAGACAGTGGTCGAAGAAATTCAAAAGCGGGGAGTGAAAGTCGGATTTGAAATCAGAAAGGAATCGGACGACAAGGTGGTCGCAAAAGGCTGGCTCGACTACGCCATGGTTTCGGTCGAAAGCGGCCGTCCTCAGCTTATTCCGGAAGACATTGCGGAAGCCTACTCTATCTAACTCCCATGACTCAGGACGAAGCCATTCAAAAAATCGAAGTTGCCTGCAAAACGATTGCGCTGGAAATGATGAAAGTCACTCCCACGGCAAGACACCTCGATGATGAGGGAACCACTGCCGATATTGTTAAAGCATCCTACCAACTCACGATCGAGCTGGAGATCATCAAAAAGAAACTCATCCAGCTCAAAGGCCGCGACGACTCGACCCTTCTTTAACGGGCCAGCCCCGCCCCAATTTTATCCTCGCAGCTTCGCGAGAATCATTTCGGTGACTTGCTTGGGATTAGCTTTGCCTCGAGACAGCTTCATCACCTGACCCGTCAGGAAATTCGCAGCCTTATCGTTCCCTTCGGTAACTTCGCCCGCTGGACCGGGATTATCAGCGATCGCTTGATCGATGAATCCCTCCACTTCTCCGGAATCAGCCGGCTCAAACCCTTTTGCTTTTGCAATCTCGGCCGGCTCCTTATCCGGGCTCTCAAATAGATCAGCAAAAACCTCTTTGGCCTGATTATTCGAAACCTGACCCGCCTCGACCAGATCAACCAGAGCTCCTATCTTCGACGCAGCAACAGGGCACGCTTCAATCGAGATTCCCCGCTCATTCAATTCAGCCAGCAGATTATTGATCACCCAGTTGGCTACCTTCTTCGGAGACGAAGCTCCCTTGGCTGCCACTTCGTAATAGTCCGCCAGAACCTGTTCGGAAGCCAAAACCGAGGCATCGTAGTGGGTGATTTTGAATTCAGATTCGAAACGCTCAACTTTCTGGTGAGGCAACTCAGGAAGATGCTGCTGAACCTTTTTCAACATCTCTACCGTCCGCACAGGTAGAAGATCAGGATCAGGAAAATAACGGTAGTCATGCGCATCCTCTTTCGATCGCATTAGCTCAGTTTGCCCTACCTCATCGTTCCAGCGCCAGGTTGCCTGGGTCAGCGTGTTACCGGCATCCAACTCAGAAATCTGGCGTCCAATCTCATAGTGAATAGAGCGGCGCACTGAAGAAACTGAGTTGAGGTTCTTCAATTCGATTTTGACTCCCAGTTCCTCCTGATCGTTGGGGCGAACCGAAATATTTACGTCGCAGCGCATCTGCCCCTTTTCCATGTCTGCATCTGAGACACCGCTGTAGACCAGTATTTGACGCAAGGAGTTAAGGTAGGCCACCGTTTCTTCAGCAGAATCAAGATCTGGATCCGAAACAATCTCCATCAATGGGGTTCCGGCACGGTTGTAGTCGATCGTGGTGTAGGTCGAATGGTGAGTCGACTTGGCGACATCTTCCTCCAGGTGAATCCGAGTCAGCTTTACCACCTTCCCCGGATTTTCGATGCTCTTCTGCGCATCTTTGGGATAGGCCAGCTCATACAAAGGAACTCCACCGTCGAGGCACAACGGCAGATCGAATTGTGTGATCTGATAGTTCTTCGGCATGTCCGGATAGAAATAATTTTTCCGGTCCCACTTCACGACCTCGGGAGTCGAGCAGCCTAGCAGTTGCCCTGTCAAAATCGTGCGCTCGATCGCTCCAGCATTCAATACAGGTAACGCCCCTGGCAATCCAAGACAGGTCGGACACGTCAAAGTATTGGGCGGTTCACCATATTGCACCGGACAAGAGCAGAACATCTTGCTCTCAGTTTTAAGTTGAACATGGACCTCCAGTCCTATGGTTGCGGTGTAGTCTTGCTTGCCCATTAAATTCGGTTCGGTATTTCGGCCAATTTACTGATCCAACAGCTCGAGAGAATCAACAAAATCTTCCAGAGATCGCTGCAAATCAAAATTTCGCAAATGAGTAGTCAGATCGCTGTCTGCCGCAAATCTCTTGATCTTCTTATTCAGGACCAGTGCAATCCGATCATGTGATCTAACAGCCTCCTGAATTTTCGATTCCTCAAACAGCATATTCAATCTTTGATCGGCAGCAACATTGGCGATGGCTGGATCACTCACCACAATAGATCGAAGTGATCCTGCTCGGCCCATCAAAACCAACGCCGCTACATTTCGATTTGCTCGATTGCTGAATGGATCCGCGAGATCAAGCGCCCCCCCAACGAAAGGAAGACTTTCGATTTCATTGCGCCATTTCGACCAATGGGGATAAGGCGGTACCTTGCCCGCCATTTCTACGATCCCCTCCCTTGCCAACGAGGCAGTGAAATTCAATTCATGAATGGTTCCCGCTACCCGGACACCAGTGAAAAGAAAAAACACCCCAACCATAGAGGGCAATATTGAAAGGAACCCGCCGGGAAGCTTATCGCAAATCCAATGGAGCTTGCTTTCCGGCCCAAGCATTTTCTTTAAGACAATACCAAAAAGAATTCGCCCCACCACGTACACTAACAAGCTAGAGCAGGCCGAAATGACAGCGACTTTCTGCCATGGCCAGGGTTCTTTCGAAAACAGTTCTGATAGGGTTGGCAGCCAATTCATACCACCAAAGAAAATGAAGAAAGCGACTGCCGCAGCACACCCGGAACAGAGCAACTTGTAGACCCCCCAATTCATCGCAACGATGAACCCAATCACGACCAAGAACGCAGCCAGAAGGATGGGGGGAAATTCCATCATTCACCTCCCGAACCACAAAGGGCACGTTGGCGAAGCATATGGTCGACCAGCACGAGCGCCGACATAGCCTCCACCATAGGGACAGCCCTCGGTAACACACAGGCGTCGTGACGACCTCGCCCCTTTAACTCGGTGTCCTCATGATCCGTCGTCACCGTATCTTGAGAGCTCATGATCGTAGCCGTCGGCTTAAAGGCCACGCGAAAAATCAAATCTTCTCCATTGGAAATCCCACCCTGAACCCCGCCCGATCGATTGCTGGTCGTGCGAACTTTGCCATCGGTCATCCGAAACGGATCATTGTGATCCCGCCCCGTCATTTGAGTCCCGGAAAAACCTGACCCTATTTCAAACCCTTTCGTCGCGGGCAGACTCATCATCGCTTTAGCCAGATCAGCCTCCAAGCGATCAAAGACAGGCATTCCCAGCCCGACCGGCACATTGCGAATCACGCATCCGACCACTCCGCCAATCGAGTTCCCATCAGCGCGCATTTTCTTGATCAAATCGATCATCGGATCGACTGAATCCGGATCACCTGTTCGAATGATATTCGACTCGATCATTTCGCGGCTGACCGTCGAAGTATCCACATTTGCCCTCAAATCTCCAATCGACTCGACAAAGGGAAGAATTTCGAGATCCGGTGCAAAACAACCCTGAATCACTTTCTTCGCGATAGCAGCAGCAGCGACACGGCCGATTGTCTCCCGGGCACTGGAACGCCCACCACCCTGCCAGTTTCGAATACCATACTTGGCTTGATACGTGTAATCGGCATGGGAAGGGCGAAACTTCTCGCTCATCTCCGAATATGCCTCAGGGCGAGCATCCTTATTCCTCACCAAAACTCCGATCGGAGTTCCGAGAGTTTTTCCTTCGAACGTTCCCGAAAGAATCTCCGCCTCGTCCGCTTCATTGCGAGGCGTTGTGACCTCGCTTTGTCCGGGACGACGCCGATCCAAGTCGACTTGAATATCCTTTTCCGTCAAAGGAATGCAGGGCGGGCAGCCGTCAACGACGACACCTACTCCACCTCCATGGGACTCACCCCAAGTGGAAATACGAAACAGTTGGCCAAAATTTGATCCCATCAATAGTCACGGAATGAACGGGATTCAGGCAAACAGTCAAATAACTTCCTTACCGCTGCTCCGCTCGTTAACAGTTCAAACACTTCAACTAAACCTCAATTACTTGTGAACCCGGGCCAATTCCCTCTCCACTTCCCGGTTGTGGGCCTTCAACTTCAGATCCTGGCGCTTGTCGCGTTGGTCCTTACCGCTTCCAATACCGATCTCGATTTTGACTCGACCATTCTTCCAATACAGGCGTAAAGGCACCAAGGTCGCTCCTTTTTGATCGCTCAGGTCAGCCATACGACGAATCTCCTTCTTGTGAAGCAGCAGCTTCCGATAGCGTAAGGGCTCATGCCACGAGTGACTCGCTTGCTCGTAAGGGCGGATATCGCACTGATATAGCCACACCTCGCCACGATCCACGCGTGCATACGATTCACCGATATTCACCTTACCGGCGCGGATCGACTTGACCTCCGTACCTCTCAGCTCAATCCCAGCTTCGTACTTTTCAGAAATATGGAAATCCCGTCGGGCTTTCCGGTTGTTAGCAATATCACTCATTCCTCAAACTTATTCGCTAATGTCGCTGATTCGGGGCGAGAGGCAACTACGAGACGCGTCGAAAAATTTTGACAAAAAAAGCGCGACACAATGTCACGCTTCAAACAGCTGAGGCAATAGAACTATGAATTCCACCCTCCTGGAATTCAAAAAAATACCCTAGTGCCGCTTTCGCAGCACTAGGGCCCTCCTCCTTATAAGATCCAGCGGACAATCGAAGACGATGTCGAAAAACCCGCTGTCACTAAAAGATTTGTAAGAAAAAGAGGATAGAGCGACAAGAAAAATTGCACGTTTCTACCCTACTCGATCGCGGAGAAGTCAGTTTAACTCTTTGATCTTGATGCTTTTCCAAGACACATCGAAGGGCCCGGTCTCATCCTTAATCCCATGCACCTGCAGACCAAAGTGACCTTTGGGGTGTGTTTCGTATATCCCTTCGTCAGACAAATCAGCAACTGCATTCCCGTTGATAAAGGTCTGAATGCGCACTCCCTGAGCCACAATACGAATATGGTTCCACTCACCATTTTTCATAAAATCGTGGGAATGTTCTTTGTCGCCAGGCTCCGGTGAAATCCATCCGCGACCCGTCGCTTCGCCATAAATATAGGCAGACTGACCGGGAGAAGATTCAAGCTCAACCTGTGGACCAAAAAACCTACCAAGGTCAGTCGCAGGCTTTCCGTTTTTCCCAGTGGTCGCCAAATCGGCCTCCACCTTTTCCCGTGAACGAATCTGACAACCTGAATTAAGGCTATCGTGAACCTTCACATCGAACTCGAGTTCGAAGTCACCATACTGCTTTTCACTGAGCAAAAAGGTATTAGGGCTGCCCGCAACCGTTTCTCCGTGAATCGCACCATCCACGACAGAGTATTTTGCATTGCCGAGAGTCGATGGCTTCCAACCTGTCAAAGTTTCGCCGTCAAACAGCTCAACCCAACCGTCGCTTTGCGCTGCAGCATCTTCGGCAGGCTTTTTACAAGCCATCGCAAACAAACCGACGGCAATAGCAGTGAGATAAAATATCGTTTTTTTCATAGTTCCAGCCCACACAGTATAACATGAAGGCACCCTGTCGATCCCTTCATTGCGCAGGCAGGCAGGCAGAATCTGCCCGGCTATTTCCGGATCCAGACGCTGGTCTGAGCAGTGCTCAACTGCAGTTTCCTTTGATGCTCTCTAATCAGAAAAGGCAGCTCCGATTGCCCACAGAGATCGAAAGAGGAGTCCAAATGCCCCTTGAGAAAGTCCAATGTCATCCCTTCCGGCTGATTCGCACGAGGGGTGTATTCGTCGAGCCAGGTCGCAGGAGTCGCCATCACCAATTTCCCACCCGAATTAACCAAAGATGGCAAACGATCCAGAAATCGAACCGGCTCCGTGAGACGGCAGAGCAAATTGGCCGCATGGACCAGATCAAAACTTCCCAAATCCTCTCTCAAATCCATCGCATCCCCTTGTTCAAAGGAAACTCTCTCAGGAACAGCCCCAGCCGGCATGACGGCCGCTAAAGCTTCAGATAAATGCATCTCACGATATCGGAGATAAGACGTCGCTTCTCCTTTTCTAATCGATTCCGCTACTTCGACAAAGCTCGCCGAATAATCGATTCCGATCACTTCGTCAACTGATCGAGAAAGCTCAAAAGCCGAACGCCCCACGGCACATCCCAAATCAAGCGCCCGGGTCACCGAACTCAAATCACCAGCAGACTCAACCGTAGTAAGGGGAAATTCAAGGCATCGGTCCGGCAGACCGGACCCATCAAATCCCACTCCGTCCAGAATTTCTTCGGGGGAACCATAGTGAAACAGCAGGTACCAGTCCCGCAGGATATTGCTCTCGTAACTCATTCTCCGGCAGACGAATCTACTTCAACGACCTTTCAATACTTGAGCAATGCTTCGACGCGAACATCCGAATCGAGATTCTTCCGCCCTTCCAGAAACTCCAGTTCAATCAGGAAACTCACACAAATAATTTCGCCACCCAGTTCTTTCACTAGCTTGATCGCAGCGCCCGCTGTCCCGCCAGTGGCGAGAAGGTCATCTACTAGAATCACCTTCTCCCCCGGCTGAATGGCATCGCGATGGATTTCCACATGATCTTCGCCATACTCAAGCGAAAAAGCCACTCCGGTCGTCTTCCACGGCAACTTCCCTTTTTTCCTTACCGGAATGAACCCTGCTCCAATCCGGTCAGCGAGGGCGGCCCCAAAAATAAATCCGCGCGCGTCAATCCCTATAACCTTATCAGGAGTTTCCCCATTCAGCGTTTCCGCAAACATCTCAGTGGTGAGGCGCACTAACTCCCCCTGAGCAAGCAGCGGAGTGATGTCTTTAAAAACAATCCCCGGCTTTGGGAAATCAGGCACGTCCCGGATAGCGGCATTAAGTCGATCTACATTCTCTTGATTCACGGGGCCAAACTCCACAGGAACCCTTCCAAGGTCAAGGCTCGATCTACCCAAGCTCAAATTTCGGCGTAATTGAGGCCTTCCTATCCCCTCACCGATTGCCTACATTCACATACCATGAAACTAAAAGGCAAAGTCGCCCTGGTCACCGGAGGAGCTCGTGGCATTGGTCTCGGTTGTGCAACCGCGCTCGCTCGAGAAGGCGCATCCATTGCTCTGGCCGACAAGCCCGGAGGTTCGGAACTTTCCAATGCGAAAGAAATCTTAACCGCTCTCGGTGCTCCCTGCTTCACCATCGAGGCAGACACATTCACCCGCGAAGGTTGCGAAAATGCATCCAGCGGGTGCATCAAGAACTTGGGAGATCTCGATATTCTCGTCAGCGTTCCCGCATTTAATCGCCGAGAAAGCTTTCTTGAATACAAACCCGAAGACTTCGAAGCCATTCTCAATTCCAGCCTGCTCGGCGCCTTTCACTCAAGCCAGCTCGCGGCAAGGCACTTCGTGAAAAAGAAGAAACCCGGTAAAATCATCCTTATTTCCAGCGTCCTCGCCCGCATTCCCAATGCCAGGTGCGTGGCCTACAGCGCCGCCAAAGCCGGCCTCAACTCGATGACCGAAACCATGGCCATTGAACTGGCCGAGCATCACATCAATGTGAACGCCATCGAGCCCGGTTGGATCGACACCCCTGGTGAGCGCCAGCACTACAACGACGACACCTTGGCAGCAGAAGGAAAAAAACTCCCCTGGGGGCGCCTCGGCTTACCTGAAGAAATCGGAAACGCTGCCGCCTACCTCGCCTCCTCCGATGCCGACTATGTCACCGGCGCTATTCTCCCGGTGGACGGCGGCTATCGACTGAAACACTGCCGTGACGTTCCCGAGGAATCAGCCTGAAACCCGCTCATTGAACATTTCCTGAGGTAACCGAGTCTAACTGGAAGTATCTCTCTATCCTCATGTTTGGCCGCCTCCTCATTCTCTTCATCACTATTCCCATCCTGGAACTGTGCATTTTCATGATGCTGGGTTCGAGATTGGGAATCCCCACGACTCTGGCTATCATTGTCATCACCGCCTTTCTCGGTGCCTTCCTGACCAAATCGCAGGGCCTCAAGGCACTCACCAACTACCAGCAGGCTCTGGCTCAGGGGAAATTGCCCCACGAAGAAGTCATGGACGGCCTCATGATCCTCATCGCCGGTGCCGTCCTCATGACCCCCGGCTTCCTGACCGATACGATCGGATTCTCACTCCTCATTCCGAGTGTCCGAACCATCGTGAAAAGCCTACTTAAGCAGTCGTTGAAGAACAAAGTAAGCGTCGTCGGCGAAACGATGGGTTCGCCAACCGCCGAACGCAACGGCCCTCAGGTGATCAACGTTGAAGCCGAGGTCATCGATGATCCGTCCCCTTCCAGGAGAGGGCAAAGCTAGCCCTTTCCTTCTTTTAGCCTCCGCGGAATAGCGCCGCGAAAACGTCCTCGCCTCGATTCTCAAACCGTGGCAGGCTTTCCTTGCTGTGAGTTTCCTCTTCCCGCTCTATCTCCTCGGCGCAGCCGCCCTGGCGGTGCCCATTTTGCTCCATCTGCGGAGACGACCGCCGAAGGAACATATTCCTTTCAGCTCCCACATGTTTTTGGAGCAAACTCCGGAACGTCTTACCCGGCGAACAAAGCTGGAACGATTGATCCTGCTCGCCTTTCGCTGTCTGGCGCTGCTCCTGCTCGCATTCGCATTTGGACGGCCGTTTATCAGTGCCCTATCTCCTCTAACCACAGTCGATGCCATCGGAAGGACAGTCGTTCTGGTCGATCGCAGCGCCTCGATGCACCGCGAAGATCTCTGGGAAAGAGCGATCGAGGCTGCCGTTGACGAAATATCACAAGCCGCTCCCGAAGATGAAGTCGCAATTGCTTTGTTTGACGATGAATTCGAACTCGTCGCAGACCTTTCGGAATGGGCATCCCTCTCGCCGCGAGCCCGCGTCGCCGCATTCGAAGATTATACGAAAAAGTCAGCGGGCACTCCGTCCTGGAAATCCACCGACCTTGGACGAGCCATGTTAAATGCAGCCGACCTGCTTCTCGGCGCTGATATGTCCCGGCCGGCAAACCAAAAACAAGTCGTGGTCATCAGTGATTTTCAAACCGGATCAGATCAAAGATTACTGCAATCAGAAGCCTGGTCCGATTCCGTAAATGTTCGCTGTCTACCAATCGAACCAAAAGCACATGGCAACCTGTCTCTCAGTCTCGCGGCGACACCACCGCGAGCCAATATCGCCGAAGCAGAAATCTACCGCGTTCGAATTCACAATGCTTCTGACTCCGATTCAGCCAGGGCAACCCTCACTTGGGAAGGATTTCCCGAAACCGCAATCGACACCACCATCGCCCCGGGGACCAGCCGCATCATTCGCTCCATGGCGCGGCCCACAACAGCTGAAAACGGCACTCTCCTCATTTCGGGCGATGACCATCCCTTTGATAACAGTGTCTATGTTTCCCCGGTTCAAGCCCGCCCCCTTCGCATTCTCGTGACAGGAGACACTGAACTGAACGAAACGGCAGGATCGCCTCTCTTTTATCTTACGAGAGCTCTCCAGCCCACCCCCACTCTCACCCCCATCGTTCGCACTTCCTTGTCCCTGTCTGACGAAAATCTAAACGATACCGAAGTCATCTTCGTCATTGATCGTTGGTCTCCCGAAATGGGTGCTCAACTAAATCAATTTGCCGCTCAGGGCGGACTCGTTATAGCGCTGCCCTCTGCCAAAGCGCCGGCAGATTCCTTTGCCACTTTGGTCGAAAACGAAAACTGGACTCTGAGTGAGTCAACTTCTGACGACTACGCGCTGCTCGCAGATCTCGACTTTGATCATCCTGTTCTCGAGCCATTCGCCCGGGCCCGAATCCGCGATTTCACCAACGTTCGATTCTGGAAACACCGCCACCTTCAGTTACCTGAGGCACCCGACGATTCGACCAAAGTAATCGCAACATTCGATGGAGAAAGCCCGGCCCTCGTCGAAACACGTGTTGGCGAAGGTGCCGTCTTCGCATTTCTGTCCGGTTGGACCCCACGGGAAAGCCAGCTAGCCCTCTCCTCCAAGTTCGTTCCGCTGCTTTTCTCTATCCTTGAACATACTGGTTTCAGTATCAGCTCCCAACCAACCTTCTATGTCGGCGAAACCGGCGCAGAAAACCCGGGTTTCATCGAAATAGAAAAAGACGGCACCAAATCCCTTCTTGCCATCAATCTAGACCCTCAGGAAGGGATCACCGCCCCCTTTGATCCCAACATCGTATTCAAAGAGTTGGGCATTCCCTTACTAAATAGCCGATCTGAAATCCCAGACGACGCCCTGACAGAAGAACAACTGAAACGACTCGAATCAGAAGATAAAGAGAAAAACCAAAAGCTTTGGAAATGGATCATCCTCTCCGCTCTCATCATATTGATGATCGAATCCTGGCTCGCCGGTCGAATTCCCGGCGGCCAAGCTCAGACCCCGACACCCGCCCATAGTTAAGTCACCTCAGAACCATGATTGAAAAGCTGCTCGCCTCCTGCCTGCGTCCCGTTCTCGAAGCGGAGATGAAGTTGCGCCAGCGTCGTATCATCACTGGTATTCTCACCGTAGGACTACTTGGTCTGCTCGCCCTGTTCGCGGCAGCCCACTGGGCCCAATGGTGGTCATGGCCCGCCGTATTCGGATGGATCGGCCTGCTTGCCGTGGCCGCAGCCGCTGGCCTCTCACGGGCAACTCGACTTCCCGACCTGCGTTTTCTTGCCCGGCAAGTGGAAGAGAAACACCCGGACCTGCAGGCCGCACTGCTGGCTGCGATGGACCAGAAACCATCATCAACCGGAGAGCTCAGCTTTCTTCAAAAACGCCTGCTTTCTGAAATCAGCGAGCACGCCATCAAGAATCAATGGGTCAAACAAGTTTCACAGCAACGACTGGTTGGCGCCGCCTGGGCGCAGTTTGCCGCACTCATCGGATTCTTCTTTGCCTTCTGGGTCCTTCTTGGAGCCGCCCCTCAACGCAACACAACTCTAACAAACTCCTCTAACGAAGAGCCAACCGCAGACCTGAATTCAGTCGCTATCAATGTCTCACCCGGCGACGTTGAGTTGGAGAAAGGTTCACGTCTGGTAGTCGAAGCCACCTTTTCGGGACGAGTTCCTGCCGCGGCGATGTTGCATCTCAACACCAAAGAAGGCGAAAAGCGTTTTCCAATGAGCGTCGGACTCGACGACACAATCTTCTCCACCCTTATTCCAAAAATTGATCATCAAGCTACTTACCGAATCGCCTTTGAAGACGAGAGTTCAGACGAGTTTGACGTCAAGGTATTCGAATACCCCTCCCTCTCTCAGGCCGACGCCATCATCACGCCGCCAGCCTATCTCAATGAGGAAAATCGAGACGTTCTCGATACCAGGAAAATCACGGTCATGGAGGGATCGACTGTCGAATGGCGCCTCACAATCAATAAGCCCATCGCAGAGGCTGAATTGTTTGGTGAAGACGGAATCAGCATCCCTTTGGTCCCCCTGAAATCAAACCCCACCCTTCTCACCGCCTCCCATATTCCAACGGAAACGCAGCGCTACCGGCTTCATCTCATCGATGACAAAGAACGTGCCAATCGTCGCCCCCCCTGGATCACAGTGAATGTGAAAAAGAATGTGCCACCAGAATTGAAACTAACTTTCCCCGGACGTGATTTCGAACTCTCCGCCGTGCAAGAAATGCCGGTAGAGGTGGAGGTCTGGGACGATGTCAGTATTGAAAAAGTTGGGTTCTCTTACCGATTCAAGGAAAACGAGACATCGATCACTCTGGAGGCGGACAAACTTCCCGGAGGCAAAAAGCACCCGATCACTTCACTGATCGACATTGAAAAACTCAACGCTGCCCCGCGCGATCTCATCACCTATCATTTCTGGGCCGAAGATCGCGACAACGAGGGGGAAATACGACGCACCACCAGCGATATGTTCTTTGCTGAGATCCGCTTCTTCGAAGAAATCATGCGCGAAGGCCAGCCGCAAACTGGCCAAGGGGAACCAGGAGATTCTAACAAGCTGCTCAAACTTCAAAAAGAGGTCATCAATGCCTCATGGAAACTACGCAGGGACAACGATCTCGGCCGCCCCTTTGAATCTATTTCTAGCGACGTCTCCGTAGTCCACGAATCCCAACTCATTGTTCATACGCAAGTAGATCAGGTGCTTGCAGAGGCCACAGATCCTGACCTAATTAAAATCTACACTGAGGCAAAAGCACTGATGGAAAAAGCTGCCTCCGAATTCGCCCTCGTCATCACCGAAGGGGATGGAAATCTGCTCAACCTTGCGCACGGAACAGCCATCGCCGTCTATGCCAAACTGATCGAAGCCCGCTCCCGCGAAACTGAGATTTCAATGTCTCAGAGCAAGAGTCAGAGTTCTTCCGAGCAGGAAAAACGGCGCAACATGAACCTCGAGCTGAAACAGAAAGAGCTGAAATACGAAGAAAAATCCAGCGCACAGGAGGAGGCGCAATCCGCCGAACAGCAGGAGAATCTAGCCGTATTAAACCGACTCAAAGAACTCGCTCGGAGACAAGAAGCCATCGCCGAAAAAATCAAGGAACTCGAGAAGCAGCTTCAGGATGCCACCGAAGAAGAGACGGAGGAGATTGAGCGACAATTGAAACGGCTTCAAGAAGAGCAAAAAGAAATGCTGCGGGATATCGATGACCTTTCGGAGCGAATGGACTCTGAGCAGAACCGATCCAACATGGCCGAGGAAAAAGAACAACTCGAAAACACTCGTGAAGATATCCAAGAAACGGCAGAGGCACTAGACGAAGGCGACCTTGCTTCAGCCGCGAACTCAGCGACTCGGGCTCAGGAAGAGCTGGAGCAAATGGAGGAGCAGTTTCGCGAACGAACTTCCCGGCAATTTGCCGAAGAGATGCGTGGCCTGCGCGACAAGGCGAGACAGCTGTCAGAGAATCAGGAACGCATCAGCGAACAGTTGAAAAAAGTCACCGATTCCGCCGACACTAACAACGATCCTTTTTTAAGCGATGACCAGCAAGAGCGCGGCGAGCTGGCTCAGGCCATCTCCAATCAAGTCAAAGAGCTCAATGAAGTGCTGAACGAAATAAAAAACCTAAGCGAACAGTCCGAGACCTCAGAATCGCTACTTTCCGATGCTCTCTACGAAACATTCCGAAACAGTAAGATGGGAGGACTGGAGGAAGCGCTCAAGGAGGCTCGGGACTACATCTACTACAATCGTCCCAGTCAGGCCAGAACTCCGGAACAAGCTGCGGCGCGAGGGATTGAGGAACTGAAAAACGGCATCGAGAATGCCGCTGAAAAAGTACTGGGCAATGAAGCGGATGCCCTTCGGTTGGCGCGATCCGAGTTGGACAGACTGATCAAAGAATCCAAGGAAGAAGAAGAGCGGATCGGACAGTCAGACAACTCTTCAGAAGATCCCGGGACGCAAGAACCACAATCAACCGATCCGTCGACGGGTCTAGCTGAAAGCAAATCTCAGTCCGCGGAGGCCGCTTCTGGCCAACAAGGTCAAACCGATGACTCAAAAGGAGGAGATCCTTCTCAGGGCGCCACTTCAGAAACCCAGCCATCTGATGGGCAGCAACCAGGGAGTGAAGGAAAAAGCCAAGTAGCAGGCTCGCCCCAACAGCCCGGAGACGGACAGTCTTCCGAGCCTCAACCTGGCCAAGAGGGCCAAGAGGGCCAAGAGGGCCAAGAGGGCCAACAACCTGGCTCGCAACCTGGCTCGCAACCTGGACAGGAGCCCGGTAAAGGGGCCAAAGGACTCGCAAAAGGTTCAGGAAAAGGTGAGTCACCCGGACAGGGCCAACAGCCTTCCGAATCGGGCACCTCGGGAGAGGGCGGCCAACCGGGTCAATCGCCACAACCGGGAACCCCTGGCTCAGAGTCACCGCAGGGCCAGGGCGAGCAAGGTCTCGCGAACAATGGCTCCCAGCAGCGTCAAGGCGGCCCCGGCTTCAGTGGTGACAACAAAGGGGGTAACCCTCCTTCTGGCGCCAACTCAAAATCGCAGCCCCTCTTCTTCGACCGTCCCGCCGAAACGCCACAGCAGGGCCCAATCACTGGCGAAGACTATGGAGAGTGGAGCGATCGTCTCAGCAATATTGAAGAAATGCTTCCTGAAGAAGATCTGCGAAACTCGGCGGCCAAAGTGATGGACGATGCACGATCCATGCGGATCGACTTTTCCCGCGACAACCAGGCGCCGGCCGCAGCCGCTATCAATCAGCGCATCACAACGCCTCTTCTCGAATTACGCCAACGCGTCAGCGAAGAAATTGCCAAGCTAAACAAAGAAAATCCCATCGCCCCGATTGACCGTGATCCAGTACCGAGCGAATTTCGCGATCTGGTGCGCCGCTACTACGAAGAGCTTGGCGCGGGCAACTAAGACCCAACTCTTTGCCCCTATCCGGAATGGTTTCATCCCTACCAACATTGACTAACATTGCTCTCCTGCAATCAAAGGTGATTCCATTTCACGCCTCAGTGAAGATGGCATTCGCCAATGAAACTTGGGGATGGACTGCCATCGTTTTTGCGGTGTTGGCAATCATCATTCTAGCTATCTCCTACCGCCGTTCTCCACTCAGGGGACTGCCGAAGACCTTTGCCATCGGGCTCAAGTTGCTCGGACTCATCCTCCTCGCACTTGTTTTGATGGAGCCCGTCATTCTTGACGAACTCCCCAAACAGAACGCCAACGATCTCGTGGTCATGGCCGACAATTCTTCAGGGCTTACGATTCCACTCACCCAGGGAGAACCCGCCCCATCTGACACTCTGATTCAGATCCTATCAAGCGAGCCAACCGAAACCTATCCAGACTGGCTCGCTCAACTTGACGACACCTTCCGTCTTCAGCCCTTTCTCTTTGGCCGGAACCTCAAACGCATCAACCAATTCTCGGAACTCGATTTCACCAGCCATCGCTCCGATCTCTCTGGGGCTCTGGCGAGAACCAATCAGCGATTCAATAAGCGACCCCTCGCCGCAATCATCGTATTCACCGACGGCAATGCCACCGACGCTGACGAACTCGAATCCATCCTCGCAGACTGGAAAAAGTCAGAAGATGCCACCGGAGTCCCTGTCTACCCCGTGCTCATTGGAAAAAACAATCCGGCTGCTCATGATTTGGCCATTGCCCGTGTTGATACCAAAACCACCCAATTTGAAGACGCTCAAGTCACCCTTGAAGTCATCGCCTCAGCTCGCGGCGAATTCCCAAATCCCGTTGAAGTCTACGTTCAAGACAAAGCCGGAAAGGAACTCGCCAGCAAAGAGGTCGTTTTTCCTCCTGCCCAAAACAAAAGCACCACATCATCCCAACAACTACCGGTTCGTTTGCGCCTTTCATCGATGCCACCCGGAATCTCCTTCCTCAAAGTAGGAATCCGACAGACCGGAAAGAATCCCATTTCACAGCTCACCGAACGCAACGACATCCGTCAGATTTCCGTCAATCGCGGGAGCGGACCCTATCGGATCCTCTACGTGAGCGGACGCCCCAACTGGGAATACAAATTCCTCCGTCGATCACTGGCCCGGGATTCCGAAATCGAACTAGTCGGCTTGATTCGTATTGCCAAACGAGAACCAAAGTTCGAATGGCGCGGACGCACCGGCGAGAGCAGCAATCCCCTGTTCCGAGGATTTCAAAGCGACATTCCGGAAGAAACTCAAAAATACGATGAACCAGTTTTGATTCGCCTTAACACAACAACCCCTCAGGAACTTCGTGATGGATTCCCTAAGTCATCCGATGAACTTTTTGAATCCTACCAGGCAATCATCATCGATGACCTCGAAGCCGAGTTCTTCACCCAGGAACAACAGGAACTACTCGACCATTTTGTCTCACTCAGAGGAGGCACCCTCATCATGCTGGGAGGACAGGAGTCCTTCCAATCCGGCAAATGGCAAAACACCTCCGTCGGCCGCCTCTTGCCAGTCTATCTCGATCAGATCAAAAATAACAACCCTTCCCTCGAAGCAGCCTACAATCTGACCCGCGAAGGCTGGCTCGAACCTTGGATGCGCCTGCGGACAGGAAAGGAAGACGAAACCAACCGTCTCGCCTACATGCCGCCCTTTTTCGCAATCAATCAAATCGCCGCCATCAAACCAGGGGCCAATCTGCTCGCTACCCTCACCGATAGTGAACGCCGGACACTTCCTGCCATCATCACTCAACGCTATGGCGAAGGTAAATCCGCCGCCGTCACCGTCGCGGATTTCTGGCGTTGGGGCATGAAAGATTCGGAACAACAGGAAAATCTGAGTAAGTCCTGGCGCCAACTACTACGCTGGTCCATCTCCGACGTCCCCAGAAGAGTCGAGATGGAAAAAGAGGAAGTGGACAACGGTCCTCTGCCCATGACGCGGGTTTCAGTCAGAGTTCGCGATGAAGCTTTCGAACCACAGGATGATGCCACCGTCCTGCTGACGGTTACCGATCTGGACGGTGAAACCTCCACCCTCAATGCCGAGCCATCGCTCGAAGAACCAGGTCTCTTTACCGCCGAATACGCCACAGAAAAGGAAGTGGGATATCGAATCGAGACATCTGTTCTCGATGGCGAAGGCCAGACAATCGGAATTGATGAAGTGGCGCGAGCGCTCAACCCTGAAGCAGATGAATTTTCAAAACTCGGCCCTAACGAAAGCCTTCTTCAACAGATCGCCTCAGCCACTGGCGGAGAAATGTTGACCATCGAAAACATCACCGATCTACCATCACTACTTAAGGAACTGGACCTCCCTGTTTCAGAAATCCGACAGCGCCCTCTTTGGCATACGCCCTGGCTATTTTTACTGGCACTAGCTTGTTTTCTCGGAGAATGGGGAATACGGCGTCGTCAAGGTGTGCTTTGATAATACTGCCATGTTGCGACTTCTCATCATCACCTTCCTGCATCTCACTGCTCTCAGCGTCTCCATCTACGCTGACGGCGATGTAGATCGGGAAATTATTGTTCTGGTGGGTGCTTCGGGAAGTGACAAATACCAAGATATTTTCTCCGCAACGGCTGACAAATGGAAAGTGGCTGCCGAGCGCGGTGAGGCTGCCATCACCTTTATTGGCAATACCGAAAGAACTGATGACGAAACAAGCGACGCCGAAAAGCTTCGCCTTGCGATTGAGCGAGTCACCGCCCCTGAACTGTGGGTTGTATTGATCGGGCACGGAACATTTGATAGCCGAAGCGTAAAATTCAATACCAGAGGCCCGGACTTCACCGACAGTGAACTCGCTGCCTGGCTCACTGACTACGAAGGCGAACTGGCAGTCATTAACACTGCGAGCGCCAGCGGGTCATTCATCCAACACCTCTCCGCTCCAAAGCGCATCATCATCACGGCCACCAAAAACGAATCGGAGGTCTTCTACACCCGCTTCGGCGGCTTCTTTGCAGAGGCAATAGGTGGGCTACCTGATGCAGACATCGACAACGATAAACAGGTGTCGCTGCTGGAAAGCTTTCTCTACGCCTCGGCGCAAGTCGCTGGCTTCTACGAAGACGAGCAACGGCTGGCTACCGAACATGGTCTGATCGACGACAACGGAGACAACCAGGGTTCCAGATCAGAATGGTACGAAGGCACCACCGCCACTCAAGTCCCCGGTAAGGACCTCGAGCCCGACGGTGAACGCGCCGGACAGAAAGTGCTCGTGAGAAACGAATTTGAACGGCGCCTTACATCCCAACAACGCAGCCAACGCGACGAGTTGGAACGGCGCGTCAGACAACTTCGAAGAACTCGAGACGAGATGGAAGAAGACGCCTACTACGGCAAACTTGAAGAACTTCTTCTTCAACTCGCCAGGATCTACGACAAAGTCAAAGACAGCTGACGGTGATGAAGCTAACAACACAGCTTAGTCAGCGATCCCTCCTTTCCCAGGGTGGGCGAATCATTGCGGGCCTGCTTTTTGCGCTACTGGCGGCTGGCATCTTTTTTGCAAATCCGGAACCTCGCTGGCTCATGTGGGCTCTATTTTCAGCTAGTCTTGTCGGCTTGCTGACATCCGTTTTCGCGATTGAGAGGAGGAAGGAAGACAGCAACGAACAGGAAGATCTGCTCGAAGTCGCCCGCCTCGCCATTCAAGCAGAAGCCTCCCGTCTCGACGCGAAGAGAAATGAGCTGGAAAAGGTCCTCATGGCCTATGGAGAATGGATGGAGTTCCCGGACTACCAGATGCTTCAAACCATCGACTGGAAAGACGAAGCCCACAATGAGATGGATGAGCGCGTCGCCCAACTCATCGATCAGGAATCCGATAAAATGCTACAACGGTATTCGTCCGGTGAGTATTGGCAGGAAGGCAAATTTGAAGGCAAAAAAGCCCTGCTCGATTTGATCAGCTTCACTGAATCAATCGCTCAAATCTATCAGCCTGAATCTGAGCGCCCCCTCCTCGAACTCAATTTGGAAAGCCTGTTGAAATCAGTGAACCGCGCTTCCATTCAAATTATCCTCCTGCTTGAAGAAGTTCCCGTCATCGAATTGAAGGAGATGAATCTCCGCAAGATGACGGACAATATTAGGACCGCCAGCAAGGTCTATCAAAAGTACGAAGATCTCCAACCGTATCTCAAGCCCGTGCGATACCTTTGGCAGGGCAGCAAGATGCTGCTCATGGGAAATCCGCTTCTCGCCGCCGGGTGGATTGCCGGCTCGGAAATACTCTGGAAAGGGGGAAAACATCTCGGCAAAAAAGCGATGGATGCCTACTTGCTGAGTCTCGTTCGCCAAACCCTGGGAATCATCGCGTGGGAAACAGCAGGGCTGTATGACTCAACCCACCGATACCGAAGTCCCGACTGGGTCTATGGAGTTGAGATCGCTCACCTCCTCAGTCAATTCGATGCAACTCAGGAGGTATTGCGTGAATCCTTCCGTGAATTGGGACGCCTACCGCTCCGAAGCAGCTATGACCGAATCTTCCTTTATCGGTGCATCGCGCAGAACGTGAGCCCGAAACCCAAATACTTCGCCCAGCCTGATTTGCTGTCGACTGAGATCCGGCAGCAACTTTTCGATCAACTGATCGCATTCTACGAAAAAACTGTCTCTGCAAATGCTGATACCACCAACTCCAAAACCGCCAAGTGGCGGGAAGGACTTCGGGAACGCCTCGCTCTTTAAGGCCTTGTGACTCAGCGCCCGTGCAGCAGCGATCTCATGATCTCCGCCTGGCCGGTCTGCTCCTCAATTCGATTCACCGTTTCCATGGGATCCACAGCCAGATCGTAAAGCTCCTCGGCAACCCGGTTACCCCTAATGTCTGTCCACTCCACATATCGGAACTGATCGGTCCTTACGGCGCGCCCCATGAACTTTCCGTTGTAACGGGCGTACTCATGAAAAATCGCATCCTTGATTTCGGTTTCTGAGTTTTTCAGAATAGGAACAAGACTGTCTCCCTGGAGATGGCCAGGCGACCCAATCCCCGACAGCTCACACAATGTAGGGAAAAGATCTACCAACTCAGCCAGAGAACGGGTTTTCCCGACTGACTTACCGGGAGCCGATATAATCAAAGGCACACGGGTCGCAATCTCGTAATTCGTCATTTTGCCCCAAGCACTCATTTCGCCGAGATGCCACCCGTGGTCCGACCACAGAAGAACAATGGTGTTTTCCCGCAGCCCACTTTCGTCCAGCGACCTGAGCAACTTCCCTATCTGTGCATCGACATAACTGACGCAAGCCGCGTAGGCATGAATCAATTGCAACTGTTTCTCCGTCGAAATATTCCCTTTCACCGGTGCACCGAGATAGCTCCGCATCTCAAAACCGTTCAAGGCAATTGCCTGTTTCCGTGTCACCGGTTCAGGCAATGCCTCCCCGAACTTCTTCATCATTCCCCCGTAACCATCGGAATTAAACCAGGCCAGTGGAGGTGCATTCTTTGGCGGATCTGGATTCGGCGCCAGCCATGACTCATCCGGCTCGTAAAGTTCGTAGTATTTTTTTGGAGCAACAAAGGGCAAATGCGGACGCCTAAATCCCACGGCAAAAAAGAAGGGCTTGTCCCGCGGATTCGAAAGCGATCGCTTCACTTCCTCAGTCATCCGTCCGGCAAAGAGAAATTCATCCTCAACGTCCGGCGCCTGCATCACGGGGCAGGCCGCTCGATCGGCAACCACGCTTTCGCCCGTTCCGTCCACGATTTCCAGCATCTCACCATCCCGTCCTGCAAAAGGAGGAACACTCCACTCATCGGGATCAGCCCAACCGTCATGATCAATTTTCCCGAAACTCCGGGCGAGGTACCCTTGCTGTTTGAACCAGCGGGCCATGGAAACAGCCTTTGGATTCTTTCTTCTGAACTCGGCCACGGCAGTGTCACTATGACTGTAGACCCCGACCTGATCAGGCCGAATCCCAGTCATCAGCGATAACCTTGACGGGCCGCATTTCGCGTAATTGCAGTAGGCCCGCTCGAACAGCATTCCTTCAGCCGCCAGCCGATCAATGTTCGGGGTCAAAACCCGGTCGTCACCATAACATCCTAACATAGGCCTCAAATCGTCCACCGCGATCATGAGGATATTCGGACGATCAGCAAGTCCATACGAGGGACCTGCCACCAACAGCAGAACAACCCAGAAAGCGGCGATTCTCTTCATCAATTCAGTTTTCGTTCACCCAACTCAGGGCAGTGTCGAGATCTTCAAACTCAAACGACTTCACTTCAGCAGACACAAAGTGGGAAGCAAGTTTTGGGGCTACGGACGCCAACTTACTGTCAGAAACAAGCGCAACTCGATCGATTCTTTCGTGATGACCTTTCACAAACTTGATGTGGTGAATTAATCCGCCCAGATCCTCCCATCCGGGAAACTGCTGCACGTGAATCACAAGTCCCTTTAGCGACTCATGCCTTTCAAGATATGCGTCAACCGATTGCGCCAGACCTTCAAAGTCCGACTCCGACAGCGGACCGGAGGGCCGCACGATGGCGACCCCGTCCTTCTCAAGTAACTCAACAGCGATCATAATATGGCCTTGGGAAACAATGAATGGAATTATTCCTTCTTTGGCTTGTGATCGCCGTGACACGCCTTGCAGTTTGAGGCCTCATCAAGTCGCTCAATATCTTTCATCTCGACCTTCCCGCCTGCGACCGCGTCCATCGCTGCAATCAATTCAGCAACCTTGTCATCATAGTCACCCTGATCACCCTTGGGGGCTTCGGTCCCGTCCAGCGTCTGAATCAACTCCGCGAGATTCGTTGTCTCTTCTGCGGTTGCATCCCCATCGAGAACTTTGGCGAGAGGACTGTCATCTCCTTTCATCCCTTCTTTCATCACTTTTTCGATAATCTCATGATTCTCGTCGGCAACAGCAAAGGAGCCAATGGTTCCGACAGCGAATATAGCAAGGTAGAGCGGTATCAATTTCATTGTCGAAAGAATAGTCAGTCCCATCAAATTTCGACAAGACGAAACTCTGGCATCCGATGGCGTTGATGCGCCTTGAATTCAGATCACCGTGGAATCGGATCGGCGAAACCGTTCAAAATTGAAACTATTTGCGGACAAATTGTCGACCCGCTGTTACAGCTTTTTTTGCCTATGACAGACATAGAAATCGCCCGACAGGCGCAACTGAAGCCAATCCAGGAAATCGCAACGGATCAACTTGGGATTTCGCCGGAACTTGTCATCCCCTACGGAAAGTGGAAAGCGAAACTGGATCTCATAGGATTGAGCAACCGCCCCGAGAAGCCACAGGGAAAACTGGTGCTCGTTACCGCCATTTCCCCCACCCCAGCGGGAGAAGGGAAAACCACAACGACAGTGGGACTCGGAGATGGCCTCAACCGATTGGGGGAAAAAGCTACAATCTGTCTGCGTGAACCAAGTCTGGGACCGTCCTTCGGAATGAAAGGCGGCGCAGCAGGTGGCGGCTACTCACAAGTTGTCCCGATGGATGAAATCAACTTTCATTTCACTGGTGATTTTCATGCCATCGGCGCCGCCAACAATCTGCTCGCGGCTATGATCGACAATCATCTCCACTGGGGCAACGAGCTGAATCTCGACCCGCGCAAAATCTCCTGGAAGAGAGCGCTCGATCTCAATGATAGGGCCCTGAGAAACGTCATCACAGGACTCGGAAAAGCTCCGGATTTTCCACGTGAAACAGGGTTCGATATCACAGTTGCGTCGGAAGTGATGGCCATCTTCTGCCTCGCAAAAAGCCTCGAAGATCTGAAAGCACGGCTCGGGAGAATTTGTATTGGATTGAACTTGTCGAAGGAAAACGTTCTGGCTTCTGATCTTAAAGCACATGGAGCGATGACCGCGTTGCTCAAAGATGCGCTCAATCCGAACCTCGTCCAAACCATGGAACACACGCCGGCCTTCGTTCATGGCGGCCCCTTCGCCAATATCGCTCACGGATGCAACTCCGTTGTCGCCACCCGAACGGCACTGCAACTCTCGGACATCGTGGTGACCGAGGCAGGTTTTGGTGCCGACCTGGGAGCCGAAAAATTCTTTGATATCAAATGTCGTGAAGCAAATCTGAAGCCTGATGCCGCCGTCGTTGTCGCCACTATTAGAGCGCTAAAATATCACGGCGGGGTTTCCCGGAAGGACCTTCCGGAAGAAAATCCTGAAGCGGTAGAGAAAGGGTTCGCCAATTTGAAACGCCACCTGGAAAACATCGCCAAGTTTGGCGTTCCCTCTGTCGTCGCCCTCAATGCATTCTCCGCTGACACTCAAGAGGAGACAGATGTGCTCTTCTCCCTTTGTGAAAAACTCGAAGTCCCGTGTGTTCTTGCCACTCACTGGGCTGAAGGAGGAAAGGGCGCTACCGATCTTGCTAAAGCCGTTCTGGCCGCAATCGACTCAGACGAGGGCCCGGGGTTTTCTTACCTCTATCCGGACGACCTTCCCATCATCGAAAAACTTCGAACAGTTGCTAAGGAAATCTATCGTGCAGACGACATCGAATTAAGCGCCTCCGTCGAAAAGCAATTACGCGCCCTCGATGAAACCGAAGCCCGAAATTTTCCGGTGTGTATCGCAAAAAACCCTTACAGCTTCAGTGCAGACCCTGAAAAACGAGGGGCGGTCAGCGGGTTTACGATACCAGTTCGAGACATCCGGGTTTCCGCCGGGGCTGAATTCATTGTCGCCCTGACTGGCGATATCATGACTATGCCGGGACTTCCCCGGGTTCCTGCGGCAGAGAAAATCGACGTGAATGAAGCCGGAGAGATTCGGGGACTGAGCTAAGCCTGCGACACAAAAAACCCGGCGGCTCAATCGAGACCCCCGGGCTTTTTGAAAATACCTATAGGGCTGCTAACCGCAGCGAGGAGTGACCTATCAACCGCCAATCGCAGCGCTGACGATCTCAGAAAAGCTGGTCGGGTCGAGGCTGGCACCACCGACGAGGAATCCATCGATGTCTGGCTGACCAATCAACTCAGCAGCGTTACCCGGCTTAACGGATCCGCCGTATTGAATCCGAGTAGCTCCGGCGATATCGTCACCAAAAAGCTTAACCAGAACAGAGCGAACAAACTCCTGAGTGTCCTGCGCCTGTTGTGGACTAGCAGTGACGCCGGTTCCAATGGCCCAGACCGGCTCATAGGCAATCACGATGTCGGCCATCTGGTCAGCTGAAATATCAGCAAGGCTGCCTTCGAGTTGAGATGTCAGGACGCTCTCGAGTTGACCGCCTTCACGCTCTTCGAGTGACTCACCGATGCAGAGGATCGGCTTCATGTCGGCAGCCAAAGTAGCGTGCACTTTCTTATTGATGACCGCGTCATCTTCTCCGTAAATCGAACGACGTTCGCTGTGCCCGAGGATCACGTAATCAGTATTGATGTCATTGAGCATGGCGGCACTGGTTTCCCCAGTGAAGGCACCAGATGCCTCGTGAGACATGTTCTGCGCAGAAAGAGAAACGGCAGGATTCGGTGTGATCATCTCAGACGCTTTCGGCATCGAGATGAAAGAAGGGGCGATGACGATATCGACGCCGACTGCTTCGTTGAATTGACTCAGGAAGGGTTCCAGAAACGCGACCGTTTCGGTCGGCGTCACGTTCATCTTCCAGTTGGCTGCGATGATGTTTTTTCTGCTCATATTGTTAGCTTGTAGCAAGTAGAATTTTAGCTGATTTGCTTCTTTGAACAGGGTTAGGTCACTGACCTAACCCTGTTGAGTTTGAGATTACTGATCGTCGAGGGCGGCAATACCGGGTAGGTCTTTTCCTTCGAGAAGCTCCAGAGAAGCCCCTCCACCCGTCGACATGTGGTCCATTTTTTCGCCGAAGCCAAACTGATTGGCTGCAGTCACTGAGTCGCCGCCTCCCACAATGGTGATGGCCGCTTCATTGGCAGCAATTGCTTCTCCGACCGCTCTGGTGCCGATGTCGAAACCACGCTTCTCGAATACCCCCATTGGTCCGTTCCAAATCACGGTGCCGGCTTCAGAGATAACCTTCGTGAAATCTTTGATCGCTTCGTCGCCAATATCAATCCCTTCACGGTCTGCAGGAACGGCTGTTCCCGGCTCACCCCAAATGCCAGTGCATTCAGTGGGAGCGTCGTCAGCGAACTCTTTGGTGTGACGAGTGTCAGCCGGCAGGTGAAACGGAGTGCCGTTTTTCTCAGCCGTCTTAAGAATGCCGCGAGCCATTTCGAGGGCCTCTTCTTTGCGCTCGGCAAAACTGTTACCCATCTCGTATCCCTGAGCGAGACGGAAGGTATTCGCCATGGCGCCACCGATAACGAAAGCATCCGCTTTCTCCATGAGCCGCTCCAGAATCTTAATTTTGTCAGAAACCTTTGCTCCACCCATGATGACAACAAAGGGCCGCTGAGGCACTTCGAGTTTGGTCACTAGATACTCGAGTTCCTTTTCAATGAGGAATCCCATCGCACAAGTGTCGATAAACTCAGTCACACCAGCAGTCGAAGCGTGGGCGCGATGAGCAGTTCCAAAAGCGTCGTTCACGTAGATGTCGCCATTCGATGCGAGCTGCTTAGAAAAGTCCGAATCGTTATCGGTTTCACCGGCGTGGAAACGGACATTCTCAAGAAGGAGCACTTCCCCGTCCTGAAGAGCGGCCACGGCGGAATCAGCACTGTCACCCACACAATCATCCGCGAATTTCACGGGAGCTGAAATCAACTCACCCAATCGATCGGCAACCGGCTTCAGCGAATACGCTGGATTCTTTTCGCCCTTGGGACGCCCAAGATGCGACATCAGAATTACGCGGGCACCCGCATTGGTAAGATGCTCGATCGATGGAATCGCACCCTTGATTCGGCTGTCGTCAGTGATGTTACCATCATCATCGAGGGGCACGTTAAAATCGACGCGCATGAGGACGCGCTTCCCGGCTGGTTGAATGTCACGGATGGAAAGTTTCATTTGGAAGTCTTGTTCTTTTTCTTAATCCTTATCTTTTGGTCAGAAAAAAAGCGCCCGCCAACTGAGTCAGTCGGGGGCGCTTTTTATTCAAAATCTGATGATGGAAACAACCTTTACAGGCTGCCACCAACGAGTTCCATCGCATCAACTGCGCGGTTGGAGTAGCCCCACTCGTTGTCATACCATCCGACTACTTTCACGAAATTGCCCTGGGCCATCGTGGTGAGTCCGTCGAGGATACAGGAGTGAGGATCACCCACGATGTCCTTAAGGACGAGGGGATCTTCGCTGTAATGGAAGATGTGCTTGAGAGGACCTTCCGCGGCTTCTTTGTAAGCTGCGTTAATCTCTTCCACCGTCGTGTCCTTCGAAAGGATCGCGCTGAAATCAGTCACGGAACCTGTCGGAGTGGGAACACGGAAGGCACCGCCCTGAAGCTTGCCGTTCATCTCAGGAATGACGAGGCCGATAGCCTTGGCAGCACCTGTGCTGGATGGAATGATGTTCTCGGAAGCGGTACGAGCGCGGCGGAGGTCGCTGTGAGGCGCATCCAACACGTTCTGGTCACCCGTGAAGGAGTGAATCGTGCTCATGAATCCTTTTTCCACACCGAAAGAATCGTTGAGGACCTTCACCATCGGCGCGAGACAGTTAGTGGTGCAGGAAGCATTGGAAATGATGTGATGCTCTGCAGGATTGTAGAGGTTGTCGTTGATTCCGATGCAGAAAGTGAGATCAGGCTCTTTCGCTGGAGCAGAGATGATGACTTTCTTGGCACCAGCTTCGAGGTGCTTACCAGCTCCGGCGCGGTCGATGAAGAAACCGGTCGATTCCAGAACCACGTCGACACCTTTACCACCCCAATCGAGATTGGCGGGGTCGCGCTCAGCAGTAGCAAGGATGCGATGTCCGTTCACAGTGATGGACTCGTCGTCGAACTCAACAGTGCCGTCGAAACGACCCGCAGTGGAGTCATACTTAAGCAGATGAGAAAGTGTTTTGTTGTCAGTTAGGTCGTTGATAGCAACGACTTTCTTGCGCTGTTCATCGGACATGGCCCGCAATACGTTGCGTCCAATCCGTCCAAATCCGTTAATTCCGTATGATGCCATAATGGTGGTAATAAGCGTGTTTCGTTCCAAACGAGGTTGTTTAGCCACTAGCTGACCAAACTTTTCAGCTCCACCCACTGGCGGCAGCCGCGGCTACATTATTGAGGAATCATCATCCGTCAAAGGAAAAGCCAATGCCGAAATTGGTACAAAACCACGAAATCATTGGACTCCAACCCTACCGCTAGAGCTGAAGACCGCCTCGCAAGGGCCTCAGAACTCGGGCGTGAGGCCGGAAACTCACGAAGATCCCAACCCAAGCTCCACGATGAAAATGAAGAAAGTGAGAGTTTTTCTGAACATTTTTCGGCCTCGACAGGTCAATACCCACTGATCAGGCGAGATTTAATCCCGCTAAAATCACGAAACAACCTCAATCCTCACCCCCCAAACAGACATACTCCTTATAACGAGTTTCTTTATTTTTAAGAATTATTAACTTTTGGCTTGCCAGAGTTTTTCTAATATTTATAGTCATATTATCTAATTCGATCTGCCATGAAAAAACTAATCGTCATCGTCAATGACCTGGAGCGCTCCGGCAAGTCTGCCCTGGCACGCGCTATTTCGCACCATCTCACCGAACTGGACCTCAGACACTTGATGGTCACTTCTAACGAAATGGATATGACGGACTCCTTCAAAGGAGAGTTCTGGGACCTGGAAGACCAGTTCGATGTCTCGCAGCTAATCTCAGCTATCGATCGAAATCAGGCAGTGATCCTTGACGTTCACACCGGAGCCGCTCGCAGCTGGGGCGAATTTTGCGCCGCGGAAGAACTCGAAAACCTTCTTGCCGAGCTCGACGCCGAAATGACCATGGTGATGCCCTACAATCAGAGCGAGCGCTCCAATGAAGAACTGACCGACCTCACCGAAATCTTTGCCGATCAAGCTGACTACGTCGTAGCGCACACTCAGGGCGACGAACGCACCGAAGTGAAGTGGAAAGGAAGTCTCGCTGAAAAGGCAGCTCGTTACCTCGGTGCTGCTCAAGTAAACGTTCCGGCACTATCCGGCGATCTGCAGACCGCCCTCAAAAATGCCGACATCGACTTTGCCGAGGCTCTCAACAAACCTTCCGCTCTCCCTCGATTTGCAGAAGTGCAGGTAGCACAGTGGATTGAGTCAATGTCCGATGCCTTGACGACGGGCCATGACTACCTCATTCCCGAAGAAATCGGCTCGGTGGCGCTGGACTACTGAACGAGATCGAATTTATCCCAAACACATGTTGAGTTGCCAAACTCGACCTGAAGGCTCCCTTTCATCGGGGAGCCTTTTTTGTGATTCATCCGTGACAAATTCAAACCAACAACTTCTGACAGAACTCACCAAAATCCAAGGTAGAAAAACTCGAACATTTCGAAAGTTCCCTCCATAGTAGCCACCATGAAGTTTCTCGAACAACTATTCAAAACCCGCCCACGCCCCATCGCAGCCGCGGCAGGA
Source organism: uncultured Verrucomicrobiales bacterium (assembly GCA_963977055.1). Lineage (GTDB taxonomy): Bacteria > Verrucomicrobiota > Verrucomicrobiia > Verrucomicrobiales > DEV007 > Arctic95D-9. Next base: position 58,145 of record CAXBMX010000010.1, read on the forward strand.
TCGGCCCTGCTACTAGGGTTTATCGCTATCTTTTCACCTTCCTGTAGCGAAAGCACAACGAGCGCCGACACCTCTGCCGACTCTGCCAAAATCGTCTTTATTTCAGGAGTGCCGAGTCACCCCTCAGGACAGCATGAATTCAAAGCAGGTGTCACGCTTCTCTCTCGTGCACTTGCCGAACAAAGTGGGCTCCCTGTCACAGTGGAAGTCGCTCATCACGGCTGGCCCGAAGATGAGTCCATTTTCGATGGAGCCAATGCCATTGTGATCTACTCCGATGGCAACGACCGGCACCCTGTCAACGGACACGAAGCCAAAATGGACGAGATGGTGAAAAGTGGCGTCGGCCTGATGTGCATGCACTACGGCGTCGAAGTGCCCAAAGGTGAGCAAGGCGAACTCTTCAAGCAGTGGATCGGCGGTCACTACGAGGCAGGATTTTCAGCAAACCCGCACTGGACCGCACAAGTCGAACTCAATGCAGATCACCCCATCAGTCGCGGCGTCCCCGGTTTCAGCGCCAACGATGAATGGTACTACAACATGCGTTTTGCTGAGCCTAAGACTGCTGCTGATATCATCACCGGCATCCCGAGTCGCGAGAATATCAATCGTTACGTCCACTGGACGCCAGCGGGAGAGGCCGGCCTCGGCAAAAAGCAAACCATGATGTGGGCTGTTGAGCGCCCCGACGGTGGACGCGGCATCGGATTCACCGGCGGCCACTGGCATCGCAACTGGGCCATCGAAGATTTTCGCCGTGTAGTTCTCAACGCCATCGTCTGGGCAGCAAAACTCGACGTGCCCGAAAATGGTGTCACCTCATTGCCTGTCACCGAAGCGCAACTGAACGAAAATCTCGATGAGAAAAAAGAGATGATTCATGTTGCTCTCCCTGCTCCGACTGACCTCACTCAGCCAGCGGCCGAACCGAAAGATTTCCACTGGCCAAACATGCCCGGTGCGGAAAAAAAGCCAAAAGGAGGCAAATCAAAAGCCAAAGCTAAGGCAGGAAAAGCCAAGTGACCGTTCCCGACTCCAGCTCCCCTGCCAAAATCGGAATCCTTGATTCCGGTGTCGGGGGACTCTCGGTTCTCCGCGAGCTTCACCAACGGCTTCCGGGGGTAGCGATGCACTATGTAGGGGACTCTGATTGGTGCCCCTACGGCAACAAATCCCCAGAGGAAATTCGTGATCGAGTCACGGTCATCGCAGACTACCTACTCAACCATGGCGCCAACATTCTGGTCATCGCCTGCAATTCAGCCACCATTCATGCCGTCGGCTCACTTCGTGCCAACTACCCCATTCCCATTGTCGGCATGGAGCCGGGAGTAAAGCCAGCCGCAGAGAGAACCCGCTCCGGGGTGATCGGAGTCCTGGCTACCGAAGCATCAATCGCCGGCGAAAAATTTCACCAGTTGCTTAACAATCATGCCGACGGCGTCACCGTCATCACCCAGCCTTGCCCCCGCTTCGTCGAGCTGGTTGAAGCCGGCATTGTGTCAGGACCTGATGCTGAAGCCGCTGTCTCGGAAGCCCTCACCCCGCTCATTGAGGCAGATGCGGACGTCATCGTTCTGGGCTGCACTCATTATCCTTTCCTCGGAAAAGTAATCGAACACCTTCTTCCCTCGAGCGCGACCATCATTGATACAGGCCCAGCGGTTGCTGATCGTGTTGTCAGTCTCATTTCCGGCGTGTCCGAAGTTCACAACAATCCGTCCGAAATCCTCATCGAAACGACAGGCGACTTAGAGCATCTCGATTTAGTATTGCCGCAGCTGATTCCTGAAATTGAAGTCACTACCAGTAAGGCGGCACTGTAAATCCAATGAAATCCCTCTTCCCTTTTTCACTGATCCTCCTGTTCGCGTGCTCCGTATCAGCGGCTCCCAATTTTCTCCTCATCCTCGGCGATGATTGCACCTACAACGACCTGCCTCTTTACGGAGGTGAAAATGCAATCACCCCAAATATCGACGCTCTGGCATCGCGAGGCCTCACCTTCAATCAAGCCTATCTCGCGACGGCCATGTGCCAGCCCTGCCGGGCTGAGTTATACAGCGGCCAGTATCCAATGAGCAACGGCTGCGCGTGGAATCATTCCGCAAGCCGCCCTGAAACCCGCAGCCTGCCCCATTTTCTGCGCCCACTAGGCTATCGCGTTGGCATCGCAGGAAAAGTCCACGTAAAACCTGATGCAGCCTTTCCATTCGATTCGGTGAACGGTTTCGATCCGAGTTGTGTGCGCAGCCCAACCCTTCCACACGATCTCGCCGGCATCACCGAATACATTGAAGGCGATGAACCCTTCTGCCTCGTCATTTGTCTGGTCGAGTCACATATTCCCTGGGTCATGGGAGATGCTTCGCAATATCCCCTGAAGAAAATCAAATTACCTTCCAACTTTGCCGACACCCCAATCACCCGTGAGCATTTTGCCGACTACCTCGCCGAGATCACCTACATGGATTCACAGGTCGGCGATATTCTCGACGTGCTCGAAGCGTCCGGGAAACGGGATGAGACGCTGGTAATGTTTACCTCCGAACAAGGCTCACAGTTCCCGGGATGTAAGTGGACCAATTGGAACACTGGCGTCCATACCGCGCTGATTGCTGAATGGCCCGGCGTCGTACCGGCAGGAAAAAGGACGGATGCGCTTGTCCAATATGCCGATGTCGCCCCCACTTTTCTTGAACTGGCCGAAGGCAAAACCGAGCCACAGTTTGATGGGACCAGCTTCACATCGGTTCTCCGCGGTGAATCAGACAAACACCGAAAGTTCGCCTTTGCCCTTCACAATAACTTACCTGAAGGCCCCCGCTACCCGATCCGCTCAGTCACCGACGGGCGTTTTCGCTACATCCGCAATCTTCTCCACGAAGAGCTCTACCTTGAAAAACATCTCATGGGAGGTGGAAAGCTGAACAACCCTTACTGGGCGACCTGGATGGGAGACGACCCGATCCAAAAGCCCCGCAGCTATGAAAGAATTAAACGCTACATGAGCCGCCCCTCGGAGCAGCTTTATCACACGTTTGAGGATACATACGAATTGGATGATCTCGCGAGAGACGATGGCTATGCGGAGGTCAAAGCAAGACTGAGCGACGCCTTAGACGAATGGTTAAAGACCGAATCAGATCCTGGCGCAGCGGTCGATACAGTGGAAGCACTTCAGGCCGCACGAAAAGGGGAGCATCTGCACGGAGAGCGTTGAGTGCAATTTGCGCCTATCCCTCTCTGAAAGCAGTAACCCATTATAGGTATGCGAGTTATACCCATAGCAACAGGGCAGGATGAATCATGCTAATAAGCGGCATGAGTATATCGATGACCAGAAGGGCCAAATACTTTTGAGGATTGGCTAGAAATCGGCTTCTCTGCATGCCAGATGAAAACGACACACAAATATGGACTAGCGGTGCTTGCTCTCAGCTTTTCCGTCACAATCGGATTTGCCGGTGATTATTCTGGCAAAGAACTCACCCTTAATGATAAGGAGCCGTCACTGGTTAAGTTCACTTTGGACACTAGGATTCGCTATGAATATGGCGATCAGGATCTTCTGGATGAATCCAATGCCGCGACCATTCGAAATCGCTTAGGTCTTCTCACCAGGGAGATCAACGGGTTTCAGGCCTTCGTCGAATATGAAGGCACGCTGGCTGCCGATCGAAGCGAATATTTCGTTCCCGGCACTCAAGGAACTCCGGGCAAAACGGTCATCGCGGATCCAAAGTCCCATGAGCTCAATCAGGCCTGGCTATCCTACAACTCGCCTGACAACGTATGGGGATTAAAGGTAGGCCGTCAGGGTATCAACCTCGACAACCAACGCTGGATTGGCACCGTAGGCTGGCGCCAAAACATGCAGACATTCGATGCGGCTGGCTTTACTTGGAATCCGACGAATGACCTCGAAGTCTACGCTGGATTCATCTGGCAAGTGAACCGGATCTTCGGTTCCGAAGCGTCGGGCCCTCCTTTTGGTGTCACCGATTTCAAAGGAAACTCCTACATTGGCAACGCTAAGTACAAGGGGCTTTCCTTCGGAACCCTGACAAGCTATGTCTACTCTCTCGATCTCCACAATGTCGCAGGAGATGCCAACAGCAACGATACCTTCGGATTCTCGCTCGCCGGTGACTTCATTGCCGACTCCTCCTATTACCTTGAGTATGCCCATCAAGTCGACGGTAGCAGCAGTCCATTAAACTACTCGGCCAATTACGCTCATGCCAGCCTGATAAAAGAGGTTGTTCCAGGTATCAAAGCCACTGTCGGCTACGAGTATCTCGGTTCTGACAACGGAGTGGGATTTAAATCTCCACTCGCAACACTCCATAAGTTCAATGGATTTGCTGATCGCTTTCTGGCAACACCAGCAACAGGCCTCACGGACGCTTACGCCTCCATCGGAACAAAGATCGCCGATGTAAACCTCCTGGCTGCTTACCACTACTTCTGGGATGACGGACTCGACATTTCATTTGGCCAGGAAATCGACCTAGTTGCCTCGAAAGCGATCTACGAAAACGTAACCGTTCTTGCTAAGGGTGCCTTCTTCATGGGGCAGGGCGCACAGCCAGACGTGACTCGTGCCAGTATTGAGCTGAATATCAAATACTGATCGTCCGCCCGACGCATCGATTTAATATTTCAAAGAGGCCGAACGAAAGTTCGGCCTCTTTTTATTTGATAGGATCGCTCAAGATGAACCCTGCACCTGCAATCGCTCGGTCCGCTGAATCAACGTATTGACCACATTTCGACAAATTCCGGTGAAGACCGCCTCAATCACTTGCGGTTCGTGTCTGGGGTCACTGTGGATCGCCCAACGACGGGTGATATTTCTCCAAGGAAGTGGTCGAAAAACGAGTGTCTCATTGGAAATTTCCTCTTCCGCCACCCAGGGAGACAGTAATCCAATTCCCATGCCAATTTTGGCCATCTCCTTGATCGCCGCCATACTGCCCACTTGAAGAGCAGTCTTCAGTCGAACGCCATTGGCAAGAGACTCCTGCTCGAGCAGGCGAAAGGTCTCGCTCGATTGACTGTAAAAAATGAAACTCTCAGACAGAATATCCTTAACCCCGATTTCAGGCAAACCAGCAAGCGGATGCACCGGTGATATGGCCATCTGAATTTGATCTTCAAATAGATCCTCTCGTTTTAATTTGTCAGAGAAAGAAGTCTCAAGCGCCACGGCCACGTCAATGTCACCCGTCTCGAAAAGAGACATGAGCTCAAGAGAGTCATCCGTAACGACAGAAATATCAAAAGAAGGGAAACTTTCTCGCAACTCTCGAAGCACCGACGGAAGCACATACTGACTGATCGTGACCGTAGCACCAATACGAAGTCGCCCATGACCGGGGCGATCGAGAAGCCGCAATTCATCCTGCGCTCGAACCATTCGCGATAAGATTCGGTCCGCGTGTGGGAGTAATGATTCACCTGATCGTGTCAAGCGAACGGTTTTTCCAAGGCGCTCAAATAGAGTCACTTCCAACGCTCCTTCCAGAGCTTTGATCGAATGGCTCACCGCAGATTGGGTCAAGTTCAGCGAGCGAGCCGCAGAAGTGAAAGTCCCTTGACGCGCTAGCTCCTGAAAAGCACGAAGCTGCCGACTATCGAGTAAGTCCATATTCTTCGCTATGAATGCTGTTCATCAATTCCATGAAATCATTGAAAGCAATTATTAGACCAAATTAGCTCAACTGGCACAAAAAGGGCTTTTAAAAGGAATCGTGCCAAAGAAAACCAACAGACATAGTGATTCAATCAGGATCGGATTTGTTCCACTGGTGGACTGCGCTCCGATTGCCATCGCCCACGAGGAAGGATTTTTTCGGAAGCATGGCCTCAAAGTGGATCTGATGCGTGAACCAGGCTGGGCCGCTATCCGGGATAAGATGGCATATGGAGATCTGGAGGCCGCTCATGCACCCGCAGGCCTGGCCTTTGCTCTCAACTGGGGTCTCGGGGTTCTCAAGCACGCCTGCTCAACCGGCTTCCTACTCAATTCGAACGGCAACGCCATTACCATTTCAACCGCTCTATACGAATCCGGTTTCACAAAGGGACAGGCCCTTTCAAAAGAAATTCAGTTAGGGCGAAGGAACAAGCCAATCACTTTCGGCATCCCCCATCTTTTCAGCACCCACCACTTTTTACTCCTTCAATGGCTCCGCCTCTCAGGGGTCGTCGTCGGCCGGGAATACTCGATCGTAGTGTTACCGCCTTCGCTAATGGCCTCATGCCTTTCAGCCGGAGACATCGACGGCTACTGCGTTGGAGAGCCCTTCAACACCAAGGCAGCCCGAGACGGATCCGGAGTCATCGTAGCTGAATCGGCTGATCTGTCACCAATGCATCCGGAGAAGGCCCTGATTGTTAGCGACGAATTCGACGATCGTTGTCGTGAAACCCATCTGAATTTGATCCGGGCGACTTCAGAAGCAGCTCAGTTCTGTGAAACTCACGAAGGCAGGGAGAGGGCTGTAGAAATCCTATCACAACCATACTATCTCGGGATCGAGCCAAGCTTGATCCGCTCAAGTTTGTTTGCCGGAGAACCGAATGAAACCGGCGAGGTCTCCAACGATTCCTTCCACATTTTTTCCCATCCGGAAGTCAATCGACCAACAGCCGATAAAGCTAACTGGCTGGTTTCCCAAATGCGTTCTGCTGGACTTCTTGACCTTGCCAACACCAAGGCCGGGCCGCTACTCAGCCACATCTTCAGAGAAGACACCTACGACGCGGCGATGACCAAATCCACTGCTGCCGCCTGACAGAACACTTTCAAAACTCACCCAAACCGACTAAACTAAATGAGAACCAAGCAAACCATACAAACAACCGTTGCGGCATTCCTCCTCCTTGCCGGAACTACTACCAGCGAAGCCGACTTGCTCGATGTCGAAAAAGACACCCTTAAATTCGGCTTCATCAAACTGACAGACTGTGCTCCAATCGTCATCGCAAAAGAAAAAGGCTTTTTCGACGATGAAGGGCTCAGCGTAACCGTCGAAGCACAGGGCAACTGGAAGGAGTTGCTCAATCGCGTTATCACAGGCGACCTCGACGGGGCCCACATGCTGGCCGGGCAACCGATTGGTGCCACAGTGGGATTTGGCACACAAGCTGACATCGTCACGGCTTACAACCTCGACTACAACGGAAACGGCATCACGGTTTCTAACGACCTCTGGGCCAAAATGAAGCCCAACGTCCCGATGGAAGACGGCAAGCCCGTCCATCCCATCACGGCAGACAGCCTTAAGCCGATCTCCGACGCGGCGGCGGCCGAAAACAACAAGCTCAAGATGGGGATGGTATTTCCCGTCTCCACTCATAACTACGAAATCCGATACTGGCTCGCCGCTGCAGGCATCAAGCCAGGTTTCTATTTCGATCCCGGCACCGGACAAGTAGATATCCCCGGCTTCCTCAACGGAGATGTCGAATTGTCGGTCACTCCCCCGCCCCAAATGCCACAGACCCTCGAACAGGGAACCATTGTTGGATATTGCGTTGGTGAACCATGGAATCAACAAGCCGTGGTCAAGGGAATCGGCGTGCCGGTAACGACCAATTACGACATCTGGAAAAACAATCCGGAAAAAGTATTCGGCGTGTCTCGGGAGTGGGCAGAAGCCAACCCCAACACATGGATCGCCGTCACTAAAGCACTAATACGTGCGGGCCATTGGCTGGACGCCGCACCCGAAAACCGCATCGAAGCAGCAGAAATCCTATCACAACCAAACTACGTTGGAGCGCCCTTCGAAGTCATCAGCAACAGCATGACGGGAACCTTTGAGTTCGAAAAGGGTGATAAGCGTGAGATGCCTGACTTCAACGTCTTCTTCCGCTACAACGCCAGCTACCCCTACTACAGCGATTGCGTCTGGTTCCTCACACAGATGATTCGCTGGGGGCAAATCACTGAGCAACAACCCGACAGCTTCTTCAAGGAGATGGCTGAGCGAATCTATCGTCCCGATATCTACATGGAAGCGGTCAAGGAACTCATCGACGACGGGGAATTCACTGAGGAAGACTTCACCGATGCTTATGCTGCTTTCGACGGCGGTGGCTACAAGCCGGCGACGACCGACTTCATCGACGGCAAAACCTACGACGGATCAAAGCCTAACGAATACATCCAGTCATTTAAGATCGGACTGAAGTAGTTGGCACAGGATTAGCTATTTCACCAAGCCCCGGAGGAATAAAGCCTCCGGGGAACCCCTTCCCCCCAACACTCACATTCAACCCAGATGAGCCTCATGGACACCACCGCAACCGCCGAATCCGCACCGGATACAAGCGCCCCGAAACGTTCTTGGATTACCTACAATCCCAACCGCGTCGCTCATACATTGAACAAGCTGGGTCTTGGCTATTTCTCTCCGTTCGTCCGTCTCATCGGACGTGACGAGCCAGCCAAACAAATTCGAGAAATCGCTCAGAACACCCTTCTGCCTGTAACGGCATTCCTTGGATTCATCATCCTCTGGAGCATCTTTTCTTCGGTCATTAAGACTGACAGCGTGCAAATCCCAAGCCCGCACCAGTCTTGGTATGCCCTCACTGGCACTACCATCCTGGGATTCAGTCATCCGTTTCCCGAAAGCATCAATGGTGAAGAAGCCCCTTACTTTTCCGAAAACTCTGGACTCGATCCCAAGTCGATCAATGGCTTCGCTCAGGCAGAAAAATTCGCCGAAAAGAACTATCTCAATTCCCAACAAGAGCGAATCGACAGCTACCTGGGGAAATCTCGGGCTTCCGCCGCAGATGGCGACCTTGAGAAGGCGGCTAAATATAAGGAGAACGCAAAAATGTTTGCCTCCAAGTCATACTCCGGCAACAAGACATTCTATGATCAAATCTGGATCTCGTTGCTCACGGTTTCAATCGGCTTCCTGATCGCGACCATCGTCGCAGTTCCGGTCGGAGTTCTCTGCGGCGTTTCGCCGAAGTTTAACACGGCCATGAATCCGTTGATTCAACTGTTCAAACCGGTCAGTCCCCTGGCCTGGTTTCCGATTGTCTTCGTGATCACCACCTGGGGAATTGACACGCCCCCTTCCGATTCAATCTGGCAGCGGGCCCTCTGGACCTCAGCCGGTGTGGTGATGCTCTGCTCACTCTGGCCAACATTGATCAACACCGCCGTGGGCGTGGCTTCGGTTGACAAAGACCATCTCAACGTAGCTAAGGTTCTCAAACTTGGATGGTTCAAACGCATTTGGAAAATCGTGCTTCCTGCTTCGCTTCCCATGATTTTTACAGGCCTTCGCCTTTCAATTGGCGTTGGCTGGATGGTGCTGATCGCTGCTGACATGATGGCTCAGAATCAGGGCCTCGGTAAGTTCGTCTGGGACATGTATCAGAACGGCGACACCATGAGCACCGCCCAGATCATCGTCGCCGTCTTCGTCATCGGCGGCATTGGCTTCTTCCTCGACCGCATCATGCTCGTCTTCCAGCGACTCGTCACCTTCGAGGACCAGAACGTCTAATCCCTCATCTGCGGAAACCATGGCATATATCGAACTAAATGACGTTTCAGTGGGATTCGGATCCGGCACTGCCCGGGCCGAAGTGCTCACTGATATCAATCTGCATATCGAAAAAGGCGAGTTCATTGCCATGCTTGGTTACTCCGGAGCCGGTAAGTCAACCATCATGAACCTCATCGCTGGCCTGACTTTTCCCGACAAAGGAGAGGTTATCGTCGACGGCAAGCGGGTTAGAGGACCCAGCCCGTCCCGGGGACTGGTCTTTCAGAACTATTCCCTACTGCCTTGGTTCAATGTTTACAAAAACGTCGAACTGGCGGTCAACGAAGTCTACGGCAACGAAAGCTCTGAAACTCGCGATGAAAAGATTCGCACTGCGATCGATCGGGTCAACCTCACCGACGCTCTTCACAAAAAACCAGGCGAACTCTCTGGGGGAATGCGCCAGCGCAATTCAGTAGCCAGAACTCTGGCAATGAATCCCGAGGTGTTACTGCTCGACGAACCGCTCAGCGCTCTCGATGCCCTGACCCGAAGCGTCATCCAGGACCAGATTCTCGGAATCTGGAAAGAGCTTGGTCAAACCGTCATCTTGATCACCAACGACGTGGATGAAGGCCTTTACATGGCTGACCGAATCATTCCCATCAGCATTGGACCGCCTGCAACACTCGGCCCTGAGACAATCGTTTCCTATGACCGCCCCCGCAATCGCAGATCAATCACCACAGGATCCGACTACCAAAAACTTCGCACAGAAGTGATCAATTTCCTCCTGAACGAGAAGGAGAAGGAACGAGCCGGAACTGTCTCGAAACCCGTTTCACTGCCAAATATTCGCCCCATGGACATCAGCCGCCACAAACCTAACTGGTTCCTCGGCCTTCGTCCTTCACCAAGGAAAACCGTTGCCTAAGCTATGAAAGAAGCCGCATTTTTTGAAGCCATCAACTTGGGTAAGACTTACAAAACCCCTGCCGGTGACTCTGTCATCGTAGAGGGATTCGACCTCAAGATGAAGAAGGGTGAGTTCGTCTGTGTTCTGGGTCACTCTGGCTGCGGGAAGTCAACCGTCCTATCTATGGTCGCTGGCCTTAACGATATTTCTGAAGGAAGCGTTCTCATTGACCAGAAGGAAATCGAAGGCGCTGCCCCGGATCGCGGCGTGGTATTTCAATCCCCTTGCCTGCTTCCCTGGATGACCACTTGGGACAATGTCATGCTTGGGGTAGAGCAGGTCTATTACCACGCCACTCAGGAAGAGAGAAATCAAATCGTGGAATACTACCTCACCGCCGTCGGACTTGCAGATGCCATGCAAAAGCGACCGAGTGAGCTGTCAGGCGGCATGCGTCAACGAGTTGGTCTCGCACGGGCCTTCGCTCTCTCTCCCAAAATGCTTTTGCTCGATGAACCTTTTGGCATGCTCGACAAACTGACTAAATTCGAGCTCCAACAAGTGCTTCTTGATCTATGGAATCGGGAGCGTCTCACCGCCATGATGATTACTCACGATGTCGATGAAGCTATCTATCTGGCCGACCGCGTCGTCATGATGACCAACGGCCCCGCTGCTCGCGTCGGCGAAATCGTTTCGATCGACTTCGAACGCCCCCGCGATCGCCGTGACATCATGGCCGACCCTAAATACCTCGAATATCGGGAGCAGTTGATCAGCTTCCTTGAGGAGCGGGTTTATCAAATCGACAAGGCAGCCTGACATTCCCACCAGAATCAACCATTGAGCACGACCTTACCAATTATCCCGCCTTCAGCCCCGTTCACCGATGAGCAACGGCTCTGGTTGAACGGCTACATTGCTGGCCTGATTTCCAACGAAGGCCCGGCCCCTACGATCACCAGCAAGCGCAAACTTCGCATCCCCGTTCTCTATGCAAGCCAGTCCGGCAATAGCGAAGGACTGGCCGAAGACTTTTCGGAACAACTTTCCGCCGCCGGCTTTGACGCTCCTTGCCTCAGCACCGAAGACCACGAAGAATTCGACCTGACTAAAGAAAAATTCGTAATCCTCATCTCTAGCACCTGGGGCGAAGGCGATCCGCCTGACAACGCGATCGAGTTCTGGAAGAAACTTCAGGCAGAAAATCACCCCGCTCTCGAAAATCTTTCCTACTCAGTACTGGCTCTGGGTGACTCGAACTACCTGGACTTCTGCGCTCAAGGCAAAGCATTTGACGAACGCTTCATGGCACTCGGCGCCAAGCGCCTTATCCCGCGTGTCGACTGCGATACTGATTTCGAAGAACCTGCTGCCGAATGGTTCGCCAGCGTGTCCGCTAAGATCAGAGAAACAGATGGAGACTTTTCAGAACCGTCCGAAACAGATTCTCCTGCAACGAAGAAAGAGGAATCTGGGTATTCAAAGAAAAATCCTTTCCGGGCACTGCTCAAAACCAATCTCAACCTCAACGGGGCGACGGCTGCTCGAGATACCCGACATTTCGAATTTGATCTCTCAGGTTCCGGACTCAGTTACGAAGTCGGCGATGTCCTGGGAGTTTACCCGAAGAACGACCCCGCCATGGCGGACGAACTCATCGCACTACTCGAATTCGATCCGACCACCGTCATCAACACTCCGGAGAAAGAAGAGAAACCTCTGCGCGACGCTCTAATTGAAGACTTCGATATTCGTACGCTCAGCGCCAAGGGGATGACGGACTGGTCTGAGAAGTCAGATTCTAAGGCACTCAAGGAATTACTCGGCGGGCCAAACGAAGTGCTCGAAAACTATATCTGGGGACGCGAACTCATTGACCTAGCCACCGACTATCCAGCGACTTTCACTGATGCCAACGAGTTTGTCAGTCAGCTTCGCAAGCTCAGACCAAGACTCTATTCGATTTCTTCGAGCCCTAAAGCTCACCCCAACGAAGTTCATCTCACGATCGCCAAAGTCACCTACGAGAGCCACGGACGTCAGCGAGGAGGCGTTTGCTCGACCTATCTTTCGGACCGGGTCAACGGAGATGGAACTGTCCCCGTATACTTTCAACCGGCGGCCCACTTCAAACTTCCAACCGATCATTCCGCTGATGTCATCATGTGTGGACCGGGTACCGGGATCGCCCCGTTCCGCGCATTTCTGGAAGAACGCGAAGCCACGAACGCTAAAGGCAAAAACTGGCTCTTCTTCGGCAACCCTCACGAAGAGACCGACTTTCTCTACCGCGAACAATTACTCAAACAACACGAGGAAGGAATCCTCAATCGCCTCGATCTGGCCTGGTCCCGTGACGGAGATCAGAAAGTCTACGTGCAAAACAAGATGCTCGAAAATGGCGCAGAACTTTGGAACTGGTTCCAGGGTGGCGCCCATTTCTACATCTGCGGAGATGCCAAGCGTATGGCCAAAGATGTCGATGACGTCTTGCACTCCATCGCCCAACAAGACGGTGGCCTCAGTGACGAAGAAGCCAAGGATTACATCAACCAACTGAAGAAGGACAAACGCTACCAGAGGGACGTTTACTAATGAGCACCATACCCCAACAGATTGCCGGCGAGCCCGTGTCATCCGATCAGGCCACCTACCTGGACGGCTTCTTCTCCGGCATGAAAAACCGGGGGCTCAGCTTTGCCGACGTCGAACCTGACGCCGGCCCTGCCCCCAAAGCCAAAAAGATAATCGCCGAAGAGAAAATCAAACGCGAACTCGATCCCTTCGACGCACTTCCTGTTCTTCACAAACAGGCAAAAACCAACGAAGCACCTGAGAAGGAGGATATCTTCCGATTTAAGTGGAACGGGCTCTTCTGGCTCGGCCCCATGCACGAAGGATACATGTGCCGACTGCGAATTCCCGGCGGCACCGTCAATTCGAATCAGTTTCGTGAATTGGCTAACATTGCTGACGACATCGCCTGGGGTTATCTGCAACTGACTACCCGCAACAACGTGCAACTGCGGGTTATTGAACCCAAAAACACGCCTGAGCTCCTTCGTCGGATTCAGGACTGCGGGCTTCACTCCAAAGGGTCCGGTGCCGACAACCTGCGGAACTTCACCGCCAACCCGACTTCCGGACTCGATCCTCACGAGCTCTACGATGTGATGCCGTTGATCCACGATCTCTCGCATTACATCATCAACCAGCCGGAATTCTACGACTTGCCGCGCAAGTTCAACATTTCCTACGACAGCGGAGCACCCATCCGAGTGGCGGAAGACACCAACGATATTGGGCTTCAGGCGATCAAGTTGAAGGCCCCTCCTGAGGGACATCCCCTTCATGGAAAAATTGAAGAAGGCGTTCACTTTCGTATTCTTCTGGGTGGTGTGTCAGGCCATCAGGAACTTGCCGAAGACTGCGGCGCGATTTGCTCACCCGAGAACGCCACTGATGTCGTCACCGCGATGACCCGGGCCTACATTCGGAACGGAAACCGAAGCAGCCGCGGCAAGTCACGCCTCATCTACCTGCTCAAGGACTGGGGATACGAAAAATTCCTCGCCGAGTCCGAGCAATTACTCGACGAGCCTATTGTCCGATTCGATTTCAACGATCCCGTCTATACCGAACTCATCGAGCCTCACGAGAAGCCGATGATTCCGCATCCTCACATCGGAGCCCACGCCCAGAAGCAGGAAGGCCTCAGCATGCTTGGCGTCTATGTCCCCGTGGGCCTTCTCCAAACTGATGAAGCACGCGCCATTGCTAACGTGGCTGACGAATTCGGAACTGGGGAGCTGCGTTTGACCATCTTCCAGAACGTCATCATCCCAAATATTGCCACCGATAAGATCGAATCCGCCAAAGCCAGACTCGCAGAAGCCGGTCTCGGATGCGAAGCCAGCAACATCCGCGGTGGCGCCGCCGCCTGCACGGGAAACCGTTACTGCAAATTCGCCAGCTCGGACACCAAGGGCAACACCATCGATCTCGTCGATTACCTCGACTCCAAAATGACGCTCGATCTTCCGATCAACATTCACGTCACTGGTTGCCCGCATTCCTGCGCTCAGCACTACGTAGGCGATATCGGCCTGCTGGCCTGCAAAGTTCCCGTCGAAGGACAAGATGAACCCGTCGAAGGCTACCATGTCTTTATCGGCGGCGGATTTGGCGGCGATCAGAAACGCATCGGCCGACAGCTCCTCAAGAGCGTCGCGGTAGGTCCCGAGCTCAACGGAAAAATTGAAGCCCTACTCAAGGGCTACCTTGCCAATCGCGACAAAGGAGAAACTTTTCTCGACTTCACCGGTCGCCACAACCTTGAAACACTGGAAGCACTCGTTACTGAATGAGCCCAGGAGAGGACAGAAGCCTCATTGACGAACTGCTGGCAGACCAGCAGCGGCTATCCGCAGTGGAACGATTCTCACAGTTTCACGAGAACGTCTCAGAACCGGTTCAGGCCAAACACTATCGGAAACTCATTCCCCTGTCTCAACCGGGCAAAGGAGAACAGTATTCCTTCGAAGTCGATCTCGATGCCTGTAGCGGCTGCAAAGCGTGCGTGGTTGCCTGCCACAGTCTCAACGGCCTCGACGAAGGCGAATCCTGGCGTGACGTCGGCGCGATCACTAGCACCACCCAATCGCCTGCCATCGTTCAGACCGTAACTACCGCATGTCACCACTGTGCCGACCCGGCGTGCGCCAACGGGTGCCCCACCCTTGCCTACGAAAAGGAAGCCGATACCGGCGTGGTCCGTCACCTCGATGACCAGTGCATCGGGTGTCAGTATTGCACCATGACCTGCCCTTACGAGGTGCCCAAATACAACGACCGCCTCGGCATTGTCCGCAAGTGCGATATGTGCCAGTCCCGTCTCCGTGAGGGAGAAGCCCCCGCCTGTGTACAATCCTGCCCCAACGAGGCCATCCGCATCCGCATCGTTTCCACGATCGAAATTGAAGAGCGCTCTACCTACGAAGTGTCTCTCCTGCCGGGCACTGCTCCGTCGAGCATTACCAAACCCTCCACCACTTTCCTCAATCTTCGCGCACCGGAAACAGGCGACTCCGTTGCCGTAGACTACGCAGATCTTACCCCCGCGCACGCCCACGCCCCATTAGCCATCATGTTGGTCCTGACCCAAGTCGGAGCCGGGCTCTTTCTTTTCGATGCCCTGAGTCGCTTCACTTCTCTCGGCGCTACCGACATCGGCCTCTGGCATGCCCTCTTTGCGATGGCCTTCGTCTTCGCCGGGCTCGGCTGCGCAACCCTTCACCTGGGCCGACCACTCCAGGCCTGGCGCAGTTTCCTCGGATGGAGAAGATCCTGGCTCAGCCGCGAGATTCTCGTGTTCGGCGCCTGGTCCGGCGCAGCCATGACCTACCTGGCAACCCTCATCTTTGAGCTGCCCCTCATCATCCAAACCGTAGTCGCCCTCGGCACGGTTGGGGCCGGCTTCGCCGGAGTCTTCTGTTCCGTCATGGTTTACGTCTTCACCAAGCGTCCCCTCTGGAGCCTGACTCAAACGGGACCCCGCTTCTTCTTCACCGCCCTAGCCCTCGGCTCCTGCTTCACTTTTCCTCTAGTATCAGCTCTTGCGGTAGCCCTCAAAATCGCCCTGGAATTACGGGTCAGTTCAAAGCGCCTTTCACCCTTCAAAAAATCAGCCCGCCTCCTCGGCGGGCCACTTCGCAAAGCCTGGGGGATCCGCCTCGTCAATGGACTGCTTGGCATGACCCTTGCGCTAATCAGCGCAAACACCCCGTCAATCGCTCCGCTTGCTTTCCTCTTTATCCTGACAGGAGAACTAGGCGCCCGCTTTCTCTACTTTCAGGCGGTGGAAGTGCCAAAGATGCCCGGCGGGGTTCCTGCAAAATGAGCCCACTGAATCGAGCCCGAGAATTAATCAAAGATCGCTTGCGAGTCCACCATGGTCCGCTCACCGAAGAACTCGTGCGCGAACCCGGCGCGTTCGGCATCGGACAAGTCCCCTCTTCGACGGCTCCGCAAGCCACCACCTCCATGGTCTGCGGCTTCTGTTCTACCGGATGTTCGCTTAACATTCACCTGCGTGACGGTGCCGCGACTAACCTTTCGCCCAACATCAATTATCCAGTCAACGATGGCATGGCCTGCCCCAAAGGCTGGGAAGCGCTCACTCCCCTGGCCGCCCCCGACCGGGCCACTACCCCCTTGATCCGCGAAAAACGCGGTGCCGAACCACGCAAAGTTGATTGGCACACTGCCGCCGCCACCTTCCGCGACCGGATGAAATCCATCATCGACGAGCACGGACCTGAGTCAGTCGCCTTTCTCAGCACTGGTCAAATCTGCACCGAAGAAATGGCTTTGTTAGGCTCATTCGCCAAATTTGGCATGGGCATGGTTCATGGCGACGGTAACACCCGTCAATGCATGTCTACTGCCGTGCGGGCCTACAAAGAGTCATTCGGCTTTGACGCCCCTCCCTACACCTACGCGGACTTTGAGGAATCCGACGTCATCGTCCTGATCGGCTCCAACCTTTGTATCGCCCACCCCATCATGTGGCAGCGTGTGCTGAAGAACGAGAGGCAGCCCGAAATCGTCGTCATCGATCCACGTCGTACCGAAACAGCGATGCAGGCGACCCGCCACATCGACCTGCGGCCTAAGTCCGATCTTGCTCTTCTCTACGGACTCGCCCGCTTGCTCATTGAGCGAGAGTTACTCGATCAGACCTTCATCGACGAACATACCACTGACTTCGCCGGATTCAAAGCTCACGCCGCCGCTTTCGACCTCGAAACCGTCGTGGCCGAAACTGGCATCGCGGCAGAAATACTCGAATCCCTTGCAGATCTTATAGGCAGTGGAAAACGCGTGTCCTTCTGGTGGACCATGGGCGTCAATCAAAGCTACGAAGCCACGCGCACTGCCCAGGCCATCATCAATCTGGCGCTCATGACAGGCAATATCGGAAAACCCGGCACCGGTGCGAACTCCATCACCGGCCAGTGTAATGCGATGGGCTCCCGCCTGTTCAGCAATACGACCAGCCTCTTGGGAGGACACGAGTTCACCAACGACGAACATCGCCAGAAAGTTGCCGAGATTCTTAACATTTCCGTCGATCGCATCCCCAACCAAAACAGTCTGGCCTACGACCAAATTATTGACGGTATTCGAGAGGGTAAAATCAAAGCGCTCTGGGTCATCGCCACCAATCCCGCCCACTCGTGGATCGCTCGGGATCAGTTTGAGGAAACGCTGGGTAAACTCGATTTCCTAGTTGTTCAGGACATGTACCACACCACCGAAACAGCTCAGCACGCCGATCTGGTGCTGCCCGCCGCAGCCTGGGGCGAGAAGGATGGCACCCTCATCAATTCAGAGCGGCGCATTGGCATCGTCAAAAAAGTATCACGCGCGCCCGGCCAGGCTCTGAGCGACTTTTCCATTTTTCGCCTGCTAATCGACACCTGGGGTTGCAGTAACCTCTTTGATCGCTGGACTACCCCGGAAGCCGTATTTGAAATCCTCCAGGAAATCAGCGCAGGCCAGCCCTGCGATATTTCAGGCATCAAAGGCTACGATCAAATCGACAATGACGGCGGCGTACAGTGGCCTGCCCCCAAAGGATCACCATCACTCGAACACCAGCGACGACTCTTCGAGGACGGGCGTTTCTTCACCCCTGACCAACGCGCCAAATTCATTTACGCCGATCTGCTGCCCGATCCCGAGCCCCCTTGCCGCGAATTTCCACTTCGGCTGCTCACTGGCCGTGGCACTTCTGCTCAGTGGCACACTCAGACTCGTACCCGCAAGTCAGAGGTGCTCAACCAACTCGCCCCGCGCAAGAGCCATGTCGAAGTGCATCCTATCGATGCCGCCGCGCTTGGCATTGAGTCCGGCAGCAAAGTAACTGTCTCCTCTCGTCGAGGCAGTATTTCCATTCAGACCTTTGTGACCAATACCGTCCAAAAAGGCACTGTCTTTATTCCCATGCACGAGGAATCAACCAATCGCCTCACGCTGGCTTCTTTCGATCCTTATTCCAGGCAACCAAACTACAAGTCCTGCGCCGTCAAAATTAAAGGCCAGATTCGGGGAGGATTTTCATCTTGATCCGCGAAGGGCCTCACCGCAAGGTGACACCCATGAGCTCCCAAACCACCGTCAGCATTCACCCTTACTTCAAGCCTCACGAAGGGCAGTGGGACAATTTTATTAGTGGCCTTCAGCCGTTCGTTGATGCGACTGCCAATGAGGAAGCTGTTCTCTTTTACGGATTCACCATTTGTGAAGACACCATCTTTTGCCGCGAAGCCTACATCGGCGCTGAGGGTGCCCTCGCTCACCTCGACAATGTAGGCGCCCTGCTCGGCGAAGCCCTCAAAATATCCGATCTGCTCCGCCTCGAAGTTCACGGCTCCGCCGCCGAACTCGACAAAATGCGTGAACCGCTCAAGGACCTGCCGGTGCAGTGGTTTGTGCTCGAGACCGGGCTCAAGAAGTGACTTCCGACGAAAGACTCACGTCTTTCGATACACCGCCAACGCAAGCCGTAACGAAACCGTAACGGGTCCCGTGAGAGTTTCGCCTCTACTGGATTTCTATCCCTCTTTGGGTCAAACTCCAACAGGGTGCTCCCAACGAACTCAGGTCAACGAGCTCAGCTCCTCCGACCAGCCCTGTTGGCTCACGCATCCAGCTTGTAAAGGCGCTGGACCAATACCATCCCAATCGCCATCGCGGGGACGAATACCAGAGACTCAATCCGAAGCGCACCGAGATTCGCGATGGCCGGTCCGGGACAAAAACCTCCCAAGCCCCAACCGATTCCAAACAAAGCAGCTCCGAGCAGGAGTTGCTTCGACACGGGGTCACCCGAGTCACACGGCAGTGAAAACGACTTCCTCAAAAAGAAGTAGCCGCCTGAAAACACGGCCAACGCGGCGCCCATCACAAAGATCAGCGTGGGGTCCCATACGCCAAACACATCCAGGAACGCCGTCACCTTGAGCGGATCAGTCATTCCCGAGATCGCGAGTCCGGCACCAAAAAGTGCCCCGGCCAGAAATGTGAGCAGATTCTTTTTCATCATCCCGTCACCAAAGTTCGAAAGAGATAAACCGTTACCATTCCGGCAACCATGAAGACCACCGTCGCTACCATGGAATCGCGAGCGCCCATCCCAACCCCGCAAATGCCATGCCCGCTGGTGCAACCACCACCGAGACGAGTCCCAAACCCAACGATCAGCCCAGCAATCGCATAAACAATCAAACTCCGCCCGTCGGGAACACGAAACACAGAGGCCAGTTCATGCGTTCGAAACATCACTGCAGCGCCGGCAATTAGTCCTGCCAGAAAGACGAATCGCCATCCAGTTTCATTACTGGAAGGGCGCAGTATGCGTCCAAAGACTCCTGAAATCCCCGGCACTTTTCCAGTGGCAACCATTGCCATCAATGAGCCAGCTCCAATGAGCACACCTCCCAGAATACCATTTGTGTATGACGGATCCATCACCATAACGAATAGACTAAAAACCGGCCTCAGGGAACATCCAATTTTGCCGCCTCAGCCACCGCTCGCGCTACTAGCGGGGCGACTGATCGATTTAAGGGAGAGGGTAATATCTTATCGGGAGACAAATCATCCACCGCATTCGCCAATGCATGAGCGGCTGCCATTTTCATTTCAGCCGTGATTCGGGTTGCCTTCGCATCAAGGGCACCCCTGAAAATCCCCGGAAAGGCGAGCACATTGTTCACCTGATTGGGAAAATCACTTCGTCCGGTTCCCACCACCGCAGCTCCGCCGGCCCTGGCTTCGTCCGGCATGATTTCAGGAGTCGGATTGGCCATCGCGAGAATAATTGATTCATCCGCCATGGTTTTAATATCCTCTCGATTAAGAAGGTTACCTCTACTGACTCCTACAAATACATCCATCCCACGAATCACCTCTTTGAGACTTCCACCGCGATCCTCCCAATTCGTAAACTTTAGCAGCTCCTGTTTCTGGGGATTCAAATCATCACGCCCTTTGTAGATGGCTCCTTTGCTGTCACAAACGATCACATCCGCTACTGGGGTGCATACGTTAGGATCCTGGTCGATGCAGCGGAGCAACTTGGCAATGGCGGTCCCGGCGGCACCGGCGCCATTAATCACAATTCTCAGATCGGCCGGATTTTTTCCCGTGACCTTGGCCGCATTCAGCATCGCCGCCAATAAAACAATCGCCGTGCCGTGCTGATCATCATGAAACACAGGAATGCCCAGATCCTGCAGGCTTTCCTCCACCTCAAAACATCGCGGCGCTGAGATATCCTCCAAATTAATGCCACCAAACACCGGCGCAATCCGCCTCACGGTTTCGATGATTTCTCCGGCGTCCTGCGTATCGAGGCAAATAGGCCAGGCATCAATATTGGCATATTCCTTAAACAAAACCGCCTTGCCCTCCATCACGGGAATGGCAGCCAGTGGGCCGATGTTCCCCAGACCAAGCACCGAAGACCCATCACTGACAACGGCCACCGCATTTCGCTTCAGCGTCAGGTCCCAGGCCTTCGAAGAATCCTCCGCAATGGCCTCGCAGGGGGCCGCTACTCCCGGAGTATAAGCGATAGACAAGTCATCCTGTGATTGAATGGGCAATTTGGAACTCACCGCGATCTTCCCGCGAAGTTGCTCGTGAATGATGAGAGATCGCTTTCCGTAGTCCATTTTTAAAAGTCTATCGGTCAATTTCTGAATGTCAGCAAAAGACTCGGTATTAGACTACGACGCCTGTTCTGAAAACACCTTTCAATTCAATTGGTTGGCACATCAATTGAATCTATCGCCGCAATCAGTCACGGTATTGCGCTCGTTTTCTATTGGATGTCGACTGGCCGAATTGGCATAAAGTTTGTCCGCCCCTCTCAATCCATTCTTAGTCCCCTCGCTGACCTTTCATTCTCTCTCAAACTCCCCTTATGAAAGCTCTACTTCACTTTCTGGTATTGGCAGCCGTGCTGTTTTCGGTAACGACGGGATCCGCCCGACCTACCAACGGACCCATTCGGGTCCTGTTTCTCGGACACGACTCCGAGAAACACCCCAGCAACCTCTACTACCCCATGCTGGCGAAGGCGCTCGGACGCGACGCCATCTACTTCGACTACGTCACCACAACAGAAGCAGCCTTTTCTGATCCCGGCTATCTCGACCTCTTCGACGTGGTGCTCATTTACGCCAACCACATCAAGATTGATCCGTCTGAGTGGAACCATCTTAAGGATTTCATCGAAAACGGCGGCGGCTTCGTTCCAGTTCACTGCGCGAGCTGGTGCTTTCAGAATATCCCTGAATTCGACCAAGTCGTTGGCGGTCGGTTCTCCAACCACAAGGGGGGCATCTTCCGTCCCAAGACGATCCTCCCCGATCATGCCGCGATCAAAAACGTGGATTCATTCGAAGCCTGGGATGAAACCTACGTGCACATGAATCACAATCTTGAAGGGCGCACCGTTCTTCAAGTTCGCGAGGTCTCCCAAGACGACAACATCACCGAGCCGGAACCCTGGACCTGGATTCGGGAGCAAGGCGACGGCCGAGTCTTCTACACGGCCTCGGGGCACGACGAACGGGTATGGAGCCAAACCGCCTTCCACGAATTGCTGAAGCGCGGAATCCTCTGGTCCGTTGGAGAGAATCGCCTCACCAGCTACGAGCAATTCGTCACCACGCGTACCCCACTCTCCTATCACGAAACTGACAATATCCCCAACTACGAGAAGCGCCCTAAACCGCTTCCTAAACAATACCCTCTCTCGCCCGAGGACTCTCTCAAATACACCCAAATTCGGGCTGACTTCGATCTTAAGCTTTTCGCTTCTGAGCCCGACATCGTGAACCCCATTTTCATGGCATGGGACGAGCGCGGTCGCCTTTGGATCGCCGAAACGGTCGACTACCCGAATGAGGTCAAAGACGGCAACGGTGATGACACCATCAAAATTCTCGAAGACACCGATGGCGACGGAAAGGCCGACAAAGTAACCATCTTTGCCGAAGGCCTCAACATTCCCACCTCGCTCACGTTCTGGAACGGAGGCATCATCGTCGCTCAGGCTCCTGACTTTCTTTTCCTGAAAGATGAGGACGGCGACGACATCGCCGACGTGAATGAAGTGCTCTTCACTGGTTGGGGAATCAAAGACACCCATGCAGGCCCGTCCAATCTGCGTTACGGGATCGACAACTGGATTTATGGGACCGTCGGTTACTCCTCCTTCAAAGGCGAAGTCGGCGGTGAAGCGCAACGTTTTGGCTCCGGGGTTTTTCGCTTCAAACCGGACGGCTCGAAGATGGAGTTTCTCCACCAATTCAACAACAACACCTGGGGCCTCGGGCTCAACAATGCCGGCGACGTCTTCGGATCCACCGCCAACCGAAATCCCGCCTTCTTCGGCGGCTTTCCTCAAACCGGCCACCCCGAGGGCAAAAAAGCCATGAGCGCTAAAATGATCGCCGACCGCGCCGACTTCTACCCCATCACCCCCAACGTCCGACAAGTTGACGCATTCGGCCTCTACACTGCCGGAGCAGGTTATGCGCTTGCCACTTCCGATAACTTCCCGCCCGCCTTCCAGAACAAGATGGCTTTCATCGGCGGCCCCACCGGCAACCTGCTCGGCATGTATGAGAACACCCGAAGCGGCGCCGGCTATCAGGCCACCAACCGCTACAATCTCATCGCCAGCGCCGACGAATGGTTCTCCCCCGTCGCCGCTGAAGTCGGCCCCGACGGCAACCTCTGGGTCGCGGACTGGTACAACTTCATCATTCAGCACAACCCAACCCCCACCGCCGACAGAGGAGGATACGATGCGGTTCAAGGCCTCGGCAACGCCCACGAAAACCCTAACCGCGACAAGCAACACGGTCGCATCTATCGGGCAATCTGGAACCAGTCGCAGCCATCCACCATTACCTCTCTCGAAGACGCCAGTGACACCGAACTCCTCGCCGCTCTCGCCCACCCCAACCAGTTCTGGCGCCTCACCGCCCAGCGCCTCATTGTCGCCAACCAAAAAGTAGAACTCGCACCTCTCCTGCGAAAACTCGTCACCACAGGAGGCGTCACCGGTGCCCACGCCCTCTGGACACTCGACGGCCTCGGCCAACTCGACCGTGACACCCATCAACTGGCGCTGCTCAAACCTGACCCCATTCTCAAACGCAACGCGATCCGTGCGATCCCCAACACCGACGAAGGCATGTTACTCTTCTTCGACACTGCAGTCGTCCAGGCCGGCGATCCACTCGTAAGACTCACTGCCTTCGCCAAACTGGCCCACTTCCCCAACAAAGAACGCGTCGAACTCGCCGCCCGACAGTTGGCCAAGAACCCGAAGAACGGAAAAGACGAATGGCTCCAACTCGCTTTGCGCGCCTGCGGAGCCACCGCCACCAAACGGGGCAAAGCCACCTTCACCGGCCCAAACCTCCTACCCAACCCCTCCTTTGAACAACTCGACGGAGCTGGCTCCCCCATCGACTGGACCATTCAAACCTACCAAGGCATGGCCGACCATGCCATTGACTCCACCGTGTCACGCACCGGCAAAAACAGCCTGAGAATTTCGTCCACCGAAGGAGGAGACTCCAGCTTCTTCGCTCGCACCCAGGTACAACCCGACACCGACTATCTGCTGTCGGGATGGGTCAAAATAGACGGCACCCTCAAAGGCAACGGCCGCGGCGTCCAGATGAACGCCCACGAAGTTCAGGGAAAAGAAGGCAACTCCCGGACCAATGCCTATCTGACCACCGACGGAGAATGGAAGAAACTCGAAGTCACCTTCAATTCCAGAGACCAGGCCCGCTTCAGCGTTAATACCCTCTTCGGCGGCTGGGGCAAATCCATCGGCACCGCCTGGTGGGATGACGTGAGCCTCCAACAGGCCCAGTATGAAATGATCGAAACCACCGAGGAAGCGACATCCAAAGGCGATCCGATCCGCGGCAAAGAACTTTTTATGACCCACCAGATCGCCGCGTGCATCCGCTGCCACAAAGTCGACGACCAGGGTGAAGGCATCATTGGACCTCCACTCGACGGCATTGCTTCCCGCAAAGAGAAAGACTACATCATGGAAAGCCTCGTCGATCCCGGTGCGAAAATCGCCGAAGGATTTCAGATCGAAGTATCTCCCATGCCACCCATGGGAGTGTTACTGAAACCTCAGGAACTAGCTGACGTGATGGCCTTTCTGATGACTCTGAAGGAGTGATCTTGCGAAGGGCTTGCCCCATTCTGCAATTTTACGCACACTCTCTTGGCGTCATTGAGCACCGATTCACATTGGTAAATCCTCCATAAAGGAGACACCTTTGGGGAATGCCAGTTTCCCTACAGCTCTTATGGTTACGGACTCTCTCCTGTTTTTGCGTCCTGCCCCTCGCTGCGCTCGGCGAAGAGGCATTGGATTTCAACAAAGACATTCGCCCTATCCTCTCGGACAAATGCTTCTTTTGTCACGGCCCTGACGCCCACGAACGCAAAGGCGATCTGCGCCTCGACACCGAAGCGGGTGCCCTCTCAGACCTCGGCGGCTACGCTGCCATCGTTCCGGGAAAAACCTCTGAAAGCGAGTTTGTTGCCCGGATCACCACCAGTGACCCGGACGACCTCATGCCCCCTGAGGATTCCCACAAAAAACTAAAACCCAAAGAGATCAAGCTGCTGACTCGCTGGATAGCAGAAGGTGGCACTTACTCAGAACCATGGGCCTATGTTCGCCCGAAGAAACACTCCGTTCCCGAAGTCAGTGACGCAGTTTGGCCAAGCAACTGGATTGATAATTTTGTCCTCTCCAAGCTCGAACGAAAAAAACTCCAACCTTCCCCTGAAGCCGATACCGTCACTCTGGTCCGCAGGCTTCACTTCGACCTGACCGGCCTGCCGCCAACCCCGGAGGTCGTCGCCGCCTTCATCAACAGTGACGATCAGGAAGTCGCGCTGAACGAGCTGATCGACGAATTGCTTAACTCCCCTCAGTTTGGCGAGCGCCTCGCCACCTACTGGCTCGACCTCGTTCGCTTCGCCGACACGGTTGGTTATCATGGAGATCAGGACCACAGTATCTCACCCTATCGCGACTACGTGATTCGCGCCTTCAATCAGAACCTGCCCTTCGACCAGTTCACTCGCGAACAGCTCGCCGGCGATCTCCTCGAAAACAGCGGCAAATGGCAAAAAGTCGCCTCCGGCTACAATCGTCTTCTCCAGACCTCCCATGAGGGCGGTATCCAGGATAAGGAATACGACGCCATCTATGCCGCCGATCGCGTTCGCAACCTTTCCGCGGTCTGGATGGGTGCCACCGTAGGATGCGCGCAGTGCCACGATCACAAGTATGATCCTTACACTTCCAGGGATCACTACTCCATGGCCGCCTTTTTCGCCGACGTACATGACGTCGGATACAACGGCAACACCCTCCCTGCCAATCGTCCTCCGGAGATGTTGTTTCTCCCGGATCGAAGTGAAAAGCAACTCGCTCAGCTGGATTCGGAAATCCAATCCCTGTTCGATCCAGACCTCATCGCTCAGATAGGTGAGCTCGAAGCCAAAAAGGCCAAGCTCGAAGAACAGCACAAGGTTGGCAAAGATGCTGCGAAAAAGAAAGAAATCCTGTCTGAAATCGAGGCAACGACAAAACAAATCACCGACACCATTCCGAGTGACTCACTGAAAGACTGGAAACGGATCATTTCGGGGAAAAAGGCCATTGAGCAAACGGGGCGATCCACCATGATCACCGAAGCCAAACCTCCACGCGAAATGCGCGTGCTCCCCAGAGGCAACTGGCAGGACGACAGCGGCGACCTCGTCACCCCGGCGATTCCTGCATTCATGGGAACGATCAACCATGAAAGCGAGATCCCAACCCGACTCGATCTGGCCAATTGGCTAACAGATACCGATGAAGGCGTCGGTGGACTGACGGCTCGTGTTTTTGCTAACCGTTTCTGGTATCTCTTTTTTGGCACGGGAATTTCCCGTTCACTCGCTGACTTCGGTGGCCAGGGAGAGCCGCCCGCGAACCTTCGTTTGCTCGACAATCTCTCCGTCGCATTCTACGAGAACGACTGGAACGTCAAAGAGTTGATTCGTTTGTTAGTCACCAGTTCGACCTACCGTCAGTCTTCCATTGCCAGCGCTGAGATGATCGAATTGGATCCCTACAATCAGCTCACCTCCCATCAGTCCAGGTATCGCCTACCCGCCGAAACAATTCGAGACAACGCCCTCGCTGTGAGCGGGCTTCTGATTCTCAACGATCCCGATGGAGAACAGGCCACCCTTGGCGGGGCGAGCGTGAAACCCTAT
This sequence comes from uncultured Verrucomicrobiales bacterium, assembly GCA_963977055.1. Lineage (GTDB taxonomy): Bacteria > Verrucomicrobiota > Verrucomicrobiia > Verrucomicrobiales > DEV007 > Arctic95D-9. The sequence continues at coordinate 84,989 of CAXBMX010000010.1, forward strand.
CAACCGATCGACTACTACAAACACCTCAACTTTCCTCAAAGAAAGTATGAGCAGCAAAACAGCTCCCACCAATGGCGACGTGGCATCTATGTTCACTGGCAGCGATTATTCCTTCATCCCATGATGAAAGCGATGGATGCCCCCAGCCGGGAAGAGTGCACCGCCCAGCGGCCACACTCCAACACTCCCAATTCGGCCTTAGTCCTCCTCAACGATCCGACCTTTATCGAAGCGGCTCGAGCCTTCGCGGCCCGGGTCCTTGGTGAAGGCGGCGACTCTTTTGAAGACCGACTCGGATGGGCCTTTCAGCAAAGCGTGTCCCGTGGTCCCCGAGAGGAAGAATCCCAACTGCTTCAGAATCTTCTGACTCAGACTCAGGCCGAGTATGAATCGAATGCGACAGCAGCTACCGAATTCCTTCAAACAGGACTATCGCCCGTCCCTGAAGAATTGAACCCGATTGAACTCGCTTCATGGACCGCTATCACCCGGGCCCTTCTCAACCTCAGTGAAACCGTCACTCGCAACTGACCATGAACCCTTGGGAAACACATCATCAGAATCTCCAACGCCGCGCCTTTCTCGGCCGCGCTGGGGTCGGCATCGGCTCGGCCGCACTCTCAAGCTTGCTCGGACGCAATCTCGGCGCAGCGCTGCCGAACCCAACTATTTCATCGGGTGACCTCAACGCCCTTCCTCACTTCGCGGCGAAAGCCAAACGCGTCATCTTCCTCTGCATGGCGGGAGGACCATCCCATCTCGAGACCTTCGATTACAAACCACAGCTCGATGCCTTGAATGGCCAGCCCATGCCGGCCTCCTTCACCGACGGTCAGCCCATCGCACAACTCCAGGGGAAGGAACTCAAAGTGCAGGGTCACCTCACAAAATTCAGACAACACGGTCAGAGCGGCCAGTACATCAGCGACTTTCTCCCTCACACTGCCAAGCTCGCTGATGACATCGCCGTAGTGCGTTCCATGGTGACCGAACAAATCAATCACGATCCAGCGCATACGTTCATGAACACCGGGACCGCCATCAGTGGTCGACCATCGATGGGGTCCTGGACCACCTACGGGCTTGGCTCAGAAACGGAAGACCTGCCCGGATTTGTCGTTCTTTCCAGCGTCGGAGGACGCAACCCTCAACCCATCGCTTCACGGCAATGGTCCGCCGGCTTCCTTCCGAGCAAATACCAGGGCGTTGAATTCAACTCCACCGGTGATCCCGTTCACTATGTCCGCAACCCCGCCGGCGTCTCGGACATCCAGCAAGCGTCGCTCGTCAATACGATCAAACAACTCGACCGACAACAGAACGCTCGCGTCCACGACCCGGAGATCGATACTCGCATCGCCGCCTATGAAATGGCCTACCGCATGCAGACGTCGGTGCCTGGACTTGTCGATATCTCCGACGAACCGCAACACGTCCTCGACCTCTACGGTGCCACTCCCGGTGACGGAACCTATGCCTCCAACTGCCTCCTGGCTCGGCGTCTCGCCGAACGCGGCGTGCGATTTATCCACCTGTATCACCGCGGATGGGACCACCATGGCGACCTCGCCAAGTACATGGACATCTGCTGCGGCTTAACCGATCGCCCCACCTGGGCGCTCCTAACCGACCTGAAACAGCGGGGCATGCTTGACGACACGCTCGTGATCTGGGGCGGAGAATTTGGACGCACCCCCATGTTCCAGGGCAAAGGCGGCGCCGGACGCGATCACCACATCAAAGGCTTCTCCATGTGGATGGCCGGCGGTGGCATCAAAGGCGGAGTCAGTCATGGTGCCACCGACGAACTCGGTTACCACGCCGTCGATGACGTCGTCCATGTGAGGGACTTGCACGCCACCATGCTGAATCAGCTAGGGTTGCAGCACGACCGTTTCACTTTCCCATTTCAAGGACTGGACATGAAGCTGACCGGCGTGGAAAAAGCGCGAGTGGTCCGGAAATTGATAAAGTAAGATCAAGCCTTCTTGCGGAATTGATCAATTTCCTCCACAAAAAAACCCGCCCAAAGGCGGGTTAAGTGTGAAAGTGGCTCGACCCAGATTTGAACTGGGGACACAAGGATTTTCAGTCCTCTGCTCTACCAACTGAGCTATCGAGCCATTCCACCTTTGCAAAAATCCGGAGACCAGATTTTCACGAGGGAGAAAGTAATACCAGCCAAAGGGGGAAAAACAACCGGAAAATTTCTGGATTTCTGGTCGCGCCCTTTTTCAGGCCGGTCGCCTATTAGAGCACTTTGACCGCAAACCGCTCATAATGGACCTCGCTTTCAGGATCGTGAGCCTGAATACCGAAGGTTCCCTCAGAGAGACGACGTCCGCCAAAAGTGGTATCTGGGCCGCCCTCTGGCTCCGTGAAATCCACCGTGGTCTCACCGTTCACTTTGATCACGATGTGATTGCCTTTGACGGCAATATGATAGTCAAACCACTCCCCATCAGTGCTCGGTGCGGCGTCGCGTTCCTCGTGCTCGCCACCCTTGGGCGGCTTCTGGCCTTCAGCGAGGACGAGAATATTCTTAACCCCGTAGAGACTACCGGTTTTCTTGGGATCTTTGTGGGTCGAATTGACCTGGCACTCATATCCCTGACTGGGCCAGCCTTCATCCTGATAGGCGGTGTGGAAATAGACGCCACCGTTGGCGCTCGGAAAGGTTTTCGCACGGACCTTAATTTCGAAATCCTTAAAATTACCGCCATTGACGTCACCCGTGTAGAAAAGGTGGCTGCGAGCGCCTTTTACGACCAGGATTCCATCCTTGATCGCAAATGATTCAGGATTCTCTTTGGAAGCAGTCCATCCGTCGAGATTCTCTCCATTAAAAAGCTCCACCCAGCCGTCTCCAACTTCCTCGGTGGCGGAATCCCCTCCCGAGGTGCCCTTATCTGCTGCTGATTCCGGCTTTTCGCAGGAACTGAACGCCATGGCGCTAAGCGCCACCATTGAAACGAAAATTGATTTCTTCATCGCGTCCATTAGACAGAGATGTATGCCCGATGCAAACCCAGAAACGCGTCAGAGGCTGTTTTGGGCATTCCGGATTCTTCAAAGAATCCGTTTGCTAAGAAGGCTCTAGAGATCTTCTTTTGCATTGATGGCAGAAACCACCTTAAGAATCGGACTCGCGGGCTTTGGCAACGTTGGTGCCGGAGTTTACAAAAACATTGAAAAGAATCTTCACCTGCTTCGGGAACGAACGGGAAGAGACCTAGTGGTGAATCGTATCGCGGTGAGAGACCCGGCCAAGGCCCGTCCCGTGGAACTTCCTTCCAAGCTCGTCACCACCGACCTGGATGAACTTGTCAACGACCCTGATCTCGACTTGATCGTTGAACTCATCGGAGGAACCGATCGTGCATTTGATCTCGTTAAGGCATCACTGGAGAACGGCAAAGCGGTGGTCACCGGTAACAAGGCGCTGCTAGCCGAGCGGGGACAGGAGCTATTTGCTATTGCCGAAGAGAATGGTCAGCCAATTTATTACGAAGCGGCCGTCGCCGGAGGAATTCCTATCATCAAGGCAGTTCAGGAATCGCTCATCGGAAACCACATCCAATCGGTGGTTGGAATCATTAATGGTACCTGCAATTACATCCTGACCCGGATGACTGAAGCCGGGCTGGATTACCAAACGGCACTCGGCGAAGCAAAGCAGCTTGGCTATGCCGAGGCGGATCCCACTCTCGATATCAACGGTTGGGACGCAGCGCACAAGGCGGTGATCTTGGCTTCACTCAGTTATGGATGTTGGGTTCCCTGCGACCAAATCCATGTCGAGGGCATTGAGAACGTGCAACTCGAAGACATCGCATTCGCAGAGAAGCTCGGTTACACCATCAAACTGCTCGCCGTGATCCAGTTGCACGATGACACTGGCGCGATTGAAGTGCGGGTGCAGCCGTCTCTGATCGCCAACGACCATATCCTGGCTTCGGTAAAGGGGGTCTTCAATGCGATTATGGTTCGCGGAGATGTGGTCGGAGAAACTTTGTTCTATGGTTCCGGAGCAGGTCAGGATCCGACTTCCAGCTCAGTCATTGCCGATATTGCTGATGCCGCTGCTCGCCTCGGTTCGGCCGAGGGATCCGGATTTGTCACTCATGGACTATACGGGAAGCCCCTGCCAATCAGTGAAAGCATTTCCAAATACTACCTTCGGGTCGAAGTCGAGGACCGCCCCGGCACTCTGGCCCGCATCGCTGCCGTCCTCGGCGAACTCGAGATCGGCATTCTTTCCCTGATTCAGCCCGAAGATCACGACGAAGAATATGCACCCATCGTCCTGATGCTCCACTACGCCCCATTTGGCGTTGTTCAGGAAGCGCTCGGCATGATTAGGGAACTAGATTGTGTCCGCGATGAACCCGTTTTGCTGAGGGTTGAAGACATCGGCTAATCCCTTTGAATCAAAAAGGTTCCATCTTCTTCGCAATTTCCGATTTTAAACCTACAAAAACGATCTAGCTTTAGCCATGCAATTTGTTTCGACCCGTGGGGGCAGTGAACCTGTTAGTTTTTCTGAAGCGTTCGCCAACGGCCTCGCGCCTGATGGAGGACTCTACGTTCCAAAGAATCTTCCTATGCTCCCGAGCGATCTGCTCGTTGAAGATGCGCTGCCTTATCCGGCCCTAGCTTGGGATTTCCTGAGCTTGTTTGACTCGGATCACGATTCGGAAAAGCTCATCGACATCATTGATAAGAGTTACGGTAATTTCAGCGACACGATGAGCGCGCCTCTTCAGCAACTCGGTGAAAACGTTTTTGTGCTGGAGTTGTTTCACGGACCTACCCTTTCATTCAAAGACTTCGGCCTTCAGTTAATCGGCAACCTCTTCGAAGAGCAAATCGAACGGACCGGTCAATCCATCAATGTACTCGGCGCTACTTCCGGTGATACCGGCTCTGCAGCTATTAATGGACTCGCTGGCAAAAAAGGCGTCAACGCGTTCGTCCTCTATCCCAAGGGGCGTATCTCCGATCTGCAGGAACGCCAGATGACCTGCACCGGCGCCGATAACGTTTTTCCCATTCCGATCGAGGGTTCATTCGATGATGCCCAGGCGATCGTGAAGGAGTTGATGGGTGATCTCAAAACTAAAGAAGACCTTCGACTATCGGCTATCAACTCGATCAATATTGTTCGAATCCTCGCTCAGGCCATCTACTACGTGCACGCCTACACTCAGTTGCCGCCCGAGAATCGTGACGATGTGAACTTTGTGGTTCCTACCGGCAACTTTGGCAATATCTTCGCTGGTTGGATGGTTCACCAAATGGGCCTACCGGTTGATCAGTTCGTCATTGCGACCAATCAGAACGACATTCTTTGCCGCCTGTTCAATACAGGAGATTACGAGCCCGAGCCCGTAGCCCCGAGCTATGCGCCAAGCATGGATATTCAGCTCGCTTCAAACTTCGAACGTTTCCTTTACTACCACAACGAGAAGAACGCCGACACCACTCTCTCACAGATGGCCGAGATCCTAACGAAAGGATCCCTCCACATTCCGGATTTCGACGCGAGTAATTTCGAAGCCGTCGCCTGCTCGGACGAGGACATCCTCAATAATATCCGGATGGTAAAAGAGGAATACAACTACGTGGTAGATCCCCACACCGCCTGTGGTTTCCAGGATTTGGATCCAGCGAAAACGCACGTAGTTCTGGCGACAGCGCATCCAGCAAAGTTTCCGGATATCATCAACAAGGCGATCGGCGAGACTCCGACGGAAGATTCACTGGAAGCACTGAAGAAGAAAAAGCAGGTCACCTATCCAGTCGAAGCCACTGCCGATGCAGTGAAAGCTTTCATCGAGAAAAACTCGGCGTAACCGCTTGGCCGCTTGGCCGCTTGGCCAAAAGCACTCTTGCTCTTGATCTTAATCTCGTTCTTGCTCCCTATCAGGAACCGGATCGGATCACATTCAGCGGTCCCAGCGCGATCGACGCATCAGTCGCGTTAGATTCAAATCTTCGAAACTCTCACGGGACCCGTTACGGTTTCGCTACCCCTGAATCCATCGACATTTCCGTGAAACGGTAATCGCTACAGCGGTAACGAAAGACGTAGGTCTTTCGCTCAACTCGTTCACTGCTCGACAAAAGGGAGCAGGAACAAGATTAAGATCAAGAGCAAGACCTTGCGATCACTACTGAGCTACTGAGCTACTGAGCTGATTATCGTCACTCTGCGTCGCTCGCGTCCATCGCGGCCTTCACTTCGACCTCGACTTCAGCATAGAGCGCTTCGTCGGCCTTCAGCGCGATTTTCGCTGCATCCCGCCCTTGAGCGAGTTGCGAACCCTTGTAGCTGATCCAAGAACCGCGCTTCTGCAAAATTTCATGCTCGATGGCAAGATCCAGAAGTGATCCCACCGCGGAGATTCCTTCGTTGAACATGATGTCGAACTCAGCTTCGCCATAGGGAGGAGCCACTTTGTTCTTCACTATCTTGAGGCGTGTCCGGTTACCCGCCACTCCCCCGTCGGAATCTTTGATCGCGCCGATTCGACGGATGTCGCAACGAACAGAACTGTAAAACTTAAGCGCACGGCCACCCGGCTGGGTTTCCGGGTTGCCGAACATGACACCGATTTTTTCCCGGATCTGGTTCGTAAAAATCACAACAGTCCGTGCTTTGGAAATGATGGCCGTCAGCTTTCGAAGGGCAGCACTCATGAGACGGGCCTGGGCTCCGACCGTGGCGTCTCCGATTTCGCCATCGAGCTCCTGCTTTGTCACCAATGCGGCAACGGAATCGAGCACAATGACGTCGAGAGCATTGGAACGAACGAGAGTTTCGACGATGCGAAGTGCTTCTTCACCGGAGCTCGGCTGTGACAGCAAAAGATTATCCAGATCGACACCGAGACGCTTAGCATACTGTGGATCGAGCGCGTGCTCCACATCCACGAAAGCGGCCAATCCGCCTGCCTTCTGCGCCTGAGCAATAGCAGTCAGGGTGAGCGTAGTCTTACCAGAGGATTCTGGACCAAAGACCTCTACGATTCGGCCGCGGGGGAATCCTCCCGCACCTAGAGCGCGGTCAATAATGAGATTCCCTGTCGGGATCACTTCAACGTCCAAGTGGGTATCGGTTCCCAGCCGCATGATAGCGGCTTCACCGAAGTCTTTTTGAATTTGAGAAATGGCGAGGTCCAGATTTTTGGCTCTGGCTTCGGCGATTCGATTGGTTTCCTTGTCAGTGGACTTTGAAGCGGCCATAGGAGATTTAGATGGAGTCTTTCTTGAGACAGGCGATTTTGCTTTCGCCGGTTTTTCAGCTGCAGCTGTCGTTTTTTTACTGGCAACAGCTGCCTTGGTCGCCGGCTCGCCGGCGGTGGATTTGTTTACTTCAGTTTTCAAGTCGGAACGGGTTCCGGCTTCGTTGTCGTTAGGAGATAGCAGTTCAACCATAATATGCCAAAGGATTTCAAATAGAATACATGATACTGTTCATCCGTCCAGTAAAATAATGAACAGTCTTCTGAAATGGCAATTTTCCCAGTGGGATTTGCTTTCGGGCGCAGGGTGATGAATCATTCCACCGTTCCTCTTTTCTACGAGGCTGTTCCATCACTTTCTACCATGCGTATTCTTTCAGGCATTCAACCGAGCGGGCGACCCCACATCGGCAACTACTTCGGCATGATGAAGCCTTCAATTCGGCTTCAGGACGAAGGCGAGGCTTTCTATTTTATTGCCGACTACCATGCTCTGACTTCGACTCACGACCCCAAGGTCCTTCGGGACAACGTTCACGATCTTGCGGTCGATTTTCTCGCCTGCGGACTGGATCCGGAGAAGGCTATTTTTTGGAAGCAATCAGACGTTCCTGAGGTAGCGGAGCTCGCCTGGATCCTCAGCTGCGTAACGCCCATGGGAATGCTGGAGCGCTGTGTTTCTTACAAAGACAAAATCGCCCAGGGTGTGTCCCCCTCTCATGGCCTCTTCGCCTACCCCGTCCTCCAGGCCGCCGATATTTTGATTTTTGATTCGAATGTGGTTCCGGTTGGAAAAGACCAAAAACAACACCTCGAATTGACTCGTGATATCGCCCACAAGTTCAATGACCGTTACGGCGATGAACTGCTTGTCATTCCCGAGCCTCAAATCAGAGAAGAGACGGCCACCGTTCCCGGTCTCGATGGACAGAAGATGAGCAAAAGCTACGACAATACGATCGACATCTTTGAGGAAACGGAGAAGAAGCTGCGAAAGAAGATCATGAAGATCCAAACGGATTCGACCCCGGTCGAGGACCCGAAAGATCCAACCAACAGCTATATCGTGCAGCTCTACAGGCTCTTCGCCTCAGCTGAGCAAGTGACTGAAATGGAAGCCTCGTTCCGCGCCGGCGGTGAGGGCTACGGCTTCTACAAGCAACAACTGTTTGAAAGCATCCGCGATCACTTTGCTCCGATGCGCGAACGTCGGGAGGAACTGCTCGACGACCGAAGCTACGTCGAAGGCGTCCTGGAACAGGGAGCCCTGCAGGCGAGGAAAAAAGCCCGTGAAGTCGTCGATCGCGTCCGCCAGGCCGTAGGAATGTAATACCGGCACTCGACTGGCTGAAACGCCAGGACTCTTACTTAAAAAACTCCGAGGGATCGACCGGAGGCTTCCGCTTCGGCTCCTCAACAGCTGGCTTCGTTTCGGGAGTCGGCTCTGATTTAACAACCGGCTTCTCTTCTGGCTTCTCCTTTTTGACAACTGCCGACGGAAATTCTTCCCCTTCTTCGAGCACACCGATTTGATCAGGTGAGGTCAGCTTGATTTGCGGCTTGCCTTGATAGATAGACATCACACCTGAAACGGTAAGCCGCTTGCCGTCATACAATTCACTGGGCTCCCCATCACTGAATTCAGTGAGGTCCGTTTTAAAGGTCACCAAATAGAATTCGGCCTCTTCGAAATTCACAAAGTTAGTCCCTGATGGCGACTTGCTAGATTCAGCAGTCGTCCCGTAAACTGTTACTTTCTGCCCCTCTTTAGCAATGAGCGCTTTGGAGTCTCCCGCGGCCAGATAAATAGCATCATCGGCTACACCCCAGTTTCCCGAAGCGAGGAGAAAAGCAGCACAGTAGAGAAACGATTTCATGATCATTCGTGGTCGGGGTTATGAATAGACTTTACCGTCCCGTTGGCATAAACAACAGCAATTTGCGTCTCTTGTGGCGGAGCAATTTCCTGGATCACAATGACAGAATCACTGATCGCCGGAATAACGGGTCTGTCGTGAGGCACCATTTCAAACGCCTGAGTCAGGCCTCCCGGATAAGGACTGCTAAGGATTTTTCTCAGTTCATGACCAGGAATGTAGCGACCTGACAACTGATCCCATTCCAACGGATAACGAGCATTGTTATCTCTTGAAAAATCCTCGCACGCCGCGAACAGGCTTCCCACTTTTGCCTGGCTTTCCAGTCGTTGGTTAGCCCCTTTTTCTTCCTCCCACATGTCGAGAGCAGGCACAGTCGCCACCGCAATCACAACCAAAACAGGGAATGAAAGCATCGAAAAATAGCTAATTACCAGACCTGTCGTCGCCAGCCCACGTCCTTTTACATTGCCCGCCGCTGTATCATGTCGAGCGATATGACCGCACACTGCAGCGAAAGCACACAGAAATAATCCCACCACGAACCATAGCGATGCAAATCCACCAATCGCGAAGATCAAACAGGCAATAGCAGCCCGCGACCAGTGTTCTGGTGTTTGCGATGAGTTAGTATCAGAGCGTGTCATTTCCGGAAACGGATCCCCTATAGGCCCCTTCCTTTATCATGATGCTTCCGCTGAGGAAACTGCAATTTCATTGATCTTGAACTAGATCTCGATCTCGATCTCTCTCCGAGGCGGAATTCGAGAGAAGAGAAAAGCGATGATCAAAAACGATATTCCACCCAATATGGCACCGTAAATCAGGCCTCCATTCAACCCGAAACGAGTCACCACATAACCCGCTGCGACACCGCCAATCACTCGGGCAACGCCACCGATAACCATGGTAAATACACCCTGAATCGAATTTCTGAAACCATCGCCTGCGAGACGATCCAAAAACATGACAGGGCCAATAAAAAGCGCCAACACTTCGATGCCGTGGCACAACTGCACCGCCACTGCCATGGCCGGGGTGGGATACAGCGCCAGCAACACCATCCGGAGAGCCATGCAGAAAAGCCCCACTACCATGATCCCTTTCAGATGAATCTTCCGCTGCATCCACGGCATCAGCAGCGTGAACCCGATCTCAAGAGCCACTCCGATGTTGATGATCAATCCAATATACCGCTTCGGGATTCCGACCGCTTCATCGAAATAATTTCCGATAAATGCGTAGTAGGTTGAGGCCGCCATGAAACCGAAAAACAAGCCGATCGCCAACCACCTCGCATTGGGTGCAAAGATCGCCCGGAGCGCAGCCCTCGTCGGCAACCTCCCTCCACTGCGCTTACCTACTTCCGCCTTCGGCAAGGTGAAACTGTTGATCAGACTCAACAAACAAAATGCGACCGCACATGGCAGAATCGAACTAGCTGAAGCACCACGGGAAAGAGGCACAAACAATATCAGGCTCGGCACCATGAAACCGACCGTCCCCCAGACGCGAACAAGTGGATAGCTGGCGACAGGTTCATTCGCCTTTCGCTTTTCCTCCGCCAGAGAAAAATAGAACCCGTCCTGCAAAGGCAACATCGCCACAAAGGCGAGGCCGTGAAACACAAATAAGGTCAGAGTCAGGGTTATATCAGCGGAAAAATACATCGCTGACAAAACCAGAGCACTACAAGTGTAGGCCACTGCGAGAATTCGACGTGAATCAATATTCCGATCCGCCAACAAAGTGATCAGGGCCGGCGAACAAAGCATCGGCACATTCATCAGCGACATGGCGATTCCAATCTGCAGAAAATCGAAACCTCCCTGCTCCCGGAGGAACACCGTCATCAAAGGCATGACGCTGCCGATCACGGCATAGCTGAGAAAGAACTGTCGACGGAGAGCAGTCATGAAGGCGACTCTATTTCGATAAGGGCGACACCAAAAAATGCGAGCCTAAGCTCGCATTTTCACGGGACGCCACTGGACGGTTACCTAGTTGCTTTCTTATCGGGGTTCAGGGCATCCATTTACCCTATTCAGCCCTACTTTGCTTTCGCTTTTGGCTGAGCCTTAGCAGGAGCCTTGCCTTTAACGGGACCGTTGGCAGGACCTTTATCTTTGGCTTTACCTTTGCCTTTTGGAGCCGCCTTTGGCTTCGGTGGATTCACATCCGCGGCATCAGCGGGAATCGGAGTAGCCTCAGGCGCAGTCAGTTCTGACTTAGGCAACCGCTTCAAGGTCACATTGCGAATCTCGACCTTCATCGCAGGTCCTTTGTGAATCTGAAATGCAATCACTCCGCTGAGAGCGCGACCTGCCTCATCGTGATCATAAAAATCAACGGTCTGAACACCGTTGACCTCGTGAACGATATGATTGCCCTGTGCTGTGATTTTGTAAGTGCTCCACTCACCGGTGTTGAACTCTGGTTCCATGGGAAGTTCTCCGACGATTTTCGGCTTTCCTTCTTCCGAAACGACGACCTTCATTCCGCGTTTGCAGACGATGCCTCGACCTTTCTCATCGTAAATCATTCCGTTAGCCCAAATAGCCGGGTGCATATCACACTGATAGCCGCTTACGACATGATCGCCCAGGTCCGGACGACGCTTGGCCCGGTATTGGATCCCAGAGTTATTTCCATCGCTGGTCAGCTTGAGGTCAGCCGTGAGTTCAAAGTCTTCTACCTCTCCATCCCAGATGAGGAACTGATTGTAGGGAAGCGGGCTTTCATCTGTTGTGGTTCCGACGATCACTCCGTCAACCACTGACCAGTTCGCAGCATCTCCGATCCAACCAGCGAGATCTTTTCCGTTGAACAATACTTCTACGCCGTCACCGGAACCGTCAGAAGCCACTTCCGTCGTACCTCCACATCCGGACAGAATTGATACCAACCCGGCAGAGACTGCCAAAATCAAATTTCGTGAGATTTTCATATCGCTACACCTAATCCATCAACGAAGCGAAGACGAGCCCCTTTTTTGCGCCCGATTGCGCCCATTTCAGACAAAAAAATACCCGACCAGGCAAACCTGATCGGGTATTAAATCCTTTGAGTGACTAACCGAAATTAATCAGGAAGAAGCACGTTTTCCTCTTTCGTGTCGAGCCAGCCGCCCGAGCTTTTGCCACCGTCATCGGTTTCACGCTTCGTAAAGATGTTATCAACCAAACCATCTTTACTTTTAACAGTCGCTCCGGGACTGGCAGAAGTCAGTTTTTCTTCAGTCACGTGACCACCACAAAATCCAACGACAGCCTTTTTAGACTTTAGCCATGGATGATACTCGCCATAGCTACCGGGGCTCTCCATCAGTCCATCCGCTACAAGCGGAGAACGGCTGAAGCTGGTATCAGTCTGTCCCTTTACGTAGGCGTATACATTTTCCTCGCTCTCAAGTTCACCATCTTCACGAGGTGGGCGAAGCTTGTCAGGGTCTTTGGTCTGCATCCAAAAAATGATTTCGGAATCGATGTAGTCAGGGATGAGCACATTGAAAGCATCCGTCGATGTACTGAATTCATCCGCACCACCAGCACTGTCCGCATCGGGATCGTATGATGGATAAAGACCTTCGTTGTCCGCCGCAAAGGCACGGGAACCGAGCAGGATCTGCTTAATGTTGTTCACATCCTTGGTTCGCTTAGCACGCTCCTGGATACCGTTATAAGCCGGCATCGCCGAACTCGCTAGAATGCCGATGATCGCAATTACGACCAACAGCTCGATCAGGGTGAAAGCACCCTTTCTCTTCACATTTAGTTTCATGGGTTTTCCTTTTGTTATTAGTTATTAGTTTATTATTTGCCCGAAGGCTTATTTAGTGCTGGAAATGACAATGTAAATACATCGCACTCCAGTTTCACCATGGCACTTTTCATAATTTCGAACAAGAAAATTCCGTTTCCGGATGAAATTCTCGCCGATTCCGCGAAGATCCCCAAACCATGAGCCCACTCATTCCGATTGAAGATTTCTTCGAAGACATCATCGCCAAATCGATGCGTGGTCATCACATTTCTGAATCTGAATTGGCGCAAAAAACCGGTGTGAGCACCGACATTCTGCATCGACTCTGCCGGGGCGAATTTTGCGACGAACCAGCCCTGCTCAAGGTCGCTCAGGCCCTCCACCTCGATCCACCCGCGCTCACTATGGCTGCTTCCAAGGTGTGGCGCCCTCGCCCGGTTGAGCTCGATGGTCTGGATTTCTTCAATACCCCTTATCGGGACATGCGAGTGAATGCTTTCCTGATTTGGGACCCTGAAACGAAAATCGGTGCGGCCTTCGATACTGGGACTGACAGCACTGTCCTTTCCCAAAAAGCAGAGTCCCTCGGAGTGAACATCGAGTCCATTTTTATCACCCACACTCACAACGATCACATCGCCGACCTAGACCGACTCAAAATTGCCAACGGTGACGTCGAGATCTATTCAAACGAAACAGAACCCTGGCCAGGCACCGTTTCCTTTTCCGAAGGAGACACCTTTTCAATTGGGAGTCTCAAAGTCAGCACGCTCACTACCAGTGGTCACTCGCCGGGAGGCACCACCTACTTCATCGAAGGACTTTCGAATCCCATTGCCATCGTCGGTGATGCAATATTCGCCGGATCCATGGGCGGAGGCATCGTATCCTTTGCCGATGCCTGGAAAAACAATCGCGAAAAAATACTCACCTTACCGGAGAATACCATCCTCTGCCCCGGACACGGCCCCTTGACCACGGTCGGCGAAGAGAAACGCAACAACCCATTTTTCGCCGCTGAATTCCGCTGATGCCTGCCACCCCACCGCTCATTCTTGCTTCGGGATCGCCCCGTCGCAGCGATCTACTCAAAGAAGCGGGCTTCGACTTCATCGTCATCAAACCCGATGTCGAAGAAAACGAGGATTGCACCGTCCCTATCCGAACTCTGACCGCAGAGAATGCGAAACTCAAGGCCGCAGCAGTCTCCCAACAACACCCTGACGCGGTTGTCATCGCGGCGGATACCCTCGTCCTACTCGGTGACACGGTCCTCACGAAACCGGAGGATCAAGACGAGGCAAGGCGCATGCTGGAATCCCTCAACGGCCGATCCCATCAAGTTTTCACCGCAGTCTCCATCCTTCAGGAATCTGCCGGTAAACAGCACCGCTTTACCGTGTCTACCGACGTGCATTTCAAAAATCTTACTGCCGATGAAATGACGGGGTACCACGCAAAAATCAACCCGATGGACAAAGCTGGCGCCTACGCTGCCCAGGAACATGGAAATCTGATCATCGAGCGGATCGAGGGATCCATGACCAACGTCATCGGCCTGCCCATGAAAGCGGTAATCCAAGCCCTCGAAGAGCAATTCGGAATCACGCTCCAGAGCTGAGACCCAGCCGCTCTCCTCGATAACTGCCGTCTTCGATATGACGGGCCCACTCCGCGTTATCGAGATACCAGCGCACTGTTTTCCTCAATCCGCTTTCAAAAGACTCTTTCGGAGCCCAACCCAGCTCACTCTGAATCTTTGAAGAATCGATCGCATACCGCCAATCGTGCCCGGGCCGGTCAGTGACAAATTCGATCACCGAATCGGGATCTATCGTTCCAATTTTCAGATCGAGATCAGCAAGCACCGCAATGAGTTCTCGAACCACTTCCAGATTCGTTTTCTCACAGTTTCCTCCCACGTTGTAGACCTCACCTGGGATCCCTTTGACCAAAGCTGTCACCAGAGCCCGGCAGTGATCCTCCACGTAGAGCCAATCGCGGACATTGGATCCATCACCGTAAACCGGCAACCGCTCCCCTCTCTGAAGCTTCGAAATCATCAGCGGAATCAACTTCTCTGGAAATTGAAACGGCCCGTAATTGTTTGAGCAATTGGTGGTAATGGCAGGAAATTCGTAGGTATGAAACCAGGCTCGAACGAGATGATCGCTCGCCGCTTTCGATGCTGAGTAGGGACTGTTCGGTGAGTAGGGAGTGACTTCCGAAAAGGAAGGATCATCAACCCCCAGTGAGCCATAGACCTCATCGGTCGAAACGTGAACAAACCGAAATTCAATTTCCGGACGCGTGTTCGCCCAGGCCCTCGACGCCTCCAACAAACAATGCGTGCCGACCACATTAGTTTGTACAAAAGAGGCTGACTCTTCGATCGATCGATCCACGTGAGACTCCGCCGCGAGATGCATCACCGCGTTGATCGACTCTTCTTTCAACAACTCGTCCACCAGCCTCCGGTCGCAAATGTCACCCTCGACCACCCGATGCCGCTCATCCCCTTCG
This sequence comes from uncultured Verrucomicrobiales bacterium, assembly GCA_963977055.1. Lineage (GTDB taxonomy): Bacteria > Verrucomicrobiota > Verrucomicrobiia > Verrucomicrobiales > DEV007 > Arctic95D-9. The sequence continues at coordinate 100,398 of CAXBMX010000010.1, forward strand.
AGGTCCTTTAGATTTTCCAGGTTCCCGGCGTAGGTCAGCTTATCGAGCGTTACGACCCGTTCGATCTCAACTGAGAGATCAAGCCCGGCCGCCTCCAGAAGATAATGGACCAGATTCGAACCAATAAACCCGGCTCCCCCGGTAACTAAAATGCGATATCCCATCAAATGTATTTTCTACACTCTATCACTCAGGCATCCGGATGTTCCAGAAAAAGCACCCCTTCACGACGCCGAACATGAAATCCACCCGGTAGGCTCGACTTCGCCGGACGGTCACTCGACGACAAGACCGCTACCACTCGAGCGACCTCTTCGTATCCACAATCAGGCACCCCACTTTGTCGCAGCCACCGATACAACAATCGGTCTCGCTGGGCTACCGGCATGTCGCGAAGCGATTTTACCTCTAATCCCGTGTCTCCTGCCAACGGAAGCTCCCCTTCCATCTGCTGCAGCCATGCTTCATCACGGCCCGCTAACTCAGCCGCCCGCAACACAGCTATTCGCACATCGCGTCCAAATACCTCCTCAATCTCAGGCAAGAGCCGGTTCCTGACTCGATTTCTCAAAGCAAAATCCTCCGCGTTGCTCTCGTCCTCGCGAAACACAATTTCGTTCGCCACCACATACTGATCCAACTCTGAACCCGCCACCTTTAGAAAAGGTCGCAACATCTCCAATTCCACACCCTCGACCGTCCGCGACGAACGTTTGCTCATTCCGGACAATCCGCGGCTTCCAGTTCCCCGAAAAAGATTAATTAGAACCGTTTCCACCTGATCGTCAGAATGATGAGCCAGAATGATGCGTGCGCAGCTGCGGCGCTCAGCCACCTCGGCGAACCACTCATACCGCACGTTCCGGGCGGCGGTTTCCAGGGAAAGGCGGTTTTCCGTCGCCACCGCCTGCACGTCAATTCGAGTCGATTCCACAGGCAGACCCAACCGACCAGTCTGCTCCCGGACAAAAGCCTCGTCTCCGTCCGATGCTTCGCCACGCAGGCAATGGTTCACGTGACACACCACTAGCTGGCGAAATCCCGATTCATGAAGAAAATGGAGCAGAGCCATCGAATCACGACCGCCCGAAACCGCGACGAGATATTCTTTCTCAGGAGGCATCCACTGCCGCAAATCCTCGGCAAATTCCTCATTCAGCTCTGATTTTAACGACATAAAGAGAGGCCTACAACCCAACAGGGTTAGATCACTGAGTCAACCCTCTTGGATCAGATCCAAAAATCACCGTATTTTTCAATACAGGCATTGCATTTTCACCGCTTGCAAAATCGCATTTCGAGCGGTCATTCCGGCCGTTATGTCCGAGACAGCCCCAATCACCCCGGATCGCATCCGAAACATCGCCATCATCGCTCACGTTGACCATGGCAAGACTACTCTCGTGGACATGATGCTGCAACAAGCCGGCTCCTTCCGCGACAACGAAGTCGTGGCAGAACGCGCCATGGATTCGATGGATCAGGAGCGTGAGCGTGGCATCACCATTAAGGCCAAAAACACCTCCATTCACTGGGGCGACAATATCATCAATATCGTCGATACTCCCGGCCACGCCGACTTCGGAGGTGAGGTCGAGCGGGTCATGAAAATGGTCGACGGCGTCATGCTGGTGGTCGATTCCAATGACGGCCCTCAGGCTCAAACCCGTTTTGTGCTGAAAAAAGCCCTCGCTGAAGGACTCACACCCATTGTTTTCGTCAACAAGATCGACCGCCCCCACGCCGACCCGCTCGGCGTGCACGACAAGGTGCTGGAACTTTTCCTCGAACTTGATGCCACTGAAGAGCAATTCGAAGCGCCCTTCCTCTATGGCAGCGCCAAAAACGGCTACGCTGATGTCACGCCGAACACCGAAGCGACCGACATGGTGCCCCTGCTGGACACCATCATGAAAAGCATTCCGGCTCCCGACGTGGATCCTGAAGCTGACTTCACCATGCTCGTTTCCAACATCGACTGGTCCGACTACGTTGGCCGAATCGCCATTGGAAAAGTCCTCTCCGGAACCGTATCCCTCGGCGACACCGTCTGGAGAATTCACGACGGAGAGAAACCCCAACGTGCCAAGATTTCTAAAGTCTTTGAATACAGTGCTCTCGCCACGAGCGAAGTCGGATCTGCCGTCGCCGGCAACATCGTCGGGCTAGCCGGTTTTGAAGACGTCGATATTGGTGAAACCATCGCCGCCGACTCTGCGGCCAAACACATTCCTTTCGTCGAGATCGATCCTCCCACCGTCATGATGTCGTTCGCTGTGAACGACGGACCTTTCGCCGGCCTCGAGGGTGACCGCGTCACCTCCCGTGAAGTTCGTGACCGTCTCATCCGCGAAGGACGCACCAATGTTTCCATCAAAGTCGAAGAAACCGCTGCCGCTGGTGAATTCAAAGTCAGCGCCCGGGGAGCCATGCAGGTGGCCGTCGTCGTCGAACAGATGCGCCGCGAAGGATACGAGGTCCTCGTTTCCCGCCCTACCGTCATCAAACGCGAAATTGACGGCAAATGGCACGAGCCATTCGAGATCCTTTACCTAGAAGTCCCAGACGAAAACGTCGGTGGCTGCATGCAGTCGCTCGCCAATCGCAAAGGAGTCGTCGAAGCCATGAGCGCCAAAAACGGCCGGACCACCATGGAAATCATCATTCCCACCCGTGGCCTGATCGGCTTCGAGTTCGAGTTGCTCAACCTCACCAGCGGAGAAGGCATCATGTCTCACCTCTTCAAAGAATACCGCCCCGACAGTGGCGACATCCGCACACGTCACACCGGCACCCTCGTTTCCATGGAGAAAGGCGAGGCAATGACCTACTCCCTCATCAATATCGAAACGCGCGGCAAACTCTTTGTCAGCCCTGGTGACAATGTCTACGAAGGCATGATTATCGGAGAAAACCCACGGACGGATGACCTTCCAGTCAACCCGACCAAGGCCAAACACGTCACGAACCACCGGGCTTCCGGCAATGACAAAACCGTTGCCCTGACTCCCGCTCTTAGTTTCTCTCTCGAGCGCGCCATCGAGTACATCGCTCCCGATGAACTTGTCGAAGCGACCCCGCAGAACATTCGTCTGCGCAAACGCATCCTCGACAGCGGCGCCCGCAAGCGTGCTGCGAAGAAGATCTCCGCGGATTAATCCAGGGATCTGCTGACTCAACTTACTTACGTTGAGGGCCCTACATCAACCTCCTGCTAGCCGCGGCAGACTGCTGGATCATCTACCTTCGTTCGGAGAATGGTCCATCCATTCATTTGTGTCGTAGAATACACTTGAACCAAAGTGCTATTTCGCCCGATAATAGATTCCATGAAGTTTCTGCTCATCCCCTTTCTGATCCTCCTCTGTTTTAGTAACAGCCTCACCGCTCAAGACATTACCGATACAGACCTGTCCAAACTCAAATCGACGGCCCAAACCTTCGTCGATGCGTTCAACGAGGGCGACGCTAAAGCAGTCGCTGATCTCTTTGTCTCGGATGGTGAAATCGTTCTCGTCTCGGGAGATTTACTCATCGGTCGCGACAATCTACTTGAACACTACACTGAGGTTTTCTCCGCAGAAGAGCGTCCCCAAGCCGCTCTCGAAACAACCTCTATCCGGTTCATTGCGTCACAACTCGCTTCCGCAGATGGCACCTTTCATCTCACCCATCCCAATGGTGAAATTTCATCCCACCATTTCACTTCGGTTCATATCAAACAGGAAGACGGCAACTGGCTCTATGCGAGTGTGCGCGATCAGGAGGGTGACCACGCGCTCCCTTCGGAGAAGCTCATCGCCCTGCAATGGTTGATCGGTGACTGGCTAATCCAAACAGAAAATGGAGACACTTGGATCACTTTCGACTGGAGCAAAGATGGGCCCTTCATCGATGCCAGAGCTCTCACCGAATCGGCTGGATTAAGAAGCACTGCAGCGACCCTTCGCATCGGTTGGAATGAACGATCCGAAACTTTTAATTCCTGGGGATTCGATGGCGCGGGCGGCTTCTCTCACTCCACTTGGAGCTCAGTCGAGCCCGATCACTGGATGCTGAAAACCAACGGCGTCACCTCCGATGGTGAAACGAACAGTACAACCCAATCCATTGCATTGGATTCATCAAAGGAGAGTTTCACTTGGACCAAACGAGATCAGTTAATCAACAGCGAGCTTCAACCCGAACGAACGCTCAAGGCCGTGAAGCGGCCGCCTGCTCCCTTGTCCGCCACTAGCGAAATCAAATAATTTATTCGAACCAATTATTTTCAAAATGAATCATTTAATAAAAGTTACGGTTGTTCTGCTTCTCTGTTCCGGGCTCTTAGCTCAGGATGTCTTAGCTCGTGGATTTGGTGGTGGTGGTTCACGCGGCGGCGGCATCAGCAGAGGCGGCGGCAGCCGTCCCAGCGCCTCCCCATCCCGCTCGATCAGTAGACCCACCACTCGACCAACAACTCGCCCCAGCACTCCCAGCCGCAGCCCGGTGACTGGTTCGCGGCCTTCGATTTCAAGGCCATCCCTACCCTCGAGACCTTCGGCTCCAACAACGAGGCCGATTCTTCCTTCGCGTCCGTCCACCCCAACGACGCGACCTTCTTTACCCTCGAGGCCTTCAACGCCAACGACGCGACCTTCTCTCCCCTCCACACCATCCCGACCTTCTACCCGACCCGGTGATGTCACGTTTCCTGGAGCTGGCAATCGCCCCAGTTTACCTGGGGCTGGTGATCGTCCGACTACCTTGCCATCCAGACCAGGAACCGGAGACAGACCCGGTCTTGGTGATCGTCCAGGAACAGGTGATCGCCCCAGCCTTGGTGATCGCCCCAGCCTTGGTGATCGCCCCAGCCTTGGCGATCGTCCGGGCAACCGCCCCACTCAACCACCTAGCCGCCCAGATTTCGGAAATCGCCCCGGCATTGGCGATAGACCAGGCGCCGGAGATCGCCCTGGCGTTGGCGATAGACCAGGAGGCGGCAACAACTGGTGGGACAACAGCCGTGGCGACATCAACATTGGCAGCGGAAACACCGTCAACATCAATCGAAACTTCCAGAACAGTATCAACTGGTCTACCAACCGCAGTAACTGGGGCTACAACCCCTGGTGGAATCGCCCCGCCCATCTACCCTGGTATGGCGGCTCATGGAGATGCGGTTGGGTTCGGCCTCCCATCTACCGCAGACCTGCCTTCCCTGGCTATTACCCTGTCGGACGTGCCGTCGCCTGGGGACTCGTCGGCTGGGGACTCGGCAACTTGTTCTTCGACTGCGGATACTATCACTATTCCAATCCCTATCCCGTTGAAACGGTCTACGTCGCATCAAGCCCAAGCGTAACCTACGCGGAGCCGATCACTCAAGTGGCAGAATCAGCGACTCCAACCGACGACGCTGCCGCAGAGGCACAGGCGCAGAAAGTCAAAACGTTCATCGGAGAGTCACAGGCAGCATTCAAAGAACAAAACTATGTTGCTGCCCTCGATTTCGCCAACAAGGCTATTTCAGAATCACCCGGCGACGGCGGGCTTCACGAATACCGGGCCCTGATCCTTTTTGCTCTCGCAAAATACTCCGAAGCCGCTGGAGTCCTCAACCCCATTCTCGTATCGAGCCCTGGCTGGGACTGGAGCACCATGGTGCAACTCTACGACAAGCAAGAGACTTACACTGCTCAACTGCGCAAGCTGGAAGAATACAACAAAGCCAACCCTGAGTCGGCATCTGCTAGTTTTGTACTGGGATACCACTACTTGGTATGCGGTTACCTCGAAGAGTCTGCGGTCGCATTTCATCGAGCTGCAGAACTGGAGCCGGCCGACCGCGTCGCAGCCCAACTTGCCAGCCTCGCCGAGAACTCCACCACTTCCGAAGAAACAGAGGTGGCTTCAGTCGACCAAGACAAAGCGGATAAAGCCACGGAGTCCAAAGGAACTCCTGAAGGAGAACCTTCCGAAGAAGTCACTGAAGCAGCTCAGGCAGAAGTTCCGTTTGAGCAACTCGTTGGAAAGTGGACCTCCGATCAGGGCGAGAACGGTGTCGTATCGTTGACCATCAACGAAGACGGTAAGTTTCTTTGGGAATACAAGTCAGACACCTCTGAGCCCTTTAAAATGGAAGGTGACTACAACCTCGGCGAAGGCAATGTCCTAACGCTGTCCGAAGGTGAGTCTCAAATGGCAGGCACGGTAGCCTTACCTGCTGAGGGCAGCATGAACTTCATTCTTGCCGGAGGCCCCCCCGGAGATGCCGGGCTGACTTTCAAGAAGGGCTGATCGCCATCTCGAATCTTATTTAAACCGGGGCAAGTCAGCCCCGGTTTTTTTGTGCCCACCGGACTTTTCTAACTAGACCCCTTTAGCCAAATCCTCGCATCCCTTGATGTCCAATTTTCCGGATGCCAGGATCGGAATCGCTTCGACATCCACAATCTTCTTGGGAATCCAAAGAGCAGCAACGCCGTCCTCAAGCAATTTTGACCTCAACTCTTTGAGATCAATGTCAGGATCAGAACTAAGCAGTATTAAAGCCTCGCCCTTCGCCTCATCCGGAACACCCACAATTGCGATCCGCCTCTCATCATCTGCCAACCCTTGCACCTTGTTGATGTGATCCTCCACCGTTTCGTGAGGCACCATTTCACCCCCAATTTTTGAGAAGCGGGAGAGGCGGCCTTCGATGTAGAGAAAACCATCTTCGTCGACTCGACCAATGTCGCCTGTCATGAACCAACCATTCTGCATCACCTCAGCAGTTTTATCCGGAAGATTCAAATAGCCCTGAAAAATATTGGCGCCACGCAACCAGATCATTCCGGATGAGTGAACAGGTAGCGGCTCATGAGTTTCCGGATCAGTAAGCCGAACTGCCACACCGGGAATAAACTGCCCAACCGATCCAAGACGTCGATTAGGAATCACAGGAAGACCGCAAGAAGGATCATCGCCTCCGACATCGGGCATATTCACATTCGTCACCGGCGACGTTTCCGTTAGCCCATAACCCTCCAATACTGGAATACCGAAACGCTCCTCAAAACTCTCAGCCAATTTCTTAGGCAGCTTCTCAGCACCGGTGATAGCAAGCTTCACGCTGGCAAGCTGCTCCTTCTTTGCCCGGCGTAGATATCCACGCAAAAATGTTGGCGTGGCCAAGAGGAGGCTGACCGAATATTTTTCGATCAACTCGGCAAGTTTCGGAACATCGAGAGGACTAGGGTAAGTCACCACATTGATGCCTTCGATCATTGGATACCACATCGTTACGGTACAACCAAGGCTGTGAAACAAGGGGAGACATCCCAAAATCTTATCGGTCGATTTCAGGTCAATGCGAGATCCGAACTGATTGACATTAGCGAGCAGATTTGAGTGCGAAAGAACCACCCCTTTCGGATCGCCCGAACTGCCGCTGGTGAACAAAAGCACGGCCTCATCTGTTCCACCCTTCTTCGGCACCTTCAGCAGACTTGCCAGCATTGCTGCCGAGAACATCTTCGAAAACGCTAACCAGAGAATAATTTTCGACTTCAACGACGGCAGCAGCCGATCAAGCAGAATTAACTGCTTGTTCGGTGGCCAGTTAAACGAACTCATCTTGCGGACAAATGGATCGGCCGTGATGAACTTGTCTATATCCGCCTGCTCAATGCACGAAGCGATCGCTTTGTCTCCGGCCGTAAAGTTCAAGTTCACCGGCACCTTGTCCGCCAGCAAAACGGCCACATTACTGATCAGACCGCCTTTACCGGGAGGCAAAATAATACCAACCCTCCTCTTCTCCGTTTCCTTTCGAATCACTTTTGACAAAACAATGGCCGCTGCCAGGAGTTTGTCGTAGCGCAGAGACTTACCGTCCAGGCCATCAATAATCTCCGCCGACTTTCCGTGCTTCTTGAGGCCCTTCAGAATTTCATAAGCGAGATTGCTCTTTAGCAAAGGGCGAGACGAATAAGCTTTCTCCGCTGCGATAAGAAGATTCTCAGTGAAGTTGGCAAGGTTGGCCGCTTCCCGCTGCAAGGGGTCGCCAAAAGAAAGAACAATTCTCTCAACAGTCACCCTGTCCTCAACCGACAAAGACGTCTCCTCCGGATGATCCACAAAAAGCGGGAGGATGGGAGCGCCAACGCTGGTAAGAAACTGAAGAATCGACGACGGGACAGCCACATTCTGACCCGCACGTGTGTGGGTGACACCGGGAATAAAAATCACCACACTTCCGTCGGCGAGACATTGGTGCAGTTCCTTCTTAAAAAGATCGCGGGAAGCATCACCTGAAGAGAACTCCATTGCCGCCACATCCGCTTTGTCCAAATGTGCCTGCATCAGCGGATCGTAGTCGAGTCCACGCTCGATCAAATAGACCAACTTTCGTCCTGATAGTTCCCTTTCGAGATAGAGAAGATCCTCAAAAGAGAGCCGATTAGCGATTACCAGAATACCTCCGTCCGGGATGTGACCTTCGCCGTGCAGTTCGAGTTTATTGTTGTGACTGGCCATGTTATGCGAAATGTGGTCCGTTTTTGACGGATTTCGACCAGTTTAGTGATTTTCCCCTTCAAAAACAGCTGCGTTTTCCCTTAAGTGACTGCCTCATCAACGTCCCTTTCACAGGACGAGAAAACTCTTACTGATACCAATCATGGCTGAAGACTCACCAACCCCCACCAATAGCGCCTACTGGAGAGCTAACCTTAAGTGCGTTGGCATTCTCATGAGCATCTGGTTCATCGTTTCCTACGGGTGCGGCATCCTCTTTGTCGAACAGCTCAATCAATTTAAGATCGGCGGGTTTCAACTCGGCTTCTGGTTCGCCCAACAAGGTAGTATTTATGTCTTTGTTATCCTCATCGCCGTCTACGTCCGGGTGATGAACAAACTCGATCACAAATACGCCGCCAAAAAGAAGGACTAATCCCCACCTTCTCCCTATTTCCCTATCCCTTCTGATTTTTCCCCTATCCCTTCTTAAAAATGGACGTTCAAACCTGGACCTATCTTCTCGTCGGCATCACCTTCGCTCTCTACATCGGCATCGCGATCTGGGCTCGAGCTGGAACCACCGGTGAATTTTACGTGGCCGGGGGTGGAGTACCTGCCCTCGCCAACGGAATGGCCACCGCTGCCGACTGGATGTCGGCCGCATCCTTTATCTCCATGGCCGGATTGATCTCTTTCATGGGTTACGATGGCTCCGTCTACCTCATGGGCTGGACCGGCGGCTACGTCCTCCTCGCTCTCCTGCTCGCTCCCTACCTGAGGAAATTCGGGAAATTTACGGTGCCCGACTTCGTGGGTGATCGCTACTACTCCAAGTTTGCCCGACTTGTCGCTCTGATCTGCGCCATCTTTATCTCATTCACCTACGTCTGCGGTCAAATGCGCGGCGTCGGGGTAGTCTTTTCCCGATTCCTCAGCGTTGACATCGAACTGGGCGTCGTCATCGGAATGACCATCGTTTTCTTCTACGCCGTGCTCGGCGGCATGAAGGGCATCACCTACACCCAGGTGGCCCAGTACTGTGTCCTCATTTTTGCCTTCATGGTACCTGCCATTTTCATCTCCCTGATGATGACCGGCAATCCCATTCCCCAGCTCGGCTTTGGCTCTGAAGTCACCGGAGAAGGCGTCTACCTTCTCGACAAGCTCGACGGGCTGAGTCAGGAGCTCGGATTCTCGACCTACACCGACGGGTCCAAAAGCATGGTCGATATCTTTTTTATCACCATGGCCCTCATGGTCGGTACGGCCGGCCTACCGCATGTCATCATTCGATTTTACACCGTCAAGAAAGTGGCAGCCGCTCGCACCTCAGCCTTCTGGGCCTTGCTTTTCATTGCCATCCTCTACACCACCGCTCCTGCCGTCGCCGTCTTTGCCCGCACCAACCTGCTCACAAGTATCCCCGACAAAGCCTACGCCGAAGCGCCTGAGTGGATCAAATCCTGGGAAACAGCCGGTCTCGTCGCCTGGGTCGACAAAAACGAAGACGGAGCCATCCAATACACCGCCGGTGCCGCCTTCGCTGGCAAACCCGCTTTCGACGGCGAAAAACGCGGTAAGAACGACGAACGCCTCCTCACCAACGCGCCCACTGACAACGCCAACGAACTCTACGTCGACCAGGATATCATCGTGTTAGCCAACCCTGAAATCGCCAATCTACCGAACTGGGTCATCGCACTCGTCGCTGCCGGTGGACTCGCCGCCGCCCTGTCTACCGCTGCTGGATTGCTCCTCGTGATTTCGACATCCGTCGCGCACGACCTCGTGAAGAAAACCTTCGCTCCCGGTATCACCGACAAGAAAGAGCTCTTCATCGCGCGGTGTGCAGCCGGTGTCGCCGTCGTCATTGCCGGCTACTTTGGCATCCATCCTCCCGGCTTCGTTGCTCAAGTGGTCGCCTTCGCCTTTGGCCTCGCTGCTTCTTCTTTCTTCCCCGTGATCATTCTCGGTATCTTCAGTAAACGAATGAACCGCGAGGGAGCCATCACCGGCATGGTGGCTGGCATCGTCTTCACCGCCTCCTACATCATCTATTTCAAGTTTATCCAGCCGGATCTTAATACCTCGGAACACTGGTGGTTCGGCATTTCGCCCGAAGGCATCGGAACACTCGGCATGCTCTTGAACTTCGCTGTCGCCTTCATCATTTCCCCTTTCACCAAGGCGCCGCCCAAAGATGTCGTCGACATGATCGAATCCATCCGCCAACCCGAAGCAGAAGGCGAAGAGCTGACGGTGTCCGATCACTGAGGAGCTATTTAGCTGGTAGCGTGATAGCCGTTTTGCCACTTCTGCCTGATGCCTACTTTAACAATCATCGACCACCCCGTAATCCGTGAGCGACTGACCCACATTCGCTCAATTGATTCCGATACCGCAGCCTTCCGTCACGCCCTCCATGACATCGCGCGCCTCATGTGTTTCGAAGTCACTCGCGACTTCGAAACGACAGTGACCACCGTCGAAACTCCTCTCAAAAAAACCGACGGGCACACCCTTACCCGCCCTATCGTTCTCGTCCCCATTCTCCGTGCCGGCGTCGGCCTGATGAATGGCTTCACTGAAATTCTCACCGAAGCCTCCGTTGGTTATATTGGGCTCTATCGGGATGAAAAAACTCACCAACCACACAGTTACTACTGCAAGCTGCCCGGTAACATCGCCGCTGCCGAGGTCATCCTGATCGACCCCATGCTCGCAACCGGCGGCAGCGGAGCCGATGCCGCCGACGAACTCAAAAAGGCCGGCGCCACTCGTATTCGCTTCGCTTGTCTCATCGCCGCACCCGAAGGAGTCGCCGCTTTCGAAGCGCGTCATCCTGACATTCCAATTTACACCGCCGCCCTCGACGAACACCTCGATGAGAACGCCTACATCGTTCCCGGATTAGGCGATGCAGGGGATAGGTATTTTGGAACCTAAGCCTTCCTCACTTTTTCTTCGCCGCTACCTGCAGAGACATCAGGTAAGCGACCAAATCCCGCAGCTCGCCTTTCTGCACGATGAATCCCATCGGAGGCATCGTTGAGATCACCGGACTGCGCTCCTCGACCTGATCAATCGGAATCGAAGCATCCGCTCCCTGGGCATCACGGATCACGATGGCCTTCTTGTCTTCGCTCCGAAACACACCCGCCACCGTAGTGCCGTCTTTCAAAGTCAGTGAAATATTGCCGTACCCTTTCGTCACCACTTTCTGCGGATCCACCAGACTCTCGAGCACAATCGCTCTCTTGTATTTCAATCCCGTGCTCATGAGATTCGGTCCCACCGTGCTGCCGGTTTTCGTGTTTTCGACTTTGTGACAACGAATACACTGTGCCGCAGGATGGTTCATGAAAACGGATTCCCCGCGCCGGGCATCCCCACCCTCCAAGGCGACACCAAAAGCAGCCACTGGATCAGAAATGATGACCGCCTGCCACTCAGCTTCCAACGCTTTCACCGGCGAGGCGATCTTTTCATTCTCCCCAAAAACCGGATCCTTCGCCGCCTCCAAAACATCCAACTGCAAGGCTGGCATCATCGTTCCCGCAACCAGTTCTGCGACCAAAGACTCCATCCGCTGGCCACCCGCCACTTTCGGCAATTGCCGAATGGCATGCTGCTGCACGGGAACACTCGCATCACCGTCCAGCCGCTTCGCCACTTCCGCTGCCGCAGCGCCCGGGTCAATCTCAATCAGTGCATCCAGCGCCACCTGACGCACTCCATCCGCCTTATCGTTCAGGACGTTCTCGACCACTTCAGCCAAGCGAGGCGCTTTCTGAGCCAACATGGTTTTCAAAGCCTCAGATCGCAAATTCGCCGAAGCCTTTTTGTTGTTCAAAACCGTCAGCAGCGTGTCGTTGGAAATCTTGAGATCTGCCCCTCGCGCCACTTCCATGGCAGTGGCGCGAACTGACGCATACTTTGAGGTCAACAGCCTATCGAGATGAGCTTCCACCCCTCCGGCCACAATCGAATTGTCTCTCGCGTCGAGAGGACGATAACGGCCCACTACAAGATCAAGATCACCCGGAGTAGTCCAATTATTGAGCGCCTTCAAACCTGCCTCGAGCAAGGCCTCGTTCGCATTTCCGGCCGCCACAAAAGCAGCCACCCGCTCAGCACCCTCTGCATCGCCTTGTCGAAAATTCGCATTAATCGCGCGCCGCGTGAAGGCTTCGTTCTCAACCTGCGTTCCCAATGCTTTCGCCAGCGTCAACATGGCTGACGGGATCATCCAGTCGTCATGGATCGCTCGAGCCGCGTCGGCCGCGGTCGCTGGATCCTTATCAGCCAAAAAAGCAGAAACCGCTTCATCACCCCGACGACGCAGGGCGATCACAGCGCAGGCTCGCACGAAATCAGATTCGTGCTTCTTCAGCCTTGCGATGGATTCTGTCGGAACCGAACCGGCCAGAGCCATAACACTGGCGTGACGCGTGTAGGTCATGCCGACCGTGTGTTCGCTCCGGCCCACCGCTTCAAGAATAGCATCTGCAGCCGCAGAATCTTGAAGCCGACCCAAACCCAGTAGAGCCTGCAATCGTACCCGCTGAACAGGATCTTCCAGTTTCCCGATCAGAGAAGCCGTCAGAGTATTTACCGAGCCGCCAGGTCCAGGAATACGGTCCAGCCCCAAATTCCGTCCATACTGATCGGTTACTGTCTTGATGGCCTGTGCCCGAACCTCCGGATCAGGATCGTCAAAAAGCGCAACAAGCGTTTCATCCGGTGCTTCCTCGCGTCGAATCAACTGCCCAATACCCCAGATCGAGTGAAGGCGGGCCAGCTGAGGCGCTCCCATGTCCCGGGTGACCAACTCGAATTCACTCAGCGCCTCGCGCTTCACCAACTCAAACTGCGCCTTGAGCCGAACGCGCTGATCGGCCCAGCCCAAATGGGTAACCAGCACTTCAGTATTCACCTTTGAAAAATCCTCACGAATCAGATCCTGGGTCCGGTCGCGTTCCGTCAGAGCCGCCGGCGCATCCACATCGATTCGCCAAATCCCGCCGACGTCATTCAAAGGATAGCCTCCACCCCAGTCCACGCCGTATAGCGCACCATCCGGTGCGAAATTCAAACCCACCAGCGGAATGCCTTCCGCGATTTTGTGGTCACTGACCATCGCAAAGCTGTCGCCCTTGGGCTGAATCTGAAACGCCCATTGCTCTCCGCGAGGTGCGCTGGTGAGGAAGAAGTAATTGTGATACTCCGCCCCCAGCGCCGTGCCGGGATTGAATTTGAACCCCGCCGGACCATTTTCATAATTTCCCAATGCAGGAGTGTACCAGCGCGGTTGCCCCTCGTGCCATGGCACATGCATGAGGTCGTCATCCCATGGGTTGTAACCGTCTCGCATGTACTGCCAGTTCGAGCGCCAACCCCCATCCAGGTACTGCTCAACGTAGGTGAATCGCTCCCGCTCTCCCGCGAAATCCGCATCGTTATCAACTCCAAAAAAGTTGCCGTATTGATCAAAGGCCACTTCCTGAATATTGCGCTGGCCGTGAGCGAACACTTCAAAGTTCGTGCCGTCCAATTCGCAGCGCATCAATCCGCCCTGATTCGGAAAACGATAATCGAACCCATCAGCTGTCTTCACACGAATCCCCTTATCACCCACCGACCAATAGAGCCGTCCGTCCGGCCCAATACTGAGCCCGTGCATGTCATGCCCGGCGTAGGCAAGGTGGACTCCGAATCCTGACACGAGCACATTCTTTTCATCTGCAGCGCCATCACCATTTGTATCGCGAAAAGCCACCAGCTCGGGCACAGGGCAAGTGTAAACGACCCCATCGTGGAAGAGCACACCACCCGCAACGCCACCAATGATGTGATTCAGCTGCTCTGCGTAGGTATAAATCGTATCAGCAAATCCATCACCATCTTCATCGGCAATTCGATGAATGCGTTCGCTCAGAGCAGTCAAGTCTTCCACGTCATGAATTCCATCTCCCGTGTAGTCTTTCACCCGGTGAGCATTGGCAGCACTGTTCTCCGGAGTGAACTGCTCTCGATAGAAATTTTCCTTATCTTCAACCGAGGTGAAACTGAGATCATTAGACACCCAATCTTGATTCAGCCGAATATCGAGGTCATTGGCCTTGCGACGCTGAGTCTCGGTAACATAAGCCCGTCCTTTTGAGTCGAAGGACAACGCGACTGGATTTGGAATCTGAAAATCTGGCGTCCACTTCGTGAACTTGAGTGACTTAGGATCTGCCGGGCCCGAAGCGAGAGCTTGCACTGCTACGCCACGAAGCTCGACGTCGTCCCACAGTCCCAAGTCGTCAAATGTCCCAATGCCGATCTGCCCCCAGGTGAAAGTCTTGTCGTGCGCGACATGTGTCGGCGTCTCCATGTCGTCGAAGTAGATCTCAATCAATCCGTCTTCGCCACGTCGCACAATCTTGACGTCGTGCCACCTCCCACTCTCCCATGGAGTGCCATCCGATGCCTTTTCCGAAATGGCAACACGCGGCGCCTCATTGACCAGAAAGATCTGGTTAGCATGCGGGTCCGTTTTCTGGCCGAGATGCACGTAGTAGAAATTCGAAGGATCCTGGTAACCAAAAAATAAACACATGTCCCGGTGATCGCGGGGCTCCTGTTTTGATTGCACCTTTGCCGTCAGCACAAAATCGCCAACCAGATGATCATTGAGCAGAGCAATATTCTTCGGACTGCGGTAGGGCGGTTCGTATTTCGATCCACCGAGGTTCTCGTAGACTGCATTGTCTCCCTGCTTCGTGATCTTCCAGGCCTTCGGATCAGTGGGCGTCCAATTGTCGGCTCCTTCAGAAAAGTCATCCGAGTAGATCAGCGGCAACTCTTCCGCGGAACTGGGCATCACGTGCCCAGCCAAAATTGCCAGCGCACAGAAAAAGGACACAGAAATTCGCATGGGGAAAGATCCCATACTTCTTCTGCGAGGCCAGCAAGGAAACCAGGACAACGCCCCCGTCATCCGGCCGGTGCAATTTGCGCAAAAAGGAGAGAATTAAATCAGCAACACCCAGAGTCTTCGCCAGAGCTCGGACTACAGCAATCACTCGCCTCGGTCGTCGCACTGTAGTCCTCACCCTTGGTCTGGCGCGGATCACGGATCACTGTTTTCGAGCAATCAAATATCCCGGCCTGATCGAGCGGAATTTCTTCCTTCGGATCGACGAATTCAAACATGTCTTCGTAGGCCCCTGACTGGTAAATATTGTAAATCTTATCGCACACCGCGTAGCGCTTGCCGCGCTCCATCGCATGACCATCATCATCGAGCACCTTCTTAAACGGGCCCTTGTAGATGACCGCCTGATTACGCTCCAGGCAGACTCCCTCTTTGCCCTTGTAGGCCTCAATTGTCATGCTGCGAAACTCAATCCCTTTGACGGTTTGCCAAGGCTCCTCGTCGAACTTAAGAATCCGAACTCCATAAAATCCAGCGTCCTCAAAGGCCTGAAGAAACTCGTCTTCAAGAAAAGCCCCTGAGATACAACCACTCCATAACTCAGCGTCGTTCTGCAAGTCTTCCGGCACTTCCTCATCACAAACGATATCGGAAATCACGGCACGCCCACCTCGCTTCAAGACACGGTGAATCTCTTCGAACATCTGACGCCGATTCTTTTTCGATACGAGGTTCAGCACACAGTTGGAAACGACCACATCAATGGAGTCATTTTCCACCAAAGGCTGCTTCACCTTCAGTTCTTCAGCCATCTCTTCTGCTTCCAGATAACCATTGGCATCGGAGACAGGATTTTCCTTCAACTTTGCCTCGAGCGCTTCCAGGTCGAGTTGTAGATCCTGGATCCTTCCTTTACGAAACTCCACATTGTTGTAGCCAATTCGCTCTCCCACGATAGGGGCATTATCCCGGGCGACCTTCAACATATCATCCGTCATGTCGACCCCAATGACCTTGCCTTCGGCTCCGACGACCTGACTCGCAATGAAACAGATCTTTCCCGTGCCACTACCCAGGTCGAGCACCGTCTCGCCCGCTTTAACGTACTGGCTGGGATCACCGCAGCCGTAGTCCCGCTCAATCACTTCGGTCGGGATTACTTTGAGATACTTCGGATCGTAATCAACGGGACAACAGAGAGCTTCTTCTCTGGCATTGGCACCATCGGCGTAGCGGTCTTTAACAACAGATTCAGTCTTCATAACATGGGAAGTTTTAGTAGATGTCAGCGATAGCGCCGGCACTTCGTCGTAACGCAATTTGAGTTTTTTCTCCATCAGGTTTCAAGAAAGTGAGCCGCCGCAGGAACTTCCGCTGCCTGCCGTGCAACCAAAACAATGACTACCGGTTCGAATAGGCTCTTGAGCAAAGGCATCCAGTTCGATGTCCCAAACTTTCATCATTTTATTTCCAGTCTCGTGATTGGCGAGAGGCAGTTTCGTCATCTGGTTGAAGTCGCAATCGTAGACATCGCCCTCCCAGCTGACGTTAATGGTATTGCGGCACATCAAGCCCTCGACAGTGCCTGGATTAAAGCTTTCCCGAAGAAGGTCCATGTACTGCTGTAATTCTCCGTTGCGCTTGAGGTAACTCGCGAATCGGGCAATCGGCATGTTCGCGATGCAATAGAGCGAACCAAAATCGATGTCGAAATGCTCCTTCATTTCCCGCTTGTAGGTCGCTTCGAGTTCATCCTGAGCAGGAGGAAGAAAGCCACCGTTCGGATTATAGACAAAATTCAGAGGCAACTTTGGATCACGTCCGTATCCAAGCTGGTTGAGCTTTTGGAACGCCTTGATACTGCTGTCGAACACCCCGTCACCGCGCTGTTCATTCACATTTTCAGGAGCATAACACGGCATGCTGGCGATGACCTCGACTTCGTTCTCAGCGAGGAAATCAGGCACCCACTCAAATCCAGGTTCATTGATGATGGTCGCATTAAGCCGATCCATGACACGCCTGGGCTGATCAAATTGACGCACGGTAGTGACGAGTCTTTTGAAATCTGGAATCATTTCCGGAGTTCCACCCGTCAAATCGAGTGTAGGAATATCAGTCCCCTCGAACCACTCCAGAATCTGATCAACCGTCTCTCCCGTCATGATTTCCTTCCGACTGGGACCGGCATTCACATGACAGTGCACACAAGTCAGATTGCACAATTTGCCTATATTCAGCTGCAATATCTCCGCCCGACCACGTCGAAGCGGCAGTTCTGCGTCTGCTAATGCGAGATCAAAATCGTTTTGAGCTTCCGAAATTACCATGGTTCTGCGTGACTTGAGACGTAGCGGTATACCATCGCTTACGCCAGAATGTGACGAATTTTCCACGCTGAGCGAACTTTTTCGAGGTAATTCTACGCAAGCTTTTCCTTGGAAAGGACGACTCACAGACTACTTTTGCGAAACTGAATGGATTGCGAACAACAGAACATCGTAGACTCGCTCGTGGATTCCTACCAAAAAATTGGTGGGATCAATCGAATCGACAGTGCCAACCTGCCTTCGAAGCGTACCGTTATTGGTACCTGCGAAAAGCTACTACAGCTACTCTTCCCCGGATATCATGATGAGGATCCGATCCCGGCCGAAGAGCTGGAAATGATCACCGGAGAACGCATCGCAACTCTGGTGGAATCGCTCGAAGTCGAAGTCGCCAAAACTCTTCGCCTGCGCGACGACGAATCCGGAGAGCCTCACGCGGGTCTCATGAAACAGGCTCACGATCTTGTTTGCGAGTTTCTCAACGATCTACCCGAACTTCGGCGTCTGCTTCAAACCGACGTGGAAGCCGCTTACGAAGGAGATCCTGCCGCAAAGAATTTCGACGAGATCATCCTCGCCTATCCGTGCATCGAAGCGATCGCTATCCAGCGTTGCGCTCATTGCCTCTACAAACTGGACGTGCCCCTCATTCCGCGAATCATGACGGAATGGGCCCACAGCCTCACCGGCATTGATATCCACCCCGGTGCCACCATCGGCTCCCATTTTTTCATCGACCACGGAACCGGAGTCGTCATCGGAGAAACATGCACCATTGGTAACCACGTAAAACTCTATCACGGAGTGACTCTTGGAGCCCGCAACTTCCCCAAGGACGAGAACGGCCGCATCGTAAAAGGAAACAAACGCCACCCGGATGTGGAGGACCATGTTGTGATCTATCCGCACGCAACAGTGCTCGGCGGAAAAACAGTCATCGGAGAGTCCTCAACCATCGGAGCGAACGTATTCCTGCGGGAGAGTGTCACCGATCACGCCTTTGTCACAACAGTGGGTGAGGAACTGAATATATTCGACAAGCGGACCGGCGAGACCGTACCCTATGCCAGTTCGAAATAGGATTTCTTTCTTTTAATGGCCGAGCAACTGGAACTGTTCCAAGACAGCGATCTTTCCGCCGAGACGGAATCCTCGGCGACAGCTCCAAAACCGGAGCCAGCTGTCCACGCGCCAGCAGCCCCAAAGGTAATTCATCCTGAATCAGGGCCGGACAAATTCCTGACCCGATTGGCAGCGCACTACGCCCAGGAGTTTGAACTTCCCCGCCTCGCCGGCCGGGTATCCGTCGATTGGAACCGCCGAATGCGAACAGCCGCCGGACGAGCTTTCTATCAAACCGATCAAATCGAACTCAATCCCAAGCTTCAAAAGCTCCCGGAAGACAGACGAGATCGCGAAATTTTCGGTACCTTCCTGCACGAATTGGCCCACCTCATTTCCTTTGCAAGAGCTGAAGGCCAGCGCATCCAACCCCACGGTCCAGAGTGGAAACAGGCCTGCCGGGATCTCGGAATCCCAGACGAAGACCGATGCCATAGCCTCGACTTCGAACCGAGAAAAGTTAAGCGCCGCTTTGCCTACCAATGCAAAGCCTGCGGCTCGATCGTTGAGCGAGTTCGCAAGCTTAAGCGAGCGGTCGCGTGCTACGATTGTTGCCGTGCTCACAGCGGCGGATCCTACGATGATCGTTTCCGACTGGTGGAAAAATCGATCACGTGAACTCGGTTGTTCTGCCGCGGCTTTTCCCTTTGCAACGGAACGCAATCCGTTACCGTTGGAGCCATGAAACTCCCCCTGCTTCTCAGTGTCCTGACACTGACTTTCGCCAGCCTCACTCACGGCGCTGATTGGATCGACCTCTTCGATGGCAAAACCACCGACGGATGGACTCCCCGCGACGAAGTTGAATCCTTCGTAGCCAAAAATGGTGAGCTACACCTGCTTGCGACCAATAACGTCTGGGTCACTTCAACACTCAAATTTAGCGATTTTGAGGCGTCGATTGAAGTATTACTTCCCGAAAATGCTGAAGAAGACCGCCTTAATACGGGCTTCTCATTTCGCCTCGTTGGTGACGAAGGAAAACCCAAGGGCTATCAGGTCGAAATCGAAGGCGCCCACCCCGGCAGCAATGGAGGAGTCTACGCCATTGGCATGGGCGGCTGGCTTTACCCGAAACCCGAAGAAAAAGAAGAGTTCCTCAAAAAAGTCGACGGGGTCATTAAGAAGGGAGATTGGAATACCTATAAGATCATCTGTGATGGCCCTACGATTACCACTTTCATCAACGGAACACAGATCGCCAAAGTAACCGACGATCAATCTCTATCAGGGTATTTGGGAATCCAACACCACGGCAAAGGCGGCACGGTCCGCTTCCGCAACATCAAGATCGCAGGGATCCCTATTCCGACGCCTTCGCCGGAAGCTACAACGTCAGATAAACCCAACATTCTCTGGCTCACCGCCGAGGACATGAGCCCAACGCTCGGTTGCTATGGCGATGAGTACGCCACGACCCCAAACATCGACAAATTTGCGACAGAAAGCGTGCGCTACACCAATGCTTTCTCTGCCGCACCGGTCTGCTCTCCTTCGCGGTCCACCCTCATCACCGGCATCTGGGCACCGAGTTCAGGAACTAGCCAGATGCGCTCGGGTTTCCCTCTGCCTGCCGAAGTCATGGGATTCCCCACCTATCTTCGCGAGGCTGGCTACTTCACTACTAACAATGTCAAAACCGATTACAACAACGGAGATGCCAACCGTCTCATCGCCGAGTCATGGAATGAGAACAGCGCCACGGCCACCTGGCGGTCGGAAGCACGCTCAAAGGACCAGCCATTCTTTGCCATTTTCAATCACATGACCTCACACCAGTCTCGCACCATGGTGTGGCCCTACGCGGCATTTCAAGAACACGTCCAGTCATCTCTATCTGAAGACGAGATCCACGATCCCGAACTGGTCCCCATTCCTCCCTACTACCCAGATACCGAAATCGTTCGCAAAACCGTGGCTCGATTTTATGACTGCGTCACCGCAATGGATCAACAAATCGGTGACCGCCTTCAGCAACTTGAAGAGGACGGACTCGCCGACAACACAATCGTCTTTTTCTACTCCGACCATGGTTCCGGCATGCCGCGCCACAAACGGTTGCTCACCGATTCCGGCATGCACGTGCCACTCATGATCCGCTTTCCTGAAAAATGGGAACACCTCGCCCCAGCCAAACCGGGCGAAACCATCGACCGCCTCGTCACCTTTGCCGACTACCCCGCCACCGTTCTTTCAATCCTCGGACTCGACGTCCCCGACTACATGCAAGGCGACGTCTTTCTGGGTCCTGATACCACAGCCGAACCTGACTACGTCTACGGCTTCCGCGACCGGGTCGACGAAGTTTACGACATGTCCCGCTCCGTTCGCTCTGACGATTACCTCTATATTCGGAACTACCTTCCGCATCACTCCTGGAATCCACCGAGCGTGTTTTCCGACCTTGGAGAGATCCGCCGCGACATCACCCGATACGCCAAAGAGAACTCCGAGACTCTCAGCGCAGCGCAGCGTCACTACACCAATCCAACTCGAGCCCCTGAAGAGTTCTACGAAGTCTCATCAGATCCTAACAACATCAAAAACTTGATCTTGGGCGAGCTCTCTAAGAAACAAAAGAAAGCCCTCCAAAAGCATCAAGACGAACTCGCCCGGAAACGGATCGAAATCTTCGATACCGGCGCCCTGCCCGAAACCATCATGGCCAATTACATCGCCGAAGAGCAGGCCCCGATTCTGACCATCAATAAGGGTGGCACTCATCACCGCCCCGATCTCGAGGCGATTTGGGCGGCAGCGGATCTCGTCGGCAAAGGCTCCCGCGAAGAACTGCTCGAACTGACCGACTCCGGCGATCCAGCCATCCGATTCTGGGGCATCATTGGACTTCGCAACGCGTTTCCTGACGATGAAAAACTACTCGAACAACTTTACGACTTCATGGACGACTTCTCGGAACCGGTGCGAATCGAAATGGCTTTCTGGATGGCCGAATCCTCGGAGAAAAATCGAAAGGACGCCCTCACGATTCTCTCAACCGAAGTGATTCACCAGAACTGGTGGACCGCACTCCGCGCCTGCCGTTCCATTGAACTACTTGGCGAAAAAGCCCGCCCGCTGCTTCCGTTCATGAAGCGCGTCTACCGCAATACGCGAAACGCACCAGGCGACGAAAACTTCTTCATCGCTTTTTCCTCTGGTGCCTTCCTCGACAAACTTGGCGAAGAAACTGAACCATGGGATTTTTCGCCGAGCGCAGGCAGCTTTTCAGCGGATCCGCCAGCGGACCCGCCTGAGGAAAAGGAATAGAGTCTGTCGCTGGTAGTCCGGCTCCCGGCCTCTGTGAGACCGGAAAGACGTATTCGAGAATAAAGAGACATACGCCCGGGGGTCAGGGACCCCGACTACAGGTTTACGCGGTTGCACCACCCTTAAATTTCACTCATCTTGCCACTATGAAACGACTGGTTTCCGCCTGCATCGCCCTCGCGATCACTTCAACTTCTTTCGCCGATTGGCCCGAATTCCGAGGTCCCAATCGGGACGGCACTCTCGGGGCGATTAATCTCCCCACCAAATGGTCCGAAGACAAAAACGTGAGCTGGAAAACTGCCATCCACGGCAAGGGCTGGTCAACACCCGTCGTTGCCGAAGGTAAAATCTGGCTCACCACCGCGACTGAAAATGGACGCGAAATGTCGATCATCTGTCTCGACGAGATGACCGGTGAGATCCTGCTTGATCGAGTCTTCATCACTAACGACAACCCGGAGCCTCTCTCCAACCCAATGAATACCTACGCCTCCTGCAGCGGAGTCGTAGAGCCAGGCCGGGTCTATCTTCACTTCGGTGCCTACGGCACGTTCTGTCTCGATACAGAAACCTACGAGCTCATCTGGCAACGCCGGGACATTACCTGCAGCCACTGGAGGGGGCCTGCCTCTTCTCTCGCCATGTGGGAAAACAAACTCATTCTCACCCTCGAAGGCGCTGACCAGCAGTATTTTCTCGCCCTCGACACCGCCTCCGGCGAAACGCTCTGGCGGCGTGATCGCTCCACCGACTACGCTGATGAAAAAGACGGACTACCCGCCAACAACGGCGACATGCGCAAAGGGTTTAGCACCCCGATCTTCGTACCGGTCGGTGATACCGTCCAGATGATCAGCAACGGTGGCAAAGCTGCCTGGGCCTACGATGTCGAAACCGGCGAAGAAATTTGGTGCGTCTACTACTCAACGCATTCTCCCTCGTCCCGAACCATTTACAGCAAAAAAACCGGAATGGTCTACATCAACTCAGGACTCGGAAAGCCCGAAGTCTGGGCCGTTAATCTGGATCCCAACGCCAAAGGCGACATCACTGAAACCCATGTCGCCTGGAAATTTTTTCAACGCACCCCGAAACGCCTCTCCCCTGTGCTCGCCAACAACCTGCTCTTCATGGCCAACGATGGAATCATGAGCTGTCTCGATGCTGTCACAGGAGAAGTAAAATGGGCTGACCGCGCCGGAGGAGAATATTCCGCTTCACTGATCGCCACCGATGACCTCGTCTATTTGTTCGACGAAGAAGGTCTCTGCACCATCGTCAATGCCTCCGGCGAAAAGGAAGTGCTTCATGAGAATCATCTCGACGATGGCATGATGGCATCTCCTGCCGTCAGTGGTGACGCTCTGATTCTGCGGACCAAGACGCATGTTTATCGAATCGCCAACTAGGCGATCAACACTCTTGTTCGTGCTCTTAATCTTGCTCTTGCTCCAAATTCGAAGAGCAAGATTAGGATTAAGAGTAAGATCAAGACCCTGTTGACTCCCTCACTCAACCCTGTTGAGTCTCCCCCATGGCTCGCAGCACTCTATTCTCGGCGAAACTCTACGGCATCGTCGACCTCGGCTACGCCGAATCGAACCGCCTCACTCACGCCACCCGTGAGATGATCGCCGGCGGCATCGATGTCATTCAGCTCCGCGCCAAGGGCCATTCCGAAACGGACATCGAACGCTGGGCCCGCGAATTACTCCCCCTCTGCCGCGACGCGGGAGTGCCCTTTATCATCAACGATTCGGCCCGGATCGCTGCCACGATTGGCGCAGACGGCGTTCACGTTGGACAAGATGACGCCTCCATGGACGAAGTCCGCGCCATCGTCGGAGACGACATGTTGGTCGGTCGATCGACCCACAGTGTGGATCAAGCTGCTCTCGCCGCTTCCGACCCCAGGACCGACTGTATCGGCTTTGGCCCTCTCTTTTCCACCCCAACCAAACCCACCTACACCCCCATCGGGACCGAAGAAATCCGCCAGGTTCACGCGGCTCACCCTGATATGCCTATCTTTTGCATCGGTGGAATTAAGAAAGAAAACCTCACCAATGTGGTTGAAGCCGGAGCAAAACGGGCCGTCATCGTATCTGGGATCTTGCAAGCACCCGATATTGCTGCTTATGTCCGCGAGGCAAAAGCCCTTTTATAAACCCATCACGATATATTGATATGAGTGTTCTCGTTTCTGGATCCATCGCCCTCGACAACGTCAAGACGCAGAAAGCGTCACAAGAAAACCTGCTTGGCGGTTCTGCTTCCTATGCTGCCATCGCGGCCAGCTTCTTCTCTCCGTCGAGTATAGTAGGTGTCGTGGGACACGACTTCCCTGAAGAGCACCTCAATCTGCTCAAGAGCCGGGACATCAACCTCGAAGGCATCGAGTTCTCCCAGGGCGAAACTTTTCGCTGGTCGGGCGAATACATGGAAGACATGAACGACCGCGAGACGCTTGAGGTTGCCCTCAATGTGCTCGAGTCCTGGAAGCCTAAGGTGGCCGATTCCCAGAAAGGCGCCAAAATCAATTTGCTCGCCAACGCTCATCCGCTCAATCAGCACGATGTCATCGACCAAGTGCCTGAAGGTTCCGCTTTCACCATCGCCGACACCATGGATCTCTGGATCCAGATTTCGCGCGACGAACTGGAGCGTCTTCTCAAGCGTCTCGACCTGCTCGTTCTCAACGACAGCGAAGCCAAACTGATGATGGACACTTCCAACATCGTAGCGGCCGGAAAAGCGCTTCGAGAGATGGGACCAAAATACGTCATCATCAAAAAAGGCGAACATGGAGCCATGCTCTTCAGCGAAGACAATTTCTTCACCTGTCCGGCATTCCCGCTGAACGAAGTCTTCGACCCAACTGGTGCAGGCGATACATTTATCGGCGGATTCGCCGGCTACCTCGCCAGCCTCGGGCAAGACGACTACAGCTTTGATGACCTCACCAGCGCCATCGCCCGCGGCACCATCCTCGCAAGTTTCACCTGCGAAAGCTTTAGCACTCATTCGCTTCAGAAACTGACCCAGGAAGACTTCGACAGTCGCCTCGAGGCCTTTCGCGGCTACTGCACCTTTGCCTGATCCTTTAAGGAAAAGCATTCGCCACCAGGGGTGAGTCTGGCTATCTTTAGCCAGGCTATGGACTGGTATTACGCTGACGATTCAGACAATCAAATATCCTTTACCGAAGACCAGTTGCAGGAGCTGGTCGATTCGGATTCCATCAAACCATCTACTCTGATCTGGAATGAGACGATGGCGGATTGGCAGGCCTGCTCAGCAGTTCGTCCCGATCTCTTCGGCGGAGATGCCCTACCGCCTGCGCTGACATCTTCTCAGATCAAACAGGTCGTAGCAACCAGTCCCGGAGATCCAAACTACAAAGCACCGACCGATTCCGTGGCTATCTGCGCGCTCGTCTTTGGAATCCTCGGAGTCGTGGCATGCCTCCCCTGCAGCCTCGGCGGCATTATCTGTGGCCATATTGCCCGCAACCGGGCCAAAGAAAACCCAGCCGCCAGCACCAATGCCGGCCTTGCTCTGGCAGGTCTGATCACCGGATACCTGGGCTTTGCAATTGGATTTTTTATTATGGTCGTCTATGGAGCTGTGATTTTCGCAGCCATTTTCGCAACGAATGCCTCGGGCGAATTCTAAGCCAACCGCGACGACTTAAATTCCGAAACATGAAAGCTTGTTCCAACTTTCCCGTCACAGTGGCGAACCCTTTTTTATCATGAAATTACTCACCTCAATCATTGCCCTCGGATTCTCCCTCAGCTGGGCAGGAGCCTTTGATCACAGTCAGGTTAACGAAATTTTCAAGACCTACGTCAATGACGACGGCCTTGTGAACTATTCTGACTTGAAAGCCAATCGCTCCGAACTCGACAGCTATCTCAAGAAAACAGGGGCCGTCACCCGATCCTCCTTTGACGGATGGAATCAGTCGGAGCAACTCGCTTTTCTCATCAACGTCTACAACGCAGAGACGCTGCAGTTCATTATCGATAATTACCCGACTTCCTCGATCAAAAAACTCGGCGGGCTCATATCAACTCCATGGGACAAAAAGAATGTCGATCTTTTTGGCGAAGTCACGACATTGAACCATCTCGAACACCGCATCGTTCGAAAGGAATTCGATGAACCCCGCATCCACTTCGCTCTGGTTTGCGCAGCGGTGGGTTGCCCTCCTCTGCGAAATGAAGCATTCACTGCCGAAAACCTCGAAGCCCAGCTGGACGATCAGGCGAAGACATTTCTCTCTCAATCAGAAAAAAATCGCGTCGAAGGGGACACGCTCTACCTCTCCACTATTTTCCAATGGTACGGCGGCGACTTCACCAAAGATGGCAACAGCATTGACGTCTACGTCGATGCCTACATGGATGGCGATGCCAGCGGGAAAAAGATCAAACACACGGATTACGATTGGAACCTGAACGACCAGAAATAATCTCTGACACTCATCCACTTATGGAACCGCAATCCGAAACTTCCTCGCCCGAAGAAAAACCCAAATCCAGCAAGCGCTGGATTCTCTGGCTCATCATCATCGCTGCCGTCTTCGCCAGCTTCAAATTTCTACCAATCAAAGAATGGCTCGACCTTCTCGAACATTGGATTGAATCCCTCGGCATTTGGGGACCCATCGTTTTCATTGCGATCTATATCCTGGCGACAGTTCTGCTTCTCCCTGGCGCCGCGATGACCCCTCTGGCGGGACTTCTATTCGGATTGGGACCGGGAACTCTCTATGTCGTCATTGCTTCCAACATTGGGGCTAGTGTGGCCTTCATTATCGGTCGCTACTTTGCCAGGGATGCCATCGCGAAAAAGACAGCTGCAAACGAAAAGTTCGGGGCCATCGACAAAGCCGTCGGCGGCGAAGGATGGAAAATTGTTGGACTAACAAGACTCTCTCCCGTCTTTCCCTTCGTCCTGCTCAACTATGCTTACGGACTCACCAGCGTGAAATGGATCCATTTTGCACTGGCCTCGCTCATCGGCATGTTCCCTGGCACTCTCCTCTATGTATACTTCGGTTCATTAGGACGTCTCGCCTCCGGATCCGGCGACACCACCACCGGGAAAATTATCCTTACCGTTGTGGGATTGATTGCTACCATTCTTGTCACTGTCGTCATCACCAAAACCGCTAAGAAGGCGCTCGACAAAAAGACGGATTTGGGAACCGAGTAGTGGGCTATTCCTGGGCGCAAACTTCTCCGGCATACACGTTAAATCCGTGTTCCCGGAGAAACCCCACCAGGGTCTGACCGCCATCCTTAGCCAACTTCACCGCAAGACTACTCGGCGCTGATATCCCAGCCACCGCTGGGATCCTCGCGGCGAGTGCTTTCTGCATCAGCTCAAAGGATATCCGCCCGCTCACCAGCAAGACGACCTCCGAAAGGTCGAGCTGATCTTGCAGGGCCCGACCAATCACTTTATCCAAAGCATTGTGACGCCCGACATCTTCGCGCAATATTAATAACTCCCCGTCCTTGGCGAACAAGGCCGAAGCATGGAGCCCTCCTGTGCGATCAAAAGTTTCCTGCTGCTTTCTCAATTTACCCGGCAGCTCCAGGAGAAATTCTGAGGTGAGAGGTAGCGATCTCTCAATCGGTGCAAACTGCTGAAAAACAGATTCGATCGTCGCCTTACCGCACACGCCACAGCTGCTTGAAGTGAATACATGGCGGGTCAGATCCTCCAGATTGATTTCGGCCTCCAAGGTCACATCAAGCGTGTTCCCCACTGCTTCCGGATCGATATCAGGGCAGTGGTCCATCTTGCGGATTTCACTCGCCGACGTGATGACACTTTCCGTTAAAAGAAAGCCTGTCGCGAGTTCTTCATCGTGCCCCGGTGTGCGCATCATGACCGCGACACTCTGCCCGTTCACGCGAACCTCGAGAGGCTCTTCCATCGCGACTTGATCGCTCGTCTCAACCCAGCCCCGCTCCGTGCGAAAACGCCTCAGTGTGATCGCTTCGTCCGTTCGTTTCGGATCAAGCTTTTCCAGATCTTCGCGCGTGTTTAAATTGGTGAATAACAAACCTTCCTCTTCGGTCACCGGACACGCTTCCACCACTCCCGCGGCCTCCGACTCATTGAGTATATGTTGCAGCTTACGATCTCCTCTCTCGAGGGCTTGCTCTAGAACTTCCAGCATAGCCTCGCGCGGATAAACCGCCGCCAGCGGCTCCCAGAATCGCGATGTTTTCGGCACGATTCCTTTGCCGCTCTCGAGGAGACGAGAAAGAAAGGCCGCGTCCATCAAAGGCAAATCGACCCCCAGAACCACTATTAGATCGGATTCACTCCGACGAAATATGGTCAGCAAACCGCCGACAGGACCGAGCCCGTCAGTTTCATCATCGAGACGAACTACCCCATCAGGCATTGACTCGAAATGCTGCTCCGAATTTGCTGATAGCCAAATGCGATTCGGATTCAGCGCCGTCAGTTTTTTAAGCTGCCGCAAGTAGAGCGGTTCGCCCTTCCAATCGAGAAATGCCTTATCAGTCCCAAAGCGGGAAGACTTCCCCCCCGCAATAAGAACCGCATCGAACGATGATCCATCAGGCATTCGCTACGGTACCTTATTCTCGGTCCCGAGCAAATCATTGACTGCCTTGTTGGAAACCCGGGTAATGTATTTGTTAGGTTGATCCTCGAGGCCCGCCTGAAGCGACTCCAAGGCAGGGCGCGCTGTTTCGTCGAGTTCATCCAGGACAATAGCCGCTTCGAGCCTGGCCCATTCATTGTCACCCTGCATTTCTCCAGCGACAACCTTAAGAGCATCCGGGGCATCCCCCATCCGACAAAGGGCACGTCCGGCGGCAATGCGAACCGCTGGAGATTCATCACTGAGACAGTCTTCCAATGCTTCGGAAACACCCGGGTAGTCGATCGCCTCTCCTGCAAAATTTCCCAATCCCGTCGCCCCCCAATATCGGACCGCAGCATCTTCATCGCTAAGTGCGATGAGCAATTCAGGGAAAGCACTTGAACCCTCCGATGCCAATGTCGCCACCGTGGTTAAATTTTCGATGAGCGCACTTTGGTCTGTTTCGCCGTGGAGAATCGCATAGGTCGCTCCCGCACCCGCTTCGCGAGCCGTGATCTCGGATTCCGGTATCAATCCGATGTCTCCAATATCCAACTGCCAGGCAAACAATGCTTTCCTCAGTTGATCAAGCTTATCGGCATAGGCGGGATCTTTAGCCAGATTGTTGACTTCGTGAGGGTCTTTCTCAAGGTCGTAGAGTTCCTCTACCGGCTTGGATCCTGCCGAAAATAACTTCATCGCACCGGTTAAGTTCCCGGCCGCCTCCGCCTTACGAATCTCCATCATCGTCGCGCCTTTCTCCGGCGTGTTCATATACTGGTAGTAAGGCTTGAGCGGCTCGAAATTTCGGATGTAGCGATACTGCTTATCCCGCACCGCCCGAATGATGTCATAGCGCTCATCCATTCTGTCACGAGCGCCATAAACGTAGTCACGCTCAGGCGCATCACCGAGAAAACTGGAACCGTGCATGTGGTCCGGCACCTCGATACCAGCCAAGGCCAGGGCTGTCGGACCGAAGTCGATCGAGTTCACAAGGCGATCATCTGTCAGACCGGGCTTCGTGGTGCGACACGACTTAAACTTCTTCGGCACATGCACCACCAGAGGCACGTGAGTCCCTGAATCGTAGAGCCACCGTTTTGCTCTGGGCAAACCAACTCCGTGATCAGACCAGAACATCACAATCGTATTGTCCCACTCACCAGCATCCTTGAGCTCCTCAATCAATCCTCCAGCCCAAGCGTCCATTGCCGTGATGAGCTCATAGTTGCGCTTCCAATCTTCCCTCACTACCGCAGTATCCGGATAATAGGGAGGAATGTTGCCGAGAGCTTCTGGATCCTGACGCTGATCATCGGTCAGGTCTGCGGTCACGCTTTCGTATTTCTCCTTACTGGCGATGCCACTCTCGTGACAGCCGGTGTAGTTATACACCGCGAAGAAAGGCTGCCCCTCGGCTCGGTTTTTCCAATGCCCTTTACCGCCGCATTCATCCCAAATTTCATTTTTGTTAGGCTCAGAAAATTGATAATCCGTCTTCGATGCATTGGTGCAGTAATAGCCCGCTTCACGAAGATATTGCGGAAAAGGTCGCAACCAATCTGGCAGCGTCGCGTTGCAGCGCATGTGATGAGTCCCCACCGAATTCTGAAACATTCCCGTGATGATGCCCGAGCGGCACGGCGCACAAACTCCGGCACTGGTGAAAACATTCGAGTAATACGTTCCCTGCTGAGCCAATTCATCCAGATGAGGTGTCTTGGCCTGCTTATCACCGGCAAACCCGAAATGGGGACTGATGTCTTCTGCAGAAAGCCAGAGGACATTGGGACGCTCGTCTGCCCAAACGACTCCTGACAGAACGAAACTAAGAAACGAAAGTAGAATTCTGCGCATACCCCATCAATCGCATGATGGGGGCTCTACCTCAATGGGCGCGTTCCAGCGTCAGAAACTGCGCAGAACGGATTATGCCTTTCCAAGACCAAAGGTCTCGTGCATCACGTTCGCAGCCTTGTCGATTTGATCTTCAGCCACTGTCACGGTCACCTTAATTTCCGAGGTAGAGATCATTTCGATATTGATGTCGGCTTCGCTCAAGGCTTTGAACATCTCGGCGGCCACACCGGAGTGCGAACGCATCCCGATACCTACGACGGACAATTTGGCGATCCCATCTTCCGCCTCAAGCGCTGCGCCAGCCCCGATATCTTCGAGGACCGGTTTAAGTGCATTTTCGGCCTTGGACACGTCGTCCTTGTGGACCGTGAACGAAATATCAGTAATCCCTGTCTTCGACACGTTCTGAACGATCATGTCGACGATGACGTTGGCGTCGGAAACCGCGCCAAAGATCTTGCTGGCCGTGCCCGGATGATCGGATACACCGGAGATGGTGACCTTGGCCTGGTCGCGTTCCAAACTGACGCCTCGGATAACAACGGATTCCATGCTCATGGTTTCTTCTTTGACTAGGGTTCCAGGATTATTGTTGAGACTGCTACGCACTTCAAAGGTCACTCCAAATTTTTTCGCAAACTCGACGGAGCGAGACTGCATCACTTTCGTTCCTGAACTCGCCATCTCCAGCATCTCGTCATAGCTGATTTCGTCGAGCTTTTTCGCATCCGGAACAACCCGCGGGTCGCAAGTATAAACCCCATCGACATCGGTAAAGATCTGGCACAGATCAGCATCAATCGCCGCAGCCATCGCAATGGCGGTCAAATCGGATCCGCCTCGACCCAAGGTAGTGATTTTGCCATCGGGCGTTTTCCCCTGAAAGCCCGCCAGAATCACGATGTTGCCATCATCCAATAGCTCATGAACTCCCGCCGGAGAAATATTCGAAATGCGCGCCTTGGTGTGAACGCCGTCCGTTTCAATACCGGCCTGGGCTCCCGTCAGCGAGACTGCCTTCGCCCCCATCGCATTCAGCGCCATCGCGGTGAGCGCGATGGTGGTCTGTTCTCCTGTCGACAAGAGCACGTCCATTTCGCGTTCGGTCGGTTCGCCTTCGCCCGTCACCTCATCAGCGAGCCTGATGAGGTTATTGGTCACCCCTGCCATGGCAGAAACCACGGCGATAACCTGATTCCCCTCTTCTTTCGTAGCAAGAATACGCCGAGCCACATTCAGGATGCGCTCGGGCGTCCCGACTGAAGTACCACCGTATTTCTGGACAATAAGGCTCACTGTTCTGCTCTCTCTTAAAAGGGAGTGAGACTTATGCCTCAGGATCGCGTTTTGTCCAACCCGTTTCACCTGACGAAACCGCCTTGCGAACCCAGTCGAGATACCCACTTGCCCCCTGATCAATCGACATCGCAATCAATTCTGGCTCTTCGTAGGGATGATGCTCCTGCATCCAACCCTCCAACTGCTCCCAGCGATTTTGGGTGGTTTTGATCAAACCCACCACCTCCTGCTCCCGCTCAACAGCACCTTTCCATCGGTAGATCGATTCAACTCCAGGGACCAGATTGACACAGGCCGCCAGTTGCGATTCGACCAATTGTGTGCCAATTTGTCTCCCGACTTCAACATCAGGGAAGGTAGTGACCACCAAAATCACATCCATTTCTGGGTCTTTTTGTCTCTCTTTCATCAGCTGGCTCTACTTCTTTTCCATCTTACATGAATCCCGGCATTATCGACAGACTGATTGACCGGCTCGACAAGCTTGAGCCCGAAGAAGTGCAGCGGCTTGTCCTCAAGGCCGTTCAAGAGAAGGGCTTTCTTGAGAAAGTGTTCGAAGTCCTCCGCGAGGGCATCATCGTCACGGGAGTTCGAGGGTCAATCCACTACATCAATCAGGCCGCCTGCGATTTTTTTGGGCTCGACCCAAAATCGGCTATCCATGGGAAAGTCTCGGAGATTTTCCCGGGCGTCGACTGGGATGAAATCGTCTCATCCGGTGGCGTTGTGAATCGCGACCTTGTTGTCCGCTATCCAGAATTACGTTTTCTCAATTTCTACGTCGCCCCGCTCAGCGACGAAGAGACCACAGCCACCGACGCAGAGAATCTGGGCGGCTATGTCATCATTCTCAGGGACAACACGGCTTCACGCGAACGACGGATGAAAGAGATCGAGTCCGAAAGAATTCAGGCGGTCCAAAGTCTCGCTGCAGGAGTTGCCCACGAAATCGGTAATCCGCTCAACTCTCTCAACATTCATCTGCAAGTGGTAGAGCGGAAGGTCAAAAAACAGGCCGAACCGGAACTAGCTGCTGAACTCCTCGAATCCTTAGAGATTTCACGAAACGAAATCAAACGACTCGACTTCATCGTTGAAAAATTCCTCAACGCCGTTCGCCCTTCGAGACCAAGCCTCGAAAAAACCGATCTCAACGAACTACTCAACGAAGCCCTCAACTTCATCGGGGCAGAGGTCACCGACCGGCGAATCTCTATCATCCTGGAACTTGCAGAAGAATTGCCGCTGATCAACACGGACCGCGATCAACTCAAACAGGTGTTCTACAACCTCATTCGAAACAGCTCGCAGGCGATGGGGTCCGACGGTGAATTGACAGTGAAAACCGGCTCCGACGACGACAATGTTTTTATCACCTTCGCTGACAATGGTCCCGGCATCCCAGCCGATCAGGTCAGCCGTGTCTTCGAACCCTACTATACTACCAAAAAAACAGGGTCCGGCCTCGGGCTCATGATCGTGCACCGCATCATTCATGACCACGCCGGCGAAGTCGAATTTCGCAGCCGCGAAGGCATCGGAACTGAAGTCACGGTCTTTCTGCCAAGAGTCGAAAAGCTGATGCGCTTCCTTCCCGAGAAATCGGAGTCGCCCGTCATCGATATCGACGTCATTACCTAGCCTGAAACGCTATCTCATGGATTTTTTTGACAACACCATCCTCATCGTTGACGACGAAAAAAATACCCGGGACGGATTGCGGCTTTCTCTAGAGGACGAGTTCGATGTCTACGTTGCAGCGAACACAGCTGAAGCGGAGGAAGTCCTTAAAAGCGAAACCGTCGACGTCATGTTGACCGATCTTCGACTCGGAGGCGAAGACGGGATGAAACTGATCACCAACACCCTGTCCCGGCCCAAGGCACCTGTCTGTATACTGATGACGGCTTACGGCTCGGTTGACGTCGCTGTCGAAGCGATGAAAAAAGGTGCTTATGACTACGTCAGCAAACCGCTCAACATCGACGAACTCGAAATCGTCATCAAACGCGCCATCCGAAGCCGCAGTGTCGAAGAAGAAAATCAGGCTCTGAAAGCCCAGGTCACCGATCGCTACGGCCTTGAGAATATCATTGGCCATTCTGCGGTGATGGATCCTGTTTTCGAGACAATTCAACAAGTGGCGCCGACCAAGGCAACCGTGCTCATTGAGGGTGAAAGCGGGACGGGAAAAGAACTAGTGGGACGCGCGATCCATCATCTCAGTGGACGCCCCAAATCGAAACTCGTGACCGTTCACTGCGCAGCCTTGAGCGAACAACTGCTCGAAAGCGAACTCTTCGGTCATGAACGCGGTGCCTTCACTGGTGCCACTGAGCGCCGGGCAGGCCGATTTGAGGAAGCGAACGGTGGCACTCTTTTCCTCGATGAAATCGGCGAGATTGATCTCAACACTCAGGTCAAACTCCTCCGTGCCATCGGCGAACGCACCATTGAGCGACTTGGGTCAAACAAGCCAATCAAAGTTGACGTTCGCGTGGTAGCTGCCACCAACAAAGATCTCAGCGAGATGGTGAAAGAGGGAACCTTCCGCGATGATCTGTTCTTCCGCATCAACGTCGTCTCGATAGAGGTGCCCCCTCTACGAGCCCGAAAGGAGGACATCGTGCTTCTCGTCGATACTTTCCTCAAAGAGTTCACCGAAGAGAACAATAAGCCGCTCATGGAACTGACCCATGACGCTCTTCAACTTCTCATCGAATACGACTGGCCCGGAAATGTGAGAGAACTTCGCACCGCCATTGAGCACGGAGTCGTCATGTCTAACGGAGCCAAAATCGGCATTCGACACTTACCTCCATTTTTAAGGGATGGGTCGCACAGTGGATTCCGTTCAAAAGACGAAGACGGATCTTTGATCTCCACTACCTCAATGGCGGTGACCGACGACGATCTGAACCTCGCCAGCGTCGAGGAAAAATTGATCCACCTTGCCCTCAAACGAACGGGCAACAATCGTACGGAAGCAGCACAACTCCTGGGTATTTCCCGGCGGACGATGCAACGCAAGCTCAAGGAAATGGGTTTGATTGCAGATTGACTAGGCGGCGGCATCCTCGCCGCAATGGGATCACCTGATACGCCCTACGCCAGCAGATCGGGAATCACATGCCCCTCGACTTCACTCAGCCGAACATCCCTTCCCGCGTATCGAAAAGTCAGGTCTTCGTGCTCGACTCCCATGAGGTGCAACACGGTTGCCCACAGATCGTAAACAGTCATCTTGCGATCAACAACGTGGTAACCCAATTCATCGGTAGCTCCGTATATCGAACCACCTCGACTACCGCCACCTGCGAGCCAGATGCTGAATCCATACGGATTGTGATCGCGTCCGTTGCTCCCCTGCGAAAACGGCGTTCGACCAAACTCACCGGCGAAAATCACCAGCGTCTCATCGAGCAAACCGCGCTGCTTCAAATCCCGTAGCAATCCAGCAATTGGTTGATCCACTTGATTCGACATGTTGCCATGCCCCTCTTCCAACCCACCGTGTTGATCCCATGGATTCGCACTCTGTTTTCCATCCGGGGTTTGAGGCAAACAAGTCAATTCCACGAACCTAACTCCACGCTCTACTAGACGGCGCGCGAGGAGAGCTTGCTTCGCATAATCCCGCGTCATCGGATTTTTTGCCTCAAATCCATACATGCGTTTTGTGGAATCAGTTTCGCCACGCAGATCGCACAGCTCGGGTACCGCAGATTGCATCCGATAGGCCGTCTCGTAGTTTCGGATCGCCGCTTCGACTTGGCCGTTTCCTCCTGATCCAGCAGAAAACTCCCCATCAACTGATCGAATGAAATCCAATCGCGATTTTTGCAACGAGTCCCTCTCCCGTGGCAACACATTCGGAACAGGCTCATCTGCGTCCACTTGAATAACCGAAGCCTGATGCTGCGCTGGAAGAAACCCACTGCTCCACTGACCCACCCCTCCATGAGGAGTCCCTGACTTACCGCTCTTTAGTACGACGTAACTGGGCAGATTATGATTCTCAGTACCTAGCCCATAACTACACCAGGCTCCCGCACTTGGATGTCCGATAAAGGGAAACCCTGTGTGGAAAAAGAAGTTACCCTGCGCATGCTCATTCACCGTGCTGGTCATCGATCGAATCACCGCAAGATCATCAGCACAGTGCTCGCGAAGGTAGGGAAACATATCCGAAAGCGGGATCCCGCTTTGGCCGCCCGGCTTGAATTCAAACGGGCTCGCAAAAACATTTCCATTGTTGTTGAACTGAGTGCGCTGCACTTTCACGGGCATGGGCTGGCCATGCAGCTTCGCCAGACTGGGCTTGGGATCAAAACTGTCGACCTGAGACACTCCACCTGACATGTAGCAAAGAATCACGTTCTTAGCTTTGGGCTGAAAATCCGGAGCCAACTCGCTGCCGGTAGATGCCAGCGCCTTGCGCCCCATCAAACCCGACAAGGCCACCATTCCAAACCCGGAGGACATCCGGGACAATGCTTCACGACGAGACGGATTGAAATTCATTAGATTAACGGAGGTAAATAAAT
Source organism: uncultured Verrucomicrobiales bacterium (assembly GCA_963977055.1). GTDB lineage: Bacteria > Verrucomicrobiota > Verrucomicrobiia > Verrucomicrobiales > DEV007 > Arctic95D-9. The sequence goes on from CAXBMX010000010.1 coordinate 136,875, forward strand.
TCTTTCAGGTTAAACATGGCGAGCGCAAAATCCTGCCACCGCTGTCGTTCCAAGGGGCTATCTGATTCAGCTCCCAGCAACCCACTCAACTCTCCTTCGAGATCAGATATCTTTTCGACAAGTTTCTTTCGCTCAGATTGTTGATCCTCCGAAAGCTCCGCAAGAATTTCGCCCTGAGAAACAAAGGATTTCCCCTGGGCAAAAGCCAGCGCCACCTCCGAGGCAGTGAGTGCGCGATCATACAGGCTGGCATGAAAAATACGCCCCGCGAGCATCCGCTTCGGCGCGACTTGGGTGCCATGACGGATTCCAAACACGACTGCTGCATCGCCTTTCTTAAACGGCAGCAAATCCGACTTTCTGGTTGGCTCACCCCAGATCACTCCATTGCGATAGAAGCGGATGGTACCGTCTTCCTCAAACGTCGCCACAAGGTGCACCGGTCTTGATCCCGCCTCCTTTTCATTGCCAGCGCCAAGATCCAGGGTGCGGTGATGATTGTTGCTGCCCACCAGCCACTTTGCCTGCTTCTTTTCGGCGTAAACAATGCTGTCAAAGAATCCCCCGTTCAACGTTTGAACGGTCATGGCTCCACCAAACCTCTGAGTCAAATCATCCAGTTGCAGCCGCACTTCCAGAGACTTGGCCTTCAATGTCCTTCGAAGCGGCATTGTTTCGACAAACCCTTCTCCGTCCAATACCAAAGCCCCATCCTCAATCCGGGCCGTACCCTTTGCGGTGCCGCTCAATCCACCAATCTGATCATTAAGATCCGACCCAAACTCCCAATGCGAAATTGGCTTTAAATCTACCGTAGTTTCCACATCCGAGCGGTCATTCAGCAATCGCTGACGGAGGGGAGACTCCAGGGTCTGAATCGCATTTCGGAACCGATCTAGCTCGCCTTCGATTCGCGTCAGTTTTTCTCTGTTTGCTCCGTATTCATGGTCCACTGCGTAAAGGAAATCACGGGACTGAGTCAGTTCACGTTCCGAGGGCTCACGGTTCAATGCGGAAAGGAAAAAGAGACGAATGATCTCATCATCTTCGGCGTCAGCAGCCAACTGATCGGTGAGATCAGAAGCCCAGAAGCCAGCCTGCTGAATCAGATAAGGATCATTCAGCAAGGTGAGGGACTGAGCCGGAACATTCGTCGCATCTCTTCGCCCCACTGTAGACGCCGGCACAGGAAAATCGAAGGTGGTCATCAGAGGATCCAGACTATTTCGCTTCACTTTCAAATAAATAGCGCGCCGGGGAACGTTGGCAGAAATTGGCTCGCCATACTGTGTTTCATCGAGGCGGCCCGACACAAAATGGACCGCGTCCCGGATAGCCTCGGCCTCGAGACGGCGAAGCGGGTAATAAGAGAGCAATCGATTGTCAGGATCTCTCTCTTGAGCGTCAATTGGCGGCACACTGGACTGCTGCCAGGTATCTGTCAGGACCAGATCCCGCACCAGGGTCTTGATCGACCAATTTTGCTCTCCACGAAATCGGTCTGCCATGTAATCGAGCAATTCGGGATGAGAGGGCTCCTCACCGAGACGACCAAAATTGTCGGAGGTCGCCACCAGTCCAGCGCCAAAGAGATGATGCCAGATTCGGTTGACGATCATGCGCGCCGTAAACGGATTGTCTTCTCTCAATAAATCCTCAGAAAATTCCAGTCGCCCTGATCCGATTGGCTCATAGGGCGTTTCATCAATTGCCTCCAAAAATCGACGCGGAATGATCTCACCGGGCTGTTTGTGATTTCCCCGCACATACAAAGGATGATCTCGGCCGGGCCGGTCAATCAATCCCGGTGCTCGCGTTGGGAGCGGCACCGACTCCTCCAGTTTCTGGTATTTTTGAATCAACTTTGCCAGTTCCGTTGGCGCACCGCTGACGTCGTTTGGCAACACTCCTGCAGCTAAACAATCATTCAAAAAGAGCGCTTCAGGATCGTTCAAGGTCTGCCCCGGACCCCATCGCTCTAGGATTCCTCGCAACACTGTCAAGTAGCCCGCTTTGGCATCTTCGAAAGATTGCGGGTTCGCCCGTCCGGCAAACAAAGGACCAAAACTCTCCAAGCTGTTCCGGGCCGGACCGGGTTCACCTTTCTGAATCAAAAGCGCCTCACGAATTCCGAACCACGAACGATCACCACCTTTCACCAGCACCGCTGATTCTCCGGCCGTTGCCATCTCGATGTGAATGCTGTCTCCATCCCAGTAATCGACCTTGTTGTAATCTGCCCAAATCCATTCGCCTTTGTCCAAACTACTATTCGGAAACACGGTTCCCCGTCGCGGATAGTTTTGCACCGCATACCGTGACGACGCGTTGTCGCCCACCACGTTCAGATAAAGATCATATTCCCCATCCAGATCAAACGGAGCCGAAGCCAGCAACGCGGCATGTCGAGAAGAGAGAAGATTAGAATACAATCCTCCCGGCACTATCTGCTCAACGAGTGCCCCGCCCAATCCAACGGAGAAGGCTCCGGCGCTAACCGGCAACGTATCATCAAGGCCTTTGCCTGATCGGGTCCACTTCTCTACTTCCTCACTGCTTTTAAGGTCCCACCTTCGGCGGACCTGCTCACTGCTTCGAATCGAATCAATCTGGTTCTGGTACGAATCAAATTGTTGGCGCGACTTTTCCCATATCGTGGCGACGTCTCCGCCTTCTTCGGTCTTTGCCAATAGGCTCAGCGCATTCGACGGCTGACCTTTGATCGCTTCATCAATCTTCCAATCTAGCGACCCACCCTCAATCGACTCCAACCAATACTGACCCACTAACTGCTGAATCGGTTTCTTCAAGCTGGCCATTGCCTCCGAATTAACATCTAGCACTCCCGGTGCGTCCACCGCAATGGTCGCCGGCAAGGAAGAAGTGAAGATTCCAAACAGCGCGTAATAGTCAGCTTCGCTAATCGCGTCGAACTTATGATTGTGACAACGTGCACAGGAAACCGTCAGTCCCATGAATGCCTTGGTGACCACATTGATCTGATCATCTGTGAAACGCACCCGTTCATCCAATGCATCCGTTGGTGCAAAGCCGTGAAACACCATCCGAAGATGAGCCGTTCCGATAGCGCTTTCATTCAATTGAAGCTTCTCGTTTATTCGAGGCACTTCCAGCAGATCCCCTGCAATGTGTTCCCTCACTAATTGGTCATAAGGCACATCTGCGTTAATGGCCCGGATCAAGTAATCCCGATACTGCCACGAATGGGGAATCGCCGGATCGCCTTCGCTGCCATGCGAGTCAGCATAGCGCAGCCAATCCATCCAGTGGCGTGCCCATTTCTCTCCAAACCTGACATCACCCAAAAGCCGATCGACAAGTGATTCGGTGGCTTGCTCAGAATTTAACTCCCATGCTTCCAGAAAAGACTCCGACTCCTCACGCGTCGGCGGCAACCCGATCAGATTAAAGCTGATTCGTCGATGCAATGATCTTGCGTCGGACTTTTCGACTGAAGGCAACCCTTCGACTTGAAGCGCTTTCCTGATGAACCGATCCACCGGATGATCAACTCCGCTCACTTCCGGAGCATCAGCCCTAACAATAGCCTGAAAACTCCACCAGCCTTCGCGGCGCTCCCTAACAGCCGTCCAATCGGTATCTGCCGCGAGCTGCTCTGCCGAAGGAGGTGTATCTCTCGGATCGATCGCTCCATCACCAATCCATTTTCTGAAATCGGACAACACCGTCTGCTCCAACTTTGCCCCGGCTTCGGGCATTTCCAGGTCTTCGATTTCGTGAGCGATACTCTTAAGCAACAAGCTATCGTCCGGGTTTCCCGGCACGATGATGGACTCGCCGGAATCACCTCCCTTTTCCCAGCCGCCGCGAGTATCAAGCAACAAGCCGCCCTTGGCTTTGGTCGCCTCTGAATGGCATTCATAACATTCCTGCGCAAGAATGGGTCGAATACGCGATTCAAAAAATTCCACTTTCTTCGCCGACAAAGCTCCCAGTGACACGTCGGTTACGACAGCAAATACAATCGCCGCTTGTATCAATTGCTTCATTACAAGTGCAGTTTAATTTCAATTCTCTGAACCGCTTCCCGACACTGCTGAGCAAACCTTTGAAAGTCTTTCTCCGCCATTCGCGCGATGGGTGCCATCACCGTCACAGCCCCGACAGGTTGGCCGTAGCTATCTTGAATTACCGCGGCAACACAATGGATACCCTCGATGCCCTCTGCGCGATCCACGGCATATCCCTGCGCTCGAACTTCCTCTAATTGATCCTCCAAATCCTGACGTCGACTGAGGGTTGTTTTCGTAAAGCGTTTCATTTCCCGGCCTTGATCCTGAAACCAGGTTTCGCGCCTGTTTTCATTCCATGAAGCCAATATCGCTTTTCCGGGCGCACAGGAATAAAGAGGCACTCGCATTCCCACTTCCCCGCTCACCTGCAAGGCATGAGTCCCTCGAAACTGCTCAAGCACCATCGCTTTTCCATTCGCTTCGATGATCAACTGAACGGTTTCTCCCGTTTCGTCTCGAAGCTGACGCAAGGCATCATGAGAGCACAGCGCGAGACTTTTTTCCCCTTGCCGAGGAGATCCGAGTTCGAGGAGTCGATGCGTCAGGACGTAGGCCCGATCATCTTCTCGCTGCGCAGCATACCCTGTTTCAACCAGTGTTTTTAAAAGTCGAAACACAAGATTCTGAGTGAACCCCGACTGTCGAGCCGCTTCGGTAGCGGTAAGGCCTTCAGGACGACGCGTCAGTAAATCTAGTAATACCAACATTTTTGCCCCGGTCGGCGATGGCAGATCGTCGCAATCAGGAACAGTGCTAAGAGAATCAAGAAGTGAGCCGCTCATCGTATAATAGACGCTATTCGCAAATAGGAATTATCGAAAGGTGCGCGATTAAGGGAGGTCCAATCCACAGAACAAAACCACCAATACTGAATTGAGCCCTTCTCTCCAATCCGGCTGCCCCAGATCAGATCAGATCAGATCAGATCAACAATCGAACCAAAATCAGCATCAAAGAGACGCTTGTAGGTCCGGGTCGCCATACCATCAGTCATCTTAGCAAGCACGTCACAAACCACCCGCGCCCGAGCAGACTCGTCTTCTTGCTTAAGAATCAACTGCTCCTCTTCTTCAGAAAGCAGTTTGAAGCGCGCTTTTCCAGGTGGTAACTCGTGAATATATTGCTCAGCAAGCACCTCAAAAAGACGCGACAAAATGAAGTCCGATTTCCGATCCAATTGCTGAAGTTGCCGACTCTGAAAGACAAGTTCATAGGAGATGGCTTTGTAGAGTGCACAGGCCCGCTCAACATCAGGGCTAATCACCAAACGGAATTGGTGGCGAGCCGTTGCGTCACTGAGGAAGCCAGTCACTTTCTCCAGCTCAGCGCCACCAATGAACGCTCCTATTTTCTTCCCTACTGCCGATTCGATACGCCCACGCTTGATCGAATCATTGAGTTCATCCACCAGATCTGACTGATCTGAAGCAAGATCCTGATCAGCAGCCCATCGCTCAATCTTATCTACCGTGATAAATCCCGCATGAATCCCATCGGCGATATCATTCAATGAATAAGCCGTGTCGTCAGCCCAGTCCATGATCTGACACTCGATGGACTTAAATCCGTTCCTCGCCTTACCTGGAGAATATTGTTCTGGAAAATCAGATCCACCGGTGACAAACCCCAACACGCTTCCCTGTTCACGATAGAGAAAGTGATTCTTCTGATCACCCACCTCTCCAAAAAGAGTTTTGTATTTCAGGACCCCGTCAATAAACGCACGAGTCGGATTCATTCCCCGATCAGGGCCAAACAGAATACTAGCCAGGATACGCAATGTTTGCGCATTCCCTTCAAATCCACCAAAAGGTAACATGAGCCGGTGAAGTGTCCGCTCCCCCGTATGACCAAATGGGGGATGCCCTATATCGTGTGCCAGACATGAGGCTTCGACCAAATCTGGATCGATCTGAAAACTCTCGCCCAATAGGGGCGACGTTTTATTCAGGCGATTGCATATTCCCCGGCCTATCTGGGCTACTTCGATCGAATGGGTCAGCCGAGTCCGGTAAAAATCGTATTCCCCACTAAAGAACACCTGAGTCTTGCTTTGAAGACGCCGAAAAGCAGAAGTGTGGATGATTCGATCTCTGTCTACCTGAAACGCGGACCGATAATCGTCAAATTGCGAGTGGATATCCCCCTCGAGGCGCTCGGTATCAAAGGGCTGATAGAAATCGTTTTCCATAGGTAACGGGCCAAATCCTAGCTCTGTCGAAGCCCAAGAAAAAGGCATGATTTACAATTTCCCTAAATATAACTATTATTTATTTTATAATAGTTATAGTAATTATCGTAAATTTGTGTTTAGTTTGCCTATTAAGGATGTCAGAGCGCTATCAAATCAATGGTCGAATCGGACGAGGCGGTGTAGGAGCCGTCTACGGCGCGTTCGATAATCGGCTCGAGCGCGACGTGGCGATCAAACGTCTTCTTCCCATCGAGGAGACCAATCTAAACGATCCCGCCTCAGATTCCCTCGTCAATGAAGCGCGAGCCCTCGCGAAATTTCAGCACCCTAACGTGGTATCGATCTATGAATTCTCAGAGGATGAAGAAGGTCCCTACGTCGTCTTTGAATTAATAAGGGGAGACACCCTGAAAGCAGTAGCAGAACGGGTCGCCTTTTCTTCCGAAGACTTCGAATCTCTGGTCGAGCAGACACTCGACCCACTGATGTGCGCGCAGGAGCTGAATCTGCTCCACCGGGACATAAAACCAAGCAACATCATGTTGACTTGGTTACCCTCTGATCGCTTTCAAATTAAGATTCTCGATTTCGGACTCGCTAAGTTCAGCCAGGCTCCTTCTCTGCAAACCCTGGATCAGAGCGGCTCCTTTCTCGGATCTATCGACTACATCGCTCCGGAGCAGATTGAAGTTCAGCCACTAGATCAGCGAACCGATCTCTACTCATTGGGTTGCGTGTTCTACTACTCCCTTACCCAGCGGCCGCCCTTTTCAGGTCACTCCGTCGCTGAGACAATGACTAACCACCTGACGCACAAGGTGATCCCTCTTTCAGAACTCCGCCCTGATGTTCCCGCTCCTATCACGGATTGGATCATGAGGCTGATTTCCCGTAATCCTTCAGATCGACCGTTAAACGCTGAAGAAGCTTATAAAACCTTTAATGAGGCAAGATCTCAGCAAGCCGAAGCCGCCCATCACGCCCGCCCTGCCCCACTTTCCATCCTCGTCCCCGCATCAACCACCGCGCCAGCACACCAGCGCCGACGCCTCGACACCACCAAACATCAGGTGGCACGACCACTGCACACCAAGCCCCAAAACACCCGCCGGAAAATTATCACCTCTCCGCAAAACGGTGGGAGAAGATCGGGCACTTCCTCCGCTTTAAACCCAAACACAATCTCCACCTCTCGTTATCAGGTTGCGAACAAAGATAACAGGAGACAGCTCAGCCTCATCGCAATGGTGACTACCAGCATCGCCATTGGAGCTGCGATTCTTTTCAAATTGGATCCTCCTCAACCGGGAGTTGTGATTCCAACACCCATCATAAAAGTGGCAGGGAAAAGCAGAAACGACGGGGCATCACAGCCAAACGCATCACCACCTCCTGCTGCCCCGCTGCTGAGCGGTACCCTCCCTCTTTTTAACAACCTCCAACCTCTCCCAGTCGGCCCAATTCAATTGCCCGTCAGAGAAGGACTCGTTTCCTGCTATTCTCTTAGCGGAAGTGTCCTTAGCCAAAACGGAAACCGCCTCGAAAAAACGAATCAGTTTATCGGCGGCATCCAAAACCGAGCACCCCACGCAGACCCTGGGCACATTCTGATTGCAGCAGGACAGAACGAAAGATTCCCACGCTTCACCATCGCACCAGACGGCTACCGAGAAGTCACTTTCAGTCCCGGAATGCGACTGATGGCCCGCTCGGATGTTGTCCGCAACAGTCTAATCATCAGTGACCAGTTTACCATTGCTCTACGACTTGATATTTCTCCTGGCATGTATGGCAATCTCGCCAATATCGGAATGTTTGGCTCAGGTGGTGAGACCGACGGCGCATCCCTCCAACTCAACCGAACCAGAGACACCTTCGTCTGGCAAAGCATCAAATTTGGAAAACGGCGTGCTGTCGATATTTCATCTCCAGCAGAAGGTGCCTCCGCCTTGATCCTTCAATGGGATGGACAAACCGGAAAACATCAGTTTTTCGTTCGAAACGAAAATAATCCGACCCAAACCAGCGCCAACGTAATGTCAGGCTACAAGGACACTCATACCCTGTCCGGCTATGAATTCGGATTCCTCTCCATCCCTAAAAATCAGGCACCAAAAAAATCCATCCGACTTGGCGACATTGCTATCTTTGGCCGGCTCTTGGATGAAGAGGAAAGAGAGTCCATCCTTGATCACCTTCTCAAGGACTATTGATCGCATCCTAGGTCACCCCGCGATTTCGATTGCAGAAACGAAAGCATTCGTGTTTCAGTGCGTCCGTCCATACGTCTGACAATCATGCCGTTTCAACCTTTACCGGACCAAAGCCCCGAAAAACCGAACTCATCCGACTTCGGTCTTTTTATCGTGAGATTCATATCCGTATCGGCTTTCGTGTACTACCAACTGCTCGATCAACTCAATTTGGTTCGGCTGTTTGTTTGGGAAAAAGCTGAATGGCCCCTGATCGACCAGATCAGAGATATCAGTCTTCCCATGCCTGAGCTGATCGCCACGACACTGATCCTCGCCCTCGCCATTTCGCTTTTTGGAATCTCGCTGGGAATATTCACCCGGATCAATTCACTGATTCTTTTCATCCTCACTGCCTTCATCCTCCTTGCCCCGCTTGACCTGTCGCCCACCCTCACCCGTCAGGCGCTGGTTCTTTACCTGGCCCTTTTTCTAGCTTTAGCCTGCGGTGGAGCCGGTCGAGTTTCATTGGATTACCTGATGACCGGCAAAAAGCGCTCGACTAAATAGTTTGGTCACCTGAAGGAATAGGTGAAAAGACTCCGAAATTCCCCTTGAAAGGTTCATTCGAAGCCTCCTTTGTCCCAGATGCCTTCATTTGAAGAACTTGGACTATCAGCACCTGTGCTACGAGCAGTGATACGGGCCGGATATACCGACCCCACACCCATCCAGGCCCAGGCCATTCCCGAAGCACTCGACGGTAAAGATATCATCGGTGCTTCTCAAACAGGAACCGGCAAAACAGCTGCCTTCTCCCTTCCTATCATCTGCAAAATGGGGCCATCGACAAAGCCTCAATGCCTGATCCTCGAGCCAACCAGAGAGCTGGCCGCGCAGGTGGAAGATCAGATGAATCTGTTTTCCTACTACAAGCCGAACAACGTTCTCCTAATTCATGGAGGAGTCGGATATGGACATCAGATCGAAGCCTTGGAAAACAAGCCCGATGTCATCATCGCGACCCCGGGTCGTTTGCTCGACCACATAGAGAAAGGAAATATTGATCTGAGCAGTGTCAAATTTCTCGTTCTCGACGAAGTCGACCGCATGCTCGACATGGGATTCCTCCCTGACGTGAAGCGCATTCTCGACAAGTGTCCCAAAGATCGCCAAACCCAGTTTTTCTCAGCTACCATGCCCGGCGCCATTCAGACCTTGGCTCAGTGGGCGCTGAAAGATCCAATCTCCATCAAAGTCGGAGAACGCCGTTCTCCTGCCGAGACCGTCACTCACGCCTTCTACCCCGTTGGGATGGATCAGCGCGATGACCTCATTCTTGCTCTGATTGAAAAGACCGGATACGAATCCATGATGATCTTCACCCGGACGAAAAAGGAAGCGGATTCACTGCTCGCCCGGATCAAAGAGATCGAAGGCACTACCCCCACCGCCCTGCACTCAGACATCAAACAGAGCGATCGGACCAAAGCACTGCAAGGATTCCGTGACGGCACCTTCAATATTATTGTCGCCACCGACATTGCGGCTCGAGGACTCGACGTATCTGGAGTAACTCACGTCATCAATTACCGGGTCCCAGAGAACCCCGAAGACTACGTTCACCGTATCGGTCGAACCGGACGTGCGCAGAAGGAAGGCGACGCCTTCACCATCCTTACGGCTGACGAACTGGAAAACGCCGCTGCCGTAGAGCACTTCATCGAACAAAAAGTTGAGCGAAAGAAGCTGGAAGGCTTCGACTACGCCTACACCGCTCTGCTTGAAGAGAACCCTCAGCCGCTACGCAAGCGGAGACCGGCTCCAAGGAGACGTCGGTAGGCACTGAATCGCCACCGCAATCAACCTGGGCTATCGAGACATCTCGATGGCCCTTTTTGTTTTTCGACATTCAGCAGGCACGCGTAATGAGAACCGCGTTTGGAGGCGGATTAGGGACATCGAATTAGGGACAGGCCCCAGGCTGTTTCGAATCCTCTTTCTTGCTATTTGCCTGCTCTATTATTCCTAACGTCTCCCAACAGAATGTTTCCCTTTCAGAGCCGACGCGGAGCGCTTACGGTGCTCAAGGGTCTCCCTTTCCGAAGTGAGGCTGCAATATATGACAACTAATTGAGCGATCTCTGTTGCGCAATCCACTGCACGGAATCACTAGGGAGAAGCATTTGCAGCAACCTAATCGAAGTTATCTGGATAACATTGAGGTCGATATCGTCTGCCCTCGTTTTTTCGCAATAGCAACAACACTTACTACATCAAGCCACTATGTCAGAAGAACAACAAAACACGACTGCTCCATCTTTCGGATTTCCAAAATCAACACCAAAGAACCTTCAGGCAGACATCGAAAAACTGATTCCTAAAGAACTCCACGAGCAAGTCATTGTGATCTTACGTGACAATGAAAAACAAGGCCTCCGTGACGTTCTCTTAGGTCGACCCTATAAGCTTACTCCAAGCATGGTCGCGATGTTGTTGAAAAATTATTACTCTCACGGATGTGACACCGCCACTATTTTGGACAAAGCGGCTCAACTCTCCGAACTCATCAAAAAAGGTAAATAACACCACCGCACAACTATGCGGAATCGAGCAAGCTGTATCAGGCTCTCGGAATCTTTACTACGAATGTGAATCGTGCAGCAACGCTTGTATCCAAGCGCTAGCCTAGAGCTTGGCTTCGGAGTCAGTCTTTTTTAGTTAGTTAGGTCCTAACTGGTGAATGGTGTTCTGAATCTCGCCAACGACCGGCTCGCCGTCCGCTCCTTTCAGCTCGTAACGAATCGACATCTGCCAGACCGGCCCCATGCCACTGATCTCCAGAAGCAACACGGTGCCGTCTTCTGACAACTCAGCACCAGTGACCTCGTGCGACTTATCGTCGTAGTGCTTCGATCCATAATTAGCAGAACGCTCCAAGGCCCAACTGCGCACCTTGAACTGAGCCGCCACATCCTCAATGGATTCGCCGTCGAGCGGGTCGGAGAAGGTGATCTCGATCCCCGAACGATGAGCATGCATCTCAACTGGCAGATGAGCCGGTTTGCCCGTCGCCCGAATGCGGTAAAACCCTCCTGGCAACTGCATCTGCGCCGTACCCCAGGCTGCCATTCCGCAGAGGTAAAGATGCCCGTTCGCAGGATGAAATCGACCGCGCATCGTCCCGGTCGGGAAATCAGGGATCGGCAATCGAGAAAGGCCACCCTGCATCTGCCCGTTGAGAGTTTCGTGAGGAACGATCTCAAGGCGCCCGTGCCCGTAGGAGAGATGAAGCAGTTTACCATTCATGGCACCCCACTGGGTACTGTCAATCCAGAGTAGCTCCGCCGGTGAACGATCGAAAGGTTTGTCGACCCAACAAAGCGGTTGCTCCATCGCCGAATCGGAACTGTCTTCCGGCGCACCGTAGCTCCACATATTCCCGTAGAATCGCTTGCCGGATTTCACGTGATTGATTCGGTTCATTGGATTCCAGTGCCCCTCCTGATCGGTCACAAAAAACGTGCCATCCGGATTCCGGCAAACCCCGTTCGCCGCGCGAAAACCATTGGCGAGGATTTCTGTAGTAGAGCCATCGGCAGTGACCTTTAGCAAGGTGCCATGATGCGCCACGAGCGGTGGGCGAGCGTGACGGCCACTTTTTGCATAGTAAAGATTGCCCTCTTCGTCCGCCTGCAGACCCATCGCGAATTCGTGGAAGTGTTCCGTGACCTGGTGATCGCTGTTGAAGTTCTCGTAGAAATCCGTTTCTCCATCTCCGTTGAGATCGTGCAAGCGAACGATCTGATCCCGACAGGATACAAAAATATCATCGCCAATCAACTTCACCCCGAGCGGCTGAAACAATCCTGAAGCAATCCGCCGCCACTTCGTCGTGGCAGCCGTCTCATCGGCGATGCCTTCAACGCGCCAGACATCACCATCCCAGCAACAGACAATCGCAGCCTGGCCATCCGGCGTGAAGTCCACCCCGCTGGCGCGCAGTCGACTCTTCCAGGGATTCAGGGTCGGCATGGCGAAGCTGTCCCACTGAAAAGGCCCGTCCTGAGTTCCCCGAATGATTGGCGACTCGATCGCGTCGGGCCACTCGGAAGCACCGCCCTGCGTGAAGGCGGCCAAATTGACGGGCTTTTCCGCCGCGCCCTGGCCGATCGTAAAGGCGAGGTTTACCGGCGTTGCCTCCGCCGGAATCGTGGCGATGACGAATCCGTCCGATTCCGCAGTCTTCACCGCGTCACTGCCCGCCACCGTGAATTCGGCTCCCGCGTTGGCGAGTCGCAAGATGAGATCCCGGCTCGACTTGGCGACATTCAACTGACGGACAAAGGCTCCGGTCCCGGCAAGTTGATGCTGCTCGAGGATGGCGGCATCACCCACCGTGTAGCTTAGTACGATCTGATCGCCGTGTTGGTAAAGACCACGGAAGCGCATCCATTCTCGCGGCAACGGCCCGAATCTTCTTCCATCCAAACCTTGAAAACGAAGGTCCACAAAATCACCGGTAGACGGATTCGCCCAACCGGGGCCGTCGGCCGTTTCAAACAGCGCATCCTCATATTTCACGGAACCGTCAGGAGATGGCTCACCCACAGTCCGGGGGCGGACGACGTGACGGCCATCGAAATTGATGCCATGCCAGTCGATGAAGCCATCGCCTTTCCAAACGCCGGCGACGCGCATTGTGTCATGTTCGAATGCGGCCCACTGCTTTCCGGCACTGACGCCACCATCCCCGCTATCCAGCCGAATCGAGATGGCCTTATAGGCGATGTTCGCGCCGGGCGCGACGTAGTCCGGTTGGCTCCCTTCAGGCCATAGATTTTTTTGGTCTTTAGAGGACGCAAGTTCAATGGTGCCCATGAGAAAGCGCCCGTAGTCCATGTCTTTCCAGGGCTCCCGTTTCACCGGAACAGGGCCGAGATTTTTTCCCTTCGGGATCGCCTTGAGATACTCGTCCGTTACAGCAAAGAGCTGATCTTGATTGTGCTTCTTGAGAAAATGCTCCCGGATGTAGTGGATGACCGCATATTTCTCCTGCGGCACCAGTTGCATCTGCGGCACCATGAGTCGCCACCCGCGGGTGAGCGTCTGATACATCGTGTAGGGATCACTGCCATGCTCAAACTCCCCTTCTCCAAAACGCAGGGAATTCGGAATCGAACCCGGCAGGTTGATGTCGCCATGGCAACTGTGACAGGCCTGCTGATAGACCTCTTGTCCCAGCTTGATGACCGCCGTGCCGTTTTGCTTAATGAGCTTGGCATGATCGATCCCACTCTCATATTCGGGCAAGGCAGACTCCGGCAAAAGCATCGTGCCGGGAGGCAATCCCGGATCATTCGGATCATTCTGCTGGGCAATCAGCGGAAGCGTGAGAGCAGTGAATATAGCGGTAAAGTGAAAAATGCGCGTCATACAGGTGGATACTACCTGTCTCACATAAATTGCCCGCCATAATTCGCCTTCCTTTGCAATTTGAGGGCAAAATTGCCTGATAGAAATTTACCTTTTCAAGGAGTTCATATCGGTGCCTCGGTCCTACCTCCCTTACTTCGCGATTCCTTCTTCGCCCCACGGGCTTCGCAGGACAAAGCTCATGAGGGCAGGCTGGGATTGAGTGGGTGCAACAATAGCGCCGAGAGAATCAGGGTGTCCGGTTTACTCCAACAGTTGGAAAATCCAGTCGTGACTCGCCGTGATTGTTCCGTTCGCGAGGCGAACCCCTTCGCGGTTTCGGAGCGAGTGGCCCGGTTCGGGAGTCACCGCGATGGCAGCAATTCCACAGGATTCGACTGATCGCACCTCTCCAGGATCGGAAATAGCATTGCCATTGGCGTCACGCCAGATGGAGATGCCCGTCAGTTCATCGTCCGAGAGCCAACCGTCACGAGAGTCGTCCAAAGCATTCATAGCCTGGTATCCGTCCCTCCAGAGCATGTTGAATCCAAACGTTCCGAACCATTGCTGACCGGAATGTACCTCCCCGGAACCGGAAGGATCCCAGACGAGAATTCCTGCCTTTTCGTTAGGCCAGGAGTCGAGCTTCTCTTTCCGACCGTCTCCATCGACGTCAAATCTCACGGGGGATCGGCGAACCAAACCGGAGACAGGAAGCCTCGGATCGTCCGCAATGAGAATCGGAGTGATCGCTCCCGTTTTGAGTTTCTTTAGATTTTTGAGATCCTTTTTTACCTGGGTGATCTGGAGACCATCAACCTTCTTCGCAGTATCCGGGTGTTGTTCGGAGAGTCGGAGAATCGCAGTGGCAGCTTCGTAAGTGACCATGCTTTTCAATCCGGAGGCGGGGAGAAACTCTTGCTGGAGGTCTTTCTCCCGTGCTGCCTTTAGGGCTCGACAATAGGAGGTGAGAAGGACTTCCGGAGAAAGATCAGCGAGAAGGCCTTGCTTGGGTTGGAGCGTAGGGTTCTTAGCTAGAAAATCAGAGGCCTGTTCTTGCAGACTGGCTCGGCCCAAGAGATAGAGGCCGTTTTCCGGGTCGAGTTCGATCGCTTTGCCAAAGGCGGCAGCGGCTTTTCCCGCCTGTTGAACGATCTCCGCAGAAGTTAGGGGTTTTGGCTGCCAGTTCTCCTCTTTGAGGCGCCCCTCTTCTGTATTTACCGCCTCATAGAATTCCTGTTTGTTCTCCTTCTTATTGATCTTTGTCGCGACTCTTCTTTCCGCTTCCTCTCGCCGGGCTTTCGCCACTGTGCTCGCTCCATAAGAGATCAGAAAGTCGGGAGCGACACGAGACGAAGAAGAAGACTCCCAACCCTGCACGAGCCACATCTTATTGGTGAAGGTGAGGTAGTGGATCCTGGCAATCGTATAATAGAGGTCCGCAGAATCGGGATTTTCGGCAAGAAATGCTTTAGTGTTCTTCAGCATTCTTTCTGTGGGCATCAGGCTGGGCATCATGAACATGGCCTGAGTCATCGCGGCTACGAAAAGAACCGTGAGCGAAAGAAGGAAGGAAGGTGGAATTCGCAATCTCATCCCGGGAAGTTATCAGATCCGAAATTGAGTCAGAAGTCGGAAATTTCTCGTGTTTTGATGACGAGTCGTCTCGCGCGAACTCCGATCACTGCACTGGAATTCCCCGGAGCCTGTCCCGAATGGCGCTGCATTAAGTCCAGTCTTCGTGTGAAATTAACAAGGCGAGATTCTGTGCACACAGTGAAGGTCACGCGCATCTATTCGAACCCTGTAGCTGGCCTCTGTGAGGCCGGGGAACGCATTCATCAGCCCAAACGCTTCCATCCCGGGTTCACAGACCCCACGGGGCTGGCCTCCCAGCTACAGGGCTGGGCTTGATTAGGGGCTCTGCCCCTGAGATCCTCCTGTTTTCGTCACACTTTGCATTCACTAAATCCGCTTAATGCAGCGCCATTAGGGCCTGTCCCTCGGAATTTTAAAATTTTAATTTGTCCCTCGGAATTTTAATTGATGATGGGCTTGCCAGTCAGGTTGTGAATATGACGCAGCTTCTTTTCATCGACGAGCAGCCTCCATCTGTCTCCGAGCCGCTTCCCATTCCAGTTTGCCAAAGTCTTGTCCCGTATATTTATCCTGAACAATTCGGTAGGTGTTCTCAACGATTGACTGCGGCACGGTAGTGTAATCAGAATCAGACTTTGCCGCAGACAGTGTTAACACTTGAACCCGGCAGGCCTCCACGAGCTGATAGGTCAGAAAGAAGGCTTCGTGAACGGTGTCACCCACCGTAATGGAACCATGATTCCTCAAGAGCAATACTTTGTTAGTCGGTCCGAAGTCAGCCACCATCCGTTCGCAAACGTCGCTTTCTTCGTTGGTGGCATGCTCATAGCCATGATAGGAAATCGGACCCAGATCCATCGAGTAAGTCGACAGGCCGCGAATCAAACCCTGCTCCAGGCTGGCGACTGCCACGACTTCGGGAACATGAATATGCATGACCCATTTCGCCTGACGCTCGGAAGTATGAATGGCGGAATGAATCTTAAATCCGGCCGGGTTGATTCCATAATCAGTTGAGCCTTGATCAATAATATTGCCTTCGGCATCAACCTTGACCAACGACTCAGCCGTGATCTCTTCCCAGAGTATACCGAAGGGATTGATCAGAAACTGATTCTCTCCCGGCGCTTGAACCGTGATATGAGTGTGGATCAGGTGAGTCCAGCCTAATTTGGCAAAAACTCGATAGGCGGAGGCCAGCT
The DNA here is from genome assembly GCA_963977055.1 of uncultured Verrucomicrobiales bacterium. GTDB lineage: Bacteria > Verrucomicrobiota > Verrucomicrobiia > Verrucomicrobiales > DEV007 > Arctic95D-9. The sequence continues at coordinate 153,535 of CAXBMX010000010.1, forward strand.
CCTCTCTCAGTTTCCACTCTTCCTCACTGACTCGGTCTTTGATGTCTTCCATGGTGATGCCGCTACGATTTCATCGGGACGCTACCGGCGCTCCTACAGAACAATTCCGGTTATTTCCCCCTCAAACACCAATTTGCCTGTAACAAAGCCCTGAGCCTCAAAGGTAGCCATCCGCGACCGCAGCTTGGTGGCCCTCACCACCATGACCAGGTCGTCCCCCGGATCCACGCCACCACGAAACTTCACTTTGTTGACCCCGGCAAAACCGAAAAACTTTTTCCCTTCCGGGTCAAACTTGAGATGAAAGATCAATGAGCTGACCTGTGCAGCCATTTCAATCATCAGAACACCAGGCATGAGCGGCCGACCGGGAATGTGCCCTCTGGTCCAGAATTCTTCGGGACTCTGGTGCTTGAATCCCACGGCAAGCCCCCCCTCCACATCGAGTGAAATCAGCTTGTCGAGCTGCTCAAACTCATCTCGCTGTTTATTCAGTTTGAGAATCTCCTCTTTGGAAAAAGCCACGTTGGAAAGGTCAAGGGTAGCGGGATCTATGATCGGTTGTGATGCCATTATCTAAGTTACAAAGGTGCGAGGTTTATTGGTGTTCGTTGATTACAACAATCGAGGTCGAGCACAGAAGCATTCATCACATACGAACAGAAGCCGAATGTCAGTTTCTTTTTGAAGGAGCATCCCGGTGCCCGGAACCAATATGGGCGTTGATTCGGAGGGACAGGTTAACGATTGAGTTGCGCATCGTGGAGGAACTTCAGCTTCAGGAGATTGCCCTGTTCCTCAATGGGCTCGACGCGGTCTGCTCAATACCGGCAGGACCGGCGCACCGATAAGAACTCCTTGAAAAAAAAACCCGATCAGTTAGTACATACGAACCATGAAAACGAAAAACGCGAAGCCCACAAACCCCGACTCAGGGCACGATCAAAACTCATCCGACTTTCGGCGGTCGCGCCTGCCGTTCCTTAGCATGCTATCCCTTGGAATCGTCGCCTTGTTTTTTGCCTCGTCCCAGGTTTTCGCCAGTCCCGGATCGGATGATGACGCAGCGACCATTAAGGCCAGCAACGACCCGATCTATCAGGTTCGCGTCATTCAACTCTATGGCGCCGATGGGCAGTCAGGTACGGTTAAGGTGAATATCGAAAACGTCCTGCGCGGGGACTATAACAAGACCGGCGGCTATTTGGAACTGTTCTGGGACACGAATTACCCAGAAAAGAACCAGAATTGGGTAGTGATTGTGACGACCGCTGAAGACGGGACGTTGCACGTGCACCCCTCGATCCGCTACGATGTTTCGGAGGAAGGGATTAGTGAAGAAGGCAAGTCGTCGTGGATTCAGATGAAAGTCCTGGCGGGCCAATAGGATTGTTGCTTGGACTGAAATCAATTTCCATCCGCTGGATGGATTAAACCACGCTTATCCGATAATGACTCCGGAGAGCTGGCGAACGGTAGAAGCTGCGCGATGAAATCGCTCCGTTTCGCAAACCTCAGAAGTGGCAAAGGAATGGCTAAGGGACATACAGCGAGAAATTCAATATCCGTAACCCGTTGAGAATAAGAAAGCCAACTGACGGATTAAGTGGCTGACGCCACTTATGCAGGGTGCTTTGTTTTAACGAACCGCTCTGGCGGTCGAGGCACGCGAACCTACGGTTCTTCGTCCGAATAGACGTCGTTAAGAAAAAGAAAGCCAACTAACGGACTCGAACCGTTGACCGGCTGATTACAAATCAGCTGCTCTACCAACTGAGCTAAGTTGGCCTCTTTTCTCGCCGGAAAACCGACGGGGCTGGAATGTTATTCACAGAGAGCCCGTCTGCAAGACGTCGTTTCAAATTTTTTGTTATTTTCGATTTTGGCGCACTTTAGCTTAGACGTGGACTTTTCAGAGCCAAAAGCCGACGTATCTTCTCCTCATGCCTTTCCAGACATCCATTGCGTCTGCCGTTCTCTTTCTATGGCTCGCCACACTCTGCACAGCCGAAGAGGCTTCTCCTGCCGCTGGACGCCCACTGGTGACTCAAGTGGGTGAAAATCACTACCGAATCGGAGAAATCGAACTCGATTCCAAAAAACAGGCGATCCAACTGCCCGTCACCGTCAATATGGAGGAGGGCGGACCTATCGAATACTTTCTGGTTCACGATACCGGAAAGGTCCATGAATCCGTTCTCGTCACCAAAGTTTCTCCATTGAATCTTCAAATTGCGCTCAAGCTTCTCAAATTCAAATCAGGCAACGGCGACGTGTTCAATCGACTGATCCCTCCCCATTTACTGGACAAAGAGGGAGGAAATGCAGAGGACTGTGGGGAATCGGTCACCTTCACCTTTTCTGCCGAGGGCAGCACCGACGAGATACGAATTCCAGAAATGGTTCTTGATGGAGAATCCCGACTTCCTCTCAAGAATGGTGACTGGGTCTACACCGGATCAATCGTTGATCAAGGGAACTTCATGGCCGAAACCGAAGGCTCCTTTATCGCGATCTATCTCGATCCAATTGCGATGTTTAACATGACAGCCGAAGGTGCCGACTTCGATGAACGATGGGGTGCGAACAAGGACGCGATACCTGAAATTGGGACCAAGGGCATACTCACGATCCGAATCGCCCCAACCAGGTAATCTGCCGCTACCAGAATAAATATGACTCACTTCTCTCGTCTCTCCCTTGCCCTGGTCGTCGCCGTTTCGTTATTGGCATTGTCCTCAGTTCAGGCACAAGAACAGATCGCCCCCGGCCCTGACGGAAACGTATCATTGAAGCTCGAAATCGAACGAGCCATCGCTCGAGGCACGACCTATCTCAAGAGCAAACAAAACGCCGAAACCGGTTCCTGGAGCGACGAAACGCTTCCAGCCCTCTCGGCCCTCGCCATCTCAGCTATCCTCGGGGATCCCGCTATCGATTCTAAATCAGAACTTCCTGATGCAGCGGAAAAGGGCTTCGAATTTCTGCTCACCAATGTGAAACCGGATGGAGGTATTTACGGCAAGGGACTCGCCACCTACAACACCTCGCTATCCATGATGGCCTTGCTTCAGTCAGGCAAAAAGGAACATCTACCGGTGATTGCCAAAGCCCGCCGCCTCCTCATCAATCAACAGCAGGATTATGATAAGCGAGGCGAAACTGACAATCTCTTCGATGGTGGAATCGGCTACGGCGGCAGCTACGCCCATTCAGACTTATCCAATACCCATCTTGCTCTCGAAGCACTTCACTATTCCAAAAAGGCCCTGACGGATACAGAATTTGATGAAGGTTCGGAGTTTGATCTAGACTGGGACGCCGCTATTGAATTTGTCAGCCGCACTCAGAATTCAGAAAAGGCAGTCGAAAAACTCGGCGACTGGGCCGGCCTTCGCGAGGAAGACAAAGGTGGGTTCATCTACTTCCCCGGCGACACCAAATCGGGTGAATTCACGATTAAAACCGATGACGGTGAAAAGACTGCGCTACGCAGCTACGGCAGCATGAGCTATGCGGGGCTACTCGCTTTTATCTACGCCGACATGGATCCCGAAGATCCTAGGATTGCCTCCGTGATGCAATGGCTTCAAAACAACTTCACTCTCGAGGAAAATCCCGGACTCGATGCTCAGGGGCTTTTCTACTACTACCACACGATGGCCAAGGCCCTCTCTATCACGAACACCCAAATTCTGGTTTCACCTGAGGGCCAAAAGATCGACTGGAAGAAGGAGCTGGCTCTCGAAGTGATGAGTCGGCAAGGACAGGACGGGTCCTGGATCAACCAAAAAGCCAACCGCTGGATGGAGGACGATCCTATTTTGGTGACGGCCTATTCACTGCTGACATTGCAGCATGTGTATCGGGGGTTGTGAACCCAGCCCCCTTTCAGACGCCACCATACCGCCGGTGACGTTTTTGGTATTCACCCACGGCTTCCAACATGCTATCCCGCCTGAAGTCAGGCCAGAAGGTCTTGGTGATATAGATCTCAGCGTAGCTGATCTGCCATAGCAGAAAATTTGAAATTCGATATTCTCCACTGGTTCGGATCAGAAGATCGGGATCGGGGATTCCACGAGTGCTGAGGTGATTGGCGAAACACTCAGCATCAAGATCTTCGGGAGCCATCTCCCCGGACTGAGCCTTTTCCATCAGCGTTCGCGTAGCCGCCACGATTTCTTCACGCGAACCATAGCTCAACGCCACGACCAAAGTCAGGCCGTCACCCCCCGCCGTCGCAGCGATCGATTTTTCCAGTGCCTTGCGATTCGATGCCGGCAAGCGATCGATCTGCCCGATCACTTGCAGCCTAATATTATTCTTAATCAAAGACGGTGTTTTCTCTTTGAGAAAATGTGCCAACAGCCCCATGAGCGCTTTCACTTCCGCCTGAGGACGTTTCCAGTTTTCCGAACTGAAAGCATAGAGCGTCAAATATTTGACGCCAATTTCTCCACAGGTCTCCAAGGCCTCCTCGACGGATTCAGCCCCGGCGCGATGCCCTTCACGACGCGGCAATCCCTTCTCTTTGGCCCATCGTCCATTGCCATCCATGATGATGGCAATGTGCTGCGGGATCTCTTTGTCGGGATCAAACGCAGCCATAGAATGTTCAGAGTGAAAAATTAACGCACGATAGTCTGATCGCGGGCAGGCCCAACACCGACCAGGCTCACCCGGGTTTCGGTTTCTTTTTCGATACGAGCCAGATAGGCACGAGCGTTTTCAGGAAGATCATCGTAGTGCTGCACCGCGGTGGTGTCACACTGCCAGCCGGGCAGGTTTTCATACACCGGCACCACTCGTTCAAAGTCCTTCACCGCCGCCGGTGGTAGAAGTAATTTCTTACCGTCGAGCTCATAATGAGTGCAAACAGGAATCTCTTCACAGTCATCGAGGCCATCCAGAATCGTGATCGCAAGATCATCAAAACCATTCACCATCGCTGCGTATCGAACCAGCACCAGATCAAGCCAGCCACAACGGCGCTTACGTCCAGTGGTAGCACCAAATTCACGCCCCATCTTATGGAAACGATCCGCCAGAGTGTCGTGCTGGGTCGGAAAAGGCCCTTCGCCGACACGAGTGGTGTAGGCCTTGGTGACACCAACGACGCGATCAATCTTCTGCGGCGGAACACCTGAACCAGTGCAAGCCCCTCCCGATGTCGTGTTGGAGGAAGTCACGTAGGGATACGTCCCCTGATCGATATCGAGATAAGTGCCTTGAGCTCCCTCGAAGAGTAAGGATTTACCATCTTTCATCGCCTGGTGGAGGAGCCCAACAGTATCACCGCAAAACGGAGTTAGCCGTTCAGCCGCAGCAAGAAGATCCTTGCCAATGGCCTCGGCATCGAGCTTATCCATGCCCACCGATTCGAACAAAGTATTGCAATCAGCAACCCGCTGAGAAAGCCGTTCAATAAAGTCCACTGGATCGCCTACGAGATCGTGGAGACGAAATCCGATTCGATCGATCTTGTCCCCGTAGGTTGGTCCGATTCCCCGTTTGGTAGTCCCGATCTTGCCTTCACCCTTGCAGGCTTCGCGATAGGCATCCATTTCGCGATGAAATGGCATCACGAGATGAGCTCGATCCGAAATCACCAAATTATCCGGTGTTACGCTGATGCCTTTCTCCGCGAGACCGTCGATTTCGCCAAGAAGCGAGACGGGATCCATCACCACTCCGTTACCGATGACACACAGCTTGCCAGGCCAGAGGATGCCAGATGGAATGAGATGCAGAATATATTCCTGGCCATCGCTAATCACCGTGTGACCCGCGTTGTTACCACCTTGAGGACGCACCACGACGTCTGTCTTCTCAGTGAGAAGATCGACAATCTTTCCTTTACCTTCGTCGCCCCACTGGGCGCCAATCACAATCGTATTCGACATGAGAAACTTCTCTTTATAGATAATACCGGCTGGCCGGATTTTGGACGCAATTCATTCAGATCCACGGCGCAAACCATCAACTTCTCGCACAGAGATCCGGAAGAGCAATATTTTCGATGATACAGAAAACTTGTTTCAATCAGACCGCCTTCATCGTTGCCGACATAGCTACCACCACAATCGCCGCAACAATGGCGACCACCCCAACAATCATCGCTATCTGACCAACCGTATCCTTCTTGACCACTTTCTCGATCGGAGACAGATCCTTGAAACCGAGCGGGCAATTGGATACCTCAGCGATGGCAGCCGCGTGCCCTCCACCACCAGTATAGTCATCGGCGGTTTCCATCGGAGCACTTTCCTGGGCAGGAGCCTCCTCAGTATCTGCTTCAGCGTAGACAGACTCAATATTGCCAAACTTTACGCGATCACCATGAGAGAGGACCTCTTCCGTTAAGGCATCGCCGTTCAAAAATGACCCGTTGGTTGAATCGAGGTCGGTGATTTGATAGGTCCCGCCGAGATTCCGAATGACAGCGTGCGACCCCGACATCGAAACATCGTCGATCACCACGTCGTTGTCCGGACCACGACCAATTGAAACTTGTTCGATTGTATCGAGAGCGATCTCGATTGGGTCCTTTTCGGGCACGTAGATTGTGAATGTAGCCATGGCTTAGGAAATGGTTTTACTACGAGTTAGCGGGATTGATCAATGAGATTAGCAAATTCTTCGAAAAAGTATGAGGCATCATTCGGGCCCGGGGCTGCCTCAGGATGATACTGCACAGAGAAAACAGGGTAATCGCGATGGCGCATTCCCTCGACCGTATCGTCATTCAAATTGATATGAGTCACTTCGATATGCGAAGGAAGCGAGTCTCCGTCTGCCGCAAAACCATGATTCTGAGAAGTGATCGCGATCTTGTTGGAACGTAGATCTTTCACCGGATGATTGCCGCCACGGTGACCAAATTTCAGTTTAAAGGTTTTTCCGCCGAACGCGTGGGCCAAAACCTGATGCCCGAGACAGATTCCGAATACCGGCTTCTGATCGATTATCTGCTTCACTTCGCCGTGGATGTAATCCAGGGCGGCAGGGTCACCGGGACCGTTGGAAAGAAAGACTCCATCCGGATTGCGGGCTAACACTTCCGAAGCGGGTGTTCTCGAATTCACCACTTCCACTTCAAAACCCTTCTGGCGAAGACTGCGCAGAATATTGTGTTTGATACCAAAATCGTAGGCCACAATCCGATACTTCGGATCAATCAGTGGGCGATACATCTGCCCACCATCCTCTTCCAACACCTCTCCGGCTGTCGGATTAACCAGAGTCCACTGTCGGCTCAGCTTGCTATCTGGATCCCACTGGTAACTTTCTTCAGTGGTGACCTCTTTCACAAAATCAGAACCTTCCATGGGAGCAGCTTCACGAGCGGCTGCGATGGCTCCATCAGCATCCAGACTACCATCCGTGCACAAAGTCGCCCGCATTGACCCAGCTTCGCGGAGTCTCTTCGTCAGCGCTCTCGTATCGATTCCCTCGATTCCCGGCACATCCGATGCCGCCAAATATTCGTGAAGCGACTGTTCGCTTCTCCAATTACTCGGTACATCGCAAAGCTCTTCAATCACAAGGCCACGCACATGAACCGCGCTGCTTTCCGCATCGGCCTCACTGACCCCATAATTCCCGATCAGCGGGCAAGTCATGGTCACGAGCTGGCCGCGGTAGGAAGGATCCGTAAGGATCTCCTGATAACCCGTCATCGATGTGTTAAAGCAGATCTCCCCGGTTTGAGTGACTTCTGCTCCAAAACCGATTCCTTCGAAGACTGTTCCATCTTCGAGCGCCAAAATTGCCTTTTTTCTTTCTCTTCCCATGAGGCGAAGGCCCTTAAAAAATGGGCCTTGGGAGGATGACAGAAAAGCGAAGCCTTTCAAATGGTTTTACGACTCCCTTACGATTCACTCTTTGCAAACCTAGCCACCGGATGGTCTTCCCACACCGGCAAATCCCTCAATTCCGCAGAAACTGAGTCACTAAGAGGCAGGTTCCATATCGACCAGAAGGGTTCCAGATTCATACCACAGGCTTTCGAAAGGCGAATCACCCACTGATCGTTGATCTCCTGTTGCCCCTTGGGTCGCTTGTCGGGCGGCAGCTGATTGTATTCGACGAACACGCTGGTGAAGGGCTCCCAGCCAAATTTCTCCTGAACCATCAGGTAAGTTTCCAGCGCAACCCAGGTGGACCATTCTTCGAACTTCGCTCCGCCCTCGAAGTAAGCACTAATTCGCTGGCGCCGATCCAGCGGACGGATAGCCCGGTGCGTATCATTGCGGTTCTTCCCTATATACTCCTCATACACGTAGACCGCCCACAAATTGCAGGTCGTCTCTCCCGTCTTGGGCAGGGACCAGAGATTGTGCTGATGATTGTGGCCATATTCATGAAAAAAGCCCCAGTTACCTTCGCTTTTTAACAACTTCGCATCCACCGCCATTTCCGCAGAACTCCCCTGGTGCGCTGCGACCGGGTAGCTGCTGTGCATCGAACCCGCCGAGGTCTGCCGGTCAAAAACGATCCTTTCAGCCCGGTAGTCGTTTCGGTCGACTCCCACCAGAACGGCGGAGTGATCAATGATTCCGTTCCACACCTCCATGACTTCATCCGGATTTGTCAATTTTCGGATGTACTCCGACGGAAGCGCCACAATCATTCGCTCACTCGCCAGTTCCGCCCAGGGGGCCGGATTCCTGCGAATTTCCTCGGTCCATTCCTTTAAGTCAGTTTCACCGTGCACATAGAGCGGTGCTGCCACTCCCCCTTCAATCGTCACCTCCAGATCGTCATATTCTGCCCCTCGGGGAACGCGAATGGTCACCAATCCACCAAGCCCGTTGGAGGCTTCGGTGACCCGCTCCGTGATGAGCGTTTTCGTCTGCCAATCCGGGTAGCGGTGCCAAGTGTCGCGATTGCGAAGATGACCGTTGTAGGATCCGATCACCACCTCGAAGCCTTCACCCGCCAGTTTTGCCGACATCGTCACACGAACCACCTCGCCCGGTACCGCATAGATCCCCGTCGGCCGCATTTCCTTGGCAGCCCATCCCCCGGCACTGCGACCTTCGAGCCATCCACGATGGGTGCCGTCAATGGTCAGCGTCTTGGAAATCCTTTCCGCCTCGTCCGGCACTTCTCCCGGGTAGTCCACGGCGGCAGGAATCGCATACATCGTTCCCGCGGGAGCGTTTTCGTTGAAATGTGTCTCCAGTTCGATGATCGCATCAACGAGAGAATCTTCACCCGGAACCACGGGGTTTTCCTTGTTGGGAATGATAGGCCCAACCGTCTCGTTCAATTGCTTCAATGCAGACAAAAACGACGCTAGCTCACTGCCCTCCAATGATTTGGCCCCCAGCATTTCACCAATCAAGTCTGCCCGGGCACCGGGATCTTTCTCTTCGCCACTGGCAAGCCGTTCCGCTGCCCTCACGGCGCCGCTGCCGTTCTCAGCCGGCTTCAGCATCGTAGGTTTTCCGGGATCAGGAGTCACTGGCGCATTTGCTGGACTGCTTCCCTGGCCAAGGATCAACGGAGCCCGGGATGCGGTGCCATCCGCAAGAAATTTTATGCCGGCAAAGGCCAGTAGCTGGTTTCCCGGCAAATCCGCAAAATTCGGAAATTTCTTTTTAAAAGCCCAGGGAGTTGTCGCCGTGACAAGCCCCCCTCCGTCATTCACAAACTCAAACAGCTTAATGATGTCCCCTTCTGAAAGTGGCGAATGAGCCACCACACAATAGACCCCAACCTTGTGGTCATTCAGCTCTTCGACAGGAAACACTTTCGTCTCAAATCCCGCCTCTTCCATTGTTTCAGCCAGGTCAGCCATCCCGGGAAAGAGACCCACGACAGGACTCCGTGAGCGCCCGGCCCATCGAATCGAATTTTGCACCATCTGCAAGATTGGCGATTGTTCTAGCAACGCGCCCGATTTCAGAAATCCCCCATGCGAATAGGCCACGACTCTTCCGTCTCCCGCCTCGCTGGCAGCAGCCAGGACGAGCCCCTTTTTGTCTTGAAGCAAAGGAAAGGCACCGTCTCCTGTGATATCAATGGCCCCCGGAACTGATTTCCCAAAATCAACTTGCCCGCCTTCTCCTACAATCAGATTTCGAATCGTTTCGTCAGCCGAACCGGCCAAAGTCAGAAACAATAGCGCCAGGCCAAGAGATTGTGTTTTCATCAAAGAGAGTCGCAAGACAGTGTATTTCAGTTTGTGCCGCATCACCCGGAGATACCCGCGAATGATTCTCCCTTGTATAGCAGTGGGATTCCCCATTGTGACCACGAAAAGCCTGTATGACACAATCAGGAAAGCTCTTCTTCCGGGCTAAAAGGGGGATATCGACAACTGATACCATTTCGATGGTGAAACTGGTGGAATGGCTGAGTCGAACCTTTTCTAGC
>CAXBMX010000011.1:0-151181 GCA_963977055.1 uncultured Verrucomicrobiales bacterium
CCAGTGGCCACCTCTTTGGATGGACTCAGAATGTCGGCATGGGATGGGACGCTGAATGTGTTACGTTGTTTAACAAAGCCTCTTGATCCTGCTCTTAATCTTTTTCTTGCTCTTCGAGAGCGGCGAAAATCGATAAGAAAAGAGAGCAAGAAAAAGATTAAGATTAAGAACAAGAGTCTTATATGAATCCAATCCTCGACTCAGGTGACGAAGACATCTTCACCCTCCAGACCAAAGCACCTGGTCCCTCTGGCGTTCTGCCTTTCACCAAAGAGCAACTCGCAACCCATCCCAGTGGCCACCTCTTTGGATGGACTCAGAATGTCGGCATGGGATGGGACGCTGACAAAGTCGCCGGAGGTGATTACCTCATTCTCAGCACTCAGGGCGGCATCCGCCAACCCGATGGCACTCCGATTGCCCTCGGCTATCACTCCGGCCACTTTGAAGTAGGACTTCTCATGGAAGAAGCCGCCAAAACCATCACCGCTCTAGGCGGGGTTCCCTTCGCCGGCTTCGTGAGCGACCCTTGTGATGGCCGCACCCAGGGAACTGACGGGATGATGGATTCCCTGCCCTACCGGAACGACGCCGCCACGGTCTTTCGTCGGCTCATCCGCTCCCACCCCACCCGCAAGGGCGTCGTCGGCGTCGCCACCTGCGACAAGGGCCTCCCCGCCATGATGATGGCACTCGCCTCGGCCCAAGATTTACCCACTGTCCTCGTCCCCGGTGGAGTCACCCTTCTCAGTGAAGACACCGACGAAGACCTCGGCCGTATTCAAACCATCGGAGCGCGCTATTCCCAGGGCACCCTCAGCTACGCCGACGCCGCCGAAGCCGGTTGTCGCGCCTGCGCCTCACCCGGAGGCGGCTGCCAATTCCTCGGCACCGCCGCCACTAGCCAGGTCATCGCCGAAGCGCTGGGTTTAACGCTCCCCCACTCAGCTCTCGCCCCGTCAGGCGCCGACATCTGGCGCGACATGGCACGCCGTTCCGGAGCTGCTGTTGTCAGCCTGGAGAACAAAGGGATCACCACCAAAGACATCCTGACCGACGCCTCCATCGAAAATGCACTGGCGGTGCATGCTGCCTTCGGAGGATCGACAAACCTCATCATGCACCTGCCGGCCATCGCCCATCAAGGTGGCCTACGACGGCCCACCGTTGACGACTGGCGCCGGGTCAACGCCAAAATTCCGCGGATCGTTGACGCTCTGCCCAATGGTCCAGTTCACTTTGCTACGGTGCAGGTATTCCTTGCCGGCGGCGTCCCTGAGGTCATGCTCCACCTTCGTGATGCCGGAATGCTTCAACTCGATGCCATGACCGTTTCCGGCCAAACGCTGGGCGAGAACCTCGAGTGGTGGGAAAAGTCAGAGAGGCGCCAGCGACTTCGCAAAAAACTCACTCAGCTTGACGGCATCAACCCTGACAATGTCATCATGTCTCCTCAAGTGGCCGCTTCGCGAGGGCTCACCTCTACGGTGACCTTTCCCGATGGCAACCTCACACCCGAGGGCTCCGTCATCAAATCCACCGCAATTGACCCATCAAAGATTGATGAGAACGGCATTTACCGACACGAAGGCCCTGCCCGAGTTTTCGCTTCCGAGCCTGATGCTATCGCCGCCGTCAAATCGCAAGGAGATGACCGTATCAAGGAAGGCGACGTCATCGCCATGATCGGACTTGGCCCCATCGGATGCGGCATGCCCGAAACGGCTCAGCTCACGATTGCCTTGAAGCATTTACCCTGGGGTAAAAATGTCGCATTGATCACTGACGGTCGTTTCTCGGGAGTCTCCACCGGAGCCTGCATCGGACACATTTCCCCCGAGGCCTGGGCCGGCGGCCCCATTGGAAAAATCCGAGATGGTGATCTTGTTAGGATTGAAATCGATTGCCGCAAACTGACAGGGACCGTCGATTACGCCGGCGATATCGAGGAACTGTTGGCTCGCCCGGCCAACGAAAAATTAAAACCGCTTCCTAACGTGCCCGATGACACCCGGCTCTGGGCCGCACTGCAGAATGTCAGCGGTGGAACCTGGGGCGGCTGTGTCTATGATGTGGATACGATTATCGCAAAGCTGAACGCGTAGTGGCAATAGCAGGAAAGCCGGTTCGAAACAAAAATGACCCCAAAGTGCGAGGGTTTCGGCTGCTTCCCGCTGCCTTAGGCTGGGGTCCTTTTCTGCCCGATCGAGGTGAATGAGGAAGAACTGGTTGCGATACTGTGGTAGTGTCGTTTAATATAATTTCCATGAAAATCGTAAATACCGCACTCTTCTTGGGAGCGCTCCTGCTTTTTGCAGGAGCCCGGGAGACCTGTGCACAGATTGCTGACTCTGAGACTTCGGCAAGATGGATCGCCGGATTAATCGTGTCAGACGCCGGGGGAACGGAGGACCAGTATCTAAATTACTCGCGTAGTCTTGCGAAGACGATCGGGTTACTCTCGACTAACAAACAGACAAGGGTCTTTGGGTTCACACCCCCTTCCGGCGACGGAGGCACGACTGGAGAAGGAACCACGGGCCCCAGTACCAACTACGCAAATCCATCGGAAGCGATTGATGACCCCGACATGGAATCGCTCGATCTCCTGCTTTATCTTCTGAACCAGTTTCCCCTTTCAAATTCGGATCTCACTGGTGCACTGGAACGAGATCCACCGATGGAAGGAGATCACCTTCAGGATCTGCTTCTAATTCACAGCCCGGTCAGCAACGGCTTTCTCGTTTCGTCTCTCAGCAACTCGAAAGACAACCTCACCAGCACGAATCTGAAGGAAATCATCATCGCTAATTCTCCAGTCGAAGCCGTCGTGCTGAAAAAAGTGAATACTACCACCAAGATGAGCGCAGCCGACAAAGCCGCCGTTATGGCAGCTCAATAAGCTTCACCCTTTCAAACTCGCCAGATAGGCGATCAAATCTCGCAATTCCTCGCGACTCAATCCATTGGTCAATCCAGCGGGCATCAGCGAACCGACCTGCTGCTCTTTGCTGATCTCAACTCGTGGAATCAATTTTATCTCACCTGAGGCCGTATCTCTCAGATAATAAACGCCATCCTCCTCCTTCTCACGGTAACCGAACAAGGCCTCGCCACTCTTCGTCGTGATTGCTACGCCGAAGTAACCTTCCTTAAGTTGCCGGTGAGGCCACAACACGGACTCAATCAACAGATCCGCGGTTAACCCTGATCCAACCGTATCAAGAGCTGGGCCAATGATACCGCCCACGTTCTCTATCTGATGGCAGGCGACGCAGGTCAATTCTGGTCGCTGAAAAACTGCTCCCCCTTCAGTCGCATCACCTTTTTCGATAACTTCGACAGCGAGCTTCGAAACAAAATCGGGCGAATAAGCCCGCGCCCCTGACATCACACCCATGGAATCCTGGAGGGCTGCGAGAAGACCTTCATCACTTCGCCCGATCAGGCTCATTACTTCAACAAGATAACCCGCCTTTTTCGCTTCCAATCCGTTCTTCTGAATCGCGAGCATCAGTTGGTTCGCTCCTCCATTTCGATTGAGCAGCGGCGATACCAAAGGAATTATCTGATCCGCTGATTCCACCCTAGACATTTCATCCACCAAAATTGAGGCCAACTGGGCCGGAGCCACTTCGGACAAGGCGGAAGCAACAAACCGCTTCAGGCCTTGATCCGACGCTTCCCACTGCTTCAGCAGAATCGGGACACTTCGCCCTAATTCAATTCGAGCCAAGGCCATCATGGCCTCTCCTCGAAGCGACTCTTCAAATTTAGGCGTCGTTACAATATTCCGAACCCACGACTTTGCTTCGACCACCTTCCAAAGCCCCGCCAATCGAATGGCATGACGCTTGATCTCAGTATTATTTGAATCGATCAGCCTAAGCACCTCATCCTCAAAACCCGCGGCAGGTCGCACTCTTCTTTTTGCCCACGCCTCCGACATTGCTTCGAGAACTGCCGAATCACCTTCGACCTGCTGCAGCAATGCGAGCATTTCTCCCGGGCTTCCATTTCTAGCAAGCACGCCCGAATATCCCTTTTTCATCTCCTGCGATAGCCCGCCTCTGTCCATTCGATCCACCGCAATCGAGACTGCCAATTTACCACCCAGTGAACTCAAGGCATAGAGCAGGTGCTCTTCCTTTGAAAACTCAATCTGACCTACCTCAAATGCCGGAACCCAATACTCGCTCAAACCATGAACCGATTGCTCCAGCGCATAGTTGATAAACCGATCAGTAGGTCGGTCCAGAGCCAACAAGGCCACCTTCATCCCATCGGCCTCTCCCGAATTTGCCGCAGCAACGATTCCATCGAGCCGATCTCGCACATCGTCACTTTGGACGAGTGATTCTGCTTCCGCTAGGTTAGGAAACGAAAGCAGAGGAATTGATTCTGCGTGCGCCCACTTGCTGCGATCATTCAACGCCCGCCCTTTTGCGCTCACTCTCCAAATTCGTCCATGCTCAGCATCCCGATCAGGGTGTCTCAATGAAGCCTGGTAGTGCCCAATGATGGGATTGAACCAATCAGCCACGTAGATCGCTCCATCGGGACCAATTCGAATCTCGACCGGACGGAAGCTGGAGTGCTCCGAAAAAAGTAGCTCAACGGGCTCTACCGTGGCATACCCCGCCCCGTCCGCTTCCAACGGAAATGCCGTGATCCGATTGGAATAGTACCCGGCAATCAACACGTGATTCTGAATCCAGTCCGGCAAATGAGCGGAGTCAACAAACTCGCCTCCCATCGACTTACCCGGGGTCGCTCCCACACTGGCTATCGGGACAAGATTATTTTTGCGGGTTGTTGGAATCAATCCCGGGGTCACGTAGATCAACTCGCGATTATTGGATTTGAGGAACATCGCCCCCGTCTTGTCGAAGGCGATTCCGCAAGGGTTCTGACTGGCCAGGCCCGGAAAACAGAATGGATCCAACTTCAATGTCTCGGGATTGAAGCGAAAAAATCCAGCCGAGTCGCCACGCACAATTCCCCAGGGAGTTTCGACTCGCGAATAGCAGTGCAGCCCCTGAGCGAAATACAAGTGTCCGTCAGGCCCCCACGTAAAATTACTGATATTCTGATGCGTGTCCCCCGTCCCAAATCCCGTCAGCACAACTTCCCTAGAGTCGGCGCGATCATCTCCATCCGAATCCTTAAAGAATAGAAGGTCAGCCCCTTCCCCGACATAAACACCACCATATCCCAGCGCGAACCCCATTGGCATATCCAAGCCATCCGCGAAAACCGTCGACTTATCGGCTCTACCATCAGCATCAGTATCCTCCAATATCACCAGAGTATCGTTCGGCTTCTCCCCCGGTTCGAGCTGCGCGTAGGTTAGGGTCGTCAGGATCCAGAGACGACCCCGCTGATCCCAATGCATCGCCACCGGATTCGCAATTCCCATCGATTCGTCTGCGAACAAGTTCACCTCGAAATCTTCGTGCAGCTGAAACGCTTCGAGTTGGGCTGCCACCGTGTTGTCGGCAGATCGCTCCCCAACTGATACTGCCAACACACAATGGGATAGACCCAGAGAGACAAGAAAGATTCGTAATATGATCATGGCTTCACCCCCTCCGCGAATTTCCAGAGTTCCTTTTCCACGTCGCTGATCATCGTAGGGATCCGGTTCAACTCCTCTTCGAACCATCTCTTGTCGGTGTCCTCATGGTCCCTCGAACTGGGTACATTCTGTCGATCTCCAAACAAAAACGCCCAGTTAGTCGGACGATAGTATTGATCCCACAACACGTTTTTCCTCGTGACTAACTTTTCAACTCCCTCGAACCATTGCCCCCTCCAGCCAAGGACCGAAGCAAGGCGGACTGCCAATTGTTTCTGCCCGACATCGGATAGGTAGACCCCGTTGTCAGCGTAGGCAATCTTCTCAAATTCCCCAGGATCGAAAAATATTGCCCCATGCTTTTCGGCAAGTGCATCGATGCAAGCAAGGTAGGTTTCGAGAGTTTCATTTCTGGACTCAGCAAGTTCTGCGGCCGGCCCGATTTCGATGAATCGAGACGGTGCAACCAACACCACGCGACTGGAGATTGTTTTCAGTTCCGTTATCAGCCCGTCGTAGGCCGATTCAAATTCCTGAAGTCTATCGAGCCCATCGAGCGATTCCATTTTCCCAAACATCAAGAGCATGGTGCCGGGATCAATTTTTGACCTTAGGTCAGGCACGCTACCTTCCCGCGAGTCACCCTCTTTGGTGTAGAAGAACATGGGCCGTTGCTGTCGATAAACAGTGTCTCCCGACCACCCCAAATTTCGAATCCGAAGTGCCTTGTCAGGAAATGCTGACAGCATCGCCATATCAAATTCCACAAAATCCTGCATCCGAACGACATCAACCCCGCCCATCAAGGTAATGGTCTCGCCGGTAATAGGTTCATATGATCCCGGTTGGAGCCCTGGACCCAGAGGCTGGTCGGTTTCCACAAAGTGTCGGACCAACGATAGTGAATCGTCCTGATCAGACGGATCAAAAGCCCGCAAGCCCGGCACGCCTCCCAACAGAAAAAACACGACAAGCAATACTCGCATAGGAGAGACGTTGGTAGATTCCACCTCACCCGGCAAGGACGGGATGACGGCAAAGCAAATCTTACGAAAGAAAGTGGCATCGAATGCGCCCCATCTTTTCACTGACAATTGTCGCACGGTTCAATATAGATAACACATGAAATGGCTACTTCGCTCATTGCTCGTCTGCTTCACCTTCAGTGCCAGCGTGCTGATCATTCAAAAAGCATTCGCTCAGGAAAAACCGGCGCCCAAAGCAGTCAAAGCGACGCCAAAGCCTGCCAAAAAGAAGAAAGCGCCCGCCAAGCCACAAGGAACCCCCATCGAATTGGTCGGGGAGGTTCAGCATATTTCTGATGACGCTAGTCAGATTGATTTTCCTGCAGCCACAACAGCCCCTGACGGAACCACTTACATCGCCTATCTCGAATGGAACGGAACATCAGACACACTGCATCTGGCGAAAGAAACGCAGAAGGGATTCAAATCCATCGCATCTCTCACAGATTCAGGAGTCCTGCATGCTCCTGCTCTCGCAGTCGATGGCGAAGGAACCATTTGGTGCACCTGGGGGCAAACCAATCTCGATGACGACACCGTCGATCTTTTTGCCCGATCATGGACGCCTGAAGGGCTTGGCGAATTGCAGACCATTGCCGACACTGATGCGAGCGAAGCGTTTCCCGACGCAGGCACTGATTCCAAAGGCAGGGTCTGGATCACTTGGCAATCTTTTCGCGCCGGTGAAGGCGATATCTACGCCCGTCACTTCACTCCAGAATCAAAAGCGTGGAGTGACGAACTAACGGTATGCGCCCAAGAAGGAGGAGACTGGGCACCCAAGCTCTCCTTTGATGACAAAGGGCGTGCCTGGGTCATCTACGACAGCTCGCGCGGCAACGAATTTAATCTCTACCTCACGCGAGTCTCAGCCTCGGGCGCTGCCTCCGAATTCCCCATCGCTCACAGCGAACGCTACGAGGCGCGCGCCAGCATCGCCCCTACCGCTGACGGCGCCGGGTTCTGGATCGCCAGTGAACGAGGACGTATTCGCTGGGGACTCGACGTTCGGGGCCATGGCAATGACAAAGGGATCAATGCGCAGAAAGAGATTCTATTCGGCCGTTTTGATTTGGAAACCCTCGAATTCACCGAACACCCACTCGGCTCAGCCGGCGAGGCTGGCGACCCTGTAAATCTTCCCGAAGTCGGAGTCGGAAGCGACGGGTCTCCCTGGGTGGCCTATCGATTCTTTGATAGAATCCTCTGGCGCATTGCCGTGACCAGCTTTCGCGCTGAAGACGACTCCTGGACCAGCAGGCGAAGAATTGAGGGTAGCAGCTACGGGCAGGATCGCCTGGCTCGATTTCTCCCACCTTCTTCAAAAAAGGCCGATATCAGAATCTGCTGGCCATCTGACCTCAGGGATTCCAAAGCCCAGAAAAAATCAGCCATCTACCTCGCCAACCTGCCAGCACCGGCCACGCTGCCAGCCGCCGATCCACCAGCCGAACCGAAGGACCTCAGTGGAGAACCCTTTGCCCCGTCCCAAACCACGCCGGAACGACCCGCCAACGACCGCCACCGATGGGAATCCAAAGGCAAAAGCTACGGGCTTTACTGGGGGGATCTCCATCGACATACCGACGTATCAAACTGCCGCACCGGTTTTGACGGCTGCATCGTCGAGCATTTTCGCTATGCCTACGACATCGCCAAGCTGGACTTCCTTGGGACATCAGATCACACCGACATCGCCAAGCCGTACGATCCCTATGAATGGTGGCATAACCAGCGCATGCACGACGCGCTTCACAGCCCTGGCCGTTTTAACACCCTTTTCGTCTACGAGCGCGAACAGAAATGGCCATGGGGACACCGAAATATTGTCTTCGCTCAGCGGGGCGGCCCCATCGTCTACATCAACCGGGCCCTCTACCGGAACTCACCGTGGCAGAAACAATTCCCCATCAAGGCAGGCCTCGACGAAATCTCTCCCATGGAATTGTGGGACGTTCTTCGCCGCTACGGAAAGCCAGTTGCCTCTATCGGACATACTGGGGCAACACGAATGGGAACTGATTGGGGGAAATACGACCGAATCGACTACGGCTCTGAAAACATCATCGAAATCCTTCAGGGAGCCCGAGTCTCCTACGAAGCCAATGGAGCACCTCAGCCGACCGTTGGAATGCGCCCGGGCGAAGGTTACACGGTCGACGGCGACGCAACCGAAGTCACTCCACCTGAACCCATCAACGACTTCGGGGAATACAGCGCCGGTACTTTTCAAAGCGCCCTCGAAATGGGCTGGAAACTCGGCGTTTTTGCCAGCTCCGATCACATCTCACAACACGCCAGTTATGGCGGAGTGTTCTGCGAAAATTTCACCCGAGAAGAGATCATCGAAGGTTTCGATGCCCGACGCACTGTCGCTGCAACTGACAAAATCTATCTCAGCTTCACCTGCAACGGTAATCCCCTGGGTTCAATCTTTGAGACCGAAGAAGCTCCCAAACTGGAAATCGCGGTCGACGGAACAGCGCCCCTCAAGAGAGTCACCATCATTCGAAATGAAGAAGACTGGAAGGTTTTTGAATCCATAGAAGGAAATACCTTCGAGGCGACCATTACAGATGAATCCGTGGAAGCCGGCGAGAATCGATACTACGTGCGAGTGGAACAAATCGACGGAAACATGGCCTGGTCTTCACCTGTATGGGTTACCCCTCTACCCTGACAGAACCTTTCCCGCCACCCTGAAAATGAACCCTCCCCAACTGTCCGTCGTGGATCGCCTATTGGCTGAACGATACAGAATCAGTCTCTTTACTTGAATTTCCGCTCGATCCCCTCTCAGGAATCACTTACGATCCTGACCCATGGCAAAACGCGGAGACAATCCCGGCAACCAGCCAAGATCGACTTTCTATGTCGTAGGATCTGCCGTGCTTGCCGCTCTGGTCCTCGGACTGGCCGCCTTTTACCTGATCCGTGGATTTCAATGGCGATCCGCCCTTTCCGAACTAAGAGCCGAACCCGGCATCGAAGTCATGGCAGTCGAAAGAGTCGGCTTTATCAAGCGCCGCCTCCTCGGTCTTCGGGATCCGCTCGCTCCTCCCGCAGAAAATATTCTCCGGAGCCATGGGATCGCTCCCCACACCGTCGAAATTGAACTGGTTGAGTATCATTCAACCAACACCGCCTACACCCTTCAGCGAAAAGCAGAGGCGGCCGCCAATGCCGAGTCACTCCAGGATGATTTGATCTCTGCGGCCGGCAAATTTACTAAAACCATCAATTCGCAACGAGCGAGTGACATCGAACACATGACTCGAATGCTTTTTGAGTCAAAATTTCCAAAAGCGATGGAGGAAGTGGAGATGAAACGCATCAATGGCGACTGGGAAGCCACCGGAGAACTTTACGGACCCGACTTAGATCACTTTGCCGAAAACGCCTCTCACTACATCATTGATGGTGAGTTGAAACTCGACGGCCTCGTCGACCTAACCAATCGCAGGACCACCGAGATTGAAACCGACATCGGCAACACCAACCTGCTTGTCACCGACATCGATGGTAATCTGGTTCACATCGATCGCATGATTCGGCTGGTCTCGCACTACGATGAAGTCTGCGAATTATCCAAGATGCCCGTTCCGAGCCTTCGCCTCGAAATTCAATCAGCGAATCCTGATTCCCTCAGCCAGCGAATTGAAACGATTCAGGAAATGCTGAAGAGCTCGGACACCCATTTGGGAGATCGGTTTTCCCCCAACGCATTTGTCTATTCCTATTCTGACGATGGTCCGGGGATTTACCTCAAGCTTTTGCCAGGTTCTGCCCCGTGAGCGCGCCATCCGAAAAACGGAGACTCGAAATTCTGGTCGCTCCTGTGATTACCTTCCTCGCAGTCATCGCCTTGCTCGGCGTCGCCCGCATTTACGATCACTCCCCGGTCAAAGCCCCTGAATGCCGATTCAAGTCCTTGCTCGGAATTCCCTGCGTGAGTTGCGGAGGAACACGCTCAATGCAGGCCCTGGCCCACGGGGATATAGCCAAGGCGGCCGCCTTGAATCCGGCAGTGATTCTCGGAACATTAGCCTCGATTTCGTGGCTGGCCCTGGGATTCATTCGTTGGCACAAAGGCGAATCACCTCCCACCGTCGATCAACAAAATCGCCGAATCAAAACGGTCTGCCTCGTGATCGGATGCGTTCTCGTCCTCAATTGGCTCTATCTAGTTGTCTATTTAAAATGAAAATTGATCTATCGGGACAAACTGTCGCCATCACAGGAGCAGCCAGTGGCATAGGAATGACGATAGCTGAATCGTTCATCGCGGCGGGCGCACGGGTTCTGGCATTGGATATTTCCAAAATCCCGCTCGAATCATTGGCTTCCAGATATCCCAAATCAGTTTCCCTGCATGAGGTCGACGTTTCCGATTGTTCTGCTCTCAACGAAATCGGCTCAACGACAGAGGTGGATCATCTCATCTGCGCCGCCGCCATCGGTTCCGGAAAGGCTGGATTCCCTTTCTGGAATCTTGATCCATCTGACTGGACCCGCGTTCTGGCCATTACTTTGATGGGCACGGTAAACGCCGTTCACGCCTTCACCCCTTCCCTGCGCCGGGGCGACACCAACCGGAAATCGGTTCTTCTGCTGTCATCGGTCGCCGGGCAGATCGGCTCCCAAACCGATCCTCCCTACAGCGCTGCCAAAGCGGCGGTGATCAATTTTGCCCAGTGCGCGGCAAAGGACTTCGCGGCTGACGGCATAAGGGTAAATGCACTCTCACCGGGAATGGTGAAAACCGGACTCAATGAGTCTGTTTTTGAAGCTAACCGCGAATCAACCGACCAAACCTACGACGAATGGGCGGAAGCCAAGATCAAAAGCATTTCTCCTCTGGCCCGTTGGCAGGAACCCGAGGAATTCGGTGCCATGGCCGTTTTTCTCGCCAGTGACCATGGCCGCAACATCACCGGCCAAACGATTAACATTGACGGTGGCCAGGTGATGCACAGTTGAATCCATGGAAAAAGCCAGCCGTTCCGGCAACAAGCCGAAAAACAGACTCGCTTTCCAGCGACACTATTCCAGTGGGTGATCCTTCAGCAACTCTTCCGGCTTGTAAAAAATCTGCTGTTCAATTGTCGCTTCGCGAACCTCTTTGACTTTTTCAGGAGAAATTATCGAAGCTTTATTCCCCCAGGTGTTTCGCACAAATGTCAGCGCCGCAGCGATTTCTTCATCATCCAGCACTGCTTTAAAGGCAGTCATCGGAGGAATGCCTTTGGCAGGATCATAGGTGACTCCATTCACTTCGATCACGCCCCAGATACCATTTAGGGTCAATTTAATGAGGCGCTCCTCGTTGCCAGTTACCCAAGGGCTGTTACCGAGAGGAGGATAAATATTTTCCATTCCCTGACCATGAGCCTGGTGACAAGTCACACAGTGAGCCTCACGATGAAACACTTCCGCACCTAACTCATAGATTTCGGCTTCGGCTTTGGTGAAGTGCTCAGGGATATCAATCTCCAATTTCTCCTCCACTTGCTCAATCGGACCCGTCACGACATTCGTCGCAGGATCAGCCACATCCCAGTGATGCTTAACGGTCTTCGCCGCCACTACCGCATGCGGCTCCGGGGAGGCAAGCACGGCATCGAGCAAATCCCGGTTACGCACGTTAAACTGTTGATGTAGCCAGAGGGCTTCGAGCAGCGCATGCGCGTCCTCTTTGGAACCCGCGTCGAGCGTTGCGACCCACTCTTTGGCTGCTGGAATAACGTCTTCGACGGAACGCCCACTGAGTTCAACTCGAGTGCGCTGGCGCACTCCCATGGTCGGATGTTTCAAGTTATCTAACAAAGTAGCGACCGAAGCTCCGTCGACTTCGACCGGCGCTTCCAGATCGCGCCCCTCGTAGGTCATCCGATAGACCCTTCCGTGAAGATGATCTCGATTGGGGTCGCGAATATTATGCTGCATGTGACCGATGATGACATTGTGCCAGTCGGCAACATAAAGCGCGCCATCACCGCCAAAGACAGCATCCGTCGGACGAAAGTTTTTATCAGTGCTCGACAGAAGTTCTTCCGTCGGCTCACCCCATACTTCACCGAGAGCGAACTCATTGCGGAATTCTGTTTTAACACCCTTTTTGCTTATTTCAGTACCAGTAGCAATATAGCCATCGCGATGCAGTTTATACTGCTTCAAGCCGAGAAACCCGATCGAGTTACAGATCAAAAAGTTGCCCTGCATCTCGTCGGGGAAATGAGTGCTCGATACCACGGCATTCGCAGGAACAGGCCGAACTTCTTTCAACAACAATTGGCGCATCGCAAAACCATCTCCCTCCGGAATCACCTGGTAAGAACGGCCCCCCGTTCCATCATTCGCGTAGTGATACCCCCACTTATCGAAACTGATCCCGTGAGGATTCGGTTTATTGTCAGCGTGGTAAGCAATCGTGTAGCGACGAGGATCGAAGCGATACATACCGGAGGCACTCGCTTCGAGCGAAGGACCCCAGGGATGCTCGTGATTGTGCTGCAGAAAGACACCACTCTGCCAGTAGATACCACCGCCCGGTCCGAGAATAAGATTATTTGCCGCATGGTGCGTATCGGATGAACCGATTCCTTGGAACAATACCTGGCGAAAGTCGGCCACGTCGTCACCATCGGTGTCTTTCAAGAAGATAATGTCAGGCTGGGAAGTCACAATGACTCCACCATTCCAGAACTCAAAACCAAGCGGATTGTGCACCTTCGCAAAAGTGACACATCGATCAGCCACTCCATCTCCGTCATCATCCGGAAGAATCAGAAGCGAATCATTCATCTCCTTGAGCGGCTCCCACTTCGGATAGGTCTGCCACGCGGCAACCCAGAGGCGACCTTTAACATCCACCTGCATCTGAACAGGGTTCACCATCTCAGGAAAACGAGTCTCGTCAGCGAACAGGTTCACTTTAAATCCATCAGGAACGGTCATCTTTTTGATGCCGTCTTCACCACTGAAATACTCGAGGCTTCCCTCTTTCTCAGCATTGGAGCTCTTGCTGCCTCCGCCGACATTTGAAATCACCTCAACGGGAGCAGGAACATTGCTGTCATCCACTTTCCATTCACTGCCGTTGGATCGAGCCCAGATCTTAGGATCTCTGTTGGCCGTCATCACATCGAACATTGTCAACTCGTGCATCAACACATCGGCGTTGCTTTGATCATTGTAGAAACGCAATGTTGAGCGCCCTCCCCAGATGTCATTTCCATCCGCAGCACGGTAGCGATTGTGCCAATGCCAGTTCTTATCAAGCACAGCTTCGTTAGTAGCAGCCAGCTTATCGGCATCGTAATCAGTCACACCGCTGATCGCTCTAGCAATCACCTTGCCCACGAGGCGGTTCCCCAGTGCATTCAGATGAACTCCATTGATCGTAAGCGGCTCTTCATTTCTCTCGTAAAGACGCTTTGACGGCCCATACAAATCAACAAACGCGACCCCTTCATGTCCCGCCACCTTCTGCATGACCGCAGTGTAGAGAGCCAGACGACGGTTATTCGCCTTACCGTCAGGCAAATTGGGGTCTTCCAAATTCTCGTGAGCGATCGGGCTGAAGAGAACGATTCGAGGGAATTCCTTCCCGTTAGGTTTCACCGCCCGGTAGTGATTAATTCCATTCTTCAGTTTCTCCTCGAACTCGGCCAGGCCCTTCGGTCCGGCATAGGATTCGTTGTATCCGAAAAAAGCAAATATCACATCGGCTTCGACCTGGCGCAGGTAGTCATCCATCGGCATGAAACCTTTGCTCCGGGGGTAGTGATCAATCCTGTCCCCTGTCAGACTGAGGTTTCTGAAAACCAGTTCATCATTTGGGTTGGCAACCTGAAGGAACGTTTCAGCCCATCCGTCGTGCTGCATCCGATCGGCGAGACCGTTTCCGATGATCGCGACCGTATCCCCTTTGCTAAAGGCGAAAGGTGAAGGGTCACGGTAGTCAGCTGGAACGTCCTCTTCTAAAATTGGCACCGCCTGAGCTTTACCGTCATGTGCCGCAATCGAAATCACGGTGTCCCCGGTGAACTCAAAAGTGATGGATCCATCAGGCCCTGGGTTTTTGTCACGTGCGTAGACCGACTGCTGCTTCTTATCCAGCAGCTCCAGTTTGAATCCGTCGAGGCGGTCAAACAAACCTTCGCGGTTCCAGATTTGAATCTTCTCAATTTTCTGAGGTGAACCCAGGTCCAACTCCCACCATGGATCACTGGCATCTTTGCCCTGAGCAGTATGGGTCTGACCATTCTTCCCCCAATCGGAGTCCTTATTGCCATCGATGGCACGCTCCGGAGCCCCCCCGGCTCCCACACTGGACTGAGTCGCCTTACCTTTAGGCGCAATATTCTTGCCACCACTGATGACTTCCACCTCAGCGAGGGTCAGCACTCGGCTGTCCCCCGAAAGGGAAATCCTGACAAATTGTGCGGTCGGTGCGTCAGCTGCAGTAGCGAAACTACCAAGCAGAGCCGCTGCCGTAATGATTAGGGGCAATATTTTCATAAATTCGAGATCGCAGGAATGTTTCACGATTCACCCAAAGATGGCAATACCTTGATACCGCCAATTATTTTGCGTCAGATTCCAAAATCGGCCCAGAGTATGGAGAGATCGGCCTGGCTGCTGCTATCCCGCCAATAATAGGCAACCCCTTGTTTATGAAGCAGATTGCGCTTAGATTCGGCCCCTTTTCCTGTCCTACGACTTGATACCATGCCGAAAGTGTATCTCAGAACCTTCGGGTGCCAGATGAACCAACGTGACTCCGAGCAAGTCGCTCAGATGTTCGTGGAACGTGGATTCACCGTCACGCCTCAGCCCGACGACGCCGACGTCGTCCTCATGAATACCTGCTCCGTCAGGGACCAGGCTGAGCAAAAGGCAATCGGCAGCATGAATCATCTGGGAAAACACCGGAAGAAAAACCCTGATATCGTCTACGGATACATGGGCTGCATGGCGCAAAGCAGAGGAGATGAATTGTTAAAGCAGTCTCCCCACGTCAGTCTCGTCGCTGGAACCCAAAAGTATCACCGAGTCGTTGATCACGTCGTCGATCTGATGAAAGCACGTGAAGCGTCGCAGATGGACAACCTCCGCCGCTCCATCGTCGACATCGACGTAGAGGAAGAATCTCAAAATACGATTCGAGATCATGTGACAAAAGAGCACGGCGTCAGTGAATTCGTGAGTATCATGCAGGGCTGCAACATGAAGTGCACCTTTTGCATTGTGCCCTTCACACGTGGTCCAGAGAGAGCCCGCCCCATCGCCGAAATCGTCGATGAGTGCAAACGGCTCGTCGACCTCGGCGTTCGAGAAGTAACCCTGCTCGGCCAAATCGTGAACCTTTACGGCCGACACGAATTCCCCAAGGTCGACGGGAAGAGCCCCTTTGTGCAGCTACTCGAAGCCGTTCACGAAATTGACGACCTCAAACGGATCCGTTTCACCTCTCCACATCCCATTGGATACAAAGAGGATGTGATCAAAGCCTTTACCTACCTGCCAAAGCTAGTCGACCACGTGCATTTCCCGATGCAGTCCGGATCTGATCGCATTCTCAAAAGGATGCATCGCCCCTACAAAGCGCAGCGTTTCCTCGAAATCTGCGATCAGATGAAGGAAGCCCGACCCAACATTGCTATTTCCACTGACATCATTGTTGGCTTCCCCGGCGAAACTGAGGAGGACTACCTCAAAACCAAAAAGGCAGTCGAACACGTCCAGTTTGATCAGGCCTACATCTTTCGTTACTCCCCGAGAAAAGACACCCCGGCTGCCGAGATGGAGGACCAGCTCCCGGAGCAAGTCAAAGAGGAGCGCAATCAGGATCTGCTCGCGATGGTGAACAAAATCATCGAGGACAAGAACGAAAATCTCGTCGGGACGATTCAGGAAGTTCTCTGCGAAGGCCCTAGCCGCTACAACAAAGAAACACTCTCCGGTCGAACGGGCACAAACAAGATCGTCATCTTCGACGGTGATGCCGACCGCATGGCTGGCCAGCTTTTCGACGTCAAGATCACCGAGAGCACCGGGCACACCCTCTATGGGGATCCGGTCTTGAAATAATCGGAATATCTCCGAGTCTGTCCGACCCAATCTGCATGCAGTCGATCTACAATTTTCTCTACGAGCCCGGTATTCCTTTGAAGGTCATGGGGATCATTATCGGTCTCGGCTTAATCGGCTCCCACGTTTTTGCCTTGGTAAAGCCATCATTGGTAAAGGCCCAGCTCAAGGCATTCCCTCGAAACGAAAAGATTGGAGTGCCATTAGCCATTTTCTGTTTTGGATGGGGATTCATGATCTGGAGCTGCATGGACCTGGGCGAATTCTTTAAAATCGAGAGACCGGTCCAGATGGTTATCATCGCTGTCTGCGTCGGAGTCGTGATTTTCGTGCGTGAATTCATCGCCGTCAGAGCCTTGGGCTTCTTGATGATTCTTGCCGCTGCTCCCATTCTCGATTCAGCTTTTCTCCAGGTTCCCCAGTCCCGCCTTCTCATTGTGGCCATTGCTTACGCCATCGCTATTAAGGGAATGTTCTGGATTGGGCTTCCCTACCTGATGCGCGATCAAATCAGCTGGGTTCTGGCAGACAGCAAGCGCTACCAGTTCGGAGCCATCGCGGGTGCCGTCTACGGGGTCATCGTGCTGATTTGCGCACTGATATTCTGGTAGAGACACGTCTCTCTTGGCGCCCTCCCTTAGCGGGTTCATCTCCCACGATTATCGGGAATCCCGGGCAAGGGCAAAAACGAGCAGGAAAATGCGACAACAGCGGGACTTGATCTCGTCTCTATCGCGGCGAAATTTCACCCATGCCTTCGCCTTTTATTCACGACGATTTCATGCTGCATTCAACCGCGGCAAGAGAGCTGTATCATCATTTTGCAAAAGACGAGCCCATCCTCGACTTTCACAATCACCTGCCGCCCGACGAAATCGCCGCGAACCGAAGCTTCGACAATCTCAATGATATCTGGCTGGCCGGAGATCATTACAAATGGCGAGCGATGCGAGCCAATGGCATTGCCGAAGATCGCATCACCGGAGATGCCTCCCCCAGAGACAAATTCGACGCCTGGGCCGAAACGGTTCCCCATACCCTCCGAAACGCTCTCTATCATTGGACTCACTTGGAGCTTTCTCGATATTTCGATTTTGATGGACTCTTCTCCACCTCGACCGCAGACCAAGTCTGGGAAATGGGAAATGCCAAGCTGGCAAAACCTGAATACTCCTGCCGCGGCCTCCTCGAAATGAGTCAGGTCCGAGGACTTTGCACGACTGACGACCCCACCCACACCCTCGAGCACCACCAGGCCATTGCCGCCGATGATTCGTTCGACGTGAGAGTCTATCCTACTTTTCGACCTGACCCCGCTCTTTGGGTCGACGACGCGGATCACTTCAACAACTATGCCGACAAGCTAACAACAATCAGTGGCATCGATTGCTCCACTCTATCAGGGTTCTGTGATGCGATTCGCTCGAGACATGATTTCTTTCACGAAATGGGCGGAAGGCTTTCCGATCACGGCCTCCATCATCTCTACGACGCTGAGTGCTCTGAAGAAAAGGCGCAACTAATCTTCGACAGTGTTCGGTCAGGATCTTCTGCCAATGCCGCAGACACCGAAGCCTTTGGGGCCTACCTGATGTTGTTTTTCGGGGAACTCGACGCATCCAGAGGCTGGACCAAACAACTGCACATCGGAGCTGAGAGAAACAACAACCAGCGCCTCTTCGAATCCATCGGCCGAGACGTAGGCTGCGACTCGATCGCAGACGTCGACCATGCGACAGCCGTGAGAAGATACCTGAACACACTGGATCAGCGCGGCCATCTTCCAAAGATCATGCTCTACAACCTCAACCCGAAAGACAACTACGCGCTCTCGGCCATGCTCGGGAACTTTCAGCAGGCCAAACCGGGCGACCCTCCCTGCAGGCTTCAGCTGGGAACTGCCTGGTGGTTCCTCGACACCAAGGAAGGCATGGAGTGGCAGATCAATACTTTTTCCAACACCAGCCTGCTGTCCCGCTTCAACGGCATGCTGACAGATTCTCGCAGTTTCCTATCCTTTACCCGACATGAATATTTCCGTCGGATCCTCTGTAATGTCATTGGAGAGGATGTCGAAAAGGGAGAAATCCCACGCGACATGGAGCTTGTTGGCGATATGGTACGGCGCATTTGCTTTCAAAATTCCGCTGAGTTCTTTGGACTAGACCTGCCTTGAGTGAAACCCGACACATCGAAACTGACACCGTCATCATCGGTGGAGGTATCGCTGCGCTCTGGACAGCAAACCGACTCAAAAAGGCAGGCCAATCCATCTGCGTCCTGACCAATGGACCGCTGGGAACAGGCCAATCGCTGGCCGCTCAAGGTGTCATTCACGGCGGCCTCAAATATGCGGTAGGAGGTAAACTCACCGAATCATCTGAGGCACTAGCCAACATGCCCTCACGCTGGCTAGACGCACTTAGGGGAAACGGCGAAATCGACCTGAGCGGGGCAGATTTGTTAAGCGATCACCAACTGCTTTGGAGCTTGCCTAACGTCGTTAGCCAAGTCGTCAGCTTTTTCGGAAGCAAGGCTGTCCGTGGCCGATCCTCCGGGATCAAGCGAGAAGACTATCCTGCCGTTTTCGACAGCGAGAAATACAAAGGTCGTCTCTTCCGTATCGACGAACCCGTGGTCGATCCCGTCTCCATAATTCGTGAACTCGCCAAAGGAGTCGCAGACGAGACCAGGCAGATCGACTGGTCAAGCGACGCCGAGATCATTTCAGCTGACGGTAGTTTACAATCAATCCAGATCACTCAACAGGACGGGTCACAAATTAAGCTAACCGCTGACACTTACCTTTTTGCCGCAGGCGCAGGCAACGGAGAACTCCTTTCACAAATCGGTATCTCTCAGCCGAAGATGCAGCTCCGGCCACTTCACCAAATCATCGTTCGGCACCCTGATCTTCCCGACTTCTATTCGGTTTGTGTGGGAAACGGTGCAAAGCCTCCTCTCGTCTCAACGACTCATACTGACAGCGAGGGACGCCGGGTCTGGTACATCGGAGGAGACATCGCCGAACAAGAAGGAGTCGCCAGATCTGTCGAAGACCAAATCGCTGCCGGAAAGGCGCTCTTCGATCAGTTGATGCCCTGGGTCGATCTCACAGAGGCAGAATGGTTCACCTGGCGTGGCGACCGGGCCGAACCCCTAACCGGCACCGGTGACCGCCCCCCCGGCGCTTATTGCACGCGAAGCGGGAATGTTCTCATCGCTTGGCCGACCAAATTCGCCTTGGCCCCCGACCTGGCAGATCAAGTATTGGATGAGACCTGCGCAGACTCGAGCAGATCTCCTGTTCAATTAAATCTCCCGAGCCCATCCCTCGGCAAACCGCCTTGGGATCTTCCATGATACGTCGCAACATTCACTCAACCGACATCGCCGTCTCGAGCTTGGGCCTCGGAACGGTCAAATTTGGTCGTAATCAACAGGTCAAATATCCCTCGTCATTCGACCTTCCGGAAGACAATGAAATTCTTTCCCTCCTGGATTTGGCTCAGGAGCTTGGGATTAACTTTCTCGATACCGCCCCAGCCTATGGAACCTCCGAAGAGCGCATTGGCCAATTACTAGGCGAACGACGGGATGATTGGGCCATCATGTCCAAAGCAGGCGAAGAATTTGTGAACGGCGAATCACACTATGACTTTTCAAAGGCGGCTATCACCGCCAGCGTCGAGCGAACCTTGTCTCGCCTCCGAACCGACAGAATCGAATCTCTTTTGATTCATTCCGATGGAAACGATCTCGAAATTCTCGATCATTCCGACGCCGTGGCCACTCTGTTTCAGCTCAAAGAAGCAGGGAAAGTGCGTTCCATAGGAATCTCGACAAAAACAGTCGCAGGAGGCCAGCGAGCAATCGAAATCGGCCTTGATTCCGTCATGGTGATGTACAATCCGTGGGAACAGGAAGAAGAACCCGTCCTGGATACCGCAGTTCAGTCGGGCACCACCATTTTCATAAAAAAAGCTCTCGGGAGCGGATGGTTTGGGGACGAGGAAGATGAAGATCCGGTCGAAACTGCTTTCCGCTTCATCTTCAAAAAGCAATCCGCCTCTTCCGTGATCGTCGGAACACTCAATCCCGGGCACCTTCGCCAAAACGCGACGGCCATGGCTCGGATCGAATCGGATTAGCGAACAAAATGGTTGGGATACCCGCAAGTTGAGGCAGGTTGCGCTACCATTTCCATGCCTGAAGCGCCCCCACTATTTTTCGACAGCCACATGCACACACCTCTCTGCAAACACGCAGAAGGTCACCCTGTCGAATACATGGAAAAGGGAGTCGAGCAAGGGCTTGCAGGGATCATCATGACCTGCCACAGCCCGATGCCGAACCAATTTTCACATCGCGTTCGGATGGCCCCGGAGCAGTTTGATGAATACCTGGCCATCGTCCAAGAGGCAGCCGACGCCGCCCCTGACGGATTTGAAGTTCGACTCGGAATGGAGAGCGATTTCTTTCCGGGAATGGAAAAGTGGCTCAGGGAACTCCACGATAAGGCCGACTTTCACTACATCCTGGGGTCAGTTCATTGGCATATCCCCGAGTATCTCGACACGTTTTGGCGTGGTGATCCCATCGCCTTCAGACATCAGTATTTTGAACACCTCGCAGAATCGGCAGAAACTGGGCTTTTCGACAGCCTCGCCCATCCTGACTTGATCAAAAATGCAAGCCCAGCCGACTGGGACTTCAGCACTATCCGACCTCAGATCGAAACGGCCCTGGATCGTATCAGTCGCACCGGTGTCGCCATGGAAATCAATACGTCCGGTTTGAACAAAGCTTTCCCGGAAATGAATCCTGGACCCGAGATGCTCTCCCTCATGGCCGAACGAGAAATTCCAGTGGTAATCGGATCTGACTCACACACCCCCACTCGAGTGGGCGAAAACTTTCTACTCGCTCTGGATCAGCTCGAGACAGCTGGATATGACTGCGTCAGCGTTTTCCGCAGTAGGAAGAGAAGCGATATCCCTATCAAACTGGTTAAGGAAAGCCTCCTGTCGGCGACCGCCCCCTAACCGGGACATCTCGCCCCTTCAGTCTCAGAGTTTGGTATCGATCTCACCAATTTCCCTGGCGAGATTGGTCATGCGCTCGACTTCTTTTCGATAGCCTGCCTCATTGTTCTGAATGTAGAATTCATCCCTTCGAACACGACACTCTGCAATTTCTCTGCGCAGTTCTTCGATTTGCTCGGAATGATCCTTTTCAGGTAGCATCTCGATGGGAGGAACATTCACTTCAAGCGCTGGAGGGGCTTCTTCAATTGGCGATCCAACTGGAACACGACCGGCCAACTCCATCTGAGTTACTGGAGATTCTGGAAGCATTTGCTCCGATCGAGCCACCCGACCTGCCTTGGCGTCCTCCAAAAAGAAATTCTCAACCGCGGCATACGCCCGATCTACCGGTGGTTCAAAAATAGGCGCGGCCACGTAGGCAATCCGTAATACGCCCATACAAAAAACGGCAATAGCGGAAACCTTGAGGGCCTGACGCTGCCAGTCGTTCATTCTAAAGTTGGCGGGCGATAACCCCTCTTTCAGCTTCTCACGCAACGGAGGCGAAGACACGGGCTCGACCTCATCATCCACTACCAACTCAAATACTGACCGGCATTCGCATAAGACAAGATTCTCCTGATAAAGCCAGCGGTAGAAATTCAAAAGGCCCATCGTCGTAAAGCCTCCAGGAAAAATCGCATGAACTTCACGGGAAGCTTGCTCAAAGGAACGCTGCCCATCAAAGCGCCGCATCATCTCAAATTGCCAAGTCCGCAGTGAGAACTTTTGGCCATCAGATGCCCGTTCCGCAATCACCAGATCGTTCGCCGCCTGAAAACGAAGCTCCTCCCGCATTCGAAAGCGAAGCGGGAAAATCTCTGCCAGATTTCCAGGTAGTTGATTATTCAAGACACATTGATTGTTAAGTTTACAAAAATTATAGTATTGTCTAAGAATTAGTCCACCAAAAACTATAAGATTTTGGGGATATCAGGAGGCTTCTGGAAAAGCCTCTGCCAGGACTGTGAGCAGAGGTTTCACAAGGGATGGCTCCATCTCCGGAAAAGCAGAGAGCAACTTTGCGATTTTACCGGCAATGACCGGAGCGGCATAACTACTGCCCGTCTCGATTTTCGACGTTCCATCCAGCCAGGGCACCTCCACCCGCTCGCCTCGAGCAAGAAAGGAGACCATTTTCCCAGCGACAGAAAAGAACTCCTCAGGACGGCAATCGATTCCACGAACACTGATGACGCTGGGAAAATAGGCAGGCCACTCCCGGATACTGGCATCGACATTGCTACAGGCGGCCACCACCTGGACTCCCGAAAGGTAAGCCTGATCGACCCATTCTTTGTAATCCATCACATATCGAGCAGATCCTCGGCAGCCAAAACTGCAGTTGATCACCTGGTAACCTCTTTCGATGGCCTGATTCACACATTCAGAGATCACGAAGCTCCTCGCGTGATTCCGACTGTCGAGTGCCCGAAAGCTTCCGATTTCAATACCGGGCGCCTCCTTGAGAAGTAAGCTCGTGACCGCAGTCCCATGTCCGTAGACATCGTGACCCGGCTTTTCTTCAATGCGAAGATTCACCCCGTCACAAGAAACCGCGATATCATCCTTTAACTCCAATCCGTTCAGAGCAGGATGCGTCACATCCACACCAGAATCGATGATCGCCACTTTGACACCGTGACCATCACCCTCAACAATCGACCTAGCTGCCAACTCCAGATCGGGCCAACGGATAGCATCAACTTCCCCCATCATTTATTCCTAGAGCCGTCGACAGAAGTGTCTCGTCGATAAGCCGCCCGACAACATTCACGGTCCTACTTAATACCTCCACCTCGCTAGAACTAAATCCCGATTGCTCCCCACCCGTTTCATCTTCTTCAAGCTGGACACAGGAGATCACACCTCTGAGTCCGAAAGCAAAATAGAATGGTACCGCAATCATTGCCGTGGTGTGCTTCTCAATCTTACGATCCAAGGTGTCATCGTGACCTCGGCTCCCTCCAATATCATTTTCGCAATAGGGTTGTTGCTGCGCATACACCAGCGAGATGATTCCACTGCCAACAGGCTGCTCAAACCCCACCAAGGATCCCGCATCCGACCCTGAATTGTATACGGCTACTAGATTGCGCTCGTCTTCATCCGCCAACCAGACCGTCCCTTCACATCCTCCGATTTTCACAAAAGACTCCCGAAGCAGCGCGATCGAAACAGGATCGAGTAAGGCCGCGAGATTCGTCGGGCTGCTTGACTTGATCCAAGATTCAAGATGGCCCTCCAAGTCGCCACCGAGGCGACAAAACCCGGGATTTCTGAGAAGCCTAGCTCTAGATCCTATCATTCACTTTCGAAAATATTTGCGCCTACTGACCTTGAAGGCGTTGCACCAATTCGTGGAGCGCCTTTTCATTGCCTAAAATTTCAGGAAGCAGAGACTCGCGATCTTCAGCGCTGAGTTTGCCTTCTGCAAATTGTCCAATCCGAACCAGCTGCTCATCGGTAAGCGGAGATGAGGAGTGTCCGGATACTTCTGGACCGAGGCTTTCAAGAAACTTGGCCAAAACAGAAAAATCGTCATTCATAGTCATATCAAGGGAGATGGTTTGTTGTTCCTGAATTCGACGTGTCACTCTCCCGTCTGATTCAGAATAGATGAAATATTTTTCCCGGCAACACAACTCTGATCATTCTGCCCACGTCTCCCATTTTCAAATTGGGTAGATTGAAAATACTACCGGCCAAAACACCCCTCCCTTTTTGGCAACCCAATCTACCGTTTCCGGGAAACCTGATCGGTCAGCCATTTGTTCTGTGAAACGGCTTTTGCCGAGCGCCTATCAAAAATCTTTTGGCGTCACCAAGCTCGGTTGGCTTTTATATCGGTACAGAAAAACGACCCGGCACTCAGACTCTCATCCGTTGCACCGGGCCGCCCCGTTCCGCACAAATTCTTATGGTT
This sequence comes from uncultured Verrucomicrobiales bacterium, assembly GCA_963977055.1. GTDB lineage: Bacteria > Verrucomicrobiota > Verrucomicrobiia > Verrucomicrobiales > DEV007 > Arctic95D-9. The sequence goes on from CAXBMX010000011.1 coordinate 24,712, forward strand.
TTTCCGATCACGATCCTCAACAGCAACCATGCCCTTACTCAACTGCTTGCGTAGGATTTTACTCGCTTACTATCCTAACCTATCCGCCACAAAGTTACGTTGCAATAAAAAAGTGAGAATCCACCCAATATCGCGACTTAATTTTAAAATTATTAGGAAATTCAAGATCAACTGAGCTTATTGGAGCGATTCTTTTGCGAGAAGTTTTGCCAACCCAATGGCGAAATGCACATTTGGTGAATCTTTTTACTCGACAGAGGGCAGCGTTTCTTCATTGTAAACCAATGTTTATCATTCCTGAGAATTGAATTCTTAATTTTGATAAATAGAAACCGACTCACACTCCATCACCTGCTGCCATGCGCCTGAAATCTTTAGAGATTCACGGATTCAAATCATTTGCCGACAAAACCAAACTTGAGTTCCATGGAGGAGTGACGGGAATTGTCGGCCCTAATGGGTGCGGAAAATCCAACATCGTCGACGCGATGCGATGGGTCCTCGGTGAAACCTCGGCCAAGGCACTGCGAGGTGGCGAGATGGCTGATGTCATCTTCAACGGAACCGACCGTCGTTCCCCTCTCGGCATGGCAGAGGTGACCCTGACGCTGTCCGATTGTTCTGGGATTCTCGAGACCGATTACGACGAAGTGTCCCTCGGCCGCCGCGTATTTCGCGATGGCAAAGGCGAGTATCTCATCAACAAACAACCCTGCCGTCTCAAGGACATTCACAATCTCCTGATGGACACCGGCATCGGACGATCGAGTTATTCGATCATGGAACAGGGCAAAATTGACATGCTGCTTAGTTCCAAGCCCGAAGACCGGCGAGCGGTTTTTGAAGAGGCTGCCGGTATCACCAAATACAAATCGCAGAAGAAAGAAGCGCTCCGCAAACTCGATTACACTGAAGCAAACCTCGTTCGGATACGCGATGTCATCGCAGAAAACGAACGGCAGATTCGATCCCTCTCCAGGCAGGCTTCAAAGGCAAAGCGCTTTCAGACATTCTTTCAGGACGTTAAGACTCTCGAACTACATTTCAGCCACAAACAATGGCGAGAGATCCGTGCCGAAAAATCCGAACTGAACACTTCAATTCGCAACCTTCGCTTGCAACAGGACGAAGTAGAGGACTCCATCGAAAGACGGCAGGCTCAAATGGCAGCGGCCCGGGTAGAGTATCAGGAGATCGAAACCCGCCTTTCGGAACTGCAGTCACAGTTGGCCCGCCTCGAAAATGAAATTAGCAGCGCCAACAACCGCATCGAGTTCAATGGTGAAAGATCACACGAACAAAGTCTTCTGATTCGGAAAAATGAAGAAGACGTTACCCAGGCATCGGAGAAACTCGAAAAGCAGTGCTCTGACATTGAAGCAGCAGACCGACAGCTTCACGCCGTGGAGGAACGGATCGAAACAGAGCAATCAAAAGTAACTGAGCAGGAAACTGCCACACGGGAAGCGAGAGAGCAGCGAGAAACACTCAATCAGAAACTACGCACCCTCGAAGAAGAACGCAGCCAGCTGAAAAGTAATATCGCCAGCCTCGAAGCGGGCATCGAGACCAACCAGCGCCAGACCGAATCTGATCGGCTGAGATCTCAACAACTGAGCGACGAAATCAACCGACTTCGAGAAGACCAAACGTCACGCAATACAGATTCCAGTGGTCTCAAGGGCCGAATCAATGACCACCAGACTTCCATCGAAGAATTCGAGGAAAATCTCGCGGTGATGGAACAAAAGTATCACCAGGCAAAACGGTCCGCCGGCGACATGCAGGAAGATCTTGCCAGCCTGCACAAACTTCATGCCGAAAAGCGCTCACGTCTCGAGGTGCTTGAACAATTGATTGCCGATGGAGAAGGATTCGAGAAAGGCACCCAAGCGGTTCTCAAAGGATTGGATGATCCTGAGTTCTACGGCAAGCAGATCCGATCCCCTCTTTCAAGCAGCATCGAAGTCGAAAGCAAATATGCGGAAGCCATCGAAGCCGCCCTCGGAAGGCGACTGCAGGCCGTCGTCGTATCGGATGTAGCAATTGCTGAAAAAATCGTATCCAAGCTTCGCGAAGGAAACCTCGGCAAGGCTTCTCTTATCGCCGAAGGGCACCTCAGCAAAGGGACACCGGACAAACAAAGCCGCGCACCGTTGGGATCCATCAGCTGGGCGATCGATAAAGTCAAAGCGAGCTCCGATGTCCAACAGCTGTTGAAACAACTCCTCGCTAACGTCCTGCTTGCCAAAGATCTCAACACCGCGATCCGCCTGCGCGACAAGCACCCTGATAAAGCCATCGCTACGCTGGATGGTGAATTCATCACCGCAGAGGGAATCATTCACGGAGGAAAGGCGGGAGATGATTCAATCTCCATCCTGAAAATGCAGACCGAGATCAAGGAACTCCGACGTGTTGCCGAATCACTGAAAACAGAAGTGTCTCGCCGTCAAGATCGCCGCGATGAGCTCAACCAAAGAGTTGATCAACTCGAAGACATCCTTCAGCAGGCCCGCGAAAGACTTCAACACAAACGGATATCCTCCTCGACCCTTGAAGGAAAGTTGGCCCTGGTGGAGCGTGACCTCAATCAGCTTCACAACAAAATCGATAGCCTTGTCTGGGAACAAAAAGAAGTCGATGAGCGGCAGGATAAAATTTCTCAAACCCTTCAGGCGAATACAGCAGAACGGGATGAAACTGTAAAACGGGTCGAAGAACTCACCGCTGAAGCCGGGTCGTCAACCGAACAACTCTCCGCAGCACGCTCAACAGAGGAAACCCTGACAGAGCAGGTGACCGAAGCGCGTACGTCTCTCGCCGTTGAACAGGGCACCCGCCAGAATCTGGAAGAGCAGCGAGCACCAATGATTGCCCGGCAACAGGAGCTCGAAGAACTAATCGAGCGGCGCGGTCACGAAACAGCGAGCTATCGCCAAAGAATTGAACAGTCCACCATCGAGACTGAAGAGCTCCAGGAAAAGATCAAGAACTGGCAATTGGAAACCGAGGGTGCCAAAGAAGAACAGTCGGAAATCCTTATTGAGAAAACCGGATATTCCTCTCGTATCGAAGAAGGCGAAGAAGAGCTCACCAAAAGCCGTCGTGAAGTTCAGCAAATCGCAGAGCAACGGGGCCGGGAAGAAGTGAAAACAGCCCAGATCGATATCAATCTGGAAAACATCGAGCGAAACTGCCGAGACCGATATCGCACTGAGCTGGAGTTTTTCGAACCTGACAGCCATGCGCTCCTCGCCGTCATAGAAGAGCGAAGCAAGAATACCCGCGGCTTCGATCTGAGCATCTCGAAGCCAGTTGAAGAAACGGAAACAGAGGCGTCGCAGCCAAGCGAAGAAGAGGCCGACTCAGACACCGAAATGGCGATTGAAGATCCAACGGAGCCAGACTGGGAGCTAGTCGAACAAATGGTGACGCAACTTCGCACCAAGCTGGACTCAATGGGACCGGTCAACATCGATGCTATTGAAGAATTCGATGAACTCGAAGAACACTACAAGTTCAACATCCAACAGCTCGAAGATCTCGATAATTCAAAGGAAGAGCTTCTTCGAATGATTGCGCGGATCAACCGGGATACCAGAAAGATGTTCACCGAAACCTTCGAGAAGATTCGGAAAAACTTCAGAGAGATGTTCAAGGAGTTGTTTGGAGAAAAGTCCAAAGCCGATCTCGTTCTGATGGACGATGGCGACCCTCTCGAATCTGGCATTGATATCATTGCCAAACCCCCGGGAAAGAAACTCCAATCGATCAGCCTCCTTTCAGGTGGCGAGCGATCTATGACTGCGGTGGCGCTACTATTTGGCATCTACATGGTCAAACCCTCTCCATTCTGTGTCCTCGATGAGTTGGATGCTCCACTCGACGAAGCCAACATCACTCGATTTATTCGTGTGCTGGATCGCTTCATCAAAGGCAGTCAGTTTGTGATTGTGACTCACAGCAAACGGACCATGTCACGTGCCGATGTCATGTATGGCGTCTCGATGGAGGAGTTTGGAGTCTCGAAGACCGTCGGAGTTACCTTCGCCAAGGCGGAGAATTCGAAAGAGCTGAAACCTGCGACGATTGGCGGATAAACATGGCGTGCCTGACGGGTCGCCTGCATCCCTAAACGCGGTAGAAACCCCGCAGAGAAGGCAAAAAAAGCATTTGAGAGATCGCTCGGCCTTGTTCACCTTTTCGCATGGCCTATCTCAAACTTTACACAGCAGTCATTCTTGGCTGTTTCCTCGGATACGCCTCAGTCGGATCAGCCGCAGAAACCCATTCTGTTAAAAGACCTGGACTCGACCGGATCCAACTTGTCACGGACGTCCAAGCCATCACTCCCGGTAAAACTCTCACCATGGGTTTGATTCTTGATCCGGCCGAAGGATTTCATACCTACTGGCGGGGCCCGGGCATCGTGGGCGTCGCGACCACTTTTGAATGGACTCTCCCCGAAGGATTCTCGGCCGGGGATGTGATCTGGCCGCCCCCTGAACAAACCGACATGGCTGGAATCAATGCCCATGGCTACCGAAGCGAGACCTGCCTTCTCATCCCCATTCAGATACCGGAGGTAATCGACACGGACACCGTCACCATCGCAGTGAAATGCGCCTGGATGGCGTGTGCAAACACCTGCCATCCAGGCATTCAAGAGTTCTCCATCGAGCTACCAGTCAACAAATCAGGAGGACCTCAAAAATTCGACAAGGACTACCGCGCCAAGTTCAAATCCATCCGAAGTTCCGTTCCCCCACCTGCACCAAAAAGCTGGAAAATTTCCGCCAGACTTGTCACGCCGGAAACGATCAAACTCAAAGTGGCCATTCCGAAACTGGACAACACGAAGCTCGAAGGAATCTATTTCTTCTGCGATGACATGCAGGTCGATTCCGATGCTCCTCAGCAGGTTTCGCTGAAGAGAAAGGACAACGACACCCTAAGCCTTCTCCTCACTCGCCCTGACTTCGCGCCCAAAGGCCCCAAAGATCTGTCAGGAGTCTTGTATCGACCTGAAGGATGGCCAGGCCTCGACTCCAAATGGCTTGAAATCACAGCACATTGGCCTACTGACACCTTTCAAAAATGATCGCTACAAAAGAAGTCTTATTGCCCGGTGAACGCTGCGATTCCGAATGGTGCGAAATACGGCAATCCGGCATCCACGGTCGGGGACTGTTCGCACGGAAAAAGATTCCGGTGGAGACGTATATCATCGAATACGTCGGCGACCTCGTCGACAAAGACGAATCCAATGAGCGCGGTTGGGCCCAGATGGACCATTCCAAGGAAACGGGTGACGCCGCCGTCTATATTTTCACGCTCAACGACGACTGCGATATCGACGGAAACGTCCCCGCAAACGCAGCCCGACTCATCAATCACAGTTGCGATCCGAACTGCGAAGCTCTTCTCGATGACGATCATATTTGGATCACAGCCCTGAGGGATATTGGCGAAGACGAAGAACTTTATTTTAACTATGGTTTCGACCTGGAGACCTACAAAGAGCACCCCTGCTTCTGCGGCGCAAAACGATGCATCGGCTACATTGCAGGTGAAGACTTCTGGCCGAAACTGAAGAAAAAGCTCGCCAAGAGAAGAGCCAAAAAACTCCGCAAAAAGAAAAAGCAGAAGAATAAAAACAAGTCCTGACAGATCCACGACTTCTGCGCCAAGCGCCCTACGGCACTCGAAGACTCTGACCGTCGCGAATCGCGTCTCCCGTCAGACCGTTCATCCGCTTCAACTCGGCAATGGACGTATTGTATTTGCGCGACAAAGAATACAAAGTCTCGCCTGACCTGACCTTGTGATAACTCGATGAAACAACCGGTGGCGTCGATGTGACAGTGACCCCGGACGAAGCAGGCTTGCTCACAGGACTAGGAAAATTCGAACTTGAAGCGGGCACTGAAGCCACCGCTGTCGAAGGTTCCGGTGTCGTCTGCTTATAGGAGGAACCCGCCCGCCCGGCATCCTTGTTCTTAACCCAATCTTTCCGGTAATTGCCACTGTCATCGAAAGGGTACTCGCTCTTCTTCAGCCCGTGACCCGAAGGAGTTTTTAGAGTGGATGAATCATACTCGACATCCCGGTAACTTCCCCCGGTCGACTGGCACTGGGTAAGAAAAACAGGGGTCACTACTGCAATTGCGAAATAAATTGCGCAACGCAGCGGCATCGAGAAGTCGACAGTTCGATTCATAATCAGTCTCAGTTTACCTCCTGGACTCACTCCAGATAAAGCAATTTACCTCCTCAAATTACTTCATATTCCAGAAATATAAAGATTTCTGTAGTATATCGTGGCATTCGCTTCCTAGCTCAAATGGATATCACACCTCAAGGGCGGTTTCAGGTATTTGACCACTATTTCGATGTGATCTAACCTCAGCCCGATCTCAGTCCCTATGAAGCGCCAATTGATATTAATACTCCTCTTTTTCCTAATCACTTCGCTTTCAGTCGAAGCGCAACAGGACAAAATCATGGAACTCGGGCTGGCCTCCTACCAATCATGCGCAGCCTGCCACGGTCCTGACGGAAAAGGGGTTAAGGCAGGAGATCTGCTGATGGCTCCATCGCTTCACGATTCCGCATTCGTAAAAGGCGGTCACTCCGATTTGCTCACCGGGGTAATTCTCAAAGGCATCCACAAAGAGGATAACAAATATATCCAAATCATGCTAGCGCTCGAGGAGGCGCTCAACAACGAGCAGATCGCATCCGTCATCGCCTATGTGACCAGTGAGTTCGGAGAAAAACGACAGTCCCCCACCGCCAATGATGTCGCAAAATGGCGCAAGCAATTCGCCAGACAAACTGGACCCTGGCGCCGAGAAGATCTTCAGGAGATGGTCGAAATTGCGAACGCTCCGAAGATTGTATCCGACCTGAGCTACTCACTCTACCAGGGGAAATGGGAAGAACTTCCTGAATTTGCAACACTGGAACCGGTTAAGACCGGCAAACTAAAAGATGGATTCATCACTCTTTCCCCCGCGAAAAGCATCGGGAAAAAGGGCTTTGGCATGGTCTTCGAAGGCACCATGACAATCCCCGAGTCGGGCGAGTATGCTGTTGCCGTCGTTTCCGATGACGGTTCAGCCTTCAACATCGACGGCGAAACAATCGTCGGAAACGACGGCACCCACGAGATCACCACACAGAGGATCAAACATGCGCTGGATAAAGGAATGCATACCTTTCAGATTCTCTACTTCGATAACGGCGCTGCTCAATTTCTATCCGCTTACATCGACGGCGGCACAATGGGCAAAGTCTGGCTCTCCGAAGTAAAATCGGAAGGAAAGAAGAACAAGAAAAACGCCACTTACCCACCCATTTTTCTCACTGCACAAAACCCAAACGAAGCAATCGTTCACCGGGCGTTCGTTCCCGACGCCAATCCTCGAGCAATTGGAGTCGGATACCCAGGCAAAGTAAATCTGATCTGGGACGCCGACACGCTCAACCTCGCCTATGTCTACCGTGGCGAATTCATGGATACCGCCCCTCACTGGAATCGGCGTGGCTCAGGGAGCATGCCTGCCGGCGCGGAAAAAGTGATCACCGCTCAAGGGATGCCTTTTCAAATCCTGGAAAGCCTCGAAGAACCATGGGTGCCATTCTCTGAGGCAACCATCGCCTACGAACGAGATACCTCAGATCCAAAAGAAGACATCACCTTCAACATCAAGCACCCTGACTACCAGTTTCAGGGCTATCGCCTCGATAAGAACCGGTTCCCCACCTTTAGCTATCAATACAGGTCACTCACGGTGACGGATCGATTCGATCCCCAAACCATTAACGGAGTGAAAGCAATCGTTCGATCAATCAAGACCTCCGGCACGGTTGATGAAAACACCTATTTCCGGATTGCTTCAACCGGCATCCAGGAAAAGAAAGATGGATGGATCGACATTGGCAGTGAGATGGCAATCCGTATTGAGGGTGCCGACCCAGTCACTCGCCAGGTTGAGGGAGGTAAAGAAACGCTGGTTCTCCTCGAAACTGATACCCCTGTCATCATCACCTATCGCTGGAATACACCGCTCCAAAATGCTGCCGTTGCAGCTCCCCCTACGGCGAAATAGCCGAACTTCCTTTCCTTATTTTTCACTTAACCCTGTTAAGTCCATGACCAAACCCTCTTACCTCTTTGCCCTGACCGCCATAGCGGTTCTATCGTTCCCAGCCCCGGCATCTTGCGAAGAACCCAAACAATCAGATTACTACTCCATCACCCAAATCCCTGCCCCTGAAGGCGCGGTGGTTGAAGGCGGTGACATTGATCTACTGCCCAATGGAAAAGTAGCTGTCTGCACCAGACGCGGACAGATCTGGACGATAGCCAATGCCTACACCTACCCTGACGAAGAGGCCAAATGGACTTTGTTCGCCGAGTATCTTCACGAGCCTCTCGGCCTGGCTTGGAAAGACGGATGGCTCTACGTCGTCCAGCGGCCCGAGGTCACCCGAATGAAAGATGAGGACGGAGACGGACGCGCCGACGTTTTTGAAACCGTCAGCGACGATTGGGGAATCAGCGGGAACTACCACGAATACACCTTTGGCTCGCGATTTGATAAGGACGGAAATCTCTGGACCACCCTCTGTTTGACCGGATCATTTACCGCAGAGGCGCTCTACCGGGGCTGGGTGCTTCGGATCAACGAAGACGGCACCATGACGCCTACCGCAAGCGGCGTCCGATCACCAGGCGGAATCGGATTCAACGCCCAGGGAGATGCGTTCTACACCGAAAACCAGGGAGCTTGGAACGGGTCCAGTTCACTCAAGTGGGCCAAACCCGGATCTTTTCAGGGAAATCCCAACGGCAACATCTGGTTCGACTACGCCAATGGAGCTGCCGGAAAGCGCCCGGTTGACCCTCCCTTTACGACAGAGGGTAGTCGCACCGATACGGAACGGGGAAACATTGAGCAACTCACTCCACCGGCGGTGATCCTGCCCCACCAAAAGGTTGGCAACTCTCCCACGGGAATCGAAGCCGATCTCAGCGAAGGCAAATTCGGACCGTTTGAGGGCCAACTCTTCGTCGGAGATCAGACCCACTCCAAAATCAACCGCGTCTTTCTAGAAAAGGTAAACGGGATGTATCAGGGAGCTGTATTCGAATTTCTCGAAGGATTCGAATCAGGCAACATCGCGGTCAGGCTTTCCGAAGACGGCGTCCTTTTCACCAGTGGATCCAATCGAGGCTGGGGAGCACGAGGCGGAAAAGTGTTCCATTTTGAGCGGGTCAATTGGACCGGCAAAGTGCCTTTCGAAATCCACGAAATGCGCGCCACACCAACTGGATTCGAACTGACCTTCACCAGGCCCGTCGATAAATCGACTGCGGTAGCAGAATCCTTCAAAATGGAGGCCTATACTTATATCTATCAAAAGGCTTATGGCAGCCCCGAAGTTGATCAGATCTCGCCGAAACTGGCCGTCACTTCGGTCTCAGAAGATGGTCTCAGTCTGCAGCTCCAAGTGGATCCCCTCACCCGTGGGCATGTCCACGAACTCCATGTTGGAGGCCTCAAGACAAGTGATGGCGGTCATACTTTACTGCACCCGGAGGCCTATTACACTCTCAACGAAATCCCGAAATAGGGAATTCGCAGGACTGCCCCGAGGAGAGGGATGACCATCCCACATCCCCCCTTGCCATGGCATCCAACAATGCGATCTTTAGCTTTCCCTGAAAGCTACTGTTTTTGAGTGATTCAAAATCCCCATCCGAAATTACCGATCACCGCGACCGAAGCATACGGCTCGCTGTGTTCACATCGCTGATTTCGAAGTCCGGCACAACAGTCCTTAGACTGGTCTCGATTCCGATCGCGATCAGCCAGCTTAGCCTCGAGCTCTTTGGTGTCTATACCACCATTACTATGGCGGTCAGTCTCGTCGACATGCTCCACATTGGGATTGGGCCCGCCTTGACAAGAGAGCTACCAAAAGCGCTCGCCGCCGGCGACAGAGAGAAAGAGAAGACCATTTTCGTGACCAGCATCATTCTCAGCACGGCGCTCACTCTACTGGCCATTTTGGTTACATCCATCGTCATCCTGAACGTGCCCATCACGACTCTCTTTGGGCCGGAGTTTTTATCCGTCAGTGACACCATGTACCGCGCCATTTGGGTCGGCATCGCCATTCTTGGCCTCGAAATGATCTGCAAGACTTTTGAGATGGCGCGTGACGGCTATCTCGAAACCCGATTTACCAATGCGTGGGGAGCGGCAGGGAATGTTGTTGGTGCCATCACTTTGGTATCTGGTATTTGGTTCTTTCCAACAATCGAATTTCTACTCCTGGCGGTAAATGGGTCAGTCGCGTTCGCCAAACTCGGGAACACCATCCACCTCCTCATTCAGCGCCCTTACCTCTTTCCTCGCTTTTCACTTTTCAGGAAAAAGCTAGTTCCATCACTCGCCCTCAACAGCGCCCGCTTCACCGTGACCTATGCATTAGCAGCCGCACTGGAATGCAACCTGATGGCTTACCTGATCGGACGGGCAGTCGGCCCCGCAGCTGTTGGTGTTTTTAACATCATGGTCACCGTACTCTTTTCCCTGACCGGAATCGTCGTGATGTTTACCAAACCTTACTGGCCCGCGTTGATGGATGCCTTTGAGCGAAAAGATATCGGCTGGATCAAACTCACCTCCACTCGGCTTCGATTAGGAGGTCTCGGCTTCGCGCTACTCTGCGGAGTCGGACTGACTTCGCTCGGCCCATGGTTACTGCCGCTTTGGGTTGGTGAGGAATTCTACAGCAGTGTAACCGAAAATTTCCAGATGGATCGCTTCGCTCTCGGAGCCTTTTCAATCTACTTCGCCGCTTTTATATGGAGGCATATCAATCAAACTCTGGCCCTCGGAGTTGGTGGCCTCAATCCGGTCGTCTTCACGGTATTGGCTGAAGGTGTTTTTCTTTTCTGCGCTTCCAGTATCGCCCTAGTCAACACCGGTAAAATTTCATTCATCTATCTGGCCATGGCAGGATCAATCCTTCTATTTTCCTCCTGGTTGTTTCCCTGCATCTTTCGTCGCGGAGAAAGATCTCTGAGCACCTCGAACGCCGAGCCGAGCGAACCAGATCAGAGCCCATTGCCTTAGCCCTCAACAAACGGAGAAAAGGCATCAGGCAGGGGTGACTCGAAAGTCATTTTCTCCTTCGTTACAGGATGAGTGATCGACAACTCACGGGCGTGCAGCATGAGACGGCCTACCTGAATTTTCTGCCGCTTCGGATGCCCGTATATGGGATCCCCCAGGATGGGGCTATGCAAACATTCCTTGAGATGAACCCGAATCTGATGAGTTCGACCCGTACGAATCACACACAGTAAGGTTGCCCATTTGCCTGCCTCGTCAAAATTCAGTGTTTCAAAATCAGTGATCGCGTCTTTCCCGCCCGGCGGCTCCACCACGGCCATCTTCTGACGATTTCCCGGATGACGACCAATGTTCGTCTCGATAGTTCCGGCCTCAGAAGTCGGCATACCGTTTGTCACTGCGATGTATTTCTTCCCTGTTTTTCGACCCGAAAACTGAGCAACAAGGGAGTGATAGGCCTGCTCACTCTTGGCAGCAACGAGACAACCTGACGTATCCTTATCCAACCGATGCACAATTCCCGGCCGATCGTCTCCAGCCAGTTCACACAGATTCCCCTGACAATGATGCAGAAGCGCATTCACCAACGTTCCCGTCATATTCCCCGATGCTGGATGCACAACCAGCCCATGGGATTTATTAACCACAATAATATCGTCGTCTTCGTAGAGCACATCGAGATCAATTGCTTCCGGAAGCAATTCCGACGCGACTGATTTCGGCACCTCGACGATGACTCGATCACCTTCCAACACCGTATGGCGAGGTTTGACCGCAACTCCGTTCACAGTCACCGCTCCATCTTTGATCCAAGTTTGCATCACTGCCCTCGATACCTCCCTACCGGCCTCACCAACCGCATCCGTCAAATATCGGTCTAGTCGAAGGCCTGATGAAATCCCCGGAACCGACAACTCAATAATATCAGAAGATTCCGCGTCACTTTCCATTATTCCCTTGGGCTACCTGCATTCAGGTAGCTATCTACGAATCCAACAATGACTTCAAATAATCAGCGTATTGAGTCGTCCCGAGCAAGTCGGCTTGTCGCTGAAGTCGTTCCGCTGTGATCCAGCCTCTGGAATAAGCAATCTCTTCGAGACATGCCACATAAAGCCCCTGCCGCCGCTGTAGAGTCGACACAAAAACACCCGCTTCCATCAGAGAATCGTGAGTTCCCGTATCGAGCCAGGCGAAGCCGCGCCCCAACAACTCAACATTCAACTTTCCCTGCTCCAAATAAGCGTTATTCACACAGGTGATCTCCAACTCACCACGGGCTGAAGGCTTAACGCTCTTCGCAATTTCAACAACTTCATTGTCATAGAAATACAGACCGGTAACTGCGAAGTTTGACTTGGGATTACACGGCTTTTCTTCAACGCTCAGCGCCTTCCCTCCTTTCCCAAGTTCAACCACTCCAAATCTTTCTGGATCTTTAACCTGATAACCGAAGATCGTGGCCCCTTCCTTCCTCTCAGCGGAACGTTCAAGCATCCGGCTAAACCTTTGCCCGTAAAAAATATTGTCACCTAGAACCAAAGCCACTCGATCACTCCCCACAAATTCTCTGCCAGTAATGAAAGCCTGAGCTAGGCCATCGGGCGATGGCTGCTCCGCGTATTCGAAAGAAACGCCAAACTGCTCACCCGATCCCAAAAGTCTTTTAAAACCGGGGAGATCCGCAGGAGTCGAAATAATCAAAATCTGCCGGATCCCCGCCAGCATCAAAACCGAAATTGGATAATAAATCATCGGCTTGTCGTAAACAGGCAGAAGCTGCTTTGAGACCCCGAGCGTGATCGGGTTGAGGCGTGAGCCGGCACCTCCTGCCAAAACGATTCCTTTCATATGATTATTAATCTAATCCGACAACACTCGGGTCAAAATTGACTATCTAACAGAGAAAAATCTCTCAACGAGGATCGCTACCCACCGGTCCCAACATGTGAGACACGTCTCACTGTGGCGATCACCGCTTCTATATATCAAGACCTGCGGCGCAAAGCTTTTGGAAGTCTTCCCATTCAAGGTCGAGATCAGCGTCAGCCTCACTAATTACCTGCATCGTAATTTCGGCAATCTGCTCTCTGGCCCCGGTTAAAGCTCGACTCACTCGCGTTTGATCGCACTGCCACATTTTTGAAATAATGGACTGGCTCACGCCATGCAAATACGAAAGCTTCAGCATCAAAAGAACTTCGGGCTCGAGAGAATCAAAAGCAGTCTTGATTGCTCTCCCCATCAAGTTAGTCAAATCATCATCAAGCAACTCTTCCTCAAGTGGACCTCCCGCTATCCGGTCAAATCGGTCACCGGAACGGTCATCATCGTCGGCATAGGCAGGCAATTCACCTCGGAATTTATCGCGTCGTTTCAGATCCAACCACCGGTTCCATGTGATCCTGATCATCCACGTTGAAAGAGAAGAGCGTCCCTCGAACTTTTCGAGCAACGGGCGGGTCTGCCCTTTCTTTCCCGCACCAAAACACTCCGCAATCACATCAGCAACGAGATCCTGTGCCTGAACCTTATCGACGCCGCGGGACATTACGACTCGCTCCAGCATCGGCTGATACTCTTTCTGAAATGCTTTCACCGCATCATCTTCGCCCGCGACGGCGCGATCAACCAGATCGAGGTCGGAAGCATGCTTCAGGGGTTTGATTTCAGCGTTAGAATCACTCATGTCGCGGCAAATTACCTAACAACGCACGTCGCCATTGATCAAACAGAACAAGCGGCCGCCAATCGAGGTTTTTTTTAACAAATTACGGTTATCGAGCTCAGGCACTTGCGACTCCCTTTTCGAGCTTATGAGAACAATCGTCCTCGATGATTTCCCCATCCTGCAAATGGACTCGCCGGTCCACCCGGTCAAGCAATCGGTCATCATGAGTCGAAAACAAAAATGCCGCTTTGCGCTCACTATTGATCCGACGCATCAGGTCAATAATGAGATTTGCATTCCTCGTATCAAGATTGGCAGTCGGTTCATCGGCTAGAACCAAAAGAGGATCCGTCACCAACGACCTCGCAATCGCAACCCTTTGCTGCTGCCCTCCACTCATCTTTTGCGGCCGATGCCCCATTCGATCTTCCAATTCCACCTCTTTGAGCAGCATTTCGGCCCGATCTCTCGCTTCTGCTTTGGCCACTCCGCTGATCTGAAGTGGCAACATTACATTTTCCAAAGCCGTCAAAACCGGAACCAAATTGAAATTCTGGAAAACAAATCCAATCGAGGAGTTCCGTAATTCGCTTCTTTTAGCATCGCACAAGCCTGAGGCAGCATGCCCTCTCACAAAAACCTCACCTGATGTTGGAGTATCCAATAGCCCAATTAGATTGCACAATGTAGACTTACCCGACCCAGATGGGCCCCATACAGCAATGAATTCTCCTTCTTCAATATCAAGACACACCTCACGCAATGCGTTCACTTCGGTGTCACCAAAATGATAAGTCTTCTTGAGTTTTTGGGTTTCGACGATTTTCATACCGATTCAATGGCAATAACGCTTGCAGTCTAGCCACCCGACCACAATTTGCACGGGGGAAATGATAGAACACTATTTCTTAATATTTTGGGCCATCTGGCTGTTTCTGCTCCTGATAGGTGCTTTTCGCGTCATGGGCTTTGGTCCGGCGCGCCGTCGTCAGGACCGGAAATGGAAAAATCGGACACGAAATCAGCAATCAGCTGCTCTAATCATCCCAGTAAAGGGCTTTGATCTCCAGTCCACCCCCCGATTCTTCGATACGATGTTTTCCCAGGACTACCGGGAATACCGCGTCATTGTCACTTTCGAATCATGGCAGGATCCCGTTGCCATCTGGCTGACCGAACAATTGGACCTGAACGAAGACAACCCCGTCTGGATCCACCCTGAAAATGATACCGGATTAGGCAGCGTCACTCTGGTTTGTTCTGGCACCTCGAAAAACGAAGGCCAGAAAGTTCACAATCAAATTGCCGCGTTTCATGAACTAAACGACAACGACGCAGTGATCGCCTTTGCCGACGCCGATATTGTCTGCGACGACCAGTGGCTGGCCAGTCTTCTGGCTCCCATCAACCTCGGGACCCACCCTCTCTCTACGACCTATCGCTGGCTGATCCCCAAACGCCCCACCCTTCCCAACCATTTTGCGAGTGTTATCAACGGCTCCATCACCACCCAGGGTGGCTCCGATCTGACCAATGTCCTATGGGGCGGCTCCATGGCGCTTTCCCGGAAGACATTCGACGATCTGGATGTGCCATCACTCCTAGTCGGATCCCTCAACGATGACCTCCGTCTTTCAAAAGCTGCCCGAAAAGCAGGAAACAAGATTGCCTTTGTCCGCTCACTGGTGATTCCCACTCAAATTGATTTCAACTGGCACTCGTTTTTTGAATTCGCAAAACGGCAATATACCCAAGTTAAATTTTTCAGCCCTATTCTCTACACAGGAGCCAACATCGTTTTGGGCTTTTACGTATTAGGTGCGCTGTCATTAATCGGGGCTCTCTTCTATGGCTACTTTTTTGCTTGGATTCCCATCGCCGGAGCCTACGTCATTGATCAATTTCGCGGCCTTGCCCGCCAACAGGTTTACCTCTCTCTATTTCCCGAAAACGAAATCCGACGCAAACTTTTCGCTGCTTGCTGGCTAGAGCACATGCTGACTCCAGTCTGGATGTTACTCCACTGGTTCATCATCTTTACGACATGGAGCCAAAATGAAGTCACCTGGGCAGGCATCCGCTATCGGATTTTATCCAAATCAAAAACCCGAATCCTCGACCGCCCCGAATCGGTAGAAACGCTGCCCGCTTCCAGTCCAGGCCTAGCATTAATTGCGGCGCTTCACGACAAACGGCGAGGCACATACACTCGACCAATTCAACCTGTCGCTGCACCGAAACCGGAGACAGTCACGACAAAAGTTGAGACTCCGGCACCTTTCAAAATCGGCTTAGGCCTCGGAACCGGCCCGACTTCCATAGGCCCGTTTTCCCACCCTGGTGTCTCCCCCTATGTCACCTCACTTGCATCGGCACCACGCGTCTGGGATCTTCTCCCGCTATATCAAACTCTGCGCTTTCCTGATGCGACTCGCCAAAACCCACTGTTAACACAACAACAGATCCCTCAATTTGCGCTCGCTCGCCTGACTCGATATTCCCCTCTCGCAGCGATCATCGACTTCACGGAGCAAGCGAAGCCCAAAGACAATATTGGCGCTTCGACAATTCGACCACTCAAAGAAACGTCAGTTTCATCTAAAGTGAGAACACCCAGATCCGAGAGCTTCCCTAACTGCTCCAGAGCAAAAGATTCTTTCGCTCCCAATCGAGCACTAAACAACACGATTTCGGGAGCCGGCCGGAGGCTTTCCAAATCGAGACTTCTTCCGATAAACCGATATCCCACCAATCCGAAGATCGCTTCATCCTCTGCACCCCGTGGAGTTTTCCCTCCAGATCCGAACCCGGCCGCAAACAAACCCGGTCAAGTTTCCGCATACTACAACTCGACTTTACTTTCCCGTTCCGTTGCCGCCCATCGTGCCGACGGTACAAAACGAGATCGACATATGGGAGTGATAGCACCAAAAACCGTCAGGTCTGGACGGGCAAATCATGTCGGTTCAGCCGGACGAGGAACCGGACAGACTCGCCCCGTAAATCGACGCGCCAGCGGAAGGACTACCTGAAATTTGGCTTTCGCTGGAATACTCGAACTACTAGGGTATGCCCATGTTCTCGCTATCTCGCAGGTTTCTGTTTATGTTCGCTCTTTGGGCCTCGTTATTGTCCCTAGCTGCCAGTGAACCCCGTGCCTGGACCTCTTCAGATGGCAGATCCTTTGAAGGCTCGTTACAGTCCGCCAATGAATCCGAAATCTCCGTCCGACGATCAGATGGTCGAACTTTTTCGGTCCCACTGGAAAAACTCTCCGAGGAAGACAAGACTTACGTGGAGTCATATCTCGCCGACCTTGCCCGCTCCGGCGGTCTCAACGAAGGTCCATTTGCAGACAAATTAACCGGAGAATGGGTCAAGGTTCCAAAGGATCAATATGGCGTGCTCTTTCAGATTTACGGGACCTCCCAACTGAAGAGACTCAAAGAACCATTCCCCTTGTTTGTCCACCTCCACGGTGCCGGTTCGCGGGCCGATGACGTCGAAACGGGAAAAGTAGAAATTGCCCCCCAAAAATTAGCCAACGAATTCTATGACGACTACCCCTGCGTCATCATCGTCCCTACCTGTCCTCCGGACACTTCTTGGGGTGATCAGTCAGAAGCGCTTGAATCACTAATCGATACCCTAACAAATTCTCTACCTATTGATCGGAACCGAATTTACCTGTCGGGATATAGCATGGGCGCCAGAGGTATCGGAACACTGATCGAACGCCGCCCCAATCACTACGCGGCGGCCCTCTTTGCCGATGGCGAAGCTAAAATGGCCTGGGTCGAACCGGTGTCCACCGCACTGTGGTTCACCTTCTCAGGTGAGCGAGATCTGGAAGGGGCCAAAGCCGTCGCGGAAGCCTACCAAGCAGCCGGCAAAACCGCCCACTTCGAGGGTTTTCCTGATCATATCCACAATCAGATCCACTGGACACTAGCAAAAACCGAAGGTGTCTATGAGTGGTGTTTTTCCCAGCCCTCAAAAGATGATCCCGAAAAACCTTGAGGCCGGACAGACTCAAAGCACGTCGCTCTTCTGGTAAAGGCTTGAGACATTGATGATGAGGTTCTCTTTGGTCGATCCTTCTGCCACCGTGCCGGACACGACAACCGGATCTAGCTCTTTCAGACCATTCAGCCCTTTCAAACTCTGAGCAATCGGCCGCCCCTCCGCGTCCACGACCTGGATGGTGAGTCGCAGTGATTTGATAATCGCAGAATCCACACAACAGGCGTCCCACGGCGTCTCGCACGCATCACCGGGAATTAAATCACATGTTTCCAGTGCTTCATCAGCGAGCACAGCCGTAGCAAACCCCTCGGTAAACGGATTCATCGCCCCGGCAACTTTTCCGGCAACAACCACCGAATCCCCCGACTTCGCCGTGCTCCGAGCCTCAGATACGGTCACGAAATTTGCCGGCTCCGTATCGACAAAAACGGCCGCAATCGTAGGATCCATTTGAGCGGGTTCCAAAGCCCCATCAGCAGATTTGGTATTTCCTGAGTCACTGCAGGCACTAAACAAAAGCCCCATTGAACAGAGGATTGAAAACTGAAATACGATAGATGATATTTTGTTCATGATTAATTGGGGTTTCAGAAAAGTTCTATTGAGAGCGAAGAGCGACTGGAAGCGGTGCTCCGAGACATCTAAGGGCAGGAGGTAATGCCCCCAAAGACCCTAGCGCCACTCCAGCTCCCAATCCGGTAATGATGATTGATAATGTCAGGCTCAGCCGAAAAGTTCCAATTGAAAAAGGAACATTCACTCCCTCGAGAACCACCGTCGCAAGAAACGCCGCAAGCAGTGTTCCCATCAAAGTGGCCAAAAGGCTCTCCTGAATCAACGAAAACAGAATTGCCAAACGTGAAAACCCGACCGCCTGCAAGGTAGCCAATTCCCTGATGCGTGAAGAGAACGATGCGTAGAGCATATTTAGACCACCAAAAGCGGCACCCGCTGCGACCAGCCCCGCCGTGAGCCAAGTCATCCCCCGAATCGGCCCATAGAACTGAGCCAGCTTGCTGTAATAGTCGGACTCTCTGATGGCTACCAATTCCAGATCGAGGCGTTGCTTAGTGAATAAATCCGCTTCAGGAAACCCGTCAGCCGATTCGAGACGAACCACCACGCACGAAAGACTTTCCCTCTGTACGAGCGTCATGAGATCAGTCCGGCCTATCCAGATTTCAGACTCCATCACCGTGCCCGGCGCTTCAAAGGTCCCCGCTACTTTTAATTCCTGACCTTCAAAAGTAATCACGCTTCCTTTTGCCAAATCCTCCTCAATCACCCCCAGGGTATGCCATGCCAGTCTCCCGATGATAACTTCGCCGGGACTTGGATACTGACCATTTAGCAATCTAACTTCGCGATGTACTTCGAAAGCCGTCGGCGTGATCCCACGCAGCAATGCCTGCGCCTTGACCTCTCTCGCATAGATATTGCCCATATAATGAACCTCTGCCGATACGGACGACACGCCCAAACGCTGTTCGATGCCCCTGACCCCCGCCGAAATTTGCTCCTCTGACTGAATCAATACTTCACTGCGTTCAACACTCTCCTCCGAACCTGCACTGATAAATATCACGTTCTCTTCGGATCCACTGGCCCGAAGCACTCTTTCCATTCCCTGGTTAAACGATGCCGCCGCAAAGATAAGAAAAACCACCAATGCCGCCCCCAGAACCTTCTGGATCAACTTCCAGGGATCACGGATCAAATTTCTAACAGCGTAAGAAAAAGGTAACATATCAAGCAGCACGCAAAGAGTTAACAATTGGCTTTCCAGATGCCACCACCGCGGGCCAAAGCGAAGCAAGCAATCCCAACACCATGGCAATGCCCAATCCAGTTAGAGTGACATCCAAGCTCGGTCGCAAAGCTAATGTGAGTCCTTCATTCCCAAGCGTAAATCGCTTCAGCCAGAAAAATCCAGCCGCAGACAAACATCCGACCACGCCGCCAAACAGCCCCAATAAAAGTCCCTCCCATAGCATCACTCCACCAACCGCCAATCTGGAGAATCCAACCGTTTGTAGAATAGCATTCTCTTTCACACTTCCCCGGGCAACCAACAGCAGAGCGTTCGCCACCAAAGCCAGCACCGCAATCACTGCGCCCACCCCCAACCAACGGGTAAAGCTCACCATTTCGATCATATCCTTAGCCGTCTGTGCAAAAAATGCTTTCTCTGGCTTCGTGTTGGTTGGCGCTTGATCGGCCGCAAAGAAATCATCGATTTGTTCCGCTACCTGCTCCAGTAATTCCGGGCTCTCCACCCTGACATTAAACTGAGTTACCACGCCGAGACCAACCCGTGATGACTGCTGCAGGAACGGAAGGTGCACATATGCAACATTGTTGTCCTGAGGCTCAGGGGACCGAATCACCCCCGACACGAAAACACGCACCCCTACAGCCTCAAACTGATCGCCCACCTTCAGTCCTCGCCGTGCCGCAAAATGTTCACCGAGCAATGCTCCATCACTGCGCTCCGACCATGCGTCAAGAGAACCATCGATTACTTCAAGCCCCGGATTAAAAGAAGCCAAGTCGGTCGCAGGGACACCCCGAAAAGTGATCACGTCGAGACTGGCTCCACAATTGTTCACTACGATCTGAATCGGAATCACCTCCTTCACCCCCGGTATCTTTTGAATATCGGTCTCGTAGTGCTCGGGCAGTCGAGAGGTCGCAGGGCAAAATCGGTTTTCTCGGTAAACAACCAAAGTAGAGTCCTCCGCATTGGTCTGCGTCGCGAAGCGAAGCGATTCCTGCATCGTTTCGACTGCGGTAAAAAGGAACATCCCGGCAGCTACCCCGGCAACCGTAAGGAGACTCCTAACCCGATGCCGAACAACTTGCTTCCAGGCCAGCACCGCCATATGAAAAATGCTCTTCATCATCGACCAACCTCCTCCGCATCTACTAATTTTCCTTTTTCCAGGTGAAGCGTTCTGTCCGCCGCCTCAGCCGCTCTCGAATCATGAGTGACCATTACAATCGTTTTCCCATGTCCGGAAGCCAGTTCTCCCAGCAAACTCAATATTTGATCTGCACTCTCGCGATCAAGGTCACCGGTAGGCTCATCCGCAACCAGAAGCGCAGGATCGGCCACTAGCGCCCTTGCAATCGCAACACGTTGCTCTTGCCCGCCAGACAACTCAGGCGGACGATGCTCAGCTCGATCTGACAAACCAACAAGATCTAGTGCAGCTAATACTTTTTCTCGCCGTTGCCGCTTAGATAATCCCGGCTGCAGCAACAGCGGAAGCTCCACATTCTCATAAGCAGATAGAATGGAGATCAGATGATAAAGCTGAAAAATGTAACCGCATCCAGAGGCGCGCCATTTGGTAAGTTGCCCACGACTCATTCGGCTGATATTTCGCTCACCCACCCACAGTTCGCCATTTGTCGGCTGGTCGATTCCCGCAATCAAATTGAGCAGAGTCGTTTTTCCCGAGCCGGACGGTCCCATCAATGCCAGAAACTCTCCCTTGGCTACATCCAAAGAAAGATGCTCGAGAGGAATGACTTCGATTTGCCCTTTCCGATAGACTTTGGTTAGGTCCCGGCACCGAATGAAAGCGTCTTCGTTCATAGCTTAACAGAGGGGTTGATTGGCTTTACTTTCATTCCTTCGAAAAGACTGACGCCCGGATTAATCACGACCCTGTCACCCGGCCGAAGCCCGTCCAAGACAGAAACATGATCATCCCGACTTTCTTCCCCCATCCGCAGCGACCTGGCCTCAAGCCTCTCGCCTGACGGACTCAAAGCCCAGACAACGCCTTTTCCATCGCCTTGACTCACCAGTGCCTTTTTTGACACAAAAATCGAAACTTGAGTGCTGGAACTTCGATCGGATTCCAGGCCCGTTTCAGAAGATTCACTTCCCAGAAACTCAGCCCGACACAACATCTCTGGCCGAAGGCGCTCGTCCGGATCGATCACTCGAACCTTGGCTTGTAAGGTGTTTCGCTGCAGATCCGCTTCACCTACGATCCGAGTAATCGTCCCACGAAAAACACGATCAGGCAGGAAGTTGGATCTCAGTCTAACTGACTGACCCACCGCGAGCCGAGCAGCCTCCTCAAGGGGCACATCGATCCGAGCCTGCAACGAATCAGGCTGATACAAAATGGCAACCGTAGCTGAATCCACATCGTCCATCTCCAGCATCCGCTTCTGCCCCGGCACAGCAAGAAGTCGCAGAACCACACCATCCACTGGAGATTTGATCTGCGTCCGACTTAATGCCAAATTTCGTCGCGCCAATTCCGTCTCCGCCCGACGAATCTTTGACCCAAATTCGCCACGTCCGGCCTCTAATCTCGCCACATCGGCTTCGAGCTCCACCCTGGAGATTTCCAATGCGTCCACTTCGCTGGAGTGAGTTTCCAGCCGAAGTCTGGCCAAGGTCATGGCTTCTTCGGAAATCGCCCCCGACCCGGCTTTCTCCAGTCTCGTCTGTCGGTCTTCCAATTCCAGGCATTTCATCTGACCCGCTTCGACCAGTTTGTCCAAAGTGGCGATCCTAGCAATAGCGACATCAATTGCCGATTCGTGCGCCAATCCTGCTGCGTGCAAAGCATCCAAATCATTTTGGGCGGTTTCGACATCCAATTCGAAGTCCTCTTTGATTAATTCTGCGAGAACCTGGCCGGCCTTGACCTTTTCGCCTTCGAGGACATGCACTTTCTCAACAACGCCATTTACCAGGGCCGTCGCTTTGATTGGAAGAGGGGCAGGTTCGATCCAGCCTGAAGACTGGAACAACATATCCATCTTCCATGAATTGGCCGATGGAGCTTTTTCTATCGCTACATTCCCATCGACTCCGGTATTGCGGAGCGTCACGACCGTCGCGACATCGACAGGGGCTTCAGTCTGAAGCCGATCGCCAAATAGAAGCAACGTCAAGGCGACAAAGCCCAATAACAGTGCCCAGGGAATAGCAGCAGTCGCCCTGCGTCCCCAGCGCGAGCGCGGCTCGACTATTTCCGATTCGGAGCTTGGGCCGTGACCGGTGATTGATTCAAGAGAAGATGTTGATTTCATTAGATTCGAAAAAATATTATCATCAAAGATGATGTCGCAGTCTTTTGCGACAGACATCACGAGTGCTTCCGCCAATGGAAGCAGTGATAACAATCGAATCAAATGAGGCAGCGCTGGGCCTGCAATAAGCGATCGCGTCCCGATAAGGGCGGTGGATCAGGCGTGTCAAAACGATGCTCTGACACCCCTAATTTCGTAGTAACTTGCCCCGCCGATGCCGAGTCGGCCAATCCGACCACAGGAACAGTTTCGCCAAGTCTAACTTGAGAAGGCAACACGAAGAAAACCTCATCGTCTGCCTGATCAATACAGCAATCGGACTCTTCGTAATCGCAACACCCTCTCTCAGCAACACCACAACAGGCGTCGTCAGGAGCAAGGCAAACAGTTGATGAAGACAATGCCTGCCCCGTCGCCAGATTCACGGCGAGGACCAACAAAATCACACCTGTGAGTCGTCTCAACATCGTCAGCAACTTAATGCTGCAAAGCGCAGGTGTCAAACCAACCCAGAATCCGGCAGCGGCTATGACGACGGGAAATAGTGCCCTTTCAACTGTCCCACAACCAGCTCAAGCTCTTTAGCACCCAGCGCCCGATTGTACAAAATCAACTCAAATAATACGTGACCAGGGCCTCTTTCACCTTCGCCCTGAAAATCCCGACTCCCAATTGCCACTTTCGTCATGGGCATCTTAGGAACCTCCACGTCAGTACTAACCGCCTCAACTATTCCCCCATCGGCACCGATTGCCTGCAGCGACAACTTCTTCGACTTGGCACTCCAGACAAAACTCACCACTCCGGCCCGAGCGCTTCCCCATTTCCGAAACACTCGCGAGTTTGAAGCACCTGAGCGAATGTTCGCCTGCAACTGACCGTCTTTATTCAGACTCAAAAACATAAATTTTTCGCTCTTTTCAGCCGATGTGATCCGCACCAATTTCTCGGATCCTGCCACAAATTTGGCAACAACAATCACCGTCATTGCTTCCACGGTTCCCAACCCATTTTTTTGAGCGGTGAGGGAACTCGACTTATCCAAGACCAAGCCCGGCTGCACTCCATGCAATTGCCTGATTTCTTTCAAATCGAGCAGAGCGAAAACGGGAAGATGTGTTCCCTCTTGGTCTTGTCCATCCCTCACCATCGATCTCGAAAGCTTTTCAGTAACCAAATCCCCCCAGGCTGCTACCTGCCCGCCTACTTTGGCTGGCGATCTGTAATCGCGGGAGAGCGAATGGTGTCCTGCTGCGAAGCGTGAAACCAATCCATCAGTGACTGGGAGTATCATTGGAGCCGAGCCGCTTTTCCTCCATATCAACTTCGTGGGAAGTGGCAGAACCGAGAACGCTGCCCTCTGGCTTTTCGCTTTTGGAATCGCCTCAACAATCGGTTGCCTACTAGGCTGCGTCGTTTTCTCAATGACGGGATCCCTGCGCTTACCACCCCAGATAAAGAGCCCAATGACGAATAGCCCTAGTCCCATCACCAAGACCATGCCCCATTTATTCAAAGAAGGGTCGGAAGCTTTTACCTTCTTGATCGGGGCTCGGGGCGGAGGAACGGAAACGGAAGGTCGAGCCTTTTCGCCTACCGGCTTCTGAGTTGTTGTTAGAATGGTAGGAGCTGACGGCTCAACCGATCGAGTAGCAATGAGAGGCTTTTTCGGCATCTCTGCTACCTGTGCAAATGGAACATCATCCTCTTCCTCCCCCGGGGGCAAGACGTCTCCTGCCGGCGCGATAATCGGACTAGAACCTGCCGCCACCTCTGGCTCTACAATCCTAGCAACTGGCACTGCGCCAACCGCCTCTCCATCTGCTACGGAAGAGACTCCTTTCACCGCAAGGTGAAACTGCTCCAAAGCATCCTCCGCATTCTTCGGGCGATCTTCTACTTCCCTGGAGATCATCCGCATCAACCACTCGGCCACCGGTTCCGTGATATCGTCGCGCAACTCACTGATATGGCGACACCGATGCCTAAGATGATTCATCGAAGTCCGGGCCGGATTGTCACCACTAAACGGTGCCTTCTGAGTCAAAGCGTAGTAGAGAACACATCCGAGCGAATAGAGATCTGTTCGCTGGTCCAGAGGCTTCAATTCAAGTTGCTCAGGGGCAATGTAATCGATCGAACCGAGAAACGAGCCCTGTTGGTCCAAGGTTTGCAACGAAGGTTGCATGCTGAACTTGGCGAGTCCGAAATCGAGAATCTTAACAAGAAACCGATCGGCCGCGGTCATCGTCAGCATGATATTTCCCGGCTTAATATCACGATGAAGAAGCCCCAGTTCGGATGCCACCATCAGAGGCTCCAGACACTGCGGCACAATGTCCAGAAAATCTTCCCACGGCAGCGCTCCTGTTTCCATCACTGAGTGAAGATCCTGACCTTCGATCATCTCCATCACTACATAGCCGCCCTCCGCATCTTCTTCGAGTGCGAATATAGTGACGATGTTAGGATGTTGAAACCGTGACAGAGCGGCAGCCTCTTTTTCCAGAAGACCGATCGTCTCCTCATTCAGATTGGTTTCCTCAACCGGAAGCAGCCTCTTTATCGCTACCTCACGCTTCATCACCGTGTCATAACCCCGGTAAACCGCGCTCATCCCACCTCTTCCCACCTTGCCTCGAATTTCGTAGCGCTCCGACATTTTGTTTTCCAGAATGGTGGGCAGAATCCCGTCTTGTTACAACACCAAGTTTTGACTCGTTGGCCTCCTGCAAATGTCTGCCATTTTCCTCGCGTATCCACAAGAAACTGGCACCAGCCGAACGGAACTTCCTCAAAAAGCTACCAATGGTCCCACCAGGGGTAAAACCCTCGCCCAAAAGATGAAAATCGCCTCAGCTTATTGCTCCGAGCCGACCGGTAGAATCACCGAACCTTTCCTCTTTTAACCCAACCCGGTCAAACATGCTGAGGAATAAGTTAGTCATGGGGGTCTCAACTGGAGCCTCCAGATGCTGACCAGTGCCAATCAAACCACCGGCCTGTCCCGCCAGAACAATCGGCAAGTTGTCGTGACGGTGACGGTCGGGATCCGCCAGTCCCCCTCCCCAAAGCACCATCGAATTGTGGAGAATCGAATTGCCGTCCACGTCTTTCTTCGATTTCAGCTGTTCCAGAAAATAGGCGAACTGTTTCGAATAGAACATATCGATCTTCCCGAGTTTCTCCAGCATCTCCGGATTATTCCGGTGATGAGAAATCGAATGATGTCCATCGGGCACCCCTATTTCCTTAAAACTCCGGTTACTCCCGTCATGAGCGAGAAGAAAGGAGGCGACCCGGGTGGAATCAGATTCGAAAGCCAACACCAACATATCCATCATCAAACGAATGTGCTCACCATAGTCCGCTGGAATCCCGGCAGGGGCTGAAATCCCCGGATCTTGTGCCAACCCAAATTTCTCTACTTTTCCGATCCGAGTTTCAATCTCGCGAACTCCGGTCATGTACTCATCGAGCTTAAGCTGATCGTTCCGACCGAGTTGCCGATTTAAGCTTTTGGCATCCTCCATCACAAAATCAAGAATCGACCGCCGCTGCTGATTGCGTAGCTCAAAGCCTTTTTGCCGTTCTGCTTGACTGCCAAACCCGAACAAGCGCTCGAACACGAGGCGAGGATTCGACTCAGGGGTCATCGGAGTTGTCGCAGACCTCCAGGAAAGATTAAACTGGTAGGCGCAAGAATACCCCGAATCGCAGACGCCACTTTTTCGGACTTCATCACACGACAACTCAAGAGATGAAATTCTCGTCAGATGGCCAATCTGATTTGCCAAAACCTGATCAGCTGAGATTCCCAGCTGAATATCAGCTCCTGCCGTTTTTCTCGGCCGAACCCCAGTGAGAAAAGAGGAATTAGCGCGAGCATGGTCGCCTCCCCCGTCAGCTCCTGCGGTCCCATTCTCGTGTTTCAGATTACTCAGAAACAAAAACTCGTCCTGATAGCTGGCGAACGGTTCTTGAGTCGCATTCAGCCGATAATTTTTCCCCGTACCTTTCGGTGTCCACCGATTCATATTCACCCCATTAGGATGATATAGAAATGCCGTCCGAAGTGGCATTCCTGTTTCTGTCGTCGCAAGAGGCAGCGCACCCTCAGCCTTTACCGATTGCGGAAGAAACGTTTCAAACGCCGGCAGGGAAATCCCAGCTCCGATACCGCGGAGAAATGTTCGTCGATTCATTGCCTGTGACATGTCAAAAAAGGATCAAAATGTTCAACTGGCCCTCAACTCAACGAACCACCTGAACAAACTTCGAGTTAACCCTAAAGTCACCCAAAGATTGAGCAAATCACGTAATTGGGGTGCCCTGACTTTTCCCAGTCGCTTTAGTCACTCGACCTCCCTTGAAGCCTGGCCTTCAAGGCCTTTCACATACGCCACCAGCTCCCATATTTGACCTGGTTCGAACGCCCTGGAAAATCCCACCATCGCCGTGCCATTCATGCCTGTAGCAATCGTCCGATAAAGATCCTGTGGACCGTCACCCGACTTGTGATGCTCGTCTGACAATGATGCAGGCTTTGACGGAAATCCCCAAACATCCACCAATCCCTTCCCACCTGGCCCATCGCCGTCACCTTTAGCGCCGTGACAAATAGCACAATTCTGCAAAAACCGATCCCCTGCCCTTTTTGCGTGCTGTCTGCGTAGGCTCTCCTGGCCGAACCATTCTGGAGTATCCGGAATCCGAAGCGGCTCTGCCTGAAGGTCCTCGTCATCCCATTGCCTCGAGAGACTTTGAATATAGACAATCAAAGAGTCGATATCTCC
Organism: uncultured Verrucomicrobiales bacterium; assembly: GCA_963977055.1. GTDB lineage: Bacteria > Verrucomicrobiota > Verrucomicrobiia > Verrucomicrobiales > DEV007 > Arctic95D-9. The sequence goes on from CAXBMX010000011.1 coordinate 52,422, forward strand.
GTCGCTCAAATCCTTAAAATAGGGCATCGCCGTTCCGGAGATACCACTACGAATCGTCCGCTTGAGATCTTCGGCGGTTGGGAGCATCCCAAAAGGAGTCGTCCTGAACTTAAATATCCCTGTCCGGAAGTTCCTCGGTTTGTTAATCAAATTTGCAGCCCACTCCCCGTCTCCGCGGCCTGTTGCTCCATGACAAATCGAGCATTGTTTCTGAAAGATATAGCGCCCCTTCAAATAGAGATGCAACCGCTCGCGCCGAGCCTCTTCCGATTCATCCTCAGCATTCACGCTGAACGCGAAAACGCTACCGATACTCAGGCAAAACACAGCCAGAAAACGGAAACAACGAGTCCACAGAATCGAATTCACTCTATTCATGAAATTGGAAGCAATCTGGATGCGCGCCCAATAAAAGCATCGCATTCTTTGCCAATCACTGCGCACTGATTTCGTTAGCTCTCACTGCTGCCGAACCAATCCAGAGGTGGTTGAGCATAGGGGCGGAATAGTTCGATGCTACCGGTTGGCTCGTCATAATAGATCGCCCGATTCAGACCGAGGTCTGACGCGGAGCCAGAGTCAATCAAACTTGCTGAATCTGCAGCGCTCATTTGAAATAATACTTTCTTCTCAAACTCTCCCGCCGCCTTTCTTCCTAGACAGCGATTAACACTATTATACGAGTCCACAGAGGCCATCACATGGAAGCCCACTCCAGGACCATCACAAATCAGCTCATGTAATGAGTCGGACGGCTTTTTCTCGGCCTCCCCGTCTCCGGAAAAGCCAAAATCCTCTTCGTATCGCAGCTTTTTGTATCGCTGCAATGACGGAACAAACAGAAAAGTTGGCTTTATGGTCGATCCGGATCCGCCTTCGGCTTCACTCAATTCCGCAGCCAGACTTCCAAGCAGTTCAGGCAGCTCCAACATGCCAGGACACACGACTTCTCCGATTGCCTCTACTGCCTCTGTGAACGAACTGCTTTCTCCTGGCTGAAGAAAGCGATGATCAATTAAGACAAGCCTCACCCCATCGCCATACTGCCTCCGCAGCAAATATAGCGCAATGGATACCAGCGAGTCCACCACGTCTTCCCTTTGACCTACAATCAAAAGATTGGAACCGCTCTGCCGTCCAAAGACCGCTTCCGTCGGCCCCTTAATGGCGTTAGGTGAGCCAAGAAAGATTCGAGGCGCCGTTTGCGGCTCGCAAGTAAGGGCTTCGATTACCTCAGAGTCGTTAGTGATATCCCCGGGGGAATTTCCTTCAAAAATTACCTGCCCCCTACCCTTTTTCCCGGTCGCCTCAGCCCGATCCCTAACCGTATTCAAATATTGACTTCTCTCACTCTCCTCCATCCACACCACCTGAAAAGGTGAGTTAGCTTCAATGGCTCCGGCCCGATCATTGTAGATCCCTTCCCCAGGTCGAGTCAGCAGTCGAGGAGCCGGATTGGAGTCATCCATAATGAGATAGGCATCCGCTTCATTACACGCAAGCGCGATCCGTACCGTCATCTGACCCAGTGTGGCACGAGCCAAAGTGAACGCTCCCCCCAAAGTCTGAGAACCCAATACTACGTGAATTCCAAAAGCCCGTCCCTGTCTCACCAATCGATCTAACAAAACTGCTGCCTCTTGTGATACCCGATCATCTTCCGTGAAAAACTCCTGAAACTCATCTATCAACAGCAATGTTCTCGGCATCGGTTGCGGATCGGTTGTCTCTCGGTAACCAGGAACATCCTGAACTCCCGCGGCTCGAAACAGTTCACCCCGGAGTTTAAGTTCGTCGTCGAGGCGCTTCAGTACACTCAATCCGAATTCGCGATCGCTCTCAATCGCGATGACTCGAGCATGTGGAATTTTAGCGTCGGCATAACACTTGAATTCAACCCCTTTCTTAAAGTCGATCAAATAGAACTCCACTTCATCAGGATCACACCACAGGGCCAGGTTCGTAACGATGACGTGAAACAGGGTTGATTTCCCCGATCCGGTTTTACCTGCAATCAAAGCATGTTGGCAGGTACCCTTTCCAAGGGCCAGTTCCTGCAACCTAGTGGCACCGCTTCTGCCAACAGGAACCCTTAATTCCTTCGCCGTATCTACCGACCAGATTTCGTCATGCTTTGGCGCAATGAACGAGAAAGGCACTTCGATACGATTCGAATCCCGATTTACTTCACCTAAGCGATGAACCCATTCAGAAAATTCCTCGACGGGAGGGGCGCTCTGCAAGGAAATTGATGCTCCGGCCACTGGATTGTCCTTCAGAAAAAATCCGTCCCCATTGCTCTCTATACACAAACAAGCTTTTCGAAGGTCATCCATCTGAAATCCCTGAGGTAAGGACACTCGCTGATCACAATGAATCAGCAAAAACACTCCGCAGCGAGCACCTGAAGAAGCAATGCTCAAGAGCCGCTTTGCAGCTATGTCTGTGAAACCTTTCGGGAAATCAGCAACCACCAGAAAATGATAACGTTCCGCAATCGTCCCGGCTTTTTCATTGTATTGGGTGATCGTCTCAAAATCCTGACGAAGATACATCTGAATCACCTTTTCCATGTGCTCGCAGAGTTCCCCGATTCTTTGTTCGATCTGAGCTTCGCCAGTTCGAATTCGTGTATTGATGAGAATTTCCTCGTAATCTGACAAGTGCATGAGACCCGCAAAACTCTCTCCCAGTCCGACTGGATCAAATAATGAAAACGACAAGCGCCCTGCCGGTGCATTAGCCAACCATCCCAGAACAAGGTAATTAAGGAAATCGATCGATGCTTCCCGCCCAGTTTGTTCCGATTCCAACAAAATCGATGCCGCACCTGGAACCCGCATCCTCAGTGGAAGTTCGTAATGAACCGCTCCATCCAACTGAAGGCCCGAAGCCTTAGGCACCTCCAAAGAAGCCTCATCCGCCGAAAAACTAAGAGTTCCGATAGCCAATTGCTCCGAAAAAGAAGAAGGCACCTCCCACTCCTTTGGACCGTTTTTCAGCCAACCCAACTCGCCATCAATACGGCCTGACTCATTCGTCAAAGCTTGATGCACGGGAATCACTTCAGAATTCCATTGATCAATAACCACCGAAATCTGTTTCTCAGATTGGCCGGCCGGACCACCATCCTCACCAACAGATATCTGTGCTATTTCGGCATCACGCCTTTCCGCATGCTTTTCCAGATTCTGTTTTTTGAGGCGTTCCAATGATTCGATACGCCGTTGCCTGGCCCCATCGATTTGGTCTTTCAATCTCTGCGCTCTCACTTCGACTTCTTCCGGGCCAGCATATTTCCCGTCCTCCGCTGACCCGCCTTTCTGATCGCGCCGGATACCTCCCTCAAAAGACGCTTCCGCCTTCTCAAACTCAGATTTAATCAGCAATAGAGCCTCTTGATGGTCTTTTTCGATCTGCTTACTCAATAGAACTCGCGCGGCTTTAACGCTCATAATCGGATTCTCAAAATCATCCAAAAAAGCGGCCGCTCTTCTGCGGGTCATACCGAAAGCGGCCCATATCAATAGAGACATGACTCCCGCGAGAACGAAAGCCACCTCCAAAGACAAATCCGGACCGCCCAGCTGGGCAATCAAAAACGGGAGCCCCCCACCGATCAAAATCACTATCAAAATCAAAGCCGACGCTGGAATACCATTAAACAATTGCACCAAAAATTGCTTCTGAAAATCGCGCAAAACAGATTGCAACTCTATGCCCCGCTTCTCAATTTCATCTGGTGCCGTAGCATCAGGCGAACCTATCCGACTATCTCTTAGCAACGAAATCAAAGATCGTTGTTGAGACCTAAATCCTCGGAGATGGCGAATCGCAGCCTTCTCCAGCTTGATTAATCTGTTATCGATTTCGAGCGACCTGGACGAGCGCTCTTGAAGGATTTGATCAGCTTCCACCGTTCTTGATTTACGCCTCTTTCCAGCGTCCATAAAAACACGCTGCAGTTGACCTTTTCTCTGTCCCTCTGACTGCTGCCTCCGTTCAATGACTTGATTACGAACTTGGATTTGTGCCGCATCGATTCGAACGCCCCTATCTTCGTAAACTCCGAAAACCTTCGCACATGATCCTTCGTGCTCCTCTTCTATGCGTGCCACCGCCGCCGCATAAGCAGCTCCAATTTCTCTTTCCTTTCCCTCTAAAGATTGGCGCTGCTGGGACTCCGTAATTTTAGCTGCCCGGACAAGTGCCGACTCGCGTTTAGCGAATGACTCCATTCCAGTCGCAAGATCGCTCAGTAGATCGAGGGACTCAAAAGCTGATAGTTTACTCGTTTTCACAATCGTTTCGCAATTTCTGAAGTATTCTGTCGAGATCATCTATCGCGGCAACAGCATGATCGACCGAATCAAAAAGGGGCTGCATGTATGTTTGATCGAACTCGCGGCACTTGCGGTCCTGCCATACCTCCTGAGTGTCCTGCCAAGTTCTCAATAACTCTTTCGAGAGCCCTGAAAGTCTTCCCTTATGATGATTCAATCTCATGATTCAGCATCATTTCCGCCCGATGAATAGGCATCCAGATTAGTAATTGAGGCAGTAAGAAAGACGATGGACCTTTTCATGTCCGTATCAATCATATGTCTCAATTTTTCCACTTTCCGGGCTTCTGTCTCTACTCCGGAATCAAAGTTCCTTAACCATCCCGCCACCGCCCGCATCGTGCCCTCCAATTCCAGGAGAGCTCTTCTCTTTTTGTTTATCTGCATTTCGAGACCGGTTTTGGCATTCTGCAGTTTTGACAATCGAGCGGTAAACATTTCCTGCTCGAGCATTTCCAGATCACGATTGAGACGCTTTTTTTCATGCTCTAATCGAATTCGCTGTTCAGACTGGAGCCAGATCCGGGTTCGCTTCACTTCATCACTCACTTCATCGAGAACGAGACATGCTCGTTCCAGGAAAAGAATCAGGCTGGAGCGAAATTGCTCCAGAGACTCGATACTAGTGACATGAGCTCGATCCGACACGACAGTTCTCAGCGCTGGTTCAAATAATCTTCGATACGCTGAGCCTTCCTCATTAGAAAAGGCCCCTGATGATTAGAGCTTTCCATGAAACGCCTTAAGACCTTCATTGTATCCTGAAAATCCTGAGCAAACTTGGCATGTTCATTGTCTTGCCAGGTATCACTCAGGGACGAAAATCTTGCCTGGAGTGAGGACAATGAATTCTGTAAATCACCATTAAATTTTTTCAATTCCTCGGCAAATCGCCTCAGTTCCTCAGGATCAACTATCGCCTTCGACATCAGTTCATCGTATAGGAATGGCCGAGTCAGAAGCAACAGAATTGACATGGATCTCATCAATTTATGCCTCTCCCCGCTCTTGAAGGACAGAATGGGAGTGAATGACTCCGTGCCTTTCGATTTGCGGTTTCAAGAAAAACACGTATCAGGTGCGTATGCTCACAATCCGTAAACTCAAAAAGTCCTACGGCGGCCAGCCTCTTTTCGAGGACGCTGACCTGCAGATCAATTATGGAGAGCGCATTGCCCTCGTTGGTCCCAACGGAGCTGGCAAGTCGACAATATTCCGTATCATTCTTGGTGAAGAAGAGGCCGACAAAGGCACCGTCGAACGGGATGAATGGACCTTGGTAGGGTTTCTGGCCCAGGAGAGCGAGGATGTGGGCGACTATACGGTCATTGAAATCGCCACGGGACGGGCGGGGATGATCCAAGCCCTTGAGGTTACCCTAAAGGAATTAGAGGACGCCGGCACCGTTGACGTGCCCCAATACTATGAGGCTCAGGGTAAATTTGATGCCCTCAACGACCCGAAAGTCGAGGCCAAGGCCAAAGAAATGCTGCGAGGACTCGGCTATGCCGAAGAGCATTTCGAACGAAAAGCGAAAGAAATGAGCGGCGGCTGGATCATGAGGGCCCACCTCGCCCGGCTTCTCGTGATCGAACCGGATCTCCTCATGCTCGATGAGCCGACAAACCACCTCGACCTAATGTCTTTGTTGTGGTTTCAGAATTATTTGAAGAACTACTCCGGTGCAATCCTGATGATTTCGCACGACCGTGAATTCATGGATGAACTGGTCAATTCGATCTACGACATCAACGAAAGAAGACTGGATTCATACACCGGCAACTACTCCTCCTTTGTGAAACAGCGTCACGAGAAATACGAGCAGAAAAATAGCGCCTACAAAAATCAGCAAAAACAGATCAAGGATCTGCAGGAATTTGCTAACAAATTCCGCTCCATTACATCCAAAGCATCTCAGGCTCAGTCAAAACTGAAGGAGATTGAACGAATGGAGAAGGTCGACAAACCAATGGCGCCGAAAAAGCCATTCAGGTTTCAGATCCCCGATCCTCCAAGAGGAGGCCAAAAGGCAATGTCGCTAATCGATATCGATTTCGCCTACGGAGAACACAAGGTCTATCAAGATCTCGATTTTGAAATCGAGCGAGGCGAACGCACTGTTCTGGTGGGCCCCAATGGATCCGGTAAGTCGACTTTACTCAAACTTCTGGCGGGTGAACTCATCCCGCAAAAAGGCGACTACAAACCAGGGCACAACGCTAAAATTGGATATTTCTCGCAACACCGATCAGCGACTTTGAACCCAAACAACTCTGTCCTGTCTGAAGTTTTGGAAGCGGCCCCCACTCTTCGCGAGGACGAAGCGAGGGGGATCCTCGGATCGTTCATGTTCCGCAAAGAAGAGGTATACAAGTTAACCAAGGTGCTCAGCGGAGGTGAAAAGAGCCGACTCAACCTGGTGAAATTCCTGGTGGACCCTCCTAACATCCTCCTGATGGATGAGCCGACCACTCACCTGGACATCCTTACGGTTGCGTCACTGATCATCGCTTTGGAAAATTATAAGGGAACACTCGTTTTCATCTCCCACGACGTTCACTTCATCAAAGAACTGGCCACCGATGTTATTCACGTGGCTAACGGAAATGCGAAGCGATTCCACGGCAATTGGGACTACTTTATCGAGAAATCCGGCGCAGGCGACGAACGCGCTGCCCTCACTGCTGACTAGTCGGATATTCCGGTTTCGTCAAAACATGCCGTTTCTCCAACCATCACCACGTACTAGGACTACGCCATGACATCCCCTATAAGTTAGGCATGCGCCTGGCTTTGCTCTTTCTCTCGTCTATTCTTTTCGGAACTGTCTCAGTTCCGGCACAGCCCCCTTCAGCCTCTGACCAAATCCCCAATCTGGCTAACTTGCCGGACCGGACAGAGGAACTTCGAAAACTCGTTCGCGATTCAGACGGTTCATTGATGCCGAAGGCAGGCATCTACCGGATCACGGAGACGATTGAGATTAGACTCAATCAATCGCGAACCACCGCCATCAGCGCCACGAAAGGCCCTGTAACCTTGATCATGGATGGCCCGGGACCGGCGATTCGCCTGATCGGTTCGCATCAAGGTAGTGCCAGTCATAAGTCATTCGACCCCTCTACCTGGAATGAGAGCATGCCACTGATTGATGGCATCGAAATTGTGGGGAATCATCCCGAGGCCGACGGGATTGAACTCATACAATGCATGGCTCCCACTATAACCCGGGTCTCAGTCCGCTGGTGCCGACATGGCATTCGCCTTTCCCACCGCAACCGAAACGTCGCAATTTCTAGCGTCCACCTCTATGAAAATTCGGGGGTCGGTCTCTTCCTCGATGAGGTTAACCTTCATCAGATCAACGTCAGCAATTCACACATTAGCTACAATCGAGGAGGAGGCATTGTCGTGCGTGATGGAAACGTAAGGAATCTTCATATCACAGGGTGCGATATCGAAGCCAACATGCCGGCTGATGACAGCCCGACCATCACTGCGAACGTATTTCTCGATCTTTCGAACTCGATTGGAGACAAATCCCACTCGATTGCCGAAGTATCCATCACCGGGTGCACGATCCAGCACAGTTCCAATTATGCAGGAAAGGCATTTGAGTCCCTCGCCCCGGGAGGAGCCAACATCAGAATATTGGGCAAAAAAATCTGGCCAATCGATTCGGTCGCGATCAACGGCAACGTGATCAGTGATACCTCTGTTCTTGTCGACATCCATCACGCCACCGATATTTCTCTTACAGGAAATACCTTCTTCGCGCCGAACCCGGATTTCCTTCATCTGGAGAATAGCCAGCGAATTATCATCACAGGAAACACTTTCAACCCGCGGCAGTTTAAACGCCCCGGACGACTTATTTTCAAAAACTGCCAGGACTCCATCCTTACCAACTGCACCCTTCGAGGCCTCGAAGCCACTGAAGGAACTGTCATCATAGACAACTGCTCACGCATCAATCTAAATGGAAACATTCTCTCTGAATCAAATAGCGGTGTACTCATCAGAAAATCCAAAGGAATCACAGTAAAAAACTGGCTCGTGAGCGGCCTTCCAGAAGAAACTCCCCTGATCGTTTCCGACGCTGAATCCGAAGTGACCCGCTGACTTTCCAGAATCAGTTGAGGCCTGTCGTGCTCTCCGTTTTCCCGAAGGAAGATCCTCCAAACGATAAGTTCAAATTCCAGCCGGCCTTACTCGTCGTGTCCGTGATCAACTTGCAGAGAGAGTGAACAATCTGTTCATTCAAAACCATCTCGATACCCTGTCCGTTTTCAGGATGCATGCAAAGCATCGCCTGCCCCTCCGGACTGGGTTTGATTCCAATACTGAAGAGTAAAACGGGGGCATCTCCCAATGGAAGGTAGGTAGATTCCTCGTAGCCGGTTTGAAAATCCGACTGGGAAACCAGCTCTTGATGTTTCAACTCCTTCTCTGCCGACTTTGACAAGGGATCTGGAACCGGTTGAGGTGCCGCATCTTGAGGAGTCTCTCCCGATTCCTCAATCACCTTGGCCAGGGCACTCCAGAGCAATCCAGTGTAGCGCCGCGTCATCCAAAATCGAAACTCCTGCCTCGCACTAGTGTTAACGCGAAATAGAAGCCTGTCCTCTGTCGAAATATACGACAGTTGCATCTGATGCATTTGGCTCATAAAAATTTCACAGTTTCGAAAAAGTCAGTCACCCTTATACAACGTCACCAATCCCAAGTGATCAAGATTTCCATTCGCTATTTCATAAAAAGATCGGCCATCAAAGCCAAGGAGCACTCAAACACAATAGATCTAGCTGCGCGATTCAAGCCATCATTGACACATGAGCAACCCCAACAGACGGTGCCTGATCAGTTAAACTGAGCCTCACTTTGCTCAAGCTTAACCACTAACGATATTGGCGGCTCTCTTTTAGATTATTCGCATCTCAAAACAAGCCCTCTGATCAAGCGATGAAATTCTTACTTCAAATCCCCCTGCTTGGAATCATCCTCGTCATTTTTAACGTGATCATGCTGCAGGACCCCTTGGCCCTTCGCAGCGGCGCTCCACCAGTATTTTCGCTTCCCCTCCCCTCTGACGTCACCTGGGAGGCTGATCTTGGCGACATACTTGTAATCTTTGGCGTTCTCCTGCTTTACCTCGAGCTCTTCAAGGCAACCAGAACCAGCGTCGGAGCCATTATTGAACACGTGTTTTCACTATTCGTATTCCTGGCATTCCTGATCGAGTTCATTGTCTTCGCTCCCGCAGCAAACTCGACCTGCGTGATCCTGATGCTGCTGGCCCTACTCGATGTGGTGGGAGGATTCACTATCACCATCTCGACGGCACGGCGTGACATGAATTTCGGTTAGAATCAGCCCAAACCAAACTCCGCCAGATCCACTGATTCCCGCCGACGAATCGATTCCTGGGCAGCTAAGCACACCGCTACTGCCCGTTTCGCAGACATGCCATCATTGAGAGGCTTGGATCCATCCTCAATGCATTTCACCCAATGCTCCAACTCCGGTTTGATTCCCCGATCGACACGACCTGAGCTATCCACAAAATTGGCGGCATCCCCTTCGTCTGAAATCTGTTTTCGAACGGGTTCGGAATCATCGAATCGATGATGAACGAACTCCAAGGCTTGATTCTTTGTATCGATTCGGCCGCCGTCTCCGCAGGCACCGATTTCGCAGTCGCCGCCATTTGGAGCGAACAGGCATAATTCAAGCGAGGCCCGCCGCCCGCCCTCATATTCGATTAGGACCTGGGCGTTATCCAGGATCTCCCGGTCAGTTAAAACATTGGTCCCTCCATGAGCCGATACCCGCACTGGCTCGCGATCCATCATCCAATTGAACAAATCAATGTGGTGCACATTTTTCTCAAGAATCGTCCCACCGGTCAGTGCCTCACTGGAACGCCACCCGGGACGCATCGGCCCGCGAAATTCCCGACACCACATCAGTTGCAGTTCACCAATCCCTCCTCCGTCGATGGTCTCCTTCATGCACTCGTAAAGTCGCTGAAATCTCATTTCATGACCAACTTGAAGGACCAAGTTTGCTTCACCAGCTGCTTCGATGATTTCATCACATTCCGCCAAAGTGAGACCGAGCGGCTTCTCACAGAGGACATGCTTCCCCGCCTTCAACGCTGCCATGGCGGCTTCATGATGCTGATTATTCGTCAGGGCAATAATGACAGCATCCAGTTCATCCAGCGCCACCACTTCGCGCCAATCATGAAACGTCTTCAAGTCTGAACCAACTAGTTCCGCTGACGCGGCTAAGCTTTCATCGCTTCGACTACTAACGGCCGCCACCTCAACTCCATTCAACATCTGCAGATTGCGAATGTGCGCTTCCCGACCAAACCATCCCGCTCCCAGTAATCCAATTTTCATGCTTTAATAATTTCTGAGTTTCCCTTGGAAACAGATCCAGCCAACTCTGAAAGGAATCCGAATCGTAGGCAAGGGTTTCTGCATCCAGCTAGCACAGTGTCAGGCCCAAATATTGAGCAGCACCACACCAATCACCGCAAAAATTGCCCCGAATATGGCAAAACGCGACGGATGATCCCCCTCATTCAAGGCCGCCAAAGGAATCATCACGACAGGAGTTGCCGCAACCACGGCCAAAACGATACCGCTTTCGAGGGAACTTAAGGCCCACTGAAAACAACTTACACCAATCACGGGGCCAAAAAGAGCAGCCCCCAATAACCAGGGAGCGATTGATCGATCAAGAGGATTCCCCCATTCCTGCCACGTCGTCCTTTTCCCCCACAGTCGTATGACCAAAACCGCGACGGCAGCAAAAACCAAACCCGCGAAAACTCGTTGAAAGGCGGCACTTATCCCATTGATCTCCATGCCCTCGGCTATCGCAACTTCGCCTGCTTTCCTGCTAATGACCGCTCCGGTGCCCTGACCACAGCCAGCAATCACCGCAGCAACAACCCCAACCCCGAATTTCCCTTTTCTCATTAGCATCTGCCGGGATTTGGCCCCCGGTCGCAGCGCTAAAGTCACACCTGCCACTATCAATCCCGCGCAGACCGCAACTTTCAGTGAAACCCCGTTTCCCAACCAAGCCCACTCCAGAGCCATCGCAAACAGAGGAGCCAGGCAGAGATTCAGCAAAATAGTCAATCTCGAGCCTAAACGCTCGTACGCCAGAAAGAGGGCCACGTCTCCGATTCCGAATCCAATGACACCACTCAGAAAAAACCACTGAAACGACGCTCCACCGACTGAGCCCGGCCACCACAGAAACACACAGACACCCAAGACAAGCGCCGCAATCAGCAGCCTCACCATGTTTCCCCAGACGCTGCCCATCTGAACCGCGACCCGCTGCCCTGTCACCGCTGACAAAGCAAAGAAAAAGGTAGTGAGAATGGCGCCGATCATTTTGTAGTGAGAAAGAATATCTACAGTTGCAAAGGCAACGCCATCCGGAATGGTTTGTAAAGCCATGGAAGAAACGGAAACACCAGTCTCCCAACTCCTACACAACGGAGAATTGCTCAATTCGAACCGCCCTGTCATCGCAATCAATGACGGGGCCATCCTTCGTGGACAGGGCATTTTCGAGACTCTCGCCGTCTACCACGGCGAGCCCTTTGCCTTGCACCCCCACTACCTGAGACTAAACAAAGGGGCCGAAAGACTCGATTTGATTCCTCCTGCCTTTGAGGAATTCAAATCACAATCGCAAAAGATCATTTCGGCAAACAGACTCGAAAACGCCCCAAAAGCGAGGTTACGTGTCACCCTTACCGCCGGCTCGGGTATCACCAATACGACTTTCACCACATCGACCGACTTGAGCCATTCCGAGACGGCGACCGTTATTACATTGCCCTTTGCCCGCAACGAAAAAGGAGCGCTGACCGGGATCAAAACGATCAACTATGGTGAAAATGTGGTCGCCGCCCGCTTTGCGAGAAAAGCCGGAACTGATGACGCATTGTTCGGCAATAGCCAAGGGCAACTCTGCGAAGGGATCTGGTCAAACGTCTTTGTCCAGATTGATGGACAATGGATCACGCCGCCCCTCGAGTCAGGATGCCTCCCCGGAGTCACCCGAGAAACCATTCTTGATTTCTCAGGGGCCGGCTTTCCTGTGATCAAACAATCCACCATCGAACTATCTGACCTCATCAGCGTCGAAGCGGCGTTCCTCACTTCTTCGATCCGTGAAATCCAGCCGATCACTGCGATCGATGGGAGGGAAATCGATACGCTCTTACGAGCTGAAATCAGCCAATGGCAGCAGGCCTATCGCGAGCAAACGTCACAAAAAGAGTAGTCGCGCCTAACGCAAATTCGTAGGCCTCCATAGGCACGTTTAAGATTGCGAATCTCCAGAGAACTGACGACGCTCTTCACATGAGAACCTATCCCCTTTGCCTTGCCGCCATTTTGATCGCAGCCCCTTTGGCACCTGCGTCAATTGGCGCCGTTGAATTTGAAAAGGATATCTTTCCCATTTTTGAAAAGAAGTGCATCAAATGCCACAAAGCCCCCTACGAAGAAGAAGGGAAACTCAAAAAGCCGAAAGCTGACCTCCGAATGGATGCGGCATGGGCCATCCATGCCGGCAGCGAAAACGGCGAAGTCGTCGTCGCGGGAAAACCTGACGATAGCGAACTTTACTATCGAGTGACACTGCCGGAAGACGACGATGACTTTATGCCTCCTTCCGGAAAAGCAGACCCTCTGACGGAGAAGGAACTCGCCGTCTTCAAAAAGTGGATCGAAGACGGCGCCGATTTTGGAGGATGGATTGGCAGCTTGGAAGGCAAGCCAAAAGAGGTGACTAACACGGGTGAAACAATTCCCATCTCGGAAATTCAGGAAGTATACAAAAGCCTGGCCGAAGGCGTTGAGCTGCAGGATGACGCTATCTGGGAGCCTGTTACCGCCGCTGGCGGACGCGTTGCCAGGCTCGCAAGAACCAGTCCTCTTCTCTCAATTGATTTCCGACTCACTTCAGAAGATGCCAACGATGAGGCCATCGGTTCAATTGGTGCCGTCGCACCTTTCATTGTTCATCTCGATCTCTCAAAAACTGCGATCACCGATTCTGGCCTTTCAGTCCTGACAGAAACGCCAAATCTCGTAAGACTGAACCTCAGTCAATCTGCTGTAGGGGATACCGGCTTGAAACAACTCAAAGGATTGAGCGAGTTGCGGTATCTGAATCTCTATGATTCCAAGGTCACCGACGCCGGGCTCAAGGAGCTGGGAGGCCTCTCCAATCTTGAGTCGGTCTATCTCTGGAAAACTGGTGCAACAGAAGCTGGCGTCAAAAAACTGCGTCAGGCCCTTCCCAATGCTAAAGTCAATTTTAAGTAGGTCTGCCTTCATCTACTTCGTTTCGGGGCTGATCTCAGCTTCATGCAATCTTCCCGTCGCGGCACAGGAATTCATCGACGATGCCGCGATCAAGAAGGCAATCGAATCTGGACTGAAGAGTCTTCAAGACACTGGCACTACCCCTGGCGCAGTAGACCTCCTCAAAGAATTAAGGAGCGAACCACTCTTTCAAGGCAAATTTCCGAAACGGAATAAGTTATCCAACCTATCTGAATCTGAAATTCTTCGGAGTGCAGAAGAATCGACGGTCGTTATCGGAAATCTGTATCTGTGCGGCAAATGCGACGACTGGCACACCAGTACCGCCGGAGGCGTCATTATTTCTGAAGATGGTCTCCTCCTCACAAACTATCACGTTCTCGAAGCCGAAAAGGCGTCAGTATTCGCCGTGATGACATCGGATCAAAAGGTCTATTCCATCGAGAAAGTGTTAGCGGCATCGAAACTCAACGACGTCGCACTGGTAAAACTAGAAGGTGCTTCCGGCCTCACCCCCGCTCCTTTCGCGGAGGGCGGAAATAAAGGCGACGAGGTTTTTGTCATTTCTCATCCGGACTCCCACTTTTACACGCACACGAGCGGACGAATCTCTCGATTTGCCCTGTCGACCAAACATAAAGTGCCGCTACTACAGGTTACCGCTGATTTTGCCCGCGGTTCAAGCGGGGCCGGAGTATTCGATGCTCATGGCAGATTGCTGGGCCTCGTCGCATCAACCAGCTCGATCTACTACGACCAAGACAAAAATACGCAGAAAGATCTTCAGATGGTATTCAAATCCTGTGTTCCCCTGCGATCGATCCTGGAATTGTTTGAACAACCCATGTCACCAAAGTAATCACGCTTTCTAGTGTCCGACACGCTTTGCCCATTTCACGACGGGTGTTGGATCATGCAAAGAATGAGGGTGGTGCCCCGAGGCGGCCTTGACGATCACAGTGATGTCTCCACCTGATTCGGCAAACTCTCGCTCCATTATCCCCGTGTTTTCCTGGAAAGGAACCACTTCATCAGCCCCACCCGCGACCAGCATCACAGGAATTCTTGCCTCGATAAGCCGGCTCAAAGAACTGAGCGGCCCTTCCCAGGCATCGGCATTCGATTCCGTCAATTGGTGAGCCTTTAGGCACTTTGCCCAGGCCGCGTCGGCTTTCCCCTTTGGCCAAGAATGAATATCGAGAACAGCCGAGTCTAAATAGATTCCCGACACGCGCTCAGGATGAAGGATGCTCCAATTAGTGGCAGGCAGGCCACCACGACTGAAACCCTCCATGATCGGCTTTTTGCTCAAGCCATATCGGCTTACTGCTGCATCATAGAATTTTTCGAATGCAGCAATGGCTTCAGGGCCGCCAAACTCGTTCGCAACATCGACATAGCCAACATGCCATCCCTCGGCCAGCAGCACTTCATCCACGGAGGGGAACGCCCCCCAGAATCGACAACGCCAGATCCATGGCTTTCCAGGTGCCGCTTTGATTGGCTTCGCGATGCGACAAGATCTACCACCAAGTTCGAACTCCACCACTTCATAGGAGGAGAGTTTCTTGCGACTCACATTTTCGGAATTCGATATCACCCGAATTTTGTGCGCTTCGGAATCCCCCACATAAAGGTCTCCATTTATCGGATCGACTCCAAGCCCGTGAGGTCGATTCATTTGGCACAACAGCGGATCTGGTCCGTCGGGTCCGTCCCCTTTCGAACCCGTTCCACCGACCAGCTTCACAAAAGGCACCTCTTCCGAAAGGTCAATCACCCGAATCGAATGAGATTCGGTATCCGCCAGATAAATCGATTTCCCATCCGGAGACACAGCGACACCTTTGGGCCCGGAAAGTAATGCCTCTGCCGCCGGCTGGCCTTCGGCATGGAAACCTTTTTTGCCTGTTCCCGCGACATGGTAAAGTTTTTCCTCCTCCACATCGATTCGATACACCTGATTGCCCTCCCGCAAGGCCAACCAGAAGTCACCGTGGGAATCTCGATCAAGCGCTCTAGGCCCGTTCAGAGGAGTCGTGGAACTAACTTTTGCCCCGTCTTTCGTTTTTGCTTTTTTACCGTTTCCGCACCAGGTCGAAATAACACCACTCGCCAACTCGACCCGTCGGATCCGGTGATTTTTGATATCACAGATCAGAAGAAAATCTCCCGAGGCATCAAACTGTATCGAATGGGGCATATCTAACATTGCAAGATTTGCAGGACCACTGTCGCCCGAAAACCCGGGCCCCCCAATTCCGGCCACCGTCGCAACCACGTTGGTTCGCGAATCAAGTTTCCGCACCGTATGGCTCATTCGCTCAACCCAATAGAGATCTCCGTCAGGATGAAACCGAACCTCATAGGGTTCGTTCAATTTGGCCTTCAAGGGATCCCCTCCGTCGCCTTCGTATCCGACATCCCCGGTGCCGACGATCGTTTCTATCACGCCGGATTTGCGGGAAACACGCCGAATCACATGGTTCATCGTATCACAAAAAATGATGTCACCATCCAATCCAACAATCACTCCAAACGGATTGTCGAGTGTGGCAGCATCCCCGTTTTTGCCATCGCCGGAATACCCTGCCGTGCCGTTTCCGGCGACAGTTTTAATGTGCGTTTCGGCTGAAACCTCAGGTGAAATGCCAAGCGTAAAACCCAGCAAAAGGCAAAAATGTAGAATCCTTATCATGACCGGGATATCATCAACAATGATATCCCCTTGGCCACCAAATAATGGCCGCGAAAAAGTATACCGCTAGATTCAGCACAGGAAAATGCCGACTACCAGACTTCCTGGACATCAAATCGACAAATCCAAAGCCTAGAACCGACAACCCCAAAACCTAGGATTGAGCCAATCGATAGCGAAACAGCCATCACTCAGAACTCAGGGTTTGAGCTCTGAGTTTACCAATATCGACTCGCTCCTCGAACCAGGCCAACCATCACGCCTTGGATCAGCAACTCTTGAGCAGGAATCAAATCCGGAAAATCGGGATTCTCCGCTTTCAAATACGGTTTGCGACCGTTGCTCACATAGCGCTTCAAGGTGGTTTCGCCATCAATCAACGCAGCAACCACATCCTGATCGCGAGGCTCCCTATATTCCAGCACCACATGATCGCCGTCCATGATATGAGCATCGATCATCGATTCGCCACGAACCTTTAGCGCATAGGCCTTTGACCGCTCATCGAGCCCCATTGAACGCACATCTACCGAAAGTGTCCCATCCGACTCATGCGACTCATGCGTCGTATCGTCTGAATATCCTGCTGGAATAGCGCCATAGATAGGAACATCAATAATGGGCTCCCTATCAGCAGCATCCGCAAACATGAAACAGCGGGCTTTTCGCTCATTCTCTTCCTTCCGGTAGATGGCTCCCTTTTTTTCAAGAGCACGCAAATGGCTCACCGCAGCCGTCTGGCTGGCGAAATTAAAATGATTCTGAATCTCCCTCGTCGAAGGCATAATGCCCGATCGCCGATGTTGCGATTGAAGGTAGTCCAGTATTTCCTGTTGGCGGGCAGTTAGTTTCATTTTGAACAGTGTTCCTAAGAACATTAGTTAAATTTCACCGTGCGCAAGTAGAAAAGCCATTTTAATTTAAGAATCGTGGCATCTTCCCTCCAATGAATTATCGACTCATCCTTCTCATTTCCGCAGTGGTAGCGTTCGCTCTCACCGCATTTTTTTCTCTGCGATCGGGAAATGAAAAGAGCGAAGGCCCGCCTGATACTTCTGATAAGGGAGCCGAAGTCGGGCTCCCGCCTAGGCCCAGTTCAGATGGTTCCGTCACCTCGAAATCAGAAGTTACCGAGGAGAAAGCAGCTTTGGCCAAGTCTGAAAAATCCAACGAAGAGCCTGTCGCTAGGGCGATCGATATCGTCACTTCGGTGGGCCCCAAAAGGCGAAAAGCCAAAGACAGCAATGGAACTGAACAAGTGCCGCAAAGATCCGAACCTGATCTGCAAAAAGGCACCCTCGAACTGGGCCTCCATCCAGGCATCACCAAAATCGCCCCGGAACTTAAGGAGATTGCTCAAAAAGGAGCCATTGCCGTAGCGAACCAAAATTGGAAAGAGGCTCGCGAGATTTATCTCGAGATGATCAACCGTGCTCCCGACGATGCCCTTGCCTACGCCAACCTCGGCGTGGCCGAATTTCAACTGGGTAATCTCGTTGCGGCCTCAGGTAATTTAAAACGCTCGCTCGACCTCAATCAATCGATCGCGCAGAACTGGCAAACACTGGGACTCATTCAATACGAACAAGGCAAGATGGCCCTTGCGATTTCCAGTTTATCCAGGGCGGTGCACGAAGCCCCCAACAACGCCCAATCGCGTGTCTTTCTGGCTGCGGTCATCAGAGACTACGGCTGGGAGGAAGCCGCCCTCACCGAGCTTCAACGAGCCATCCAGGTGGATCCAGAACTCGCTGATGCTCACTACAATCTCGCCGTCACATACCTTTCGATGAACCCGCCTCGGATTGAATTGGCCAAACGACATTATTACTCAGCAGTGGACCTCGGAGCTGAGCCTTCGCCAGATTTCGAAAAATCGCTTCAGTCCAGTCCGTAAGCTCTAGATGAAAATCGCTAGAGATCAGCTAGGTTACTCGATCAACCTTATGACATTTCGTGATATTGCGCGATCCGCGTGCTCTGCTATTGCCCTAACCGTGATCGTTGCCCTCGGGGCAGCGGCTTGTCAGTCCACCTCGGATTCAGAGATGGCGATCGGTCCATCGCAATCGGCTTCCACGACTGGAGCTGCGCAAGGATCCTCTAACGCGCCCACTCAATATGGCAATGTGGTTGCCCCGAATCCAACACCGGTGTCCTTCGGCGGAGCGTCGCGCTCAAACGCCTCCGCTCCTGCCATTACTGCCAAAGCAGCAATATTGATCGATAATTACGGCAGAGTGTTGTTCGAAAAAAATGCGGATACCCACCTCCCGGTCGCCAGCACCCAGAAATTGTTACTCGGAATTCTTATCGCCGAAAACGGCAATCTGGGCCAACCCATCACGATTCAGGATGCCGACACCTGGGCAGAACCTACCGTGATGGGCATTAAGACAGGACAAGTCTACACCCGTGAAGAACTGCTGCGCACGGTCCTCGTTCGAAGCAGCAACGACATTGCGAGAGCACTGGCCCGAGATCATTCTGGAAGCGTATCAGCCTTTGCCGGCAGCATGAATCAGCGTGCACGGCAACTCGGAATGAATAATTCGTATTTCACCAATGCGAGCGGCTTGCCCAATCCCGCTGGTCAATATTCGACCGCACGTGACCTCAGCAAACTTTGCTCGGCCGCCCTCCGAAATCCTTTTGTCCGCGATTCAATCAAAACAAAAGCCGTCGTGTTTCGCTTTTCCACGGGAACCACCAAGACCGTTTACAATACCAATCTGGTCCTTCGTGATTTCCCTTATTGCACCGGAGCCAAAACAGGTTACACCAATGCCGCTGGAAAATGCCTCGTTTCATCCGCTACCTACAATCGACGCAGTGTCATCGCGGTCATTCTGGGAAGCAAATCTCCCAACGTCTGGAATGAATCAGAGGCTCTTCTGAAATTCGGGCTCGGCATGTAATTTTCGCCGGATCCTACCCTGCCCAGTCAAAATTGTATCTTGCCTGAACCGCTCGTATCAGTCTATCACTGTCGGGTGGTTCGATCGCTCAGCACCCTCACAATTTCCTCTCCAACTAACTACTCAACCACGATGTCCCATTCGCGCTATTTCAGCTTACTGCCCCTACTTGGGATCACGTTGCTGACCTTCGCCCCACGGGCTGTCGCTGCGGACGATCCCCGAGTATTCATCGAACTTGGCAAAGGCGTCAGCTATGCCAAAGAAGGCAACCGACTCGTCCTTTTCCTTCTCGTTGAAAACTTTGCCGAAGAGTCCGCAGCGATACTCTCAGCGATCAATCAGGAACTATCCGGCAAAGAAAGCGAATTTGCGATCGTTCGCTGTCGGAACGAAAGTGCCGATCATCGCAAATTATTCAAGGAACGGTTTAAGCAGGATCCAGATCAAATGCCATTGGGCGTCATCGCCACTGCTGCCGGAAAAATGGTAACAGGCACTAATGGGAAATCCCCTGAGGCCTATCGCATCATGATTCAATCCGGACGGATCCAGGCGGGCTTCGAAAATGATCCAGCCAAAATCGCAGCACTGCAGAACGCAATCGAAAGCGACGAAGCCGCCGCCAGTTCCATTTTCGGTTTAATGCCCAGCGAAGTCGCCGTCACTAGACAGCTTCTGACCGATTATCGTGAATGGAAATTTAACGACGGGACCACTATCAAAGCAGCTCTATTGCAAGCCAACGGACCTACGGGAACCTTTGTCACGATGGACAAAAAAGAGCACGAATTGGATTTCAATACCCTCTCAGACGACGACAAAAACTACCTCACAAGTATTCTCGGCGAAGGACAATAGTCCCTGAAATCTTCGGGATTCAGATTTCCATTCCACTGGCTTGGAGGACAGTTTTCTGAACCGCCAAATCATAAGCGGGCGGAAACGGGTTTTCGATTCCCCCTCGAATCACACTCGCCAGAGCCGCCGCATCTCCCACGTAGCGTCGATAAGGCGGGTCAAAAGGTAATACCGAGACCCCTTTCTTAAAGATCCGATCCTCGCCCTCGAACTGACGGTCACGAGAGAGGCTCAGACGAATTTCAGGGCGATCAAGCGGCTGAATCTGGCAGGTTCCTTCCGTCCCGCAAACTGCAAAATGGCGGCGACTGAATCCTTCAACCTCAAGGCCGGTGGAACGAATCGTCGCAGTCGCTCCCGGATACTCCAGAACCGCCAGCATGTTATCGACCAACGAGTCATCCTCGGACTCAACGAACCGACGAGGATAAGCCGTCACACTGTTGGGTGGGCCCAATACTCCCACGGTCAGGTCGATGATGTGACAGCCAAGTTCAAACATCGTCCCTCCCGAGAACTCATCGATGACCTGACGCGATGGAGGAGCGATCACTTTCGACATCACAGCATGGGTTTCGAAAATGCCGCCCAGCCAGCCCTCGCCAATCATTCGATGAAGCAACTGAACCGCCGGATTATAGCGATACATGTAACCCATCTGAACGACCAACCCAGATTGGTCCGCCTGCTCCAACAACTTACTATATTCCTCTAGCGATGCCCCCGCCGGCTTGTCGAGATGAACGTGGTAACCCGCATCAACCGCAAGCTGGGCATACCGCAATAAGTCTCTAATTTCTGTTTCAATTCCGACCGCGCTCAATCCCGGTAGATTGAGCCCTTCTTCCAGTGTCAAAAATGGGAACTGATTCCAACGAGGATCTGATCGGGCCCGCGCCAAAAGTTCAGGATCCTCTTCAACGATCCCAACGACTTCCCAGTCATCACTATCATGATAGGTATCTATCTTTGTGGCATGTGCATGCCCCACGCCAATCTGAAGATATTTGAGGCGAGGTGTCCCAGCTACCGCACCTGACGCAAGCGCTACTGGACACGCTACTGCGGACTTGAGAATATTTCTACGATCCATCATATCGAGAGATTATCTAAAAACATCCATCCTGACTATCCCTCAATCGTGTTCAGGATTTTCGTGCTATTTCCGCAACGGACCGATAAAAATAACGGATGGACTCCGAACGCTTCAGGAATCAAACAGCTATCGTCACCGGTGGGGCAACCGGCATCGGCAAGGCGATCGCAGCCCGGCTTGCCGAAGAAGGCGCCAGCGTGACCATTTTCGATATCAGTGTCGCGAACGCTGAGGCAACCGTGGGAGAGTTCGCTGAGAACGGATGGCGCGTTGCCTGCGAAATTGTCGACATCTCTGAAGAGGAAAGTGTCAAAGCCGCTATCGAAGCCGTTGCTGAACGCCACAACGGATCCCTCGATATCATGGTCAATTGCGCCGGCATTGTCGGTCCCACCTCCACTCCGATCACTGAAGTGAAACTCGAGGATTTTGAAAAAACTTCCGCGATCAACTTACGAGGCACATTCCTCATGACAAAAAACGCCCTCCTCGCAATGACCGCCAACGGTTACGGGCGAATCTTGAACTTCGCATCGATTGCAGGCAAGGAGGGCAATGCAGGAATGAGTCCTTACTCAGCCACCAAAGCCGGCGTGATCGGCTTGGTGAAGTCTGCTGGCAAGGAGTTTTCCGAAACTGGGGTCACCATCAACGCCATCGCCCCCGCCGTCATTCAAACTTCCATGGTCGATGGGATGCATCCTGACCAAGTCAAATACATGACCGACAAAATCCCGATGAAGCGGTGTGGCACCCTCGACGAAATTGCCGCGCTCAGTTGCTGGATTGTTTCCCCGGAAGCATCATTCTGCACCGGGTTTGCTTTCGACCTCTCTGGTGGAAGGGCGGTTTACTAAAATCACTCTGGTAAGGCAGCAACCGCCGGCAGATCATCAGCCATCCCAGCCCCGGTTCGGTGTAGCTCCGCAACCAATGCGGCGCGCAACTCCTCCACTCGTTCCCGATAGGCAGGGTCACGCGCTAGATTGACCAATTCATCAGGATCATTTCCCAAGTCATACAATTCTTCCGGTTCATCAGGAACCAAAGTGCGAATGTATTTGTGCTCTCCATCGAGGAGAGATACCCACCAGGGAACAGCGCCTCTCATCAACAATTTTGCCCTCGATGCCTCGTCATCGCCTACCGGCACCACATCAGCATTTGAACCGTAGCTGTCGCCGGTATGAACCGTCATGACAGGGAACGACCACTCGGCCGCCTCGGGATCTTTCAGCAAAGGCGTCAAATCATGACCATGCATCTCCCAGGGCAATTCAAGACCTGCAACCGAGAAAATTGTCGGCACAATGTCGACGCCTCCAACCGGCTCACGACAAGTTTTCCCGGAAGGGAATCGAGATGGCATCGAGACAATCATGGGGGACCTAATATTCGCATCATAGGGCGCCTTCTTTACCTGAAATCCATGCTGCCCCCAGGCGAAGCCCTGATCAGATGTAAATACGATCAAGGTATTCTCATATTGTCCTGTCTCTTTCAGCCCTTCCACCAAACGCCCCACCCCTTCATCAAGTGAACGCACCGCCTGGTTAATTTGTCGGACCCACTCGCTGAGCGTCTTTTTGCCATCAGCATTGATCCCTCCTTTTGTTTTCCCTTTCACTAAAACGGGTTCGCCGTTCGGGCCCTCGACCCATTGCTCGACGAACCGGGAATAGCTTGGCTTCCCTTCCCGGGGTGGATAGATATCAGCAGGATCCTCAACCTCCGCTCCTTCAAAATCCTCCATGTGCCGATCAGCAGGCGTGAACGGCCCGTGAACACCTCCATAACAAAGCCACAGATACCATGGCTGATCGTCTTCTCGACCTTCCCTGCCATGCAGGTAATCAAGAGCCCAGTCCGTGTAGTTGTCGGTCGAATAGCCACCTGTCATTTTGGGTGGCCCCCCATTCTTCTCGATCAGTTGATCGTAATAATAGGCCCCTGAATTTTCAGGATAACGAGGTCGATTCCAGACAATTTGATAATCCCAATCGCGCCCAAAACCGGTATCGGTCCCAGTGTGCCACTTCCCGATGTGAGCCGTCTGATAGCCTTTCTCCCGAAAAACCGAAGGCCAGAATCGACATTGCTCAGCATCGTATTCGCTGCCCGGATACGCTCCCTCCATTCGCATCGATTCGATGCCAAAACTATGATGTCCAGTGAGAAGCGTCGCCCGGGATGGCATACACCAAGTCCCAATCGTAGCATGATGAAACCTCACCCCCTCCTCCGCCAAGGCATCAATATTCGGAGTGTCAGCCCAGTCGTACGATTCAGGGTAGCAGGATACCGTTCGATAAGAATGATCGTCGGTATAAATGAAGAGAACGTTTGGACGGTCTCCCGCCTCTGCTATCAACGTCGGACCAGCCAATAACACGAACAAAAAAACCAAGGCGATACGCATAAATTCAAAGGTAAAACTTCTTCACTACTAGAATCCTGATGCCGCTTCCGACGCCGCCCCGAATTCTCTCACGATAGCCTGACCTTCATCCGAAAGACTGCTGATCGGATAAGGAAATTCTTTGCCATTCATTTGCAAAACGGCCTTATCACCATCGACTCGCATCAAGGTAGCATTGATTACCTTTCCCTCACGATTTGTCCAAGCGCCCTCGATAGGCTCCGGGCGCTGAGGCTTTTCCGCCTCCGCCTCAGTCATCTCAGGTTCTCCATTCCCAATCACAGCACCCGACTGGATCCACTCCTTAATTTTGTCGATTTCGGTGGTGGAAAGAGGTCTTCCCTCTCCCTCTGGAGGCATCCTATCCCCATCATCATCCGGCAAACTGACCAACTCGATCAGCTCGCTTTTATCCGGATCGCCAGGAGAAATGGCTTTGCCGGCACCAATATCACCGCCAATTTCGTCCAAATCGAGAGCAAGCCCCCCCTTGGACTTTCCATCCAAGTGACATTTGGCGCATTTGGAGGAAAAGATCGGAAGGATGTCCGATTCAAACTCGATCGCCCCAAGATTGGAAAGGGTCAGGGCAAGACTTAAAACAAGAGTAACTTTTTTCATGGCAGCCGCGTTTTTTAGAAACTGACGGCACTCTCGCTTAGCTCAACCCGCCAAGTCAACAGCGGTTAAGGTCATACAGCACACGGAATCAAGTATCGTATTTCTCCGGGATTTCATCTTCGTGTAGAAGATAAAACGCCGTCTGAACAACATTGAGACCGTAGTTGGCGATCAACTCAAACTGGTTGTTCATGTCGATAACCACCATCTCAGTCTTCACTGTTGTCGCGTCGAGACTCATTCGCTTCATCGCCTCCTTATTGTGCGACTTTCGCAATCGGTCGGTCGCTTTCTCAATCGACTCAGCCTTTCGCAGTTTCTCTTCTGTGACCCCATTCTCCAGCACATCGGTGTAAAGATCGATCAGATCGGAAATATGTTTGGCAAATTCCAACACTTTTTCGGTCGCATCAGTCCTGATCGCACGACTCTTGGAATATTTGAGATTCGTGATCTGAATCAGGCGGTAAATTGCATCCGAGATCTCCTCCATCTCCGAAACGATCCGCAGCATTCGCCCGATCGTTCTCGCATTAACCTCACTAAGCTCCGCCGCTGAAGTTTTCACCAGGTATTCAGTGATATCATGGGTCAGCACATCGGCATCATCTTCAAGTTGCTTCAACCGTTTCACTTCGGTGCTGAGGTCCGTATCAGGATCACTAAACACCGCAAGATAACCGCTAAACATCGTTTTAGTGATCGCGGCCAGTTCCAAAGTCGCCTTTTCAGCTTCCGGAATGTTGAGCTCGCCAATATTAACCATTCCTGAGGAAATGAACTTCAGCCTTGGCGTTCGGGGTTCTATTTCATCCGGTTCTTTGACCCATTTTGTGACCAATCGGGCAATCTGCGGCACGAACCCAATCAGCAGCGCAATATTCATCAAATTGAACAGCGAGTGAAAAATCGCGAGCTTGAATCCCTCTTCAGAAGAGTGATTCTCGGTCCGAAAACTATCCGGCAGATGTTCCCCTAGCCATGCGACTGCCGACGTAAAGGGAAAGAACACCGCCAGCATCCAGACCACCCCAAGCATATTGAACAAAAAGTGGGCTCTCGCCGCCCGTTTTGCACTTACCGAAGTACCGATCGAAGCCAACCACGCAGTGACAGTGGTACCTATATTTTCACCCAACACAATCGCCGCCGATTCATGGAAGCCGATCCACCCTTGAATCGCAAGGGTCACCGTAATAGCCATGGCAGCTGACGAAGACTGAACCATCAAGGTCAGGACCACCCCGATGAGGAGGAACCCCATCACAGAAAGATATCCTTTTCCGGATAACATCCCGATAAAATCGCGAATATTTTCAGCCTGAGCCTTAACCGCCACATCCGAGCTCGCCAACATACTCTTCACATCAGGAACTGAATCCTTCAGGAGGTGAAGCCCGTAGAACAACAAACCAAATCCGATCAACACTTCGCCAAAGCTCTTCCACTTGTTCTTTCCGGCAAAAAAGAGAGGCAAGCCAAGGCCGATGATTGGCAACGCTATTTTTGAAAGAGAGAACTTTCCGATCGTAGCAATAATCCAAGCGGTCAACGTGGTCCCAAGATTGGCACCCATGATAATACTGATGGACTCGACCAGCGTTAAAAGACCCGCATTCACAAAGCTCACCACCATGACAGTCGTCGCCGAAGAAGACTGAATCAGGCCCGTCGTCACTAGACCAGTCGTCACGCCCGCAAACCGATTGTGGGTCATGGTCGCCATGATCTTCCGCATCCGGTCTCCAGCTGTTCGCTGGATTCCTTCGCTCATCACCTTCATGCCGTACAAAAATACGCCAAGTGAGCCGAGGATTTTGAGAATAAAGAGAAGAGTAATCATGAGGGGGCAGCCTCTGACTTGAGCAAATGTAACGCATTTGTCACGCAGAAATCGCCCCCTCCACCATTCTTTTTTTCAAAAAGGAATTTGACCAAAAAAAGACAGGGCGACCGAATGGCCGCCCTGTTTCCTTTATTGCTGGGAATTGCAAGAATGGGAATTATGAAAAAGTCCGGGTGTAGGTGCTATGGGTGCCATCAGAATAATGAGAGCGGTAGGTCACCACCGTCACATAATAGGCCTGAGACCGCCCGCAGCTGTCGTATCGAACCCGGCGGTTCTGGCAGCGATTCACCTCGCAAGTGCTGATGAGATAACGGCTCTGGCAGGTGTTGCTGGAGTATCGATGTGAGCTATTCGAGTAATACCCTCCTCCATGTCCTCCTGTTGAAATTCTGAATCCGAAGTTTCCGCCTGCTTCTGCAGTGGAAGTGAACCCGAAAAGGGCGGCGGCTGAGATTGCGATGGCGATAAGTGTGATTTTCATAAGATAAGTGGGTTGAAGTTCTGCGAGAAAGACGCAAAGACCGGGCGGTCTATGCAGTTTTTCCGGAACTTTTTTTCCCGACCACACTTTGCTCTCACTCCCGGGGAGCACTCAAATACCTCAAAAGAAACACAAAATCATCATCAGACATTAAGTTCGCCAACCCCTCCGGCATCAGTGATACCGCAATCTGTTCACGGGTGAGTATGTCCTTATAATCCAGGGTAAATTCGTTTCCTGCTATATCCGAAAAAATACTCTTCCCCCCCTTCTGTCCCAATAGAAAACCGATCCGACTCGAACCATCATTGAGGGTCAATTGCCACGGTTCGTATTGAGGTGCAACTTCTGCGCCTGGCTGAAGGACTGATCGAAGGATGTGCTCCACTCCCCTTTCATCAATACTCGATAAATCGGGTCCTCCTGCCTGGCCGAACCCATCAACGCGATGGCACATCGCACAGCGCTGATGAAACACGATCCGGCCACGATCATTCATCTCCACTTCGGTCCGGCCTGATTTATCAATCGCCTCAATCCAATCAAACCATCCTTCCATATCATCCGGAGCCGGGCGGCCCTTCAGGTCTGTGGGCACCGCAGGCGGAGCCTTTAATCCTATTCCGAAATCTTGCACCCTGACATTTTCCTTTTTCGAATCGACAATTCGATCAATCCGCTTGGATGCCAGCTCTTGATTGGGATGACCCTGCAGCGTTTGAATGATATCCATTTTCAGCTCAGTCTCTGCGGTCTCATAAATATCATTCAAATCTTTCACCCCAAGGAAGTTCGCCCGATCAGGAAGCACTCGAAAAGCGGCGCGTTTTACCGCAGGGCTGACATTTTTACCCTTGAGCCGGTCACCAATTAGCTTTTGCACATCCCTTTCTGTTACCGGTTTATCATCCAGCCGTGCCAAGGTCGTGATGGCAGCCTGAAACAATTCAGGGGTCGGCGGTTTCGCCGCGATCCCTTCGACTGCTCCGCGAGAGGCAGAGAGCTTTTCGTCGCTGATCCATTTCAAAGCCAACAGTTGTACGGTCGGGTCGGGATCGCCTAAATACAGCGATGCCAATCTTTCCAAGTCCTCCGGATCATTTTTCTGTCTCGCCAGCAATATGAGAGCCCTCTGCCGAGGAGCAAAATGAGAGAGGTCAGAGCTAGGGAGAAATGCTTCAGGATCATTTCCAAGCAATTTCGACAAACCCTGAATAGCGGCTGGAGCGAGCCAAGGATCTTCCCAATACCTGTCTTCCAATATGCCTTCTTCGATTCCGGCCCTCATCAGGGCAGCGCGGTTTTCTGGCGGTGGCATTTTTCGGGATTTTGCCTGCCATCCTTCAATCCTCCAAACGGCACCTTCGCCATGAAGTTGGTAATCGCTCTTGACCCAGTCACTGCAAAAAAGAGCCCCATCCGGAGCCACCGCAAATGCCACTGGTCGAAAATCCGGGCCTCCCTGGACAATCACTTTCCGCTCGGTTTCGAAATGAGTTTGATTCCACTTCAGGGGATAGTGCTCGATCCGTCGATCAGCCCAACTCGCAACGTAGAGAGAACCCTCGTGATAGATGACATCGCAGGGCGCCTCACCCGCTGCATGCATCATGGGGAGTTTTCCGGGCAGTTCTCCGTCCCATGATTGAAAAGGATGCTGCCCATTTCTTCCGTAGCGGTATTGGAAACCGTAGTCCCCTCGATAAACCACAAAATGAAGACGAGATGGCGGCCGGGAACCTGGATCATTGTCCGTTGCAAAAATGTAACCACCGGGAGCGTGACAAATCCCAAACGGATTCCAGAACCCGGTCGCAAATCGCCTCAGATTTGTCCCATCTGCCTTGCTCCACCAAATGTTCCCGCCCTCGCCTCCATCGCTGACAATCGGCTTACCTCCCCCAAAAAGGGTATAGTCAGAACCGAGGTTTTCGCCAATTCCAAAAATCAAATTCCCCAGATCATCGAATGTAATCCCGGAACATCCGTCGTGTGGGTAATCGCTCTCCGTATCGAGAAATATCAATTTCCGTTCAACCCGGTCGGGATCAGCTACGCCATCATGATTGTCATCCCAGAGGCGAAGGACTTCGTTCCTCGTTGCGACATAGATCGCTCCGGTTAGTGGGTGGGTCGCGATATCCATGGTCGCCACCAGATCCGAATTATAAAACACAGAACGTTTATCTGCCGCCCCGTCACCATCGGTATCTTCGAGCCAGATAATTTGATCATTGACCGGCCCTTCATACCCCTCCGGGCGAAAATGATTGTGGGACTCCACTACGAGAAGTTTCCCATCTTTCGTGAAGGTCATCCCGGTAGGATGCTTGACCAAATCAGAGCCCGCGAATTTCGCCAAAGTAAGTCCCTCTTTCAGCGCTTTCGGCACCTCCGCTGCCAAGCCTTTCGAAACAAGGATGAATACAAAAATCAATAATACCCGCATCACAGGAATATTGGTCGCGAGGCCAAGAATATAACAAGCCTGCAATCGGAATAATCGCGCTAGAGGGAATCCATCAATCCACTCCGCATTGCCGCCACGGGAGCTTCCTGATTCAGCCAGAACTCAAACGACAACGCACCCTGCCAGAGGAGCATGCCAAGCCCGTTCGCTGCTTTCGCACCCGCTGCCTCAGCATCGGCGATCAATCGAGTTCGGGCAGGAGCGTATACCATATCGTAAACCATATGATGTGGCTCGATCAGTCGCTGAGGGACCACTTCGGGATCGGTTCGCTTCATTCCAATCGACGTAGCATTAATAATCAGATCAATTTGATCCAATTCACGCTCCATCGCCTTCTCCTCCCATGCGATAGCCTTGAGTCTCTCGGCAGGACCTTCCAGCTTGTCAGGATCCACAAACAAATCGTGGAGCTCAGTCGCTAGTGCCTCCGCCTTTTCCACCGTCCGATTTACCAACACCAAACGCTCACAATGATCCATCGCGCACTGAACCGCTGCTGCTTTGCCGGCTCCGCCTCCAGCCCCGATAATCATGATCCGAAGGTCAGTCAGGTCGATTGAAAACTCTTCACGAATAGCGCGCTTCAGACCGGGAGCATCCGTATTGTGCCCGATCAGTTGGTCTCCATCCACCGCCACCGTATTGACGGCCCCAATTCGGCGGGCCACTTCGGTCATGTCATCAACCGCATCAAAAACTCCCCCTTTGTGGGGAATCGTAACATTCGTGCCAATGAAGTTCTTCGACTTCAGTAGCGCCAGGGCATCCGTCAGTTCGTCGGGACGTATGTGAAGCCTCACATACTGGCAACCGGCTCCGACAGATTCGAGCCCGGGGTTGTGCATCTGCGGAGACCTGGAATGCTCAACCGGATCGCCAAAAACAGCCAATCGTGCAGGAAGGTCGAGGTCGCTCGAGACTTCTTCCCAGTTTTGGAGATCGGAGAATGTGTAGACGTCCTTTGCTTCGGCCATGTTATGACCAAAACTAAAGCACGCCCCACCATTTCCGCAACGAATGCCCTTCCCTCAGGAAGACACCAAACGTCAGGAAGCAGCAAAATCTCGCATCGCCGCCACGATGATAGCGACACTGACGGCACCTGCGTCAGCTTTACCGAGCGATTTCTCACCCAAAGTCTTGGCTCGACCCATCGTTGCGATCATGTCCTTGCTGGCTTCCTTGCCTCCCTCAGCGCCTTCTGCAGCAGCGGCAAGCGCATCGGATACCGATCCCCCTGCGGCTTCCGCAGCTTTCTCGGCGGCAGGGAAAAGCGCATCGACCATGGTCTTGTCACCTGGCTTGGCACCACCGCGACTCATCACATTATCGGTGCCTTCCTTGAAAAACGTAGCAACACCAGCAGCATCCAGCGTATCCGCAGCGCCGAGAGCTTTACCCCCTGAGCGAAACAGAGTCCCGTAGATCGCTCCGGAAGCTCCGCCCATGCTGGACATCATGGCCATGCCGACCCCCATGAAAACTTTACCAACGCTGGCGAACTCGTTTCCGGCCAAAGCCTCTTTGATAGCGTTCATGCCGCGCTCCATACCAACACCGTGATCACCGTCACCCAACGCACGATCGGCATCAGTGAGAATCGGTTCAGCTTCGATAATCTTATCCGCGACGACAAGCATCATGTCGCGGGTTTCTTCAATCGAGAGGGTTTCTTTTGCCATCACTTTTAATTTTTTTCGAACTTAACAGGCTTGGGTCTACGACCTCATGGTCACTGACCATACCCTGTTGGATTTAACTTACTTAACTTTTAAACTCAGAAATTCAGCCGCCGTAGCGCCCTTCCATCTTACTGAAGCAAACTGACTGACACGGCATTTCCCAATACTTCTTCAACTCATCATCCATCCGGGTAAGGGAGAATGAAATGCCAGACATTTCCTGACAAGTCGTCAATGGACCAACCATCACGTCGTATACCTTCACTCCTCTATCGGTCAAATATGCTTTCGCTTTGCGCAAGGCAATGAGCAACTCCATCATCGTGGTAGCACCGAGAGAGTTCACAAAAACGAGAACCTCGTCACCTTCGCTAAGCGCGTCGACGTCTTCGTCCTTATCAAAATCTTCGACAATCAAGTCGAGTATTTTCACAGTCAACTCATCAGCAGTCGTCATCGGGATCTCGCCCACTCCTGGCTCGCCATGAATCCCCATGCCGAGACCAATCATGCCTTCTGCAATGTCAAAGGTCGGCTTGCCTGTTGCCGGAATCGAACCCGGCGACATCGAAACTCCCACTGATCGAGTATGTAAGACAGCTTTCTTGGCAGCTGCTTCCAATTCTGCAAGCGAGCCTAATGTTTGCGACGCGGCACCAACCAGCTTCACGATCGGAACCAGTCCGGCGATTCCGCGACGCTTTTCCTTCTCCGCTGGAGGAGCCGAACAAACATCATCCGAGATCATAACCGTCCGCACTTCGATATCCTCGTCCTCTGAGATCTCAGCCCCGAGATCAAAATTAAGGACATCACCGGCGTAGTTGCCGTAAAGATAGAGCACCCCATTGCCTTTATTGACGGCTTCCGTCGCTTCAAAAACGATATTGGGTGGAGGAGCGGCAAAGACATCACCGCAAGCGGCTCCATCAGCCAGGTTGCGTCCAACCAATCCATGGTAAATGGGCTCATGCCCGGCGCCACCACCGACCAGCAGGGCGACTTTACCGTCAGGAATGTTGGTTTTCACAATCGAACGTGTGCCAACGTATTGGCATTCGCCGTTGTAGGCATCGACCAAACCTTCCATGAGTTCGTCGGCGACTTTAAGGGGATCGTTGATGAGTTTCTTCATCCAAAGGAGAATTCGAGGTATTAACGAGAGTCTGTTCTCTCAGAGAAAGCGGTGTAAGACAAATGGAAAATGCCCTTGCGGCATTTTTGCGAGACACATTTAGCGGAATTCGATACAGTGCCGGCATGTCAGCCGGATTCCGAGCGCTTATTACCCTCCCCTTCTTTCTTTTCTCTACCGCCAATGCTCAGAAGACATTGACCGCCGATCTCGATCCTCTCATCAGTTTGCCGGGCGCGTATTCACTAAAACCCGACGATCTCGACAAGATATACGAAAAAGGGAAATGGAACCGAAATCCCTATTTCAAATGGCTCACCAAAGACAAGTCACGAGCCATATTCCAACGAAAGAAGATGGGGGACGTAGCGGTAAATCTCGCCTTTTTGGGAGGCACCGTTCCCGTTGAAGAAGTCGTCATCGATTTCAAAGATGGGCAGTTCCTTGGTATTACTGTCTCCATTTTCAATCGAGGTGACGGTGGAACCATCGAGCCAGATGATTTCGACAAGCGGTTCAAATTGATGGGAAAACATATCGGCGAACAACTGGCCGTTCGGCCGACCCGGCGTGAGGCAAAGCCAACCCAAGGCCTTCTGACCAGTGGCTACGTCTGGATCTCCGCCCGGGGAAAAGCTGTCCTCGAACACAATCCGAATGCTCCCGCCAAGACCGAGTTCCTTCGTATGCGCCTGGCAAAGCGTGACGCCGGAGGAGCCTACGAAGCCGCCACTCATTCCCGAGTCGGAGCGACCGTGCGGCTCTCCGAGTTACCTCGGAACCTCAAGAATCACGAGGATGGCGGTATTTACGTTTCAGGCATCCCCATGGTCGATCAAGGTGCCAAAGGGTATTGCGTCGTCGCATCTGCCCAGCGGCTTTTTGAATACTACGGCATTCCTTGTGACATGCATCAGCTAGCACAGATTGCTGGATCCGACCCTGAAAGGGGCACCAGCTCCCTGGAAATCAACCGCGAACTAGGAGCGATAGACCACTTATTCAAGACCCGTTTCGAATGTCTAACGGTCCGCCACGTCAACGGGCTTGTTGAACTCATTGACGACAAATATGTCGGTGATGATGTGCCGGAAAAGGACTTTCAAAAGATGATACGAAAATCGATCGATGAAGGCATCCCTCTCCTCTGGTCCCTTGAAGTGGGACGGTTTCCGGAAGAGCCTCCTTTGGCCGAACAGACCAGCGGAGGCCACATGCGAATGATCATCGGCTACAACGACAAAACTGATCGGCTCATATTTTCCGATTCCTGGGGTGCCGGGCACGAATACAAAACCATCGCGGCCAATGATGCCTACCGCGCCACCAGCGGACTATTCCTCATGAAACCTATTGTGAGGTAGCCGCTTGCGCAGCAGCCGACTCCCCTGATTGCAAAATCAATTCGGGGCGATATATTTCCTTGTTGTTGGATTGAAACTCCGCTTTCAGCGTCACCTTAAATCGAGTCAGGTCTACTAGGTGCCAGCGCAGGAACTTCCAGTGCCCCGTATTTCCATCGTGTTCGATACCAACCAACAAGTGATTAGCATCGTGAAGCACTTTATTAGTCTCAATTTTCGGTGTGAAATAGAAGGTTCTTAGACTGGATTTCAACGACCCTTCCTTCACCAGTTTTGGATCCAGATAAATAACCCGACCCGAATCGATATGACGGATCAATAGGTCGGGATATCCCGAACGCTGCAGGTTTCCCGCCGCCGTCCTGGGATAGCCGCATTCAAATTCAGGTGCCCGATCCAGTTCCGTTAACAAAGCTTTTTCGAAGTACGCGCTGACCTCGTTGATTCGGCTCTCGTCGCTGGTGGGTGTATCAGGCTGATTGTACAGCTCTAATACCTTGTCGATCGCGCCGCCAATGCCCGCCAGAATCTCTGCATCATCCGGCTCCAAAGGGCTCATCGAAAGAACCTGATTACCGGTAGATGTCTCGATCAAATCGGAAAATTCGACGTCGCGGAAAGTCCCGCCGCCATTCAGCACCGTGCTAACCAGTGACTCAACTGAGGGCTCATTTTCGATCACAACCATCGGCGCCACGCTCCGTTCACAACTGGTTCCGAAAACCATCAGCACTAAATAAATCCACGCGTGTCTCATCGAATTTGAATCGCTTTCTTTAATTCTGCTTCAGCCATGTCCGCGTCTTTTTCGCTACTAGCGTGAATTCTGGCAACCACATCGCCTGCATTCACTTCGGCACCCACCTTGATCAATTCATCGAAACCAACCGAAGGATCGACTTCATCCTCCACTCTGCTCCGCCCCGCCCCCAGAGCCACGCTGGCGCGCCCGATTGTGTCGGCATTTACGATTCCTACCTGCCCGGAATTCTCCGACACAAAATCTCGAATCACTGCAGCTGCGTTGATTTCTCCGAGGCGTTCCAGATCAGCTGGGTCCCCTCCCTGGTGGGTCACTATTTCTCTGAATTTTTGCAATGCAGTCCCATCATCCAACCATTGAGCCAATTGATCCGCACCGGCCTGACTCAGACGAGCGGCCAACTTCATGACAATCTCCCGCAAATCCGCGGGCCCACCTCCCCGCAAGACGTCAATCGCTTCAACAACCTCCAGCGAATTACCAACCGTTTTCCCCAATGGTTCATCCATCGGATTAAAACAAACGCCCGTTTCCACTCCCATGGCTTCGCCAACCTCCTGCATCGCAATTCCTAAAGATGCAGCCTCAGCCTTTGTTTTCATGAAGGCTCCTTTGCCAAACTTCACGTCCAACACCAGAGCGTCCAATGACTCGGCCAACTTCTTGCTCATGATCGAAGCAACGATCAGGCACTGGCTCGAAACCGTCGCAGTCACATCGCGCAGCGCATAAAGCTTTTTGTCTGCGGGGCAGATCGAGCCTGTTTGCCCTATCATCGCAACACCAATCTGCTCCAACTGGCTCATCATTTCCTCGATAGACAATCCGACTCGAAATCCCGGAATCGCTTCAAGCTTGTCAAGGGTCCCTCCTGTGATCCCCAATCCCCGACCGGAAATCATTGGCACCCACAAGTCATCACAGGCCAGCAACGGAGCCAAGATCAGCGAAACTTTGTCCCCAACACCACCAGTGGAGTGTTTATCAACTACCCGTGGAGCTGAATCTGGATAGGAAAGAACCTCGCCTGACTGCAACATGGCCCGCGTCAGCGAGGCGGTCTCATCTGCTGTCATTCCCTGCAGATAGATCGCCATGGCGAGGGCGGCCATCTGGTAGTCAGGCATTTCGTCAGCCGTGTATGCCGAAATCACTGATCGAATCTCGTCATCCGACAACAATTTTCCATCGCGTTTTTTCTCGATGATAGACGGGATATGCATCGAATGGATCTTTGCCTGTCTTATCGACCAGTGAAAGGAAAAATCGTTTCAATTACTTGCCCAACACCGAAGTATCACTAAAATCCCCGCCATGGCTGTAGAATTAAACTTTAAGCAGGAGCTAGTAGGATGCTTCGGATTTCCTGTTTCTGAAAACCCAACCCAGGCCATGATCGAACCTGCCTTCCTGGATATGGGACTCGACTGGCGCTACTTAACGCTCGAAGTACGACCAGAGAACCTCGCCGCGGCGGTCGCGGGAGCCCGAGCATTTGGATTCCAGGGATTCAATTGCACGATTCCTCACAAAGTGGAGATTATTCAGTATCTCGACGGTCTCGGTGATTCCGCGGAATTAATGGGTGCCGTCAATTGCGTCGTCAATCGCGACGGAAAATTGATCGGCGAAAACACGGATGGCAAAGGATTCGTTTCCAGCTTCAAAGAACTCGCCAACCCTAGCGGTAAGTCGTTGGTGATCCTAGGAGCCGGAGGGGCGTCCCGAGCGATCGGTGTAGAAATGGCGCTCGCCGGAGTCAACAAGATCACCTTGGTCAATCGGAGCGTGGAACGCGGCCGCGAGCTGGAACAGCTCTTCTCCAATCAACTGAACGAGGCCGTGGGTGGTCACCTCGAAATTCAATTTGTTCCCTGGGAAGGTGATTTTGTCATTCCTGAAGAAACGGACATTCTCGTCAACGCGACCTCAATGGGACTCTATCCGGACATCGACGCCCGGATTCCTCTCGATATCAGTACGCTCACCTCCGACATGATCGTTGCCGACGTCATCCCCAATCCCCCTGTGACACGTCTCGTCCGTGAGGCCAGGGAAAAAGGCTGCCGCGTCATTGACGGGCTTGGCATGTTGGTCGCGCAAGGTGTGATTGGAATCGAATACTGGACCGGCAAGTCTCCCGACCCGTCCATCATGCGGAAAGGCCTGGAAGATGTTTTTGGCTAAACCCAGAATCCTTAACGGGTCCACTCCAGCCACTTTTTCAAAATTTTTGCCACCGTCGGAGTCAATCGAGTTCGATTGTAGAGGTCGCCAATTTTCCTGATGGCCTCTCCTTGTGTTGGATAGGGACTGATCGTACTCGCAATCGTTCCTAAGCCAATCCCAGCATTCATAGCCTGGCTCACCTGACTGATCAGGTCGCCCGCGTTTCGAGAAACGATGGTTGCCGCTACAATCTTGTCGCTTCCTTTCTTCACGTGAACCTTTACAAACCCTTCGGTCTCACCCTCCAAAATAGCACGATCCACCGATCCCATTTCCAATCGATAAACATCGAGATCTTGCTCCATCTTCTGTAACTCCGTCCATGTCGGCCCGACATGAGCCACTTCAGGCGAACTATAAGTTGCCCACGGGATGACTAATTTGGATGCGCGACCACGACCATGAAACAAGGCATTCCCTATCACGGCACGGGCCATGAAATCAGCAGCATGAGTGAACTTGAATGCTGAACAAACATCACCCGCTGCGTAAATGCGCTTATTCGAGGTCCGAAAAAAATCGTCCACTTTCACGCCTTCTCTTTTGTCGAATTCAACGCCAGCCTTCTCCAGGCCCAGTCCATTCACATTGGGTGCACGCCCGACCGCAATGAGCAATTGATCGACTTCAACCAGAGCAGATTTGTCTTCCTTATTACGACATTGAATCGCCCCTCCCTCAGCCTTTGAGAGCGATAGTTTCGAACCGTAATCGTAGATCTCCACCCCATCTTCCAACAATTTGGCACCAACCAATCTGCCTGCCTCAGGATCTTCTTTTGGAAGCATCCCGGAACGTCCCGTAAATAGCGATACCTTTGAACCAAACCTTGCAAAGGTCTGCGCCAATTCTGCCCCAATCGGACCCGCGCCAACTATCCCGATCCGGGGAGGCAATTCAGTCAGTGAAAATACAGTCTCGTTCGTGAGATAGTCCACATTCTCCAATCCCTCAATCGGAGGAGCCGAGGCCCTTGCTCCGGTTGCAATAACAGCTTTGGAAAAACGCAGCTCTGTATCACCAACCTTAGCGACATCAGGGCCAATGAACTCACCTCCGCCAAGATAAACATCAATCCCAAGATCGGTGAAGCGCTGGGCCGAGTCATGTGGAGAAATATCCGCCCGAAGCTTTCGCATCCGCTCCATCGCTGCCCCAAAATCCACCGTCACTCCATCGGGGACATGCACCCCAAAACGCTTAGCATCCCGGGCCGCAGCAGCAGCATGAGCCGATGCAATGACCGCTTTGGAAGGAACACAGCCGACGTTCAGGCAATCGCCCCCCAACAATTCACGTTCGATCAAAGCGACTTTGGCACCCAGTCCGGCGGCCCCCGCAGCAGCAACCAGTCCAGCGGTTCCCGCGCCAATCACAACGAGATTATAGCGTCCGTCAGGCGTGGGGTTTTTCCAATCAGGAGGGTGCACATTCGATTCGAGTTTTCGATTGTGCTCATCGAGAGGATGAAGTTGGGGGAAAGCAGCGGGTTCCATAAGTGAATAGTTGATTGCAATCGTGTGCGACGACAAGACATTCATTTCACTTACAGCAAATCACAGCAAGCCACCCGCTTGCCAATCATTCCTCCGGCGCCAGCGATTGCAACGCTTCAAGCGCCTCTCCCATTTGCTGAACTGCATTCAGCACCTCTGGATTCTGTTGCAAAAGGTTCAGCATGAGATCAGCCGGCGATACGGGAGACGCCGTCGTGCCCCCATCATCGATGCCTATGGTGCTCTCTGGCGCGACGCCAATCGTCCACGCGTCAGCCCAGGTCACCGCTCCTTTGGAATATCCTGCGGCGATTAGCCGTGCTTCAAGATCCGGCATGTGCCCGGCACCGTAAAATATCGCAAACTTTCTGAAAGACGGGTCCCCTTGCGCTTGATCGAGCGCTTGCATCACGATCTTATTTCTTTCAGTCACCAAAACGGTGCCCTCCTCACCCTCTAGCTGAGTGATAAACCCCTCTGCATCGCCCAAAAAGGGAGCAATGGTCCGCTTCAATCCTGATGAATCACCGGACATAACAGCACTCATTAGTTGGCCAAGCAACAAGTCCAGGGACTCCCCATCGGTTGCGATTCCGCCGATCTCGCCTTGATCGGCCATCGTCATAGCCCGGCTAAAAAGAGTCGCCATGCTTTGATCTCTATCACTCATCAGCCCCTGAAGCTGATCCCAGTCCACATCAGCATGAACAAAGTTCGGTGCCGTGTAATCTATCTTATCAACCTGCATCGATAGGCCCAGGAGAGCCTGCGCCATCTTCTGCAAACCCTGAATACCAGCGATCTCGCCCTCCGATTCGGGCGCTTCACCCCGCTCGGAAAACTCTCCGCCAACCAACTCATACAGAACCGCATCGTAGCGAGTCAGATAGTCATTAAGATTCTGATAATATTCGTCATCACCGAGATGCACCACCGCGACTAAGTCAACGATCTTGTCACCATTTGAAAACCGGGTCAGGGCCGTTTGCAACTTAGACTCACCAACAGCCCCTTCATCTTGAAACCTGATGTAGTCGCTTGCCGCGGGAGACGTTGCCTCCGGAGTCTCTATCGTTTGAGCCAATACGCCACCACATGTCAATACTGACAAAAACCCAATACACAACGCTCTCTGAAATTGCATCATCCTACTTGAAACGATACGCATAAGATCAGAGTTAGGTCTATTTCAATTCTACGACGACCAAACTGCCTCCTGCATTCCGAAGGTAGATGCGTCCGTTCGCCACCACCGGAACGGTCCACACTTTGGGTTTGATCAACTCTTGTGAAAATGTCGGCTTAAATCCTGATGGCGAAGCTTGGCCGATCTGCACCTTCCCATTCTCGCTGACTACTACTAGCTGATCTCCCACCGCCGATACCGCACCGTGCCCGAGGCCATCAACAAGCCATTTGGTTTCACCGGTTGACCATTCCACACATTTCAGCCCGGTTTCGTCCTGCCCTTCGTTGCCGTCGATGCCATAAAGAAACCCATCGATCAAAAGAGCCGCGTTCATCTGAGTCTTCAGATCACGACTCTGCCAAACTCTCTCAGGATCCCCCTGACCCGTCCACTTGATCAAGGCCGCTCCTTTTCCGTAACCGCTCGAAATAAAGATATCGTCGCCCACCACAATCGGATCCGCGGCATTGACGCCATACCGGGTCATCCATTTGTATTCCCAGGTTTTCGCTCCCGTAACCGAATCCACGCACACGTAATATCTCTTATTGGTAAAAATGAGAAATGACTTCCCGTCTTTTTCAAACGGATAGGGAGTCGAGTAGCCCGCTTCTTCATCCTCTGATTTCCAAATCACGCTGCCGTCCTTTTTGTTAAGCGCCAGCCCTGCCTCCCCGGCATTGAAGTAAACACTGTCTCCCTGAACCAGCGGAGCACCGGAAAATCCCCAAGTCGGCATGGAGTATCCAAAATCGTCTTGCAAGTGCTTGCTCCAGATGAGTTCACCGCTTTCCTCGGACAAGCACATTATTTCCCCCTGTCTCGCTAGCAGAAAGATCTTCCCATCATCAAAAGTAGCGCTCCCGGTCGTCCCTCCTTGAAAATAGAGATCGCCAAGAGCCTGAGCGTAGGAATATTGCCACTTCACTTCACCGCTCTTTTCATCAAAACAGTACAACGTATCCGAGTCCTTACCGTCATGACCTGACACAACCACCTTCCC
The DNA here is from genome assembly GCA_963977055.1 of uncultured Verrucomicrobiales bacterium. Lineage (GTDB taxonomy): Bacteria > Verrucomicrobiota > Verrucomicrobiia > Verrucomicrobiales > DEV007 > Arctic95D-9. The sequence continues at coordinate 92,410 of CAXBMX010000011.1, forward strand.
ACCACTGACCACCGGCGTACTGTAACCAAGACCAATCTCTGCCGTCCAGGCCACCGAGGCCTCTCCAGAAGTCACAAAATCTGCCTCGCTCGAAATACCGGAGAGATCGGGCCCGCGATGCCTGGGCCAGTCTTCCGCAGAGGCGCTCGCAGAGGCGCTCGCAAGGGCGATCACCGCCGAAAGAAGGCAAAGGGACGGCAACAAAGCCAGATTGACGCGGAGAATCGGAACAGCCAGCATAGTCATATGAGAATTTTGAAGCAGATCGTGACCTTGGCAACAGTGATGTTGGTCACATCCACGTCCAGAGCCCAATCGGCTACCTCTGATATTTGGGGAATCCTCGACGATGGGCGAGAGGTGAAAATATTCACGCTTCGAAACCAGCAAGGGACCCAGGTCAAAGTCGCAGAATACGGGGCCCTCTTGGTTTCCATTGAGGTCGCTGATCAAGACGGTAATTCGGGAAACATCACCCTTTCCTATCAAAGTCTGGACGAGGCGCTTGCTGGCGGCGTCTACGGATCAATTGTTGGCAGATTCGCCAATCGTATCGACACCGGAGGATTCACCATCGACGGCGAACGTTTTGATCTCGAAACCGTGAACCCAAAAACTCAGGTGCATATTCACGGAGGACTCACTGGGTTTCAGCGACAGATCTGGCAAGGGAAATGCAGTGCTGATAATACTAAATCGGCCGCCGAGTTCCATCTCATGAGCCCGGATGGACACGAGGGCTACCCTGGCAAAACAGAAATCTCGGTAACTTACCGCTTGAGCAATGAAAATGCCCTGACAATTGAATACCACGGGATCACCGACAAGCCCACCCATCTCAATTTAACCAACCACGTCTATTTCAATCTCAATGGCGAAGGCGAAGTCTTGGACCACCAACTTGAACTCACCTCCGAACAATTCCTCGAATTCGACGCTCGCAAGATTCCCACCGGCAATTTGCTTTCCGTCGAAAACACTCCATTCGACTTTCGGAGCGAAAAATCCATCGGAAAATCTATCTCTCAAGTCGACGGAGGCGGCTACGACCACTGCTTTGTGATCCCGCCTTCCAATAATGGTACAGCCATGGTTTCGTTTGCCCGGCTCACCTCCCCGCGCTCAGGACGAACACTCGCTATTGAGACCACCATGCCGGGAGTGCAGATATACACGGCCAATCATTTCAAGAATAAGCCATTTCCAAAATGGGGAGGAATCTGTTTCGAGACTCAATACTACCCTGACACACCGAATCAGAAGAGCTTCCCGTCTAGCTTGCTGCGACCGGGTCAGACCTACCATCACACGACAAAGTTCCATTTCGGAACGCTCGCCGCAACGATCCCCAGCAAGACGGGCGAATAATCGAACGATTCTCGCTACGCACCTAATCACTATCTCACGCAGCTAAAACCCCGCATTCACGGTACTTTGAACCTAGCTCTGTTAGGGCCTATATTGGCATCTAAAGATGATTCAGCGCCCCATCCCCATTACGTTTCAACATCGCGTCGCTTTTACGCACGATGCCTTTGGGACAAAGAACCACACCCTCCGGGATCTGGTTGCGGATGCCTGTGAACTTGAAGGCCCGTCAAAAGTCCTCGTCCTGCTTGATTCAGGAGTCGCTGAATCAAATCCAAAACTGGCAGATCAAATCTCTCAATATTTCGCGGCCCATGACGACACCCTGACCCTGGTGACCGACCCAATGATCCTTCCGGGCGGAGAGTCATGCAAAAACAATTGGTCGCTCGTCGAAAAAATCTGGCAAGCAGTTGAATTCCACAAAATCTGTCGTCACTCCTACATCATCGCTATCGGGGGAGGAGCATTCCTCGACCTTACCGGATTCGGAGCATCAACAGCACACCGAGGAATCCGGCTCGTCCGCATGCCTACCACTACCCTCAGCCAGGGCGATGGCGGAGTCGGAGTGAAAAACGGAGTCAATTATTTTGGCAAGAAGAACTGGGTCGGTTCCTTCTCTGTTCCCTTTGCCGTGGTCAACGATCTTGAATTTCTGTCGAGCCTCCCTCCAGATGCTTGCCGCGACGGAATCATCGAAGCCATCAAAGTTGCTCTGATCCGTGATCAAGATTTCTACGAATTCCTCAAGTCCAATGCTGAAAACCTTGGCCGACTGAAGACCCGTCCATTGGAAACAGCCATTCGCAGGAGCGCTGAAAATCATGTCGACCACATCGCGTCCAGCGGAGATCCATTTGAATACGGTTCGGCCCGGCCGCTTGATTTCGGACATTGGGTTGCCCACAAGCTCGAGCAGATCTCAGATTTTGCAGTCAGCCACGGAGAAGCCGTTGCCATCGGCATGTGCGTCGACCTCCTCTATTCGGTGAATATCGGCCTCTTAGACCGCGCCACAGCGGAAGAGATCCTTTCACTCATTCAGAACGTTGGATTTGATCTTTGGTCGCCCTACTTGGATCAAGAAGAGAGACAGCGCCCTGTCATTCTCGCCGGACTTGAGGAATTTCGAGAACACTTAGGCGGGAAACTCACCATCACTCTGGTTCCCTGTATCGGCGAGAAGCTCGAAGTTCATGAAATGAACGAAGCCGCAATCCTCAATGCACTTGAGGAAATGAAGCTGCGATTCGGCAATGCCGCCAAGATCGGAACCGAAGCAAGCTCTTGAAATCCAGAGCCACTCCAGGAAATCCTGGCTCCTAGGGGCTCGCCTCAGGGATTGCCTCAGGGCTCGACCTAGCGCCCTGACATAACAAAGGCCCGCCAGAACTGGCGGACCTTATTTCTCACTTATTCAGGGAGGGAGTGAAATCGAAAAGCACAGATCACGGAATCCGGATCACCTGTCCCGGGTGAATGGTATCAGTGTTCAGGCCATTAGCACTTTTAATGGCCGCGACCGATTTGCCATATTTGAGGCTGATACGGTATAAGTTTTCTCCACCTGACACAGTATGAGCACTCCCTCCGCTCGCGCTGCTGTAGGGAGTCGTGTAGGTGCTGGCTGTCGAACTGCTATAGCTCGGAGGGTTAGCGCTGTAGGCTGGAGCGGCAGGAACAGAAGGTAGAGTAGGACTCGCCGCCGCAGCTGCAGCTGTAGCCGGAGGCGTGTAGGTGCTCTGGCTGTAGGTCGGATACGTCGTCGACGAAGGAGTGCTGGAGTAATCCGACGTGGTGCCACTTGGTCCGTAATACGGATTGCTCTGATAAGGGTTACTAGAAGCGGTAGTGGTATTCTTGCAGGAAGCGGTCAGAAGAGCCAATCCAAGTGGGAGCAGGTAGAGATATTTCATATTGAGTGGTCAGGTTATTTTACTAACTTAATTTAAATATTAAGATTTCTTAACTAAATTGCAAGCATTTTTAAAATAAGTTCGATTTTATTTTAGAAAAAAGGGCTCATTTCCCCTCGGAACGCTCACTTTTAGTGTATTCATTCTCATTCGTTCATTTCCCTCTTGCGTCCCGTCGTGGAGGTGATAACGCTGCGACCAACAAGCCTATGAGCATATCGCGCGCCCTTATTTCGGTCTCTGATAAATCTGGACTGGAGAACCTCGCCAAGGGTCTCCACGAAAACGATATTGAGATACTTTCCACCGGCGGAACCGCCAAATTTATCGCCAAACTCGGTATCCCCGTTGTTGAAGTCTCTGACTTTACCGGGTTCCCCGAATTGTTTGACGGTCGTGTCAAAACACTCCACCCGAAAGTTCATGGAGGGCTGCTCTACCGACGCGATTTGAAGAAGCACGTAGAACAGGCTAAAGAGAATGACATCCTCCCTATCGATCTCGTCGTGGTGAATCTTTATCCTTTCGAAGAAACCGTTGCGAAAGAGGGAGTTTCCCGCCCCGAAGCAATTGAACAGATAGACATTGGTGGTCCCAGCATGTTGCGATCGGCCGCCAAGAACCACGATTCGGTCACGGTCGTAGTAGACCCGGCTGACTACGAAGTGGTGCTGAGCGAACTTGAGGACCACGAAGGCAACACCACTCTGAAGACCCGCGAGCGCCTCGCCATCAAAGTCTTCCAGAGGACTGCCGCCTACGACGCCGCCATTGCAGCCCACCTCAATGATATCCAGGAAACCGAATGCTCCTTTTCGATTAGCCTTCCGCTCTCACAAGAGCTGCGCTATGGAGAAAACCCTCACCAGGAAGCTTCTCTCTACGGAAACTTTGCTGACTACTTCAAGCAAATCCAAGGCAAAGGACTCAGCTACACCAATGTCATCGATATTGGCGCGGCAGCTGAATTGATTCTCGAGTTCCGCCGCCCAGCAGTGGCTATTCTCAAGCACACCAACCCCTGCGGTGTAGGGGCTGACGAAAACGACCTTAGGCTCGCTTGGGAGAAAGCCTTTGAAACAGACCGCCAGGCACCATTTGGCGGAGTGATCGTCTGCAACCGGCCTCTCGATATCGGGCTGGCACGAGTGATATCTGAAATCTTCACCGATGTCATCATTGCACCTGCCTTTGAATCTGATGCCCGAGCGCTGCTTCAGAAGAAGAAAAACCTTCGCCTGATTCAGATGCACGAAACATTTCGCGAAACCCTGACGGATCCGATTATTCAGTCAGCACCTGGCGGACTACTCGTCATGGATCATGACGTCAAAGCACTTGGCCTCGATAACATCGAGAAGAAAGTGGTCACTCAGCGTCCTCCGACCGCAGAAGAGATCGAAGCGATGCGCTTTGCTTGGCGCATCGTCAAACATGTGAAATCCAATGCCATCGTTTTCACCTCAAGTGATCGTACATTGGGCATTGGTGCCGGGCAGATGTCGCGAATTGACTCATGCCGACTCGCCACTTGGAAAGCTGAGCAAGCTGGACTTAGCCTCAAAGGATCAGTCGTCGCCAGCGACGCTCTTTTCCCCTTCCCTGATGGCCTTGTCAATGCCCTCGAAGCCGGCGCCACCGCAGCGATTCAGCCGGGCGGCTCGATCCGCGACGAAGAAGTGATCAAAGCAGCAAATGAGCATGACGCGGCTATGGTCTTTACCGGACATCGCCACTTCCTCCATTGATAACATCGAGGTTTTCGGGCCTCAACTCACCAGCGAATCAGTGTGCTTCACTAATCGCGTATATGAAAAAATTGATTTTCACTCGTAATGTATCTGTCATTAGAAACGACAGATACCTTATGAAAGCGACCCCTGCTATCTTCTCAGCCCTCCTCTTATTCGGATTTACTTCCTGCGACGGAGATGAATCAAAAAAAGACAGCACTGATCTCAAAGCGAGGCTCACTCCCATCCAATACTCAGTCGCAGTCGAAAATGGCACTGAACCAGCCTTCAAAAACGAATACTGGGACAACAAAAAACCGGGGATTTACTTGGATATCATTTCGGGAAAACCCCTCTTTTCTTCGACCCATAAATTCAAGTCTGGAACGGGATGGCCTAGTTTCTACCAACCCCTTGAGAAAGAGGAAGTCGTCGACGTCGTCGACAGGAAATTTGGCTGGGTCCGAACAGAGGTTCGATCAAAAACAGGTGACGCCCACCTCGGTCATGTCTTTGACGATGGCCCTGATCCGACAGGCCTGCGCTACTGCATCAACTCAGCCTCGCTAAGATTTGTGTCGCTTGAGGACTTCGAGAAGGAAGGGCTGAGCCAATACGCCAACCTTTTCATCGAAGACGACAAGGAGGAAAAAACCTCCAATGAGAAGAAGTCTGAGTGACGCCGCTTGCCGGTGCGGCTATCATTCTACCGCATGGCAATAGACTGGAAAATCCTCGGCACGCCCGGAGCAGACAACGCTCTGTTAGTGACGATCGATACCGGGCAATCGTTACACCGGATCTTGTTTGATTGCGGCGAAGGATGTCTCAATTCTCTACGCCCCTCTGTGATTCAATCAATTGATCACCTGTGCTTTTCCCATTTTCACATGGATCACGTGTCAGGTTTTGACACCTTTTTTCGACACAATTACAACCGCCCCGAAATTCCCGTCCAGGTTTGGGGACCTCCCGATACCATTGATTTAATGGCTCACCGGTTTCAGTCATTCACCTGGAACCTGCATGCCGAACAGCCAGGCGAATGGCTCGTCCACAACATCAGTCCTTCGAAAATTGAGTCAGCTCGTTTCTATACCAAAGAAGCGTTTGGAGTTCGCCACCCTGATCCTTCACTGACATTAATCCAATCGGAGATCCATCGTTCACCCGAATTCACTATTGAAGCGGCCCTGTTGCCCCATCACAATATTTCATCGGCTGCCTACCGTGTCATCGAAGCAGACCGCTTCAATGTGTGCGCTGAAGCACTTCAGAAAAGCGGCTTAAAGCCTGGCCCCTGGATTACCAGACTCACGGACACCCTCGACAAAGAGGACGCTAGCATCGCAATCGATGGAAAAGAACATTCGCTGAAAACGCTTCGGTCCGAATTGCTCAAAATTTCTAAGGGCAGTTCCATCGCCTACCTTACTGACTTCCGAGTGGAACCAGGCTCAACCGAATGGAATAATTTGGCAGATTGGCTGAAAGGCACCGATGTGCTGGTCTGCGAATGTCAGTATCTAAAAAAGGATCAGCCGCTTGCCCAAAGGAACGGCCACATGACATCCGATCGAGTAGGCCAACTTGCCGAAGCAGCAGGAGTGAAGTCCCTCGTTCTACAGCACCTTTCAAGAAGGTATAACGAAGATGACTGGGCAACTCTTCTCTCCGAGGCAACCGAGGAATTTACAGGCGCCTCGTTTCCTCCTCACTGGACATTCGAATAGAGTTCCGGCTCTCCTTCCGAAGGCTTCAATACCAGAGTTTCGCTTCGGTCGACTGAGAAATCGACCGGGCTAGATATAGCGCAGCGAAAATCTTAAAATCAACATACTTCCCTTCACTTTGCCGATCGCGACACCACTTCGGCACATCCATCTGAGCAACAAAGTGAACTTTGATATTTTCGCCTTCGACCCCTCCCCCCTCAGTCATTCGAGTCAGCCCGGTTGCGTAGAACATTGAAACAAATTCGTCAGTCAGGCCCGCTGAAGAAGTCCCTTCGGACAACATCCTCCAATTCTTCGCCTCGTATCCAGTCTCCTCTTTGAGCTCTCGTTTCGCAGCACTCAGAAGCGGCTCTTCTTCCTGCAACGGAATATCGCCAGCCAGCCCGGCAGGAAGTTCAATCACAGATCGCCCGACCGGAGGACGAAACTGCTCGACCAGCACCACCCTTTTGTCATCAGTTACCGCCAGAATTGCGACAGCCCCACGGGCGTTAGATCGAGTCACATACTCCCACCCATTGGCCGTCTGACAATAAGTCAGGAAACGCCCTTGGTGGACAATCTTCGGTTCCTCTTCACTCATCGACAAAGCGAGTTCACGGGAGATTCAATAGTCGGGCAGATGCCTGGCTATATTGCCGCGTCGAAAACGATGCGATTATCTTCAAAACGAATGTCCATCAATTGCTGCATCGTGAACATTTCCTCCTGACAACTCGCCTTCATTCTACTGAACATTTCAACGATCGGCTTGATGTTTCGAGAACCAAAGTTCAATCGTCCAATCGTCCATCCTTTCGGCAAATATTGCACCTGATGTCTGAAACGTTTTACCTCAAATTCACTGCTCATTGTGATAGGCATTCCAAAAAATTCCCGTTCCACAATCACTTCAAAGCCTCCCTCGACTAGGTCGATGTAGATCGCCTTGAAAGTAACCATTGCCCCCATCACTCCTGTCTGGTCACCCTGAAGACGGTGGTTCAGGTATTGGTTCACCTCTTCTTCGCTGAAGCCAATTTCCGAATTTCGCGAAATCATGACTTGCTGCACTTCAGCCAGTAAATTTTTCGGTGCTGTGTTATTCAAAGACTCAGCTGGATATCCGCTCACTGATGAAAGACCCTTGGGCAACATTACCATCACTGCGACGGCAAGCATTCCGAGCCCAACCAAAAGAAGAAAGACATTCATCATGCCACCTCCACCATAGGAAGGTGCCGGCCGCTTATAAGCCTTGCTCGCTCCAGCCGTTTTCACCGCAGGCCCACGGGTGCGGCGGGTCATCTTTTTCTTAACCACGGCCTTCTTAGCTACTGATCGCCTCACCGGAGTCGCTGGCGTGGCGGCGGGAGCCTGCGCTAGGGCGGGTGGTGGCGGTGGTGCGTCATCGTAAATACCAGCACTTTGTGAAGCGCCCGGCGGCGGAGTAACCCCTGGATCTGTAAACGCCTGCCCCGGGTCCGCGACCTGCGGATTGGGATCTACCGGTGCCGCTTGATTCTGATCAACGGGCGCCGCACCAAGATCATCATAAATGCCAGATGGCATTTCCGGTGCCGGGTAGGCAGCCTGATCATCATAGATTGGTTCCTGTGGAGCAGGCGATTCGCCGGATGCTTCCTGATCGCTCTGGGGGACTTCTTCAGAATTTGGGTCCATGGTCATTCCATTTCTATTGTTCAGCTGCCAGAACCGGTGGATGTCGCTTTGCTCGAAGAGCCAGAGTCACTGCTGGATCCACTGGACCCGCCGGATTTAGATTTTGAGTCAGATTTTGAGTCAGATTTTGAGTCAGATTTTGACGAATCGGATCCACTCGACGGTTTGTCGGCGCTCGCCGCCTTCTTATAAGCATCACTTCGGTAGTCAGTTTCGTAAAAACCAGACCCCTTAAAGATGATACCGGCACCTGTTCCGATAAGGCGCTTCACCCCTCCATCGCATTCCTCGAGAGGGCAATCAGTCAGGCGATCATCTTTCATCGACTGAAACGCCTCGAACTGATGGTCGCACTTTTTGCACTTGTAATCGTATGTTGGCATATACTGGTCGGATAAGGCACTACCTGCATCTCTACTATGGGTACTGCTAGCGTTGGTTCAATTCGATTTTTCTTCAAAAACAGGCTATAAAGCGGCCCCTATTCTGCCTATTTCCATCATGCTCCCCCCTGCTGAAGACTTTGAAATCACCCCAGCCGCGCTCAAAGCGCTTCGGGCAGACAACGAATCTCCGGAACTTTTGCTCATCGATTGCAGAGAAGAGGACGAGTTCGCACTCTGTCGCATCGAAGGCGGCGAACTCTTTCCCCTGTCCCGTTTTGCAGAGCTTTCTCCCAGCATTCTATCACCGGAAGACGCCCGACCAATTATTGTCTACTGCCACCATGGCATGAGATCAATGAACGCAACTTTGTTCCTCCGTGAGAAAGGGAGAAAGGCGGTATGGAGCCTCAGCGGCGGAATTGACCAGTGGTCTTCGGAAATCGACCCCTCGGTCCCCCGTTACTGAACCGCTAGTTCAGAGTCCACTTCAAAAAATGCATCTGCTAGAGCGACCCAATCGTCAACCGTCGTTCCCCATCCTCCACTGAGCCTTAACACTCGGTTCATCGCATCGAAGTCGAGCCCCATCGCAGCCATCACCCGAGAAGGATTCCCTCTCCCTGCGCTACAAGCCGATCCGGTCGAAACACAGAACCCCCGGCTACTTAAACGGGTCAACCACTTGAGATTTTTCGTGTGCGGCAACACCAGCATCGATGTATTCCAAAGCCGTGGAGATTCTTGAGCCAAAATTTCGCACTTAATTTTGCCCGTTACCAATTGCTCAAATCGATCTCTCCCAAGAGCCCGTTCCGGCATCGCTAGATCTGTGTCAGAAAAATCGCTCAGCGCTGCGACCATCGCAGCCACTGCTGGTAAATTTTCAGTTCCCGCCCGGCGCCCTTCTTCCTGTGGCCCACCGATCAGCCCATGGAATGACTCGCCCATTTCATTGTCAGGCAGCACAAGAAACCCGGAACCTTTTCCTCCTCCGAACTTATGCCCGCTCCCAGTCAAAAAGTCACAGCCACCCAATTCACTGACAGGCATTTTCCCGATCCATTGAGCTGCATCCGTATGAAACAGGGCTCCATGTTCCCGACACATTTCTGCCACCTCGGCCCAAGGTTGTAGCACTCCGGTTTCGTTATTTGCAGCCATCACTGAAACCACTGAAACTTCGCCACGACTCACCCACGATTTAATCAGATCAAGATCGACAATTCCCGTTCTATCATTCACCGGAATTTCGCGAACTTTTCCCGACTCCAGATAACTTTCCGATGGAGCCTGGACACAAGGATGTTCAATGGAAGAAACAGCCAAAAGCTTCGCCGACTTCTCAACCATAAATGCAACCAATGCATTATTCGCCTCGGTCGCGCTAGAAGTGAAAACCACTCGCTCTGGCTCATCAATCCCCAATCGATCGGCCAGCTCCTCCCGACAATCTTCAAGGCGCAATTTCGCTGCACCCGCCTCCCGATAGAGACTCGAGGGGTTGTGCCAAAATCGTTCTGCCGTCTCGTCGAAAGCGGCTTTTGCTGACTGCCTTGTCGGTGCAGTTGCATTGAAATCGAAATATTTTGCCAAATCAGCCATCAATTATCTTTCTTCCAACAAACTAAAGTATCGGGCTTGCCAGACGGGCCGTTCTTACCGCTAATCGGAACCAAAGGCTCCGGCATAGATAATCTCTCGAATCAATTTCCCTGCTCCTCGCAAAATCAACCTCCAACATAGAGGCCACATTGGCGGCAAATCCCTCGCAGAGGACCACTACACTGATTTCAAAATTTAATCGCATCGATCGATTATCCAGATTTGCCGTACCCACCGAGGCAAAAGAGTCATCAACCAAAATGACCTTCTGATGTTGAAACCCCGGCTCGTATCGAAAAATCCGAACACCAGCTGCTTCCATTTCCTCAAGATAAGAAAACGTTACCAGCCACGGGATAGTTTTATCCGGTTTATCGGGAAGCAATATCCTGACATCCACACCTCTCAGTGCAGCCATCTGCAATGAAGAACGAATCGATTCGTCGGTCACAAAATAAGGCGAGGCAATCCAAATCCGCCGACGAGCACGGGAAATCGCATTCAGGAAAAATAAAACGCCTCCTTCAATTTTTTCGATCGGCCCGGTAGGCAATGTCAACACCACCGACTCTCCGGCCCCGCAGCCACTCCCGTCGCCCGGCGTGACCCGGCTCCAATTCAATTCGGGCACTGATCGAGCCGCCCAGTAATAATCAGCCAGAAACACCATCTGAAGACTCAACACGGAAGGGCCAACAAGGCGGACATGAGTGTCCCTCCAATTACCGTAACGCTCTGTCTCAACGAGATACTCATCCCCAATATTGTGACCTCCCACGAATCCCACCTCGCCGTCGGCGACCACGATTTTGCGGTGATTTCGGAAATTAATCTGGAATCGGTTACTTCGCCCCTGAGTCGCATGAAAAGCTCTGATTTGCACACCCGCATCCTCCAACGATCGTCGATACCACCGAGGCAAGCTATGGCTCCCAATTTCATCGTAGAGAAAATAGATCCGAACGCCATCTCGGCTTTTGCGCTCTAACAGCTCCCGAAAACGATTTCCCAGCTCATCGTTTTTCACAATGAAAAATTGAATCAGCACATAGTCAGTCGCATTTTCAATGGCTTCAAAAATGGCATCAAAAGTCTGCTCCCCATTGATCAGCAAACACACTTCGTTCTGTCCCGTGTATCGGCGCTCACTCAGTTTGAGCAAAAGCCCACCATAGCGCTCCTGCTCAGGATTGAGCTCCGCGATATGTGGCTTCAAAGCCTGATCCAGATCTTTGAAAACCTGTTCATTTTCCTCCTGAGCCTCAAGGAAGCGCTCGGCATATCCGTTGAACAATCGCCTCCCCAGAATCCAATACAAAGGCACCGCGATCACTGGCAAAGCCAACATAGCCATGAGCCAGGCCCACGCTCCCGATGCAGACCTTGCTCTGACGATGGCATGGAGAATCGAGACTGCCGCCAGCACCTCAATGGCCAGCAGAATCAGAGTTCCGATTGCGAATGTCTCCTCGACTGGATCAAGCATCCGAAGCAGTCAGGGCGGCAATTTTGTTCAAAAGATTTTCAAACGGGAAAATCGGCTTTTCCTGAAAAGCATCACATCCCGCCGCCTCGATACGCTCTTGATGCTGCGCCATGGTGTGAGCCGTCAGAGCAATGATAGGAATCGCTGAAGTCGCGGGATTGTCCTTGATCCGACGTGTCGCGTCCAGCCCGGCATTTGGATCTGGTTGAGCATCCGGTGTCGGAGGCAATTCGAGATCCATCAGAATGAGCTCGGGAAGCTCCTCACTAGCCAGATTGACCGCGCCCTCCCCGTCGGTAGCCACCGAGATCGAGTGGCCGTGATGTTTCAAAAGCCGCACCAGCAGACTGATATTGTCCTCATCGTCTTCGACTAGAAGTATCTTTGCCATAATCTATTAAATCTTAAGGCTACCGTGGAGCCGGGGAGTATCCGATGAAAAAAAAATATTTCTCCAGAAAGATCGAACAAAAAGAGTCCTCGGGAATCAAACCTTACTGTAACAGCTGAGTTTCCCTGAGGAGCCCTCATTGAGGTTTCTCCTCTTAAGTTAAACAGCTATTGCAGTCACAAAACAAGCGGTTCCTTGTGGGGTCCACCCGTTCGGTGGGCCCTGCATAATTTTCGGACTCAGGAATTTTGGCGAATTTCTTCGGCAGCCACTCTTTTGCGATTGGCATTATCGCCCTTCGAATCGTAACCTCAAACTCATGGCTAGCGACTTCCGGCAATCTTCCACATTTCCCGTCAATACTCTCGCTGCCGCGGCAGCTAAAGGCGCCGCAACATTCTGTTTCGCCGCAATATTGGGAACCATACCGGCCGCCCTCAGTGCACGTGATTTCACCGATCCTTCGCCGCCAGAAGTCACTGTGGTCAGCGAATCGATAGCGCCGAAAGAACCCGATTCTTTCGATCGGCTGACTTATCACACCGCGCCAAGGCCTCTTTCTCCCGAAGCCCTTACTTCGAACTGGCCTCGTTTTCTTGGCCCGACCGACAATGCAAAAAGCCCTGAATCCCACTTACTTGAATCATTTCCAGAATCCGGAATTCAGGTGGTTTGGGAGATGGAAAAAGGCAGCGGCTACACTTCACCCGCTATCTCCGACGGGAAACTCGTCCTGTTCGACCGCATTGAAGATGAAGAAAGGATCGACTGCCTCGATCCCGAAACCGGAAAGCGATTCTGGGACTACTCCTATCCCGTCGCCTACACGGATCGGTATGGCTTCAACAACGGACCTCGAGCCAGCGCGGTGATTGATTCTGGCAAAATCTACACCTTGGGCGTCACCAGCATACTTTCATGCCTTGATCTCAACAGCGGCACCTTGCTGTGGCAACGCGAACTCTCCACCGAATTCGAATTAGCCGGTTATTTCTTCGGTCACGGCTCCTGCCCGCTCGTCTTCGAAGGCAAATTGATCGTGCCCATGGGAACCAAAGATAAACTCAGCGTCGCCGCATTTGATCAGCACACCGGCAAACTGATATGGGGAACCGAACACGCATGGAACGCGAGCTATGCCTCGCCTATCATTGCTGAACTCCAAGGCAAGCCACGCCTCCTCGTTTTCGCCGGCGGTGAAAGCGACCCCGCCTTCGGCGGCTTGCTCTGCATCGATCCCGAAACTGGCACCCTTCACGACGCCTTCCCTTGGCGCCCTGACAAATACGAAAGCGTCAACGGGTCCACACCCGTCGCGGTCGGCAATGACCAGGTCTTTCTGAGCGCCTCCTACCAACATGGGGCCGTGCTCCTCCGGCTCAACCAAGATCTAAAATGGGTTGAGCAATGGCGAGCACCCGACTTTGGCCTTCACTGGACCACCGCCCTCCATCTCGACGGACACTTATATGCGTTCCGTGGGAGAAATGAACCAGATGCATGGCTAGCTAGCTACGATGTTTCTACGGGTGAGGAAAACTGGCGCGAAGACCTCGAATGGACCATCCCGCTCTCCAGCGGGAGAGACTACAAGATGAAATACCTCCGAGGAAGTCTCCTCCAGGCGGACGGCCGCACCTACGCGCTGGGAGAATTGGGCTCCCTTGGTATTTTCAACCTCAGCCCTGAGGGCGTCACCGAGCTCGACCGAACTCAGCTCTTCCTCTCGAGATCCACCTGGTCCTTGCCCGTAATCCACCGCGGCCTGCTTTACGTGTCCCAACACGAACCGGACCAGGAGGGTGCCCCTCCCCGTCTGATTTGCTACGATTTGCGACGCCCGGAATAACCGCAACAGACTACCAGGAATCACTTCGAAACGGACTGGCAGGAAGCCCCTCTTCATTTCCCAGGTTCGCCCCCTCAGGATTCGCCAACCAAGCGTATCGAACCGCTCGCGGCTCACTGACTTCAGAAGAACTCACCTCCAGCGAGTCCCCCACAATCTTTGCCACAGCCGGCTTAAACTCTCCATCTGCTGCGGCAATCTCAAAATACTTCAGCGGCTCTTCATCCAACGATTTCAAGCCCGATCCCGCATGCTGAAATCCGACCAATGCTCGATTTCCTTCAATCTGGAGTGAGTCAAAAATAGGGCCCGAAAAAGCCAGGTCTTCGCCATAGGCATTAGCTCTGGCAAAGACCGCGAGCCGTTCGCCAACCGGTTTTTTGTCACGGGGATGAATATCGTCCGCCTCACCTTTGTCGATCGCCACAACCATGCCAGTCCGGGTTCCCTCCTGCCAAAACTTCAACATCTGCTCCCGAATACGAGGCCAACCTTCCGGATCGCCTCCACCAAAGTTCGGCAGCTGAACCAAATAAAATGGAAAGTCCACCCGGGTGATATCAGATCCCGCCGCATTCGCCCAATCGCTCCGCCAGTCCTCTGCCAATGCCAGCATCAGGTCTTTGTATCCGGGATAAAACGGCAACCGCGAATTACCCTCACCCTGATACCAAATCACACCCCGGATCGCATACGGCTGCAAGGGAGCAACCATCGCATTGTAGAGTCCGGTCGGTCTTTTGAAATGCTCGGGTCCTAGAGGTTCCCGTGGCGCACGAGGTGCCACACCACCTCCAGCAACGATCTCGTCCGCCTTCACTTTCCACTCCGCACTGGCTTTCTTGAACTCTTCAATCGCTTCAGGATGGCGTTCCACCGTCTCCTCCCAATAGGCCCTGATTGTTTCGGCAACCGGCTCGTCTTCGAAGGTCTCATTATTGATCCATGAAAAGGCGTTTGTTCCACCCATCGCCGACTGAATGATTCCAACAGGGACAGACCGGTCCCGGGACAGCTTTGCCGCAAAGAAGAATGCCGTCGCTGAAAAACTGGACACCGTTTCAGCGGTCGGCTTTGCCCAGGCCGCATTGACCCGCTCCTGCCGGTCATCAGCCCCATTGACTGGCACTTTAAACAACCTGACCTTGGCATATTCCCCTGCTTCGGCACCCTTAGCCGCTGCTTCAGCATCGAATGAATTTTTAACCGAAAATCCCATGTTCGATTGGCCTGACCCCACCCACACTTCACCAACAAGAATCCCCCGAACTAACAGTTCTTCGTCACTGGAAGAGACCCGCATATCCCGAGGAACAGCACTCATACTCACCGGCTCCAGAATCGCCTGCCACCGGTTATTCTCGTCCACTAGCGTTTCACACTCCTGTTCCCCGAAATGGACAGTCACCGTTTTGCCTGCTTCGCCCTTCCCCCAGACGGGAACCGACATCTCCTGCTGAATCACGGCATCATCCGAGAACAAAGGATTGAGCGACAATGGCTCTGCGTAGGACGATTGAACAAACAGAGCCAGCAAAAATAGTAGCAATGGGGATTTCATTGCTACGACTCTATATAAGTTGCCTAAGCTACCGCAATAAGAACCCGCAAAAACCCCCATTCTTGCGCCACCGGGACTGGACTTCCCCCGAGTCCAGCCCTTTACTCTGGACCTATGCTCTCCTTTCGACTTTTCGGATTCCCAGTTCGCGTGCAATGGATCTTCTGGCTGCTTTGCCTTTTCCTGGGAATGAATTTCCTTAAGCAGCCTGGACCCTCTGGCATCGGGTCGTTCCTCATCATGACCGCCGTCGTGTTCGGGTCGATCATCTGGCATGAACTCGGCCATGCCTGGGCCCGGAAAAAGTCAGGATCCCCCTACTCCGAAATCACTCTTCATGGTTTTGGCGGACTCTGCAGTGGTCCCGGACAGTTCTCTCGAAGTCAGGGCATCTTCATCGCAGCCGCCGGCCCCGCCGCAAGCATACTCCTCGGTGCAGCCACTTGGTTGCTTTTATTCACTCCGGCTGCAGGCAATCCTTGGATTCAGTTTTTCATCGGTCAAATGCTATGGGTCAATATTGGCTGGGCGATTCTCAATCTACTGCCTATTTTCCCTCTCGATGGCGGACAGATTTTCGCGGGAATTGCCGGCCCAAAAAATCAGAAAATGGTATTCATCGTAGGATGTGTCCTTGCCGGAGCTTTGGCAATCGCCGGTCTCGTATTCAGCGGCAACCTGTTTATGGCAGTCCTATTCGGAATGCTGGCCTATTCCAATTGGCAACGATGGAAAGGCCAACCGTCTTCATTTCCTTAACCGCCGGATCCGTCCCAAATCAGAAAAGAGTTGGTTCCCCCGTCAATCATCAAACCAGTGATTTTTTCAATTCCCTTTCCCCGTTCGATTGCCAATCCAGTCGGGTTCGCTGCCCTATTGCTCTTATGTCTTTGCCAGGCAAACGGCCAGGAAAGTATTCCTACGAGCTCAACCCACTCTCCCGCCGACATCGTGGCCGAAGGCTTCCCTGATTGGGCAGCGGAAGAAGCAGTGAACCTCGATGTATCCCCCGAGGAAGCTGAAGAAGCTGGCAGTACCTACTTTCTTCTTTCCAACCGGCAATTCGATGTCGAATCTCACACTCGGTTCAATCACTACGTAAAACGATTCAACACAGAAAGCGGTCTTCAGGACGGTTCTCAACTCGAAGTCAGCTTTGATCCCTCCTATCAAAAGCTGAAGTTTCATCGTCTTAAAATTCATCGCGACGGGAAAGCCATCGATCTCCTCCCAACTCAGGAGTTCAAGCTGATTCAGCGTGAGGAAGATCACGATAGACAGCTCTACGACAGCAGCCTCAGTGCCATTGCTGTGATTAAGGACACTCGCGTCGAAGACCTGATTGAATACGCCTACTCAATCGAAGGGGCCAATCCCGTGTTCAACGGCAATGTCTATTGGAATCTCACCGTCGACTACACGGTTCCGATCGGAGTGATCAGTGGTGCTGTCAGGGCACCAGCCAACAGCAATTTGTTGATTCGATCTCACGAAACAAAAATCAAACCACGTCTATCGACCCGTGACAACTACGAGACCTATCATTGGCGAGTGAATTCACCCGCGCCTCTAATCAGTGAGGGGGGAATCCCCGATGATTACGATCCATGGGGATGGATTGAAGTCTCCTCCTACCAATCATGGAAAGATGTCGTGAAATGGGCGCAGGAGAAATATGCCACACCCGACGAACTACCCCTTGAACTGATCCAAGAAATCAAGGCGATCAAGAAGCTCGACTCACCACAGGACCAAATCGTTTCGGCCCTTCGTTATGTTCAGGATGAGATCCGCTACCTTGGGCTCTTCGAAGGCGTCCACACGCATCAACCCTACCCCATCAAAACCATTCTCGAGCGCCGCTTTGGCGACTGCAAAGACAAGTCCCTCATGCTAACTACCATGCTGAGGGAACTCGGTTTTGAGGCCTATCCCGCACTAGTCGAAACAGACTATCGCCATGCCATCAGCGAGTGGACCCCCAGCCCCAGTGCGTTCAATCATCTCGTCGTCGCCCTGGAATTTAACGGCCAGCGCTACTGGCTCGATCCCACTCGGTCCTACCAGCGAGGCAAGCTGGAGGAGCTCTATTTTCCTGACTATGGATACGCGCTCATTGTCAGGGACGAGACCGACTCCCTCACCAAAATCGGCCAGCAAGGATTCGACTCAGCCAAAACCAGAATCACGGAATCGTTCGAACTCGATGACTACACCGGACTAGCCGAACTAAAAGTAACAACGGTCTATCATGGCTCCCATGCAGATTCGACCCGTTCCTATTTTGCTTCAACTCAAAAAGGCCGCATCGCTCAGAGTTACCTCAACTACTACGCTGACAATTACGAGGATATAGAAATCATCGGCCGTCCCGAGTTTGTTGACGACGAGGAAGCGAATACTATCACAGTAACAGAAGAATATATCATCCCTAATATTTGGGAACCAAGGGAAGGAGACGACTCATTTCTCGACGCTCAATTCCACTCCAACTACGTCTATGACGAAATTGGAATCCCCTCCACCAAGAATCGAAAAATGCCCTTCGCGGTTGATTACCCCGTCGATGTCAGACATGACGTTACGGTTCGCCTGCCCCACGCGATGACTGAGGAGGACGTCACGATCCAGATTGATGACCCTGCCTTTGAATTCAATTATCAAGAGCGATTCACCGGTGACGAAACGAAACTCCTTTTCACCTACCAGAGTAAGGCCGACCGAGTCGCGGCCAATCGGATGGGTCAATACCTCAAAAATGCGCGCGAAGCAGAAAACAATACCAGCTACTCCATTTGGATCACCCGCGACTTGCACGAAGGAAACACACCCGTCAACGCAATCAATCCGATCCAGGTAAACTGGCCGATATTGATCTCCCTGTTCTTCTGCTTCATCATCGGAACCTTGGCCTCGATCTTGATCTACTACTGGGATCCCGCACCACGAAGCGCCCTGCTATCCAATCCTGACCTCAAAGGAATCGGCGGATGGCTTTACCTCCCAGCCATCAGAGTTTGCATCCAACCGCCGATCTACCTGGCACTCTGCATTGTTGCCATCATCGAGAATGATGTCCCCAGCTGGAACTATTTAACGAGTTCAGGAGGCGAAGAGTATCACGTGCTCTGGGCTCCCATCCTCATGCTCGAAAGTGGCTCCTTCGCCATGCTCTTTCCCATCTCGATTATCACCGCATTTCTATTTTTCACGAAACGCACCTGCCTCCCCCGGGTCATGATCGCACTGCTCGGATTCGATGTGATCAATAGCCTGTTATTCCTTGCCCTTGTTTACCTGTGCGTCGGTAGCGGAAACGAACTGCTGCCTGACTATATCCGAGATATCACCTTCTCAGTTTTTGCCGCCGCGATCTGGATCCCCTACTTCTTAGTTTCCGTTCGTAGTGCCACGACATTCCGGCGCCAACGCGATGGTTCAGGGGCCGCTTTGCCTCCGTCACTCCCTCCTGCCCCGACCATCAAGGCAGAAGATATTTCTCTACCAGTAGAATCGCCACCCGCCCCGTGATCTCCATGCTTTCAGGGCTGATTTTATCCAGCGTGTCGCCGGGCGTGTGCCAGTAGGGATAGTCAAAATCGATCAGATCAATCGTAGGAATCCCGGCGGAAACGTTGAGAGGGACGTGGTCATCCACGATATAATCTGGACTGATCCCTACCTCAGACTGAAAACCAAGATCCTTCGCCGCACTCAGCAAATTTCGAGACATTTGATTCAAAGAAGCTTCAACTGATTTGGCATCAACCACATAACCACTCTCAGCCGAACTGGCCAGATCCCGGAGCGACGCGCCGGGAATCCGAACTCCAGCGCGAATCTTAAGACTGCGGTCACCCACCATGTCGAGCAACACCCCCCACTTCGGGCGAGATGACGCCTTCTCGGTGAGCCATTGTTTCGCATAAAACCGACTCCCATATAAACCGTCCGTCGGAGTGATGTTAGGACCAAACGCTTCTTCACCATCAAAAAATACCAACTCAATCCGTGACGCAGCTTCCGGGCGCTCGCTTAAGACCCTTGCCAATTCAATCAACAAGCCAGTGCTGGACCCACCGTCATTCGCTCCTACAAATTCAAAGGCATCAAAAGGTTTCGTATCATAGTGCGAACAAAGCAGCCCAGCCATGTTTTCATCCCAATCCGCGGCACCAAAACGAGCTCGAAGATTCACAAACTCAATCTCGCCTTCCGGGGTACTATCCTTAAAAGACTGCCGACTGACACTCCAACCGGCCTCCGTCAGTTTTTGCTCGATATACTGACGCGATTCCTCGATCGCATCGGAACCTGCCGGTCGGGCGCCAAAACCTACCAAGGCCCCGACATGCGCCAATGCCTTCTCGCCGGAAACCTTTGATTCAAGCGCATTCGCCGGATCAAACGCAACCCCTGGCTGCTCACATCCAACGGCAGTCAGCAGAACAAAAACACCAAAGAAAACAGATCTCAAAATCATCACGGCAAAACGGCTCAATCGCCAAATCATTCCGGGTCGATGCCCATCAATTCGAGAACCCGCCCCAAATCTTCATTGCCATAGTATTCGATCTCGATCTTCCCGCGCTTATCCGTGTGCTTAATCGCCACATTGGTGGCGTAACGCCCACGCAGTTGATCCTGAATGTGCCGAATGTAGGTCTCTGCTTGAGGAGACAGCTTCGACTTCGCTGGCTTCTTCGAAGTCGTTTTTCCGTTAATCTGCTCAGAAACCAGCTTCTCTGTTTCTCTAACATTGAGCTTTCTTCGCACTACCATGTCTGCCAGCAAACGCTGCTCAGCCTTGGTTTTGATCCCTAAAATGGCCTTGGCGTGCCCCGAACTCAAAAGCTTTTGGGAAACCAGCGTTTGAACCGTCTTATCAAGATCCAGCAATCGAATTGCATTGGAAACTGTCGCGCGGTTCTTTCCGACCCGCTGAGCAATCTCCTCCTGCTTCATTCCAAAATCCTTAGCCAGCCGTGAATATGCCTCAGCCTCCTCCAAAGGGTCGAGATCTTCGCGCTGCAGATTCTCAATCAGAGCCATCTCCAACACGTCTTGATCAGACGCATCGCGAAGGATGACCGGCACCTCCTTCAGCTTCAACTTAGTCGAAGCTCTCCACCGACGCTCACCGGCGATCAACTCATACTTGCCCTTCACATCCCTGACAATGAGCGGCTGAATGACACCATGCTCCCGAATCGAATCGACCAGTTCGTCGATATTTTCCTCTCGGAATCGCTTTCTGGGCTGGAGTGGCGACGGGACAACTTCATGGGGAGCCACCCTCAGAACACGCTCCCCCGAGGAAGCATCAGCGCCTGATCCGCTCCCTTTTTTCGCGGAACCAGAAGCAGGGGCTTTAATCAAGGCATTCAGCCCTCTACCCAGTCCCTTTTTTGAACTTTTGTTGGCAGACATTACTGACTCAGTCCAAACATTCTCAAAATTCTACTACCCAAACATCGATCGCATTAGTCGATCCCACCGACCTATTCGATGATACGAACGTTGGGACCACCGAGCTTAGCGCTAGCTTCAACTTCCATCGCGGCGTGCTGCTCATCAGTGCAAGATGAATCGATCGGCGCATCAGGCTTTTCCTCATTCACCTTAACGACACCATTTTCGATCATCCAGGCTTCGACTTCCTCGCCGCTGACATCGGGCAACATGGTCCCGTTCACCACCACACAAGGAGACAAGGGCTGACCACTTTTTTGCTCCATTTCCCAGCGAAACGCTGGATTCTTAATGATATCCTTCTCGGTAAACTCGAGGCCATACTTGCGAAAAATAGAACGAATTCCCTCGCTCCACCCACAAAATGTCTTCAGATATGCCGTGATTTCAATATTTTGATCTGCCATAAGTCGATACGTTAAATGATTAAAAACTCATAAGCCACGCCGCCACGGTTCGCAAATGGCATTGCGGCGATTATCCCGACGTAATTCGCCGTTTTCAACCGTCGATTCGAGCCTATAATAGAGGGGTTAGCCCTCAATTCCGATGCCATTTTCACCAAATCGCCTGCTGATACTCTCAGGCCTACTCGCCAGCTCATTCCTTATCACTAGCTGTGAGAAAGTTACCCCTGTGGTTGATATGGTAAAAAACGCCATCAATCGCGACGTTCCAGTCGTAGAAGAGGTCGTCATCGATATTCCGCCACCACCCGAACCCGTCGCGATGGAGCCGATCGTGAACAAGGACGCCAGAGTGTCTATTTTGGGGTATCACGACTTTACTGCAGATAGATCGAACAACGACATGGTCCTCAATGTCGACGACTTTCGCGATCAAATGCAGGCCATCAAAGACGACGAGCTACCCGTCATCGGCATGCGCCAGTTCCTCGACTGGAAGCAGGGAAAAGACACCATTCCTGAAAAATGCGTCATGATCACCATCGACGACGGATGGAAGGCGACCCACACGCTCGCCATGAAGGTGCTCAAAGATTTTGAATACCCCTTCACCATTTTCCTATACAAAAACTACGTCGGCGTTGGTGGCCGCTCTTTAACTCACGACGAAATTCGTGAACTCGCCGCCAATGGCGCAACGATCTCCAGCCACTCAGTGAGCCACAACAACATGTCCAGTCGCGGCGGACGCTCAACCGCCCAATACGCAGAATGGCTGCAAGAAGAACTCGAAGAATCTCATCGTTTCCTAGTGGAAAACTTCGGAGATACCGGCGCTATCGAAAAGGCCTTCGCGTTTCCATACGGAATCTACAATGACCAGGCCCTGACCATGGCGCGCGATTTCGGATACGAAGGCTGCTTCACCGTCAATGGCAAGAAAACCTCATGGGACGCCGATGACATGGAAATCGGCCGTTACATCGTCCACGGCACCACTCTCGCCAATTTTGAACCCGCTCTCAATTTTGGGGGAGGAAACCAAACCTCCTCCGGCCGAAAGCTGATGACCGAAACCAAGTCCGAAGAGGGCAACACCGAAGCCCCTCTTGTCGCCGTCATGCCGCCACCAGATTCAGTCATGGGCAATCGCCTTCCGCTCATCTCGATCGACCTTTCCAAACTCGAGGGAGTGCAACCCGACAGCATTTCCATGCGAGTGACCGGTTTCGCCAAGGTCCCCCATCAATACGACCCGGCCAGCGGCATGGTGACCTATCAGGTTCCCCAACGCCTCCGGCTCGAATTCTGCAGCGTCCAGATGAGCTTTCGACACTCCGGCAATCCCGACAACGAGATCATCGCCTGGGAGTTCGCCGTCGATCGCGTCGCCGACTACCTTTCACCTGAGGCAACCAACCCCGGCGAAAACACTCCTCTCGAAGTGCCCTCGATCGAAAAAAATGCCTCAGTCGAAAGTCCTACCACTGCACCGAGCGCCACACCATCAATTTGACCCTTTCTCACCGCCACTATGTTCAACTCTCTCTCTGACAACCTGCAGGAAACCTTCAAAAAGCTGCGGGGCCACGGCAAACTTTCTGAAAAAAATATTACCGATGCGCTGCGTGAAGTCAGGCTTTCCCTGCTCGAAGCCGACGTCGAATTCACCGTAGCCAAAGATTTTATCGCCAGAGTGAAAGAAAAAGCTCTCGGTGAAGCCGTCCTCAAAAGCATCAAGCCCGGCCAGCAGATCGTTAAAATCTTCAATGACGAACTCGCCGAACTGTTAGGAGGCGATGCCTCACCGCTCGACCTGAACCCACCGGCCCGCATTCTCATGGTCGGTCTCAACGGAGCGGGTAAAACGACCACTTCAGCCAAGCTGGCCCTCCATCTTCGCAAAGACGGTCGCCGCCCCCTACTGGTCGCCTGTGACCTCTATCGTCCTGCCGCGGTCGAGCAATTAGTCACGCTCGGCAAACAAATCGACATCCCCGTCTTCCAACCCGAGCCGGGAGAGAAAGATGTCCTCAAAGTCGCCAAAGCCGCCTTGAAGTGGGCTGACGACCAGGGCGGAACCGCCATCATTTTTGACACGGCCGGCAGACAGGAAGTCGACGAAAATCTGATTGGCGAATTAAAAGGCCTCCGAGATTTTCTCGATCCCAAAGAGACCTTGCTCGTGGCCGACTCCGCCACCGGACAGCAGGCAGTCAGCGTTGCCGCGACCTTCAGCGAGACGATCGGACTGACCGGACTCATCCTCACCAAACTCGACGGTGATGCCCGCGGGGGCGCTGCCCTCTCGATGCGGTCAGTGACCAACCAACCGATCAAATTTGTCGGGGTCGGAGAAAAACTTTCTGATTTCGAAGCCTTCGTCCCCGACCGCATGGCCGGCCGTATCCTCGGCATGGGCGACGTCGTCGGACTCGTCGAACGCGCCGCCGAAGCCATCGACGTGGACGAAGCACTCCGCATGGCGGAAAAGATGAAGAAGTCAGGCTTCGATTTCGATGACTTCCTTTCCCAAATTCGGATGATGAACAAGATGGGCGGTCTCTCCGGCATCATGGGCATGATGCCCGGCATGGGCGACAAGCTCAAAGGAGCCGATCTCGACGAAAAGCGCATGACGCATGTCGAAGCGATCGTCCTGTCAATGACCCCAAAAGAGCGGACCCGACCAGAGATCATCAAAGCCTCCCGACGAAAACGAATCGCCGCCGGCAGCGGCACCTCAGTGACTCAAGTCAATTCCCTGCTCAAACAGTTCGGCCAGATGCGCAAAATGATGCGCAACAAAGGCAAAATGAGCCAGATGATGAAGCAGTTCGGTGGCGGCGGTGGCGGCAAGATGCCGTTTTAGGATTTAACCGGGTCAGGTCAATCAGGATTCAACAGGGTCAGGTCACTGACTCAACCCTGTCGACCGCAGTCTACATAAACACCGCTCTAGCGAGCGAAAAGTAGATGATCGAACCACTGACATCGACGATCGTCGTGATCGCAGGCGACGCGACAACAGCGGGATCGAGTCGGGCCATCCGTGCCAGAATTGGCAAGAGGGCGCCAAACAGAGTCGAGGTGCAAATCTGAGCGGTTAGTGCGAAGGCAACCACCGTGGCAATTTTGATCAATCCACCGTCTTCGGGAATCAGATGCTCAGGGAGCAAAAACCAGATCTGCACTGCCACGCAGATTCCGAGAAGGGCTCCGATCATGATACCGACCCGTGACTCGTTCCAGATCACCCTTCCAAATTCTCGAGTATCGAGCTCTCCCAGAGCCATCGCTCGAATCACCATGGTCGCTGATTGGGCTCCAGTGTTGCCTCCTGCCGCAACCACCATCGGGAAATAGATCGCCAACACGTAAAAGGTCGTCAGGACTTCCTGGTAGCTATGCAAAACGAAACCGGAAGTCAGTGCCAAAAACGCCAGGACTAACACCCATCCAAATCGGCGGCGGAAATGGGTGAATACCGAAATTTGGAGATAAGCCTGGTCACCACGATCTCCTCCGATACCGGAGATTCTCTCCATGTCCTCAGTTGACTCTTCCTCGATAATATCGAGTGCGTCATCGTGAGTGATGACCCCAAGCAAACGATTCTCATCATCTACCACCGGAAGCGCCAACAAGTCATACCTTGCGATCATCTGACCCGCTTCCTCCTGATCCGCCATCACCGGAATCGAGATCTGCTCAGTGGTCATCAGATCGCTGATCGGAGTGTCCCAGGTACTGAAAGCCAAGTCTCGAAGACGGACTTTCCCCAAGAGGTGGCGCTCGTCATCCACCACGAAGATTCGGCTCAGCAGTTCAGTTTCATCGCGAATACCCTCAAGCGATCCCAGTGCTTCCTTAACCGTCAAATTGGCTGTAATCGCTGCCATCGCCGTGGTCATCCGGCCACCGGCCGTCTGCTCAGGGTATCGCGACAACTCTTCATAAACCTGCCGTTTCTCCTCATCGAGCAGTTCGACGTATTGGGGACGGTCCTCCTCTTCGACTTCCTGCAGAAGATCGACAAGTTCGTCATCTGAGAGCGAGTCGAGAACTTCTCGCTTCTCCCCTTCTTCAAGTGTGTTGAGGCCTTTCTCAAGGTCAGCAGCCGGCAGGTAGTCCGCCCATTCAGAGAGAACATCGGCCGGTATCTTATTAAGCACTTCTTCGCGAATTGACTCATCCAATCGCTCAAAAGCCTGCTCCACATCGCCGGGGTGAGCGACTTTCGCGATAGCAATCAAATGCTCAGCTGAGAGGCTCTCCAACGCCTCCAGGATGGTCTCCACATCAACTGGCTTTTGATTTATTGAGTCCACTTCCGCCATGTCTCGCATCCTCGTGTCCGAGGAAAAAAACGCAAGCGACCTTAGTGCCATTTAGCCAAAATCCAGCGATAGGGAGCGGTCTCCCACAGCCGAAAACGGACCCGACTTTTCCAAATTCGACCCAATTCCGCCGGATCCCCTCTTTTTTATTCTTCAGAATCCCCTGAGGATACTGTTTGCCGCGAAGCCAGCGGGCGCTATACTAAACCCTTGTTAAGTTTCTCATGAACGTGCCCCTATTCCGTTCACTCGCAATCACTGCAGTCATTTTGACATGCTGCAGCGCCCGTGCCGAGTATTTGCCATCCAAGTCGCGCGTGCCTGAGCCCAGGCGCGAGTTCCGGGCTGCCTGGATTGCTACGGTTCACAATATCGATTGGCCATCCTCCAAATCACTGAGCCCTAATGAACAGAGGGCTGAGCTCATCAAACTGCTCGATACAGCGGCGGAGACGGGGCTCAATGCGGTCGTCCTTCAAGTCCGGACCGAATGTGACGCGCTTTACAAATCGGACATTGAACCCTGGTCTTACTGGCTATCGGGCACGATGGGGCAAGCTCCCACGGATGGATATGATCCCCTGACATTCGCTGTCGAAGAAGCCCACCGAAGAGGCATCGAACTGCATGCCTGGTTCAATCCCTTTCGCTCCAGTGCCACTGAGTCCTCCAAAAAGTCATCGAAACACATCAGCAAGACGCACTCGTCCCTGATGCTCAGCGCCGGATCAATGAAATGGGGCAACCCCGCTTCCGACATGATTCGCAAACGAGCCATCGACGTCATGGTGGATGTGACAAAACGCTACGACGTGGATGCGGTCCATATCGATGACTACTTTTACCCTTATCCAAAAACGGTTAACGGCAGGGCTCAAGACCAGTTCGATGATTCGGCCTCTTACTCCGCCTATCGTTCCAAGGGTGGTAAACTTGAACTGCGCGACTGGCGTCGCAACAACATCAACGCCTTCGTTTCCGACCTCTATGCTTCGGTTAAATCAACCAAGCCCTGGGTCGAAGTTGGAATCAGCCCCTTTGGAATCTGGCGCCCGGGGTATCCCAGTTCGGTCAAAGCAGGCCTCGATGCCTACGATCACATCTTCGCCGATTCTCGTAAATGGCTCCAACAAGGGTGGCTGGATTATTTCTCCCCTCAACTATACTGGCGAATTGAACCTGCCGACCAAAGTTTCACCGCACTCAACAAATGGTGGGCGGGTGAAAATACGCAGCAGCGGCATCTTTGGCCGGGAATCGCCTCAAGCCGCATCATGAGCTCCGAGGACAAGGGGCGCCCTGCCAGTGAAACAATCAGCCAGATTGATGTGACCCGGAAATACTCGTCCCGGATGGGACCGGGCCACATCCACTGGAGCATCAAAGCGATCATGGAAGACAAGGACGGCCTTCGATCCAAACTTCGCAGCGCCTACAGCGAAACGGCGCTTCCGCCGGCTAGCCCGTGGCTCGGATCAAGCCAACCCAGTCCAGTCTACGTGGCGCCGATTGAGGAAGACGGCAAACTGACGCTGTCCTTCAAACCCGCCAATGATGCGCGATGGAAACTGATTCAAATTCGTCAGGGATCTGGCTGGACGACCCTGCGCCGTTTGCCGGCAGCACAATCCACCTACCAGTTCGACAAACTCCCCGACGAAATCGCTATCCGGCACGTCAGTCCCACCGGGATTCTTTCGATTCCTACCATACTCAAGCGACATTAGACATCAGCAGCTGATTGCGCACCGAGTCCTGATCATACTCTCTCCACCATGAAATTTTCCGGTTTATCTCTGGCCCTTATTCTGGCCTCTCTTTGCCTGGTTCAAACCGGATGCGACAAAGACACTCAGCTGCGAATCGACCGCCTTGAAGCGGAACTCCGGGAAGTACGCTCAGATACCCGGGACGAAGTGGCTGCCCTGAAAACCCGTGTCATATCCGCCGAGACGACCGTCGGTTTCTCTCAAGATAGTCGATCGGTTCAAGATCGAATCTCCCATTTGGAGCAAGGAATCGAAACCGTCCGTTCGCTTGGAGCCAGAGGAAATCAATCCGTCTTTCTGCGGGCCAACATGGCTGGCCATTCCCTTCTCCACACCGACCACGGAACTTTCTTCGTCAGTCTGGACGGCATGGATATTGATATCGAAAATGGCGGTTTCTCCGTTCACTTAAGCATCGGAAATCCCTATGCCTTCTCCATCAGCCAATTCACACTCAAGGGCAATCACGGCGGAGGTACCCCTGAACTGGAAGAAGGCGAAGAATATAGCCTCAATAATCCCACGATCAGGGACTGGCAGGAGGCATTAACTCCCTTCGAATACCGAGTTTCCAAAACGCTTGCTCCGCTGTCATGGACCCCATTTGATATCAAGCTGTCAGCTGACTCGCGCGAGGAACTGGAGGTCGTCAGTTTTGCGATGGTGGTTGAAAACGCTGACGTCACTTCGGAAGGTGTCACCGAGGGCGGTGGCGTCAATAGCGTGGCCCACCTTCGCCTCGGTGCAGAAGTGGCCTCCATCGTCAAAACACAATACGGAGCTTTCCTGGTTACTTTCGTCAAAGCGGAGGAGTCAGACGTCGGAACGCGAGTGCACCTTGAAATCGGAAACCCCTATGGATTCATTATCGACGAATGCCGTCTCAGCGGACAGTTCGGCCCCGAGATTCCAAGCCGAAAAGGAAGCATCTCAAGTGAAGATTATCGCGAGAAAATGACTGAATGGACCGCAAAGCTTCAGCCATTTGAAGGGATGATTTCAAACAAGCTGGCAGGCCTCCGGAAAAACAAAGCCACCATTTTAATTCCAGCGCCTGCTGATCAGGTTCATTTTTTGCGGGGCAGCCTCCAGATCGAAACCTTGTCCCTTCCTGAAGCCACCGGGAACTAAGATTCCAGCGAAGCGCTTGCTGGCTCCAGTTCTTCCCCTGATTCTAACTTCTTAGGATCACGGTAGATCCCCCGGAAAAATTCCTGAATATCGTTCATGATCAAGTAATTGATGGGAACCAGAATTAGGGTAATCAGGGTGGCAAACAAAATGCCATAACCAAGACTGACCGCCATCGGGATCAAAAACTGAGCCTGAGTCTCTTCCAATCGAATGAGGGGAAACAATCCAGCAAAGGTAGTTGCAGACGTCAGGATAATAGCTCGGAATCTCGCAGCACCTGACCGGCTCACTGCAACAAAAACTGAATCACCTGCCTTCCTCCGGCGATTAATATAATCGACCAATACAAGGCTGTCGTTCACCACCACACCGGAAAGAGCCAGCATTCCGAAGTAGCTCAAAAAGCTCAATGGCATCCCCATGCCATCGCGCTTCAGGAAATCCTCGATCATATGCCCTAACACAGCGCCAATCAATCCATAGGGGATGACTGACATCACCATCAGAGGCTGAATATAAGATCGAAAAGGAATAGCGAGCATGGCGTATATCCCGAACAAGACGAGCGCGCCCCCCACCCAGATACCGGCGGAGTTTTCGCGCTCATCACGCGCCTCACCTTCGAAGCTGTAATTCATCCCCGGATACTGATGAAGCAGGTCCGGCATCCAGGCTTCCAAATCGTCTCGAATCGAATCCAAATCCGCCACCTCTTTGTCCGCATCGGCAGAGATCTCCACGGCACGATTTCGATCAATCCTTTCAATCCTCGGCACACTTTCTTCAATCACCGCCTCGGCAACGGATGTGAACGGCACCGCTTGCCCGTCAGCCGTTCGAATCATCATCGACTCCAGCGCCGTGATCGAACGCCTGTCCTTAAGCGGGTATCGCAACATCACACGAACTTCATCACGGTCACGTTGGATTTTCTGAATCTCTTCTCCAAAGAAAGCCTGCCTTACCTGGCGAGCCAAGTCCGAAACTGTCAGCCCAAACTGCTCAGCTTCCGGTCTGATTTTTAACTGAATCTCGTCCCTGCTTTCGTCGAGATTATCGGCCACATCAAAGAGCCCTTCATATGTCTTCATCTTTTCACGAACCGCAGAAGCCGCCGCCGTGAGATGATCAATGTTCTTACTCCTTAATTGGACTTCGATCGGATCTCTCCCCCGTCCGATCTCAGCTCGAAAATACAGTTCCTTCGCACCGACAATGCCACCCCGATTCTGTATTTCCTCTCGCCATTCACTCGCCAATTCCCGGGTTCCAATCTCATACTGCCGATCTTCAGGCGCTGTGATAAAAAAGACAACTTCGCCTTGATGACTGTTGCCCGTCCGACTTCGTGACTTTGATGAAGAAACCCCCTGTCCTCCAA
Organism: uncultured Verrucomicrobiales bacterium; assembly: GCA_963977055.1. Taxonomy (GTDB): domain Bacteria; phylum Verrucomicrobiota; class Verrucomicrobiia; order Verrucomicrobiales; family DEV007; genus Arctic95D-9. Next base: position 122,606 of record CAXBMX010000011.1, read on the forward strand.
TGCTGGAAAACACGTCCTCAATCACCGAAATCCCATCAGTCCCCACGTATCGCTTCTTCATGTCCAACACGATGTCTTCCATCATGAGAACATATTTCTCGGTAACCTCATACGGAGTCCCCTCCTGCATCGTGAGGCGGCAAGTCGCTCGCTCACTCTCAACGCGCGGAAAGCTGACCTCCTTGATCCGGCCCCCCATGAATGCACCTATCATCACCACGAACCCACCCATGAAACAAGCCAAGGTCACATATCGGTTTTTAAGCGTCCAGTCTAGGACCGGCTGATAGATGACTCTGACGACCCACATCAAGCTACCCGCCACTCCCTTCTGGAATCGGGAGAAGCGACGATAGTGACAACAAAACCACTCTGTCAGCCGTCCGCCCATGAAGAACAATCCCAGCCCCTTCACCCATCGCCTTGGACTGTGCGTTAGGTGGGACGGAAGAATCAACTTTGATTCGACCAGCGAAAAAGCCAGCACAAGGATAACGATCGTCGCGATTTGAGGCATCCATGCCCCATGAAATCCTGACATGTAGAAAAGAGGAACAAACGCCAGCATTGTCGTCAGCACTCCGAACACCACCGGAAGGGTAACCTCCTTCGTTCCGATCACCGCAGCCTCCACCGGATCGTCCATTTCCTCCTGCTTTGTGTAGATATTTTCCCCTGTGACAATGGCATCATCCACCACCACACCGAGGACGAGAATAAAGCCAAACAGACTCACGATGTTGATCGAGACATCGACCCAGGGCATCAATGCAATCGCACCAAGAAAACAGACAGGGATACCAATCACAACCCACAGCGCCAGACTGGGCCGGAGAAACAATGTCAGGAGAATGAAGACGAACAGCATCGACTTCCACGCCGAATCCAACAAGGTCTCTAATCTTCCTTTCACGATCTTCGACGAATCACTCCAGTATCCGATTTTTACGCCATCAGGGAGCCGGGACTGATAGTCCTCCATAAAGTCCTTCACCTCATCAGCGATACGGATCGCACTTTGATTTCCCTCTCGAAATACCGCGACGAGAACGCAACGGTCTCGATTCATCCTCGCCACGAACGGATTCTCATCGAACCCGTCGCGAACGATCGCGACATCCCCCACCGTTATCCGGGTACCGTCTCTTCGTGCCAGCAAGGTGATGGCTTCGAACTGCTCCTTGTTGTAGGCCCTGCCCCTGGTTCTCAATACGACCTCACCCGATACCGTTTCAAGCGTTCCGGCCGGAAGGTCGATCGAGGACTGCCTCAGGGCCGTCGAAACCTGATTGAAGCTGAGATTGTATTTCCTGAGTGCCTTCTCATCGATCTCAATCGACACCTCAAATGGCCTGACCCCCTGAAGCTCCGCGCTGGTCACTTCTCCGAGCGCCACCACCTCGTCCCTCACTTGAGCGCCGAGGGCAGCGAGATCATGCTCGCTCAGATCACCACTGATCACCACACTAATGACCCAGCGACTGGATTCCGCCGTTTTGATTACGACGTTCTCCGCCTCACCGGGAGGAAAGTCTTCCAGGGCATCGACCCGGGCCTCGATATTATCGCGGACTTCCCGCATGTCGTAATCTTCATCGACCTCGACGGATACCGTTCCCCCGCTCGATCCTGCGGTCGAAAATAGATCTTCGATCCCCTCCACGTCCGCGATCGCCTCCTCAAGCCGGATTACGACCGACTCTTCAACTTCCTCCGGAGTCGCTCCGCGATAGGGAACTGAAATCGAAATGGTTCTCGTCTCGAACTCAGGGAATACTTCCAGCGGAATTTTTCTCGAAACCAACGCAGAAACGCCCGCCAGGACAATGGTAATCAGCAGCAAATTCGCTGCGACTCCGTTTCTGGCAAAAAAAGCGATCATCAATTACAGAATCACAAATGGACTCAGGAAGCGGTCCCTTCCGGCCCCTTCCCTTTATCTGTGCCATAGGTGCCGGCGTCAGACTTACCCTTGCCACCTTTTCCTTTTCCGCCCTTTCCAAATCCTCGTTCCGAAGGCATCTCGATTTCGGGAGTCACTCCATCAATCGTCGGCAACACTTTTGCGCCATTTGCAGGGTAGGCCAAAGGCGTCAGACAAACCACATCACCGGCATCGAGGCCACCACCTTCCGACGGGATCACGATGCGATCTTCTTCCGAAAAAATGGGGATCACTACCCGCCGACGAATTCGATTGTCGGCATCAATCACAATCACTTCACCTCCTACCCGAACCGCCTTTCGAGGAAGGACAAACACATCCTTCAACAAGTCTCCTTTGACGAGTGCATCAACGAACATGCCTATCTTGAGTGGAGGTGAGTCTTCTTGCCCCTCTTTTCTCCGATAAGGATCCTCCACTTCAGCAACGACAAACAATTGCCGTGAAGCCTCGTCGATCGAACTGTCCACTCTGACCACTTTGCCGTCCCATTCACCGTGGTGTCGCCCGATCGTCACTGACATGCGTACCAAAGGACCGCTACCAACCTCGTCTTCGCCACGAAAATTCTCCGGCAATTCTACAAAAGCTAATTCGCGGTTCGTCAGTGGCAAACGCACCTCCATCACATCGGTAGCGAAGGCTCTTCCGAGTTGAGTGTTAGAAGAAACATACTGACCCACGTCAACCAGCTGCTCGATCACTCTACCAGCAAATGGGGCCATGACCTCCGTTCTCGCCAAATCCCGATCCGCCCGGTCTCGTTCAGCTTTCATTGCCAGCAATCGCGCCTCCACCTCAAACAGCTGAGGCAATCGGCGAACCATATCACTTGGCTCTCCCGTCTTGCCTATCTTTCTCCAATTGCTGACCCCTTGCTTGCCGCGAATTTTTTCTTCCTGCAATTCCCGCTCCGCCTGAGCAACCGCACTCTCCGCTACGATTAAAGCGGTCTCGTAATTGATTCGATCAATCGTGAGAAGAACTTCGCCCTTTTCAAAAAATCCTCCGTCCCTGAAATTCGATGAAACACTGACAACGCGACCAGTCACTTCTGGAATCAGCACCGTCGTCGTCCGTGGGCGAACGGTACCCTGCGTCTCGAGATAGACCTGAAAATCCTCCAACTGAACTCGCGTCGCCTCGACTTGAGTGACCTGCGTCGGGATATCCATCTTACGAGGTACCGGCTTCGAATTGACAAAATATCGCGCAAGATACACCGCGGCGACCACGATGACCAAAGGGGCAAGAATCCGGAACGCTAATTTCATAAAGATGGCTGAATCTTCTACAACACTGGGAAACGACTCAAGTCGCAAATCGGTTTCCTATATTATCGAGTTGAAAGACGATTCGCAACCCGCAGAAGACCTCTATCGCGGGGTATTGACTACTTTTCGCTAAGAAGATGGTCAAAATCTCCTCCCAGAGCCAAATACAGATCAACCCGGTTCTTGAGCAACTCCAGTTGGGTTGCCAGCAAGGTGCTTTGAGATTCGAAGGCCCTTCGCTGGCTGTCCAACAGGGTGATAATGTCAACGACGCCATCCTCATATTGATCGAGACTGAGTTCTTCGGCCCGGCGAGCTTCGATCACAGCGGTGTTCAGAGCCCTCACCTGAGCTTTGTAGTATCCTTCCGAAGCAAGAGTCGTCTCCACTTCCCTGAACGCCGTCAGCGCCGTCTCGGCGTAATCTGACACTAACTCATCCCTTTCAGCATCATCGAGCCGGATCTGTGCTTTTAGTTGCCCGCCCTGATAGAGCGGACGAGTCAAATTTGAACCGATGTTCCAGACCAGATTCTGAATGTTAAATATGTCTGCAAATTCATCGGTCGTGGCCGTTCCCGCCGCTCCCGTGAGTCGGATCGCCGGAAGCAGTGCCTTTCTGCTGGCAGCCAATTCTTTGAGCGCCCCATCCACTTGAGCCTCAGCAGCGAGCAAATCTGGCCGCCGTAACATCAATTCGCTGGGCAGCCCTACCGGCACCTGTCGGGAAATAGTGGGAAGAGAGCTAAGCGCATCGATGGACCCTGAAGGATAACGCCCCATCAAAGTCTCCAACATTCTTTTGGCTACATCCAATTGGCGCTGATTGGCCACGATATTCGATTGCACTCGCGCGATGTCAGCTCGGCTCAAACTGATCTCAAGCGCCGTGCGCTCATCCCCATCGCCCGCCTCGAGTTTGCCATCGAGAATATCCAAGTTCGTCCTCAAACTGGACAGAGTTCGGTTCGATATCTCGATCTGCATTCTGTCTTCGATAATATCGAAGGCGGTCTTCACCACATTGGCGGCGAGTGAGAGTCGAGAGGCTTCATAAAGATTTGCCTGAGCGGTCAACGCGTCCAGATCAGCATCCCGCAAGTTTTTAATCCGTCCCCAAATATCGACTTCCCACGAGACGTTGAATCCAATATTGAAATTGTTCGCTCTGACAGTCTGAAAGGCAGCACCTCGCAAATTCTGAGATCGTGTCGTCTGCAGGCTCGTGTCGATTTCGGGAAGACGTCCCGCTCCTGTTATCACAGCACGCTCCCTCGCCTGCTCTACCCGGGAAAGAGCCGAAGACAAATCGTAGTTCTTACTGACTGCCTCTTTCACGAGCGCTTTCAACTTAGGGCTCTGAAAATCGTCGATCCAACCAGTCACTGCATTGCCCGGTACTCGCCAGTGTCCGCCAGTCCAGGTAGCCGGAAGATCACCCACCATTTCACCAGGATCCGAAACGAGTTGGTTGTTCAGGACACAGCCTGACAACAGCAGTCCTCCCACACTGGCCAGAGCCAGTGAATAGAGGAAATAGCACTTCTGTCGGGATTCTTTCAAGGGGACACACTCAGACGTTAAAAACGCTGTTTGTCGAACCCCAATCCTCAGAAAAGTTTCCCTATTGCTTCAAAAATGCCGTATCCGCCAATGAGAACGGCAAGCGGCTGGACGACCGACTTTCGATACCAATCGAATCGACTCAGCATAAGAAAAACCAATGCAGCGATCAGAACCGTCACCAAAATCGCTAGTTCTGCCCCCGTCACATAGGCTAAGGCATCATCCACACCCATGTTGGTAGGATCAGAAAACAGACGCAGAAACTCTCCTGTTCCTGCGAGAATTGATCCAGAAAGAACTCCGGCGAAAAGCAATAGAGGAAGACGCCACCAACCGAGACGCTGGTGAAAAATGGCCTCAAAACAAATCACCGCCAAAATCGCCCCCAAAATCTGGACGATAGGCAGACCAGCAATCGCGATACCCCAGGCAGCCAAAGAGACCGCCAAGCTCTGCCCTATCAGAACAGCTGCTACTTGATAGATCAATGGGCGGACCGATGTCGTGAGTAGAAACAACCCGATTGGCATTAGAATCAGCAAAAGAGTCCCGCCTAGGATTCCGTTCCAACCGGCAAAAAAGGCTCCAGCGATCGAGTCGCCCTCCCCCCTGTCACTCGTATCAATTTCCCCCTCGTCAGTTGAAGAGGCCTTCTGTTCTTCCGGCTTTGGCAGATTTCCAGATGGATTCTCGAAAGGATCGCCCTTTACCAAAGGTTCCACATTCACCTGACGACTGTACTCGCCTGCCAGAATCACCTGCATCCGGCGGGATGGCTGCTTGTCCTTGACCACTACCATCACCACCGCCATGGGCGAAGTGGGATCGAGATACATCATGAAATTTTTAGCTCCGACCGGAATATCGCCTGACATTTTCACCACCACCTCCTGCTGCTGCAGCGAGTCAGGGGTATCTTCATCACTGGCTGTGATGATATTAATATCAACCTTTGGGGACTGCTCGACCTCATCGAACATCACAAAGAGATATCCCTCTGCAAATTCGCGAGCGGCATCTTTCGGAGAAATCTGATCGTTCAGCGCCTGTTCCTCGCTTGGAATCACCTCCATCGCGGCATCGAGCAAGTAGGTGCCTTCTTTCGTGTCAAAATACGAAATCAGCGAAACTGACGAAACCTTGTGGGCAAACGCCGCCATCGGAAGAACCGAAACGAGCAGTCCAAGCGCCGCCATGACTCTCCACTGCCGATTTTCAATGCATGACATCATCTAGCGCGAACCTACCTGCGACGTTCTAATTTTGCATGCCCAAAATATTCCTCATCAATGCCACCTGATCACGGGATACCTTTACCCTTGTGTCATTGGGCTCAAATGGCCGACCCTCAGGTATATTCATACTCAATCCTCATGACTGAAAAAGCCTCACCTTCTCCCTCTTCTGACCGCCGTCATTTCTTACGCACCGCAGCAGGTGCCACCGCAGCTACTGCCGCCCTCACCGCAACGACACGAGGAGCAGCGATCGGCCCCGACAGAAAAATTAAGATCGGCTTCATCGGGACTGGTGGCCGTGGCACCGGCGCCGCCGCCCAAGCACTCTCCGCCGATGACAACATCGAACTCCACGTCATGGCCGACGTGTTTCAGGAGAAAATCGACAAGTCTCTCGAAACACTGAAAAAAAATAAGAAGCTCGCCGACAAAATCAACGTCCCCTCAAGCCGTCAATTCGTCGGCCTCGACGCCTACAAGCGCGTTCTCGATTCCGATGTTGATGTCGTCATCCTGACAACCACACCAGGTTTTCGCCCACTGCATTTCCGGGCAGCGATAGAAGCTGGAAAGCACGTTTTCGCCGAGAAACCCATGGCGGTCGACGCAGAAGGTATCCGGAATTCTTACGAAACTCTGAAGATGGCCGAAGGAAAGCCTCTCTCCATTGTTGCCGGATTCTGTTGGCGCTACTCACCCAGCCGCGTTGAAGCCTATCGCAAAGTAATGGAAGAAGGTCTCATCGGAGACATCACCAGCATCTACGCCACCTACTACTCCAACCACTCTAAGCCTCACCTCAATCCCTCGCTCAAAACGGACGGCATGACCGACATCGAATGGCAAATTCGAAACTGGTATAATTACACCTGGCTGGGAGGCGGTGGCATCGTAGAACAGGCCGTTCACAGTATCGACAAGATCGGCTGGGCCATGGGCGACACGAATCCTATTCGCTGCCGAGCCACCGGAGGACTCTCCGCCCCTCAACCTGGATCTGGCAATATCTTCGATCACTATCACGTCGCCTACGAATACCCCAACAACGTGTGGTGCCATCTCGGCTCGCGCAAGGCTCCTGGCTGTCTCAACGAAAATGCGGATTACATCCGTGGAACCAAAGGATCACTCATCATTGGTCGTGGAACTGATCCCTACATCGAGGACAATGACGGCAATCTCATCTGGCGTCATCGCAAACCCAAGGCCGGCGAAGCCAACATGTATCAAGTCGAGCACGACGAACTTTTTGCCTCAATTCGTTCCGGAGAGTTCATCAATGACGGACCCAGGATGCTGCACTCCAGCATGATGGCGATCATGGGGCGCATGTCTGCCCACACCGGCAAAGAAATTACTTGGGAAGAAGCCATGACTGCCGAGGAAAACCTCTTTCCCGACGAAGAGTCCATGGTCTGGGATCAATCCTATCAGCCAAACTCAGTTGCAGTACCAGGCGTTACCCAGATCCCAGGTATCGGCGACATGGAGAAATCAGTTTAGAGACAGTCACTGCGATCGCGTCACTGCGACCGCGTCACTGCGACCGCGTCACTGCGACCGCGTCAACCTGACGATCGTGCGATTTTGCTCCGTGAAGTAGCGGGAGGCAACATCGCGGACTTGATCTCGCGTCACCGCCCTGATCTCGTCGGGGGACTTTCGGTAGTTGTCCCAGCCCAATCCCACCAACTCATCAATCGTAGCAGTTCCTGCGAGTTCGCGGACTCCCTGCAGATGAATGATCTCACGCCCTAACCAGGACGCCTTGGCTCGATCAAACTCTTCCCCTTGTAACCCTTCATTCACAATCAGCTCAATCTCGTTGAGCATTTCCTGCTGCACCTGGTCGAGTTTCTCTGGCGCGGTCGACGCATAAAATAAGATCATTCCAGGGTCCAGTCCCTGCATCCGACTGGCACCCACGGAATAAGCAAGACCCAGCTCTTCTCTAATCCGGATAAACAGTCGTGACGCCATGTCGCTGCAGGCTTCATCGATCAGCTCCAATGCCGGATTGTCAGGATGAGTGAGGTTGACCGTGCGAAATCCGATTAGCAATACCGCCTGCTCCTTGTCGTGTTCCAACTCGATCACCTGCCCGTTTCCACTCGGATAGGCAAAATTGGAATCTTCACAAAATTCTCGCTCCCCCTTGGGCAGATCAGATGAAAACTGAGCCAGAATCAGATCCTCGGCTTTGCTCAAGTCCATATCTCCGAAGAGCCCAACGACTCCGTTTCCACCATTGACGAGTCTCTGATGCAGCCCTGTGACAAGACTGCGATCTAAGCCTTTCACCGACTCTTCGGTCCCACTGATGCCCAACCCATAGGGATGCCCTCCGAAAATTTCTTCGCGAAGGCGCTTCATCGCCACACTGAAAGGCCGATCCATTTCCGCCAGAATCTGCGCGATCTGAAATTGTTTCTCCCGATCAACCGATTCCTCAAGAAAAGAGGGTCTCAGCACTGCGTCCGCTAATAAATTCACAGTCAGCTCCAAATCGGGACTCATGCTGTGCACTGATACGCCAAAAGAATTGCTTCCAATCGAGCTGCCAATACCGCCGCCAACTGACTCAATCAGGGTCGCGGTTTCATCGGCTGATCGCTTCTCAGTATCTTTCACCAGAAGACGAGACATCAATCGGGTCAATCCATTGTTAGTCGGAGTCTCAGCCATCAGGCCTCCTCGAAAGGCCGCGCTGGACTGCACAAATGGAACTCGGTGATCAGCCAGAAGCAACACGGTCAAACCGTTCTCCAGCTCCAGCTTTCGAATATCCTCAGACCTCCCCTTTCGAACTGGCTCGGCTCTCTCTACTTTTTCCGTCTCCGGAACCAACGACACTCGGGTATAGCACTCCGGATCCATGTAGCGGCGAGCGGCCTCAACAATCTGATCGGCATCAACCTGCTGAAGACTCCTAACATACTCCCTCGTATAGTTAAGATTTCTCGTCGACAACCAATTGGACCCCAGATCCGATGCCTGCCCACGCATATCGGTCAGAGTTGAAAATTGAGAGCTCAGTGACTGACGGCCTACTTTACTAAGTTCCGCTGCCGTCACGCCTCCATCCTTCAGCTTTTGCACCTCAGCAAAAACCGCTGCTTCAGCTGCCTCCGCCTTTTCCGTTTCAGTATCGAAGCTGAGAATGAACTGACCCGAGAAAGATGGGGTGTAGGCATAAGCCCCCACTGAGTGGACCAACTGCTGCGAATCTCGCACCTCGCGGTAAAGCCTGGAACTTTTTCCGCCACCCAGAATCGCACCGAGCAAATCTAAGGCCGGCACATCTGGGTGATCACCAGAGGGAACCGGCCAGCCGACTCGACCGCGAAACAGGTCGGTAGAAAATGAAACTGATTCTTCCCGGATCCCCATCTGGCGAGGTTCCTCTGGCAGAATCACAGGTGATCGCCTCCGCCGCTCCAGGCCGCCTAGTTGCGACTCGATCGATGCTACAATCTCCTCTCCCTTGACGTCTCCTGCCACAACGATAAAGAGATTATCAGGCGAATACTTTTCCCGGTAATACCCATAGAGATCGTCACGACTCAGCTGATTGAATAAATCCAAAAACCCGATCACCGGATAGCGGCAGGGATGAACCGAATACGCCGTCCGGAAAAGAGACTTACTCAAAACCTGCTCAGGACTATCTTCCCCCATTGCGATCTCGCGACGAATCACATCGGATTCATTGTCGAATTCCTCTTCAGGAAGTTGAGCAAAACCGACCACGTCACACAGCACGTCGAGACAGGTCTCAGCACCCGTCGCCGGGGCGTCGATCCAATAAACGGTCCGATCAAAGGAGGTGTAGGCATTGATATACCCACCTTCTCTTTGCACTGTCTGTGCGATCTCGTTAGCATTTCGCCGCTCCGTCCCTTTGAACAGCATGTGTTCCAGGAAATGGGACATCCCAGCCCCGAGCCAGCCGCCTTCATGAATACTGCCAGCCCGACACCAGGCCTGCATACTGACCACCGGGGCAGAGTGGTCCTCCTTTACGATCACCTCCAACCCATTGTCTAAAGTCCAGACACGAGCGGAAGTTTCAGGAAACTCCAGAGTATCCTTACTCAAATCTCGTTGGATTTCGCTGGTTGAGTTCCGCGGGTCGGCGGCTCCTGATCATCCCCATCGACCTTCTTCTGTAAGACTTCACGAGAGGGGCGAAACGGTTTGAGCAATAATTCCTTCAAGCTGATCACGCCCACAAAATCCTGAGGGGAGTCCTCATCTGAACGTCCAAACGCCCCCACCTCAATCAAATTAAAAACCATCTCCCCAATATCTTCGCCACTCTTAACTCCCCACGACTCGAGAACGGCTACCGCCATGGGACCAAATTCCTTCAGCGCATACTCCACGACCCCACTAAGCAACTCGGGACCACTGACATGCCGGTGCTCGATCAGCTCATCCTGCCGCAGGGAAGAAACCGTGAAATCCAAAGCATCTCTGAGGAAATGATAGCCGTCAGGCTTGTATCGCAGGTCATCACCGGCGATATTTTTCACAGCTTCGTCAAAGTTAGGTTTTTTCATGGAGGAAAGATGCGTGGTAACTATCCATTCGCTAAAAAGCTCCCTTGAGTCAAGGTCAAAGCCAACGCAAAACCGCATTGCGTTGTCTTCTATTCGGAACTGACGTAGTTCTTCGGAGTTTGTATTTATTGAGTATGAAGAAAGGAATGCGGTTTCAAACCAAGCTCGTGCTGACCATGGTCGTTACGATTACGGGAGTTACGCTGGCTCTTCTTGCCGCGACCGAACACAAAATCCGCCAGGGATATACCCGACAGTTCGAGCGCGAATTCAAAGGCATCATCGATCAACTGGATGAATCGCGAAAAAGTCGATCTCAGGAATTTTTGGCCCTCGGTTCCACTCTTGCTCACGACCCATACATTGTCAGTGTTCTTCACGAACAGGATACCACGGAGGGAGCCCAGGTATTTTGGAAGGGTTACATCGCATCGCTCCGCGAGCTCGACGAATACAAGGATACCCAACTCCCCTCGGCTGCTCCAAAGCGAAACGGCAACCAGGCACCAGACGCTTTAAGCGGTCGCATCGGAAGAATCGCAACGATGGATTTGGATGGTGACATCACGATTCTTATGCCCCCCATTGCTTCCGACAAGGCACCCAATGCGGGCCACTGGGACCGATTCAACTACAACGAAACGGGGTTCAAAGCGGAACTAAAACATTTCATCCACCAAAAAACTCAGCAGACCCTCTACCTGCCAATCGCTGAAGATGCGAGCCATCCAGGCACGACTGAGAGCTCAGCCGAAAACCAATCTAGGAAGGGTCCAGGAAGAGGTCATGGAGGGCCTGATCGCAGTAAGGGAGGCAAAGGCAACAACCCTAACCAGAAATCGAATGCAACTTTGATTCAGGAAATGATCAGCACGCCTGTCATTGATCCCGATTCCGGAGATGTGATAGGGCTCTTCCTGCGGGGCACCCCGGCCGAAACGGGAGCCCAGAAATTCCTGGAACGCTACCAAAGCACCATCAGCTCAAACGAACCGCTCCAAAACGGTATCTACCTGGAGGGCAAAATATACTCCCGGACGCTTGATGAGTCATTCGCTACCGAACTCGCCGCCATTGTTACCGATACCCTCGAGACATCCGGCCAGGGCGAGCAACTCCGTTACGAAGGCGAAATCCAGGAGGCCATCCACGCCGTCTATATCGCACCGCTCATTGATACGGCCACTCCCCATCCTGCTTATGAAGTCGCCGCCTTTCCTTTGACCAGTCTCTACGACGACTTGGCTGAACTTCGGCTCCGCGGCAGCGGCATCGGAACAGGAGTCATGCTAGTCGGTATTTTGATCTCCTTTCTACTCGCTCGAAATCTAACGATTCCTCTGAAAAAACTAGTCAAAGGAACCGAAGCCATTCGAAGCGGGTCATTCGATCACCGCGTGGAAGTTTCCTCCGGCGATGAAATTGGTGAACTCGCCAACTCATTCAACGAGATGGCCGGTGAACTGAAACAAAAAGACCTCTACCGCGAATTACTCGGAAAAGTCAGCGACGAAACCGTTGCCCAAGCTCTCGTCAGTGGATCGCTCGATCTGGAACTCGGAGGCGAACTCAAAGAGGTGTCGGTCCTATTCTGCGACATACGTGGATTCACCGCATTCACAGAGCACATGGATCCGACCGACGTCATCGAAATGCTCAACACCCACATGACCGCGATGACCCAAGTCGTCAGGACCCACCTCGGCGTGGTCGACAAATTTGTCGGAGACGAAATCATGGCAGTCTTTGGAGGGCTCAAATCATACGGCAACGACGCAGCCAACGCTGCCGCCTGTGCTCTCGAAATGATTGAAGTCAGAGAGAAGATGAACCAATCACTCGATCTACCCATCGAGGTCGGAATCGGCGTGTCCACTGGCGAAGTCGTGGCCGGATGCATGGGCTCAGTGGACCGTCTCAATTTCACCGTCCTCGGCGCCCGCGTCAATCTGGGGGCACGCCTCTGTAGCGCCGCCGGCAACATGCAGGTGGTCGTCGATCGCAATACTCTCGAAGCCGTGGGAGATGTCGCCACAGCAGAACCGCTTCCTGAGCTGAAGCTAAAGGGATTCAGTGCCAGCCGCGAAGGCTTCCTCTTGAAAGCTCTGCGAACCGATCCAGGCTCCTCCACAGGCCCGGTTTCCGCTCAGCCCGAATCAGTCGGCTGAACCGAATCAAATGTTCAGGACTGAATAGCCTTTTTCACCCGTTCGACGACCTCGTCCGCCGTCAGGTCGGAGCTGTCTACTACCGTCGCATCCTTGGGTATCACCAGGGGTGATGCCTTCCGGCTTGAGTCTTTTTTGTCCCGATCAGCAATCGAGTCCGTGATTCCCTCCGCCCGACGCCGCTGGGCCCGAACCTCTGGCGAGGCATCGATGTAAAACTTGTGAGGCGTTTCCGGAAACACCACCGAACCGATGTCTCTACCTTCCATCACCACCCCGTGACCTTCGGCATAGGCCCGCTGTTCGGCCACAAGCCGTTCCCGCACCTCTGGGATCGCTGCCGTGATCGAAACCGCATTATTCACCTCAGTCGCGCTCAGTTCCTCTTTACCCAGAAGCCGTCCATCCACCGAAATGGTGCCCACACTATCCTCTTCGCCGCAGTCAAAACAGGTCTTCTCGAGCAAATTGATCACTCCTCTGGTGTCCGAGGGATCGACCCGCTGCTCCAGCACCCACCATGTGAAAGCCCGATACATGCCGCCTGAACTCACGAATACGATGCCCAGATCCGAAGCCAAACGCTTCGCCACCGTGCTCTTGCCGGAAGCCGCCGGACCGTCGATTGCGATTATGAGAATGGATTCACCCGCCATAGCAGGCCTATCCTGAACCTCGAATTCGCCCCTCGCAACGGATTTCCCCGTAACTTCCCATTCAAAGCAAAAATCTCTTGCCCCGACCCAAGACGGTCACTATCCGTTGAGACTATGATTCTGGCCGACTCCGAAATTCTGGCAGCGATTGAACGCAAAGAGATTGTGATCGATCCCTACGACCGCACTTGCCTCGGCACCAACAGCTACGATGTGCACCTCAGCAAGCACCTCGCCACCTATCGCAATCGCGTCCTCGACGCCAAAGCCCACAACGAGATCGATCATTTCGAGATCCCTCCCGAAGGCTTCGTCCTCGAACCCCAGATCAACTACCTCGGCTCTACGATGGAATACACCGAGAGCCACGCGGCCGTTCCGTTTCTCGAAGGAAAATCCAGCGTCGGCCGCCTCGGCATCGACATTCACGCCACCGCCGGCAAGGGTGACGTCGGGTTCTGCAATCACTGGACTCTAGAGATTTCCGTCAAACAACCTGTGCGTGTCTACGAAGGCATGCCCGTCGGGCAACTGATCTACTTTCTGGTCGAAGGAGAAATCCTAACCCCTTACAACGCCAAAAAGTCAGCCAAGTACAACGACAAGACCCAGCTACCCGTCGAGTCGATGATGTTTCGGAACAAGTTCTAGGGGAAAAGAATCGAACCCGAAATCCAATTCAACAGGGTTCACTCGTTGATCTAACCCTGCTGAGTGACGGCATTTGGCAGTCCAGCCCACCCTTTTGATGTATCCGTTTTCCAACCGCTTCCGCTGCAAGGGACTGACTCGATGGGCAAACTGAGGACGTTCCTTTTGATCGCCCCATAAATCAATTCATCGCACGAGCACCGCATGCGCTGCCTTTACTTCGCCTGCCGTTCCTTCAAGATAGATAGACTGCCTCGACACTTCCTTTCATGAAGACTACCCAAAACTTCTTTACTCGAATGATGACGATGAGTGACTCGGTCTGGGAGCGTCACTCCAATCCACTCAGCGTTTGGACGCGGGTCATCACGGGGCTGCCATTGATCCTCGGTGCGCTGTGGTCAATTCGATTGATCGAATGGTGGAGCGTCGCCGTGTTTGGTGGCGTTTGCGTCTGGATCTGGCTCAACCCGAGGATCTTCAGCCCCCCGTCGACCACGGACAATTGGGCTTCAAAAGTCACTTTTGGAGAACGCGTTTGGCTCAATCGAAAAACCGTCCCGATTCCTGCCCACCATGTTCTATGGGCGAATTCACTCTCCTTGATATCGGGAGTCGGCTTCCTTGCCGGGGCCTTTGGCGCAGTTCAGCACGATCTGCTTTTGACTCTCCTCGGGGGAACTATTTCCTGGTTCGGAAAGATGTGGTTCTGCGATCGAATGGTTTGGCTCTTTGACAACATGAAGGAAACTCACGCCACCTACGCCTCTTGGCTGAAAAGGTGATGGCAGCGCGTCAATTCCAGCCCTTCACTTTTTGAATTCGCTAACAAAAGCACCAGATTCATAGCGAACAGGATCCTCAGTCACTCGTGGATCGGCAGCACCCTTCAGCTCTTTCATCAGACGTTTGTGCAAGGTTGATTCCACCTCAGCCAGGGACGGATCCCCCGCTCTGTTGTTGATCTGGTCAGGGTCTTCAGCCGTGACATACAATTCCCTCTCAGGTCGCTTTCCAAATCCTAACTCATACTGCTTCTTAAATTCCTCCACATTTCGGTTCTCAATCATCCAGGCCTTGGTCGGACTGCCATCGAGATCGGCAAAAGCAGCAAAGGTATTATTAGTCAGGGCGTCAGTGTCTGGCACGTCACCATCAGCAAGAGGCCCCGGCGAACCCATCGGCCAACGGTCCGGCTCAAAATTCACGATGTAGAGGTGATCCTTTGTCCGAATTGACCTCTGAGGATAAGGCTTGTTTCCATCACGTGCTTTTGCCACATGTCTTTCGCGCCCAGTCACTACCCAGGTCCGAGTCGAGTCCACCAACCCCTCCTCATCCGATTTCAGGACATTAACGAGACTGCGGCCAGTCATCACTTCAGGCACATCGACGCCACCCACTTCGAGAAAGGTCGGTGCCAAATCCATCAGGTTCACGAAATCGTCCACCACGCGGCCGGCAGGAATATTGCCATCACCCCAACGGGCAGCTAAAGCGACGCCGGTTCCGAAGTCATAGAGATTGCACTTTCCTCGCGGAAAACCTGGCGCCCCGTGATCCCCACTGACAACCACGAGAGTGTTATCGAGTTCCCCTCTTTTTTCGAGCTCCGCCAGCAACACGCCAAGACCAGCATCAAAAGCCATCGCTTCGCCCAAATAATCAGCGAAATCTTCGCGCACAACCGGCACGTCTGGAAGAAACTCCGGCATCTTTCCTTTCAGTCCCTCCGGATCCAGCCCCCATAAATCTTTCCCGGAACCTTGGATCCACTTCCGGTGAACGTTAGTTGGCCCGAACCAGTAGAGGAATGGCTTGTCTTCAGGCTGCGCATCGAGAAATCCCACAAAATCCCGCCCCACTTGATCAAGAAGTACGGCCTTAGCTTCCTCAACGCTTTTTCCTTCATCAACCAGTTTGGTCGCAGTCTGAGAGAACGAGCTAAAATTCACTCCTTTGGTCTCGTAGCCGAACTCCTGCTCACCAAACGGGGCATCTCGAGGCACTCCCGGACTCCACACCTTGTAGACCTTGCCAATGTGATAGCCCTTATCTTTGAGCATCAGTGGAAATACCGGAATCTTACTGTCCCAGACGGCCCCCTGAAGAATAGCGCCCTGACCCGTCCGGAAAAAGTATTGCCCGGAAAGCAACGAACTCCGACATGGGGTACAACTGGGTGATGTCACGTGAGCGTTCTTAAAGAGCACCCCCTCTTTGGCAATTCGATCAAAGTGCGGTGTACTGAGAAGATCATTCGGCGTCCCCTCTCCAAGTGCCTCGGCGTAGGCACTGGCATATCGGCCCCAGTCGTCGGCAAAAGCAAAAAGAATATTGGGCCTCTCCCTTGCCATTCCAGCTGTCGCCAAGACAAAGGTGAAGACAGAAAACAGAGCGATTCGAGATTTTATCATGCGGCATGGTCCACTTCACTTCTGATTGGGTCAATACCGCTATCAGGTGATAAAAAGCAGTGCGTTAACACAGTTGAGTCAATCGCAGTCCTGCCCTATGATTTCCGCCCATGTCAGAGGATTTCCAGATCAAACGCCTAATTCTGTCCCAGTTTCAGCAATTCCGATTCTGTGATTTGAGTCTGACCCACCCGGTCTCGGGTGAGATACTCAAGGAAGTTTGCCTGGTCGGACCTAACGGAACGGGCAAGTCCACCATCCTCGCACAGCTCTATCACTCGATTGATCCTCAGGCCTTTCCATCCGTCACCCTCGGATCGGCTGGTGATGAATCACTCATCCTCACTCAATTTGTCGTCGGTGACCACTCTGTCTATCAAGCCCGATCGGGAGCAGCCGACGCCTACGCGAACAAAAAAGTTTCATGGTTCAGCGATGAAATTGAACAATCGCCAAAATGGGCAAGCCTTCGTAAAAAGCCCCTCGGCTACAAGAAGTTCATCAAGCAGTTTTCGGGTTTCAAGATCAGCCGCAAGAACAATCCCATTCCCGACAGCATCGCGCTCGCTTTCTTCAGCCCGCAACTTGCTCTAGTGGATTCATCACCGGCCGCAGATTTCTACGATTTCATCAATAGCTGCGGCAGCAAACGCCAAGAGCATTACCACGCCTTTCTTCATCTGGACGAAAACCTCAATCGTCAGGTGGCAGAGGTGGAAGCCGATTTCGAGAGCAATTTCCCCGACCCGCTTCAGTCAGTAAAAAGTCTTTGGAATCACATTCTCAAGGACCTATCCATCGAATTTGATCCGACGGCACAGCACCCGATCTTGGACAGCCGCACCGGAGCGGAGATTTCATTCCACTCTCTCAGTCCAGGTTTGCAAAGTTACCTGCTTCGCATCGGATTGGTTTATTGCCAATATTTCAATGCTCCCGATCGCAGTGGCTTTGTATTCCTCGATGAACCGGAGTGTGGTCTGAGCCCGAGACTTGCGGCTTCATTGATACAATTTTTCCAACCACTCAAACCGGAAAGACCAGGGCAACTTTTTGTCGCCACTCACGAGGACAACGTGGCAGAGCAATTCGCACCAGCCAACCTGATACAACTTCAGTTCGACGATGAAGACGGCTACGTCACCCCCGTTCCGATCGAGTTCGAGCTAGTGCCCGAAGATGAGGACTCGGACGGAGATACTACTGAGCCAGAGGCAATCGACGACGAAGAATCCACGGAACGCCGAAAGAAATTCAGTCGCTATTCCCAACTGAAAAGACAGATCCGAAATATCGAAGATCAGGACGAGTTGGCCGACCTGATCGATGAGGCAATGTCATTTCGGAAACACTGACCGGCATGAAAATCCTCGTAGCCAGCGACAAGTTTAAGGGATCCCTGAGCGCCAGTGAGGCCTGCGATGCAATAGCTGAAGGAATTCACGAAGCCATTCCTGAAGGCTCCTTCGAAATCAGAACGCTGCCCATCGCCGACGGCGGAGATGGCATGGCCGCCACCCTCACCGAAGTGGCAAATGGAGAATGGAGAATCATTGAGGTTCAAAACGCACTCGGCGCTTCGACTAAGGCTGGCTACGGCTTGATCAAGTCCGGTTCAATTGCTGTGATCGAAATGGCGGAAGCGTCAGGCCTATCTCAACTCGATGATGAGAAACTGGATCCGTGGCGGGCATCGACTTTTGGCACTGGTCAACTCATCGCCGATGCAATCGGACGCGGCGTCCAAAAGATCATTCTTGGAATCGGCGGCAGCGCCACCAACGACGGAGGCTCCGGCATGGCGGAAGCGCTGGGCTTTCAATTCCTCGATCAAAAGGGAAAACCCGTCAGCACTATGCCGGAACGACTCGATGAGGTCGCCTCGATTACACCTCCTCTCGGAACCTCTTTCCCCGAAGTCATCGTCGCCTGCGACGTTAGCAACCCGCTGCTAGGCCCCGATGGATGCACCCAAATCTATGGGCCACAGAAGGGAATCTCTCCCGAAGCCATCGGAAAACACGAAGCGCGGCTTGAATGTCTCATGCACCTGATCGGGGATGCGAAGCTCGCGGAATGCTCAGGCGCAGGAGCCGCTGGCGGACTCGGGTTTGGTGCGGTCGCTTTTCTCGGCGCAAAACTCGTCCCGGGATTTGATTTGGTCGCTGAAATGCTTCAAATGGAAGATGCCGTGTCGTGGGCCGATCTTGTCATCACCGGCGAAGGCAAACTGGATCACCAGTCACTCGAAGGAAAAGCGCCCTTTGGTATCACTCAAATGGCGCGTCGCCTCGGCAAGAGCACCGCCGCGTTCTGCGGTATCCTCGACGGAGACGGTCTGGAATCCGAGTTCGGCCCTATATTCGAAATCCGTCGGAGCGATCTTTCAACTAGCGAAAGCATGGCCCGCGGAGCCGAATTGCTTCGCGAGGCATCCGCCAAAAACGCCCTCACACTAACATCACTCAATCATGTCTGATCCTGATTTCTTGCCCGGCCTCGAAGGAGTGATGTCCTATCACACCAATTTCGACCTGCGCCTGGGCGATTGCGTCAAAGGGATGATGGAACTACCCGACGAATCAATCGATCTCGTTGTGACTTCCCCGCCCTACAATCTCGGAATCGCCTACCAAGACTACGATGACAATTTATCCGCCGAAGACTATCTGGCGTGGTCGCTGACCTGGGCGTCAGAAGTGCAGCGCCTCCTCAAACCGGACGGTTCCTTTTTTCTCAATGTCGGCGCCTCACCGGCCAACCCGTGGATGCCTCACGAACTCGCTCTCGCCCTACGGGATCAGTTTCATCTGCAAAATACGATTCACTGGATCAAGTCAATCACGGTAGAGCCGCGCGACAGCGATCCCATTTCGGTAGGACATTTCAAACCGATCAATTCGAAACGCTTTCTCAACGATTGCCACGAGTTTGTCTTTCACTTCACCAAATCAGGAAAAGTCCCGGTGGATCGCCTTGCTGTCGGTGTGCCCTATGCAGACAAGAGCAATATTTCCCGCTGGTCGCATACCGAAGGTCGGGACCGCCGATGTCGTGGCAACAATTGGTACATACCCTACGAAACCATTGCCTCGAGGAAGAAAGACAGGCCTCACCCCGCCACATTCCCGGTCGAACTGGCCCGCAAATGCATTCTGTTGCATGGGGGCGCCCCTGGTGAGATATCGATGATGGACCCCTTTCTTGGAATCGGCCACGCCGCCGCTGCCGCCGGCGAAGCTGGGCTGAGTCAATTCATCGGATTCGAAATTGACGAAATGTATCTCAAGGAAGCGAAGAACAGACTCGCCACCTAACCGTTCACTATTCGCCTGAGTATTTCGGCTTGTTTCTTTTCATCAACGGATCAATCGCACCAAAGCTACTGCCGCTACCTTCGGAACAAAACTGTTCGATCAAACGGTCCAGTTGATCCGCCACCTCGACCATCTCTCGCTCATACCCTGTTTTTAGTTCCAGCCCTCGCAGAAGTGCCAAGGCACGACTAAATTGAGGGATTGGGACGCAGTTTACGATCTCTTTGAAATCCTTCTGCAAGTTACGAATCACCATGGCATGCTGTACTCCGTAGGTGTAACTTCCGTCTGGAAGACGAATAAAGTTCCCCTTCAAATCGACGGGAGGATCTTTCGCTCTCGCCAAGGCACGAAGAGAAAAGGACAAATGCTGCAGCTTACCAGTCAGGAATAACATTCGTTGGCGATTTGCAGAAATCGGCTGGAGGACGTCCGAATGAGACTTCACTGATTTCCCGGCGACCTGGACGAGAAAGTTGTGGGTCACTTCGCCCGAATACCAGGAAAGGAATTCGAATTGCTCACTGACCGCTGGATGACCAGCCAAATTGACGAGCTGTTCATCATCGATCACATGGCACTCGTAACAGGTCTTTGTCATCGCTGAGACAGAGTCCGGATGAATCATTCCCAATTCCACCGAACTGCTGACACGCCGGTCCCGCGAAAGTGACTTTCGATAGTGCTCATCAATCCAGTCAAAAGCCGCCCCGTGGCAGCTTTCACAACTGATTCCTGCAGTCGGCTGTGGAATGGAGGCAATCAACTCCTGGGTGTAATGACAGCGGACACAACTCGCTGTTGCCGGAATTTCCCCAGGCCGAACTTGGAGAATGGAGGCCATTTCCTGCGCTTTCGGGCCCGAGAGCAAGGTCTCGAAGGACTTGGAGTGAGCACTCCCCTCCCAGGCATCCACCATTTCTTCGTGGCACTCGGCACACGATTCCACCCCGACCACTTCAGCAGGGTTCATCGGTGGCAATTGCGCCTGAACCAGTGGAATCACACCGCTGAGCCCGCACATTAAAAGGAAAAAACGCATCAGATCGATTGTTTCGATAATCGGAAATTTAATAAACATTAACCTTGAAAATATATCAAATACTATAATATTGATAATATCAATAACTTAAAGGCATTTCGCCGAACCTGATGCGACTCCCTAGAATTAACGTATTCCGACTGTTTCCAAAGGAAATTTCGATCTCTTTGCTGTTGTTGTGCCCTTCAGCTCCGATTCTGCATGCACAGGAGTCAGAGTCCCAGTATCTGCCGACCCCGGCAGACGAGGCTCACCGTACCTATCTCGAAAACCTCCGTCGCGACAAAGAATTCCCTTCCGCGGTCTCTTGCTCACAGTGCCATCCTGATCATTTTGAGGAGTGGTCGGTCTCTCCTCATGCCTACGCCATCTTGAGCCCGGTGTTCAATTCGATGCACGCCTTTATCACCGATCGAACCGGGGGAACCAACGGCGATTTCTGCATTCGATGTCACACCCCCGTCGATATGGAGCGGGAACAGGACATCTATGGGACCGTGCTCCACCGCTCGCCTGCCGCAGTCGAAGGAGTGACCTGCGTCGCATGCCACCGGATCGACTCTGATTTCGGAAACGCCAGTGGCCGCATCTCGATCACCAAAGGAAGTCTCTCCGATCCAATCTACGGGCCGACGGGAGGAGATGAGCTCAAAAGAATCCTCGGAAACGCCGACCTGGGCCTGGTCACTGATGAAGCAGAAAGAGGCATCCTGATTCACAAGGACGCCATCAAATCTCCTGTCATCTCTCGTTCAGGGCAATGCGCCATGTGTCACGACGTCAATTCACCAACTGGTATCCGACTCGAATCGGCCTTCACCGAATTCAAAAATTCTCCTGCGAGCGCCGAGGGCACTAGCTGTCAGGACTGCCACATGAGCCAGACTCCAGGCGCCGTCCTTCCAGATGAAAACCGCTATTCCACTGAGGGCATTGACAAAAACTTTGCCTTCGAACCAGCCGCCACGATTCGCAGCTACCCCGGTGATCACTCCGAAGGGACTTCGACCAAACCGCGAAAACGGACTAACCACATGTTCATCGGCCCGGATTACAGCATCGTGCATCCAGGACTATTCCCTCATTCTCTGGAGGCACCTGAGATCACCTACAAGGCTCGATTTCGCAAAGTTCTCGCGGACGAGGCCGAAAATCTTATAAACTATCTCAAGAGTCTCCCTCCCGGCGACGTCGCCGCGGCTCAAGAACGAGCTGAACAAGAAGACCTCAAAGCGGCAGCCCTCGAAGCCCGAAAACACGTCTATTCCGACTGGCTCACCTTCCGGTGGTGGGACGGCTGGGGAACTGACTCTTTTGAAAAAGAACTCTCCGAGACGGCCCGTAATCGTCATCTCGGCGGCGTCGGCTTTCCATGGCAAGACCTCGACGATCCCGTTTCCGCTATGTTCCGTCGGATTTCAGCGCGGCTGACCCTGAGCCACCAATTCAATCTGCTCAACAAAGCCCACGTCGAGCGAACACGAATCCTGAGGCGAGCCCTCCAACTGGGAGACCTGGAAGTCACTTCCGACGACCATCGCGCGCTCGAATTCTCAATCAACGTTCACAACGCAACCAGCGGGCATGCCGTTCCAACCGGATTTGACGCAGAACGAGTCATGTATCTCGATGTCACCGTTCACGATGCCCAGGGCAATCGAATCTTCCAGTCCGGAGATCGAGATCCCAACGGCGATCTCCGTGATCTGCACTCCGCCTACGTTCACGCCAGCGAGCCTAAATCAGGCCAGTGGCTCGATCTCAGCTCCTGGAAAGATCCTCTCGGAATTCGCCGATCAAAAGAAGATCTCTACTGGCGCCCTGACCCCTACCTATTTTCTCTTCAATCAAAATTCGTAGCACGCACCATTACTGGAGGAGAACGCGAACAGATCCTCGCGCTCAACACCTCGCTCGATCCCACTCCCTTTGTGAGACCCCCAACCAGAGCCAACGCTCACACGGGGCGCGGTGGAGGCATCCGGAAACAATTCCGATCCATTCCTCCCCTGAGCCACAAGCAGGCATCCTACCGATTGGATCGAGGCCACCTCTCGGGCGCACGCCCCTACCGCATCAACTTGAAACTCATTTCACAAATGGTGCCCGTCAATTTGATCAAAGAAATCTCATCTGTCGGATTTGATATGAACCTCTCTGCCAAAGAGGTAGCCAACCGGGTAGCCTTCGGCCACGAAGTGAATTCGAACGGAACCCGCAAAGGTGGTGCGGTCACGATCTGGGAAAAATCTCTCACCCTTGATGAGCCGTCAGCAGGCCTCCTTTGCGATTTCACTCCTGATGAGCCCGAGATTCTTCATGTCCCCGTTTCCGACTATCCGTTTCCCCACACTCCGGAAGAAGAGCTAAAACGGCGCGCTGCCAAATTCACCGACAATGCCGACGTGAAGGAATACATGATCAATGAACTAGGAGCGCTCAATCCAAACCTGTGGCCGGGCGGCGTTCCAGAGGGCCTCTCATTCCTTCCCACGGCTCCCACGGCCGCGCTGCCTTCGCCAAAACCCGAGCCAGCCTCGACGACCTCACCTGACGCTCCTCCCCGGGAATTCGAAATTGACGAAAACTAATCCGAATGCCCTTCTCTCTGTCCAACGTGCAATTCCTGCACCCCAAACCCAGCTCCGTCGTTATGACAATGCTCCGGTGTGTGGTTGCGGTTGCGGTCTGGATCGGCAGTCAGGTCGCATGGGCTCAGAACGGTGAATCTGGCGATCACCATTTCATGCCAATCGAACAATATCAGGGCGCTGAGCAAAAGGGATCGATGATTTCCGCCCACACCAAAGACCAGCATTCCGGCCATTCCCTGGGCCTGAGCGACGAAGTGATCCCCTTCGAGTCATTCGGAGAAGGCTTGGCACCACGACAACGCACTCTCACCGAAGTGATCGACGATGCGGCCTACCCTGAGAATGTTGAGCGACGGGAAATGCTCCAGGCCCGCGCCAAGGACGATGTCGAAACGGCAGTTCCAGAAAGAAAAAGCCTTTTTGGCAAAGATCGTTTCCTCAGTTCAGGCCCGATTGACGAAGGCATCGAAATTTCAACGGGCGCCACTTGGCGCCCCTCCTTCCTTCTATTCGGAAATTTCCGATCTGCGCTGCAAAGCTTCGAAGCAGCGGGAGGGGAACGAACAAACGAATGGGCCAATCGACTCGATATTTTCGGAAATCTCTATCTCAGTAGCACCGAAAGGTTTCTCTTCGGATTCAGACCACTGGATGAAGATAGCGAATTTACCGGTGTTTCGGGCGGGCGAGGAATCGCGGATGAAGGCTTCACCAACGGACTGAATTTCGAACCCACCACCTTCTTTTTCGAGGGAGACTTCGGCGAAATATTCCCGAATCTCGATCCATACGACCACCGCCATCTCGACTACCAATTCTCGATCGGCCGACAACCGCTGATCCTTCAGGACGGTATCATGGCTAACGACGATATGGATATGTTAGGAGTCACCCGGCACAACATGTTCCGGATGAATGCGTCATCAACTCGACTCAGCGCATTTTTCGGATTCAACGAACTTCATCGCAATAACGGAGTTCGCGACTCGAGGGGTAGGCTGATTGCCCTATCCGGTAATTTTGATTATCCCAACGCGACATTCGAAGCCGACGCGGCCTATGTCGACGGCTCGGACAGCCTCGGCGGCGCAGGTGCCTATTTCGGGATCGGACACCGCGCTCAGTTTGGCTATTGGCACAGCACTTTCCGGGTCAACGCCTCCTTTGCACTCAGCAGCGCACGCGCCCAAACCGATGCAGTGGCCGACGGTTGGCTCATGACTCATCAAATGTCACGGGTCATGCCCTACAACGACGACGTGCTTACCTTGAGCGCGTTTGGCGAAATAGACAATTACACATCAGCAGCGCGCGGACCGGACACAGGTGGACCGCTCGGCGGATTCAGTATTTTGCAACGTGCCGTGGGAATCGGAACTTACGGTCCCGCCATTGAGGAGAACGGCGGTGACCTGCTCGGATTTGAAATCGCCTACCAGCATTTTCTCGACGAAGAAGAGCGGAAACAAATCCTTATTGCTGGAGGCGCCAGCGGCTCCTACGATTCGAGCCGATACGACTCACTCACCTTTGCGATATCAGCTCAATATCAACAATCATTGTCCGACAACCTGACCTGGGTCATCGGAGGATTTGGCACGATTACTGAAGACAGCGACAAAGGTTTCGGGATCAGAACCGAACTCAACCGGAAGTTCTAGAGGCCCTTTGCGCTCCTGCTACTCTTTGCCGAGCTTCACCTTAATATCAGCCCAAAAGGCGTCGACATTGTCTTTGCGAATCTGGCGACCGGGAATCTGAATAAACTCACCATCGGAAAGAGCAGAGACATCGCCTGCGCTGAGCTGATTCAGCAATCGCACTGACTGATAGCCATATTCATACGGGTTCTGAACCACAGTTCCGTGAACCGATCCAGCCTGAATCCCCGCCAGCGTTTGCTCGTCTTCGTCAAAACCGATTACCTTGACCTCTCCCAGTTTTCCCGCTTGCTCAAGCGCTTGCAGAATCGCAGGAGGATTGTAGGCAAACAATCCCACCATGGCATCAATTCCGGGATGACGTGAAAGAGCATCTTCAGCATTCGCTTTCGCCTTAGCCAGATCAAATCCGTCCGTGAGCGTTCCCAGGACAGTATATTCCCCCCCTTTGATCACTGCACCCGGAGGATCAAAACGAGTCGAATCCTCTGGTCTACCCAGTAATTCATCAATAACACCCTGACGCCGTTTTCGAGAGTTATCCTGCTCCATCCGACCAATCAGAATCATAATCTCGCCGCCATCCGGCAAGGCCTCTTTGATCAACTCTCCGCAAAGACGTCCTGCCACGTAGTTATCCATTCCAATATAGGCCTGGCGCTCCGACTCCGGTGCATCGGAGTCGTGAGTGATCAGGGCAGCAGCAGCAGCCACACTGTTGAGCAAATCAGTCTGATTCGAGGGATCGATCGGACTGACGGCAATCCCGTTCACTCCACGAGTGAGCGAATCCTCCAACATTTGTTTCTGATCCGAAAGCGATCCAGGCATCAGGACGCTCACTTCAACGCCAAGATCCAGTGCCGCCTGTTCGGCGCCTGTTTGCGCTAAGGTCCAAAACTCAGCAACACCATTCGTCACGTAGGCGAATCGCTTTTTCTTCGGACCCGAATCCTGACAGCTTGAAATAGCAACCACCGCAAGAGCCAGAACTCCCGCTTGAAATAGACGTCTCTTCATGGCGCAAGACGCTAGCCAAAGTACCTCCCCGAGGGAAGACTTTTCCCCACATTAATCAATAATGGGGGGGAAGAAAATCTCAACCGCTCAGGCAGACAGCGATTAGTCCTGCAAGGTGTCGATCTTCTTGGCGACTTCGAAATCAGCCTCAGTCAGACCACCTGCATCGTGAGTCGTCGCGGATACCGTAATGGTACACCAGCGAATATCCAAATCTGGGTGATGCCCAAATTCCTCCGAAATTTCGGCGACCGCGTTGACGAAATCGATCGCCTCCATGTATTCATCAAATTCGAATACGCGAACAATCGCTTTCTTCTCGTGATCCCATTCGGGAAGTTTCTTCAGCAGGACTTCGATTTCCTCCACTTGGACTAACTCAGACATCTCTCGGCAGTGTTAATAATTTCGGCAAAAATTCCATTTTTGCCCCTCTCCGTAATCGCTAGAGGACAAAAACAAATGCGCAAGTGCGAATCTGCGCTTTTTTACCTGTCCAGCTATCAGAAATTCGCATTGCAAGCCGCAGTGAATTCGCTATACCACCTATAGGAACACTAATATTCTAATCCGGCCAAGCCGGAATCCCCTCAACCAGTAAAACCATCATGGCCCACGGAAAAATCTACAATAACATCGTTGAAACAGTCGGAAACACCCCGCTGGTCCGGCTCAATTCAGTCACTAAAGGCATCAATGCCACCATCGCGCTCAAGTGTGAATTTTTTAATCCACTAGGCTCAGTAAAGGATCGAATCGGAATGGCCATGGTCGAAGCCGGTGAAGCCGCGGGTAAAATCACCAGCGAAACGGTCATCGTGGAACCCACCAGTGGTAACACCGGTATCGCACTGGCCTTTGTTTGTGCTGCCAAAGGTTACAAGCTCATCCTGACCATGCCTGAGACCATGAGCATTGAACGCCGCACCTTGCTGGCTCTGCTCGGAGCTGACCTGGTTCTGACAGAAGGCCCTAAGGGAATGAAAGGCGCCATCGCCAAAGCCGAAGAAATTGCCGCTAACACACCCAATTCATTTATTCCACAGCAGTTCGCTAACGCTGCCAACCCAGCTATCCACATCAAAACCACTGCGGAAGAGATCTGGGAAGATACCGACGGTAAAGTCGATATTGTGATTTCAGCTGTCGGCACCGGCGGAACCGCGACAGGTTGTGCCGAAGGTCTCAAGGCAAAAAACCCCAAAATCCAGGTGATCGTCGCTGAGCCCGAGGATTCCCCCGTCATCAGCCAGACCCTCGCGGGAGAAGATCTCACTCCTGGCCCTCACAAAATTCAAGGTACCGGAGCTGGGTTTATCCCTGACAACCTCCGTTTGAAGAACGGATCAGGTGATTCTCAAATCACCGAGTGCATCAAAGTGAGCAATGACGAGTCGTTCGCCATGGCCCGCCGCCTCGCCAAGGAAGAAGGAATTCTCGCCGGAATCAGCTCCGGCGCAAACGTCTGCGCAGCCATCGAAGTGGCCAATCGACCAGAGAACGCTGGCAAAGTCATCGTCACCATCGCCTGCTCAACCGGAGAGCGCTATCTTTCGACGCCTCTCGCAGATGAAGCAAGAGCCGCAGTTGGGGGCTGACAAACCGAAATTTGCGTATACTATTTCGAGCCGCTAGCAGCGCCCCTCTCCAAAGTCGGGGTGCCAGCGGGCTTTCCTACCTATTACAATGACTTCCGATACGCCCAAAAAGGAGCCAGAAGAAATCGAATCACTTTCCGCAAGTGATGCCGCCAGCGTCGTCGACACACTGGATCGCAATCGATCAAAAATTGTCACGCTCATCATCGGTGTTGCACTTGCTGTCGGTGCCTACCTCGTTGTAGGTCAGCTAGAGACGCAAAAGCATCTCGAAGCGGCAACTGCATATACGGCTGCCCTCGACAAAAAGGAGATCGCTGCGTTTGATGGAGTCCTGGTCGACTTTCCCGGCTCAATCGCCGCAGGAAATGCCCTCATCAGCAAAGCTGAGCTTCAGGTAGATCAAGGAAAACCCGAGGATGCGCGAGCCACA
Source organism: uncultured Verrucomicrobiales bacterium (assembly GCA_963977055.1). Classification (GTDB taxonomy): domain Bacteria; phylum Verrucomicrobiota; class Verrucomicrobiia; order Verrucomicrobiales; family DEV007; genus Arctic95D-9. The sequence goes on from CAXBMX010000011.1 coordinate 150,747, forward strand.
CTTGAGCAATTTGTCGCTGACTTTGGTAGCCATCCCCGCTTCGCTCAAGGACTCTTTGGCCTCGGAAACCTCTATCATGTTTCCGGCGATTCAGAGAAAGCAAAGAGCTTCTACGATCAAACAATCGAGGCACAGCCTGATGGAGAATTGACTCCCCTCGCTCGCATTCGCCTGGGAGATCTTGCCGCAGAAGCAGGAGACGCCGACGCCGCGGATCAGCAATATCAGGAATCTTATACCACACATCCGGGCAATCCTTTCTTCAGCTATGCTGACGACAAGATTGGCCTACTCAAAGTGGGCAACCCTCCTGTCGTGAAACGGCCCGAGCCAAAGCCTGAAGCACCGGCTGAAAAGCCAACTCCCGCAGCCAAGCCCGCAGCCAAGCCTGAAGCCAAGCCTGAAGCCAAGCCTGAAGCCAAGCCTGAAGCCAAG
>CAXBMX010000012.1:0-138170 GCA_963977055.1 uncultured Verrucomicrobiales bacterium
GCGGCAACTCGAAGATGCAACTCGCCAATGAAGGCGCTGCTCGGGCCGTAGAGCTTCTGGGCGCCATGGACGCCGTCACCGTATTTGCCGTGGACAGTCAGGCTCACAGCGTGACGGGGCTACTCAATGTCGGCGCCAGTCGCGGCGAACTTCTCAGTCGAATTCGGAGTATCGAATCCATGGGCGGAGGTATCTTTGTCTACACTGGGATGGCGGCAGCCTGGAAAGAATTGCAGAAAGCCGACGTCGGTCAGCGCCACATGATCCTATTTACCGATGCAGCCGACTCGGAGGAACCGGGGAACTACAAGAGCCTCATTAAGGAAATGACAGACGAAGGGGCAACCATCAGTGTGATAGGCTTGGGAACACGCGCCGATTCTGATTCCGCATTTCTCGAAGACATTGCGAAACGGGGCAATGGCCGCATGTTCTTCACCGATGTGCCGAGCGATCTGCCAAACATATTTGCTCAGGAAACGGTCACCGTAGCGCGGTCCACGTTTATCGACGAACCCATCGGGACTCAATCAACCGGGCGCTGGTATGAGTTCGCCCAAAGCGACCTCGACTGGCCCTCTCAAGTCGATGGCTACAACCTCAGTTATCTCAGGGAAGGTGACGAAGCCGCCGTCGTCTCGACTGATACCTATTCCGCACCACTTGTTGCCTTTGGTCGACGAGGCATTGGTAAAACCGCCGCCGTTTCGTTTCCCCTAGGAGGAGAATTCTCAAAAACGATTCGATCATGGGATGGATACGGAGACTTCATGCAGACGCTGGCCCGTTGGCTCATGGGCGAAGAAGTTCCACCCGGAATTGGCTTGAGGCATCAACTCACTGGAACCGAATTGTCTATCGACCTGCTCTACGACGTGGAGGAATGGGCGACACGATTCTCAGAGTCCCCGCCAGAAATGGTATTATCCAGAGGTCGACAAGGTGACGAAAGTGAAACCCTCACCTGGGAACGGCTCTCACCAGGTCACTATTCGATTACGACCAACCTTCGCGAAAACGAACCCGTTCGAGGTGCGCTGAAAATTGCCGGTGCAGCGATTCCATTCGGCCCGGTTGTCGCCGGCAGTTCTGCCGAGTGGAAATTCGACCCGGCCCGGGTCGCTGAACTGAGAGAAACCTCCAGAACTACGGGTGGTTCAGAGATCCTCGACCTGGCGAACGCCTGGAGAAAGCCACCCTCACCCGGATTTGAATCGGTGAAACACTGGTTTCTTGCGGTAGCCCTTTTACTCTTTCTCTTCGAGGCCTACGCGACGAGAACTGGCTGGAAACTTCCCACCCGGGGCGCTATCTCACTCAATAGATTCAACAGGACAGTGCCGAAACAGAATAGCGGAGAGGACGTCGCATCTAAAGAAGAGCCCGACCCAGCACTAGTACCTTCGGAAACGAAACCCGCTCCGAAACCCGCTCCGAAATCAGACAAGAAAACCCGGAAGAGTCGATTTAGCAGGGCAAAAAAACGCCTTTAGAATTGTTGTCTTTGCCCATTTATCGCTACATTGATTCCCATACCATTTATGACAAAAATCACTTACCTGGTCTCAGCCTTAGTATTATTGATGGCCTGCGACCTGCCGGCCCAAGCGCAAAACAAAGACGCACCTCAGACTAAGGAATCGCCGAAGAAAGAGAAGAATCAAAAGGCGAAGGCGAAGTCAAAAAAGACTTCAAAGGAAAAACCAAAGTCCTGGAGAGAATTAGCAGCTGCCAGATTCGGTGACAATCCAACCGAAGAGCACAAAGCCGAAATCAATGCCAACCTCCCCGAGGCCACCAACAGTCCTGACACCCCCCGAAAGGTTCTCGTGTTCTACCGCTGCGACGGATTCATCCACACCTCCATTCCATTCTGCAATTTCGCGATGCAGTCCATTGGAGAGAAGACGGGAGCCTTCTCAGTGGATCTTGCAGACACATACGATGTTTTTAATACCGAAAACCTCGCCCAATACGACGCCATCATTTTTAACAACACAACGCATCTCAATCCAAGCGAGACTCAACGGGCTGCCATTCTTGAATTCGTGAACAGTGGCAAAGGAATCGTAGGCATTCACGCTGCGGGCGATAACTTTGGGGACTGGCCCGAGGGAGTCGCCCTGATCGGCGGGATCTTTAACGGACACCCCTGGAAGTCCGGTGGAACCTGGGCTTTCAAACTCGACGATTCGACCCACCCTTTAAACGCCGCATTCGATGGAAAAGGTTTCTGGCACCAAGACGAAATTTATTGGTATAGACCGGAGAACTTCGAGGGCCGGGAAAAGCTCCGTGTTCTACTCAGCTTAGACATGTCTAAGTCCGCCAATACTGCGGCAATAGAGGGCACCGACATTAAAGACAGAGCCTCCTCTCCTTCAGAAGTGGATGTCCCCGTCTCATGGTGTCGTGAAATCGGGGAAGGAAGACTCTTCTACACCAACCTGGGACACAACGACAGGACCTTCGCCAACACCGTAGTTTTACAACACATACTGGACGGTATTCAATATGCCTTGGGCGACCTCGATGCAGATGCCATGCCATCGACTGAAGCAAATGCTACCGCTGTTCCAGCTCCCGACTCTGCAGAATAATCAGATCGCCCCACTTCGAATCATGCTGCCCGAATTTCTTAGCTTCACAGAAAAGACCGCCAAAGAGGCGGGACAACTAACCCTGAAATATTTCCTCACCGACGACGCAAAACCGGAATTCAAGGGCGACGATACTCCGGTAACCATTGCCGACCGGGAGGCCGAGCAATTGATCAGAAAAAGAATCGCTGAGACCTATCCCGACCACGAGATTGTCGGCGAAGAATTCGGTGAGTCCGAAAACAAATCAAATTACCGATGGATCATTGATCCCATCGACGGCACTAAATCGTTCGTTCACGGTGTCCCACTCTACGCAGTTCTAATTGCGCTCGAAATTGATGGAAAAGTCGAAGTCGGATGCGCCTATTTCCCCGCCCTCGATGAGATTATTTCGGCGGCATCTGGCAACGGAACTTTCTGGAATGGAAAGCGATGCAAAACTTCCGACGTCGATCAGTTGGATCGGGCCGTCTGCGCCCATATCGATACCGCCTATTTTGGTAAAAACGGAAAAGGTGAAGCGTGGCAGCGGCTTCAGGAAGCAGTCTACTACAACGCCGGCTGGTGCGACGCCTATGGTTACCTTCTCGTTGCCACTGGTCGGGCCGAAGTCATGCTCGATCCAGTCATGGCGGTTTGGGACTGCGGTCCGTTTCCACCAATTTTCCGTGAAGCAGGAGGCTATTTCGGAGATTGGTCTGGCAACGAAGGACGAATCGATGGAGGAGAAGCCCTTGCGACCAACCGAGCTCTGAAAGATACTGTGGTATCGATACTGTCCGGCGAATGAAATATTTCAATTCACTTTGCTTGGCCCGCCTAATTCTGTTACTGGGATTTGGTGCGGCCACGGCGGGCGCCAGAGACTGGATAATTGACCCAACCAAAGGAAAAACCAGTGGGGCCGGCACCAGCCGCAATCCACTGTCCCTGATTCAGATCGCCGTGGATCGCGCATTGCCAGGAGATCGCATTATCCTAATGCCCGAAGGCGCTATCTACCGGCAGTCGATCAAATTTAATAAAGGCCAGTCTGGATTGGAGATCATAGGCAACGGAGTGACGCTATCCGGTGCCCATCCCCTTGATCCCGAAGATTGGGAAAAATTGGGAGAAAATCTCCACCGGACCCGCCTCCCAAAAACGCGTCTCGACCGGTATCTACTCATCGTAAATGGTGAGCCGCAACGAATGGGACGACTTTGCAGTTCACCGACTCCGTTCCCGGAAGCATCTGAACTGAAAGAGGGCGAATTTCGATGGGATACGATCAACTCAACCCACGGGTGGCTCACCCTTCGAGGAAGCCTGAAAATGTTGGAATGGGCTACCCGGGAAAACGGGCTAAGCACATCCGGTGAAGTTCGTAATATTAAGGTCTTTGATCTCTCAGCCAGGCATTTTCTCAATGACGGTTTCAACATACACGGCAATGCCCGGGGCTTGCAATTCTTTGGGATCAATGGCTTTGAGAATTTTGATGAGGGATTCAGCGCGCACGACACCAGTGTCTGCTGGATCTCAAACTCCATCTTCACAGGGAATGAGAACGCGATCGCTGATATCAACGAGTCCGACACCTACTACGAAAACTGTGTATTTGGAGGCAGTATATCCAACGATGTCATGTTCTATGGTGGCCGGCACAGCCTGACGAGTTGCAAGATCGTTTCGAGTAAAACCTCAGTTCCTATTCTGGTTCGGTCAGGACTTTCAAGGAATGCTTCTGCGCAGGGAATCTCCGCCAGTCTTGTCCTTCGCAAGGTGAGTATTGACGCCAGTCAGAGCCAGAACAAGAGAATTGAAGTAGGACCACAGGTGACCCTCTTTATCGATCCTTTCACCATTGAACAAACGGCCGGCCTTACCATTAATAAGCACCTGTCATCCTATATTTCCGAGGCACTGTACCGGACCTCTCCGATAGGAAGGAGCAAAGATGGGACACCCATCATGGCTTGGGTAGGAGGCGGGGCCGTCGCCCCCCGCTCGGGAAGTTACCGCATTATACATTTGGACAAACACAAGCCCTCTGAAATTGCCCCGAAGATTTCACCTGAAAACGACTGGTTTGGACTGCTATCCCCTCTTGCCACCTCTGATTTCCCTCCAACCGGACAGGCCAATTCGCTGGAGTCATCTTCCTCCCATGCCATCTGGCGCTGGATCGGACTGACCGCACCGGATGCTGTCTTCATCCCCAGCACTCCAGAGGGCTTGGCGCTCGGTGAAGCCCTTCAAAATCACCCGCCCGCAGGAGTTGGAATGATCAAAGTTTTTCTGAGTCAGCGGCTTCCAAACAATAAGAGTCAATCCACCGTTTTGCCGACCCATATTGAAAACGTCCCACGTGCAAAATCTGAAATGTTGAATCGCCTTCGCCGTAGCCCTCTCGAAGTCGCCCAGCAGTTGAGTCAACACTACGGCGATACCTATGAAGGCAGCTACATCGACGCACTTTCACTGATCGCAAAAGAGCGCATCGGTATCAAAGCAAAGGCGGAAGTACTGGCTGCTACCTATCTGGAGAAAGCCCACGTCCCCAACAGCGGCGGCACCATCGGGGGAGCACTTCTTTTTGCCAAACTGAATAAACCGTGGGCAGACGAACACGTCATCAATATCGCTAACATGGCTTTCGATGCCGAAGGTAATCCACTCGAGTCCATGCCCCTCCACAATGAGATGAGTGACTCCATCTTTATGGCCTGCCCAATACTCGCCGCAGCGGGAAAAATCTCGGGTGAAAAGCGGTACTTCGATCAATGCGTTAAACATCTAAAATTCATTCAGAATCTCTGCTTACGCGAAGATGGGCTCTATCGGCATTCCCCATTGACCCACGCCGCCTGGGGCAGAGGAAACGGCTTTCCCGCACTGGGGCTTGTTATGGCGCTCGACTACTTTCCAGAAGATCATCCTGACCGAGGGTTCATCCTCGATAGTCTCCGAAGTCATCTCACGGCCCTTGCCGCACACCAGGACTCCTCTGGCATGTGGCACCAGCTCATTGATCATCCTGATAGTTATGCTGAGCTAACAGCGACCTGCATGATAGCGAAAGCAATCGCCCATGCCATTCGTGAGGGTTGGATTCCGGCAGAAGACTGGGATCCGCCCCTTCTCAGCGCCTGGGAGGGAGTCAAAACCCGCATCGCATCAGACGGACTGAATCTTATCAATTGCTGTACCAGCACTGGTAAGCAAAAGAGCCTCGAAGACTACTATCTGCGAGAAGCCATCCTCGGCCGCGACAATCGAGGAGGAGCGATGGCTCTGATCCTCGCTGCTGAAATGAAGGAATGGTTCGATCAATAGGGTTTGATCGATTGACCAATTCGGGAAAAGAAAAAGGCGGCGCCGAGGGCTCCGCCTTTTTGGGATCGATCTGAAGTCTGAGAGTGATCGACAATCGATCAGATTATGTCGATTGCCCACCTCTCGCCATCACCACTTTTCCGGTCCGGACCGTTTCGATGATATCGTAAGTATTGAGCAGTCGCATCGCTGCATCCACCTTGTCACTCGCGCCTTCGACACGAATCACCATGGAGTCTTCACTCAGGTCTACTGTTTTCCCGCCGAAATGCTCAACAATTTGGAGAACTTCAGTCCGCCTCTCGCCGCCTTCGACACTGATTTTCACCAGAGCGAGTTCGCGCACAACTGAGTTGTCCGGAGTATGCTCATAGCAGTGAATCACATCAATCAACTTGTCACATTGGAGAATGATTTGAGTCAAGCCGGCAGGGTCTCCACTGATGCCCAGGGTGAGCCGTGAAAACCGCGGATCCCGCCCCTGGGAAACGACAAGTGAATCGATATTGTAGGCACGGCGAGCGAATATCTGGCAAATTCGCATCAGTACGCCGGGCTTATTATTCACAAACATACTCAATGTATGGCCGCCGAGAACATCGGGACGGGGAGCAGGTTGTTTGTCAGCTGTAATAATAGTTTGAGACATTTTCGAAAATGGTAATGAGTTGAAACAAAGAAGTTCAGATTCGGGAATTGAGTCCTGTTAAGTAGATCCGATAGGCTTTTCCATTTTGTACTTCGGCGGCTCGATGAGCATATCTTCCAAAGCGGCACCCGCAGGAATCATCGGGAAAACATTGTCCGTTTTAATACATTCTGCATTGATAAGAATCGGACCATCATTGTAATCGAGAGCTTCCTGGAGCTTCTTCCTCACATCAGCAGGTCGCTTGATATTGATCCCCTTACAACCGTAGGCCTCAGCCAACTTGACGAAGTCCGGGTTTCCTTCCAGATCAACGCCACTCTCCCGATTGTCGAAGAACAGTTCCTGCCATTGGCGCACCATGCCCAGGTAGTGGTTGTTCAACACCAGAATCTTGATCGGCAATTTGTGAATCACCGCAGTAGCGAGTTCGCAAAGAGTCATCTGGAACCCTCCGTCGCCCGACACCGAAATCACCGTATCATCAGGACAGGCAAACTGCGCCCCGATCGCCGCTGGAAATCCAAATCCCATGGTTCCGGCACCGCCAGAGCTAAGCCACTTGAAGGATTTGTCGTTGGTGTAGAACTGAGCCGCCCACATTTGGTGCTGGCCCACGTCGGTTGAGATAATTGCGTCCCCTTCCGTCAGGTCATGGATCTCATCCAGAACCTGCTGCATGCGGAGACCGCCCTGCTTCTTGTATGAAAGAGGAAATTTCTTTTTGTAGCCATTGATGTGCTCCAACCAGTCGGCGTGATCAGCCTGCTCGATCATTGGCAGCAACTTCTGAAGCACGGTCTTGGCGTCGCCTATCACGGCAACATCCGGAATAATCATCTTCCCGATTTCGGCTTCGTCGATGTCGATATGAATGATCTTGGCCTGCGCGCCAAACTTGTCAGCCTGCCCAATGATTCGGTCATCAAATCGTGAACCAATATTGAAGATCAAATCGCACTCACAAATCGCTTTGTTGGCGTAAGCGGTTCCGTGCATTCCCAGCATTCCCACAGACAAAGGGTGCGATTCCGGGAATACTCCTTTACCCAGTAACGTCATCGTCACAGGGCTCTCAATTCGTTGAGCCATTTCCATCAGCTCTGCTTCAGCTCCGGAAATCATCGCACCGTGTCCGGCAAGAATAAGCGGCTTCTTTGCCAGATTGATGAGACGAGCTGCCTGCTCAATTGAGACACTGTCGATTTCCTTGGCTTTCTCAGGATTGTATCCCGGCAGATCAATCTCCGGGTCGAGATCGCCAGAGAACGGCCCCTGACTCACATCCTTGGGAACATCGATCAAAACAGGACCGGGTCGACCGGTCGTCGCAATGTGAAACGCTTCTTTGGTAACCTTTGGCAGTTCATTCGTTTCACGAACGAGAAAATTGTGCTTCACGATTGGAATCGTAATGCCGAAAATATCAGCTTCCTGAAATGCATCTTTACCCAGCATCCAAGTCACTTGCTGACCGGTAATAATGATCATCGGAACGGAATCCATCTGAGCCGTCATAATACCCGTGATGGTGTTGCCGGCGCCAGGACCGGATGTCACCAGAACCACTCCGGGTTTGCCTGTCGCCCGGGCATATCCGTCGGCCATGTGGCAGGCTCCCTGCTCATGCCTCGTCAGGATAAACTTGATATTCGATTCGACTGTCTCCAGCGCATCAAAGATCGGCAGTGCTGCACCACCTGAGTATCCAAAGATATACTCAACCCCGAGGGTATTGAGTGTCTGAATGAGCGCCTGTGCCCCATCGAGTTCCTGATTTTTTGATTCCGCCATGATAGAATTGGTCCTTTCACAGAAAAAACCCGATTTTCGCCTAAAATGCAAACCAATTTTTGGCTACTTTGCCAAAAAATGGCAATCTTCACGGACACAAACCCATCCGGAAAGGACATTTGGACAAAAAATCGCAGTTTTTGAACCCACATTTGGATTATTCATCTCAAAAACAGCCATCAGTATAGCAAACAGGGATAGATGAAACATCTACCCCTGCTTAACTCAGCCGCTATGACTGAAATTTAAAATAATCGCCTATGAAGGAAGCGGAAAGTCCTCGTTAAGAGCTTTCACTTCCAGACGAATGGCCTCGAGCTTGGTTGGATCTTCCCGATTCGAAATGGCAGCGTGAATCAAGTCGCCCACTTTTTCCATTTCCGACTCTTTCATGCCACGCGTCGTCACAGCAGGAGAGCCAATCCGAATGCCACCACCTTTGAACGGGCTTTCGGTGTCGAAGGGAATCGAGTTCTTATTAACGGTGATCCCTGCTTGATCGAGCGTTTCCTGAACGATTTTTCCATTCAGACCGGAAGGGCGCAGATCGACCATGAAAAGGTGATTATCCGTTCCGCCTGAGATGATTCGATAACCATGGCCTTCCAATCGCGCCGCCAGAGCCGCCGCATTTTTCACGATCTGTTGCTGGTATTCCTTAAAGCCGGGCTGAAGCGCTTCGTGAAAGCAGACTGCTTTCGCTGCGATCACGTGCATGAGAGGGCCTCCTTGAATTCCAGGGAAAACCAATGAATCGACCTTCTTCGCCAAATCAGCATCCTGAGTCAGGATAAGACCACCGCGAGGACCCCTGAGACTCTTGTGAGTCGTAGTAGTCACAAAGTGAGCGTGATCGATCGGTGATGGATGTGCTCCTGCAGCAACGAGTCCAGCGATATGAGCCATGTCCACAAAGAGAAAGGCACCGACGGAATCGGCGATTTCCTTCATCCGCTCGAAATCAATCACTCTCGAGTAGGCGGAGGCACCTGCCGTGATCATCTTGGGCTGATACTCCTTTGCCGTTTCGGCGAGCTTATCGTAATCGATCGTCTCGGATTCCTCTGACACACCGTAGTGCTTCACTTCATAGAGCTTACCCGAAAAATTGGCGAAATGCCCATGAGTGAGATGGCCTCCGTGACTCAAATCCATCGTCAGAATTTTGTCACCTGGATCGAGAACGCTGAAGTAGACCGCGGCATTGGCCTGAGAGCCAGAGTGAGGCTGCACATTGGCGAAATTCGCACCGAACAGTTCTTTCGCGCGTTCGATCGCGAGTGTCTCGACCTTGTCAACATTCTCGCAACCGCCATACCAGCGCTTACCGGGGTATCCTTCCGCATACTTATTGGTCAGACAGCTTCCCTGCGCCTGCTGAACCGCCTTGGAAGCAAAATTCTCAGAAGCGATCAATTCGATGTTATTAGTCTGACGAGTTTCTTCGTCTTCAATTGCCGCATAGATCTCAGGGTCGACCACCGCCACATTCGGAGCGCTTACTGCAGCACTGCAGCTATTCATCTTGGCGACACGGCGCTCATGGCGGCCTCCTCCTTCAAACTCGGCACCTAACCAGGCATCGACGATATGACCGATTTCTTCAGTCGTATTGTAGTTGCCCGCCAGGCAAAGCACATTGGTATCGTTGTGAACTCTTGTCTTTGCCGCTAAATCGGCATCTGTCACCACTGCTGCTTGAACACCGGCAAAGCGGTTCGCTGCCACTGCCATGCCAATTCCCGTGGTACAACATAAGATACCTAGGTCCTTCGTTCCAGATACTACCGCAGCAGCCACTTGGTTGGCGTAGTCAGGGTAATCAACTGACTCAGTCGAATGGCAGCCGACGTCCTCAATATCGTGTCCCTTATTTTTGAGATGTTCCACGACTGCTTGTTTCAGTTCGAAACCGCCGTGGTCGGCACCAATGATCAGAGTAGGCTTATCCATGAATTGCTTTGGCAAATTGTGTGATGAGAATTACGTAGAAAACTACGTCCGTTAGCTAGATCGTGAGACCGCTCTTGTCAAAAAGAGTTCCGAATATTCCGAATATTCAGCTCTCAGCAGGGGGAAATGGATCCCCTTTTGTAACAAAACTAAGAATCGAAGCCATCGCTTCCTTGATCAAGTTACGGGTCTCACGGTATTCGTCGAGGTCACCACCGATAGGATCAGGAACCTCAATATCAAATCCTTCCGAAGCGATGAACTCCCGAAGCACGAACGACTTTTCCTGGCTCTCGGGGAAATAGATGCGAATCGCCTCGGCGTGTCCGGAGCCCAGCCCGAAGATATGAGTGTATTCGTCTACCATTTCAGGAGTCAGCATCTGACTACGCTGTTCCGAAATGTCGATCCCCTCCTCCTCCATCGCCAAAATTGAATTCCGACTAGGTTGAGAACCGTCCATCGCACCTAGTCCGGCCGACGCCACTTCGATCTCAGCGCCCTCTTTCTCCGCCATGGCGCGAAGCAAGCCCTCAGCCATCGGGCTTCGGCAAACATTTCCGGTACAGACAAAAAGAACTCTTTTTTCCATGCAATAAATCGGCGAAGGAACCCCCAATTGAGCCGGTTCCTATGGATTGTAAAGCCGCAACCCCTGCAAAATGTGCCTTGATCCCTCCTCACTCGTGCTTATGCTCGCCCTCACGCGTTTTTTCGCGCGTCGATTCTCACTATGACTCTTGCAGAATTACTCACTCAGGAAAGAGTGATCGCGGATTTACAATCCGAGGAGCACTGGCCTGCCATTGAAGAAATGGTCGGTCACTTGGTAGAGCATCATGCCCTAGACGAGAGCTACAAGGAGGCTGCCCTCACCGCACTTAAAGCTCGTGAGGAGCAACGCAGCACAGGAATCGGAGGCGGTATTGCCATCCCCCACTGCTTTCTTCCTAATCTTGAGGAAGTCGTCGCGATTTTCGCCAGATCCAATGCAGGAGTCGATTTTTGCGCGCTGGACAGGGCACCCGTCCATTTCATCGTCCTCTTTATCGTACCCGAGTCACAATACACACTTCATCTTAAGACGCTTGCTGCCATCGCCAAAATCCTCAATAGCGCCGACACTCGAAACCGTCTAGCTGAGGCGGTCAACGATGGGGAAATCATTGATATCCTTTCACAACGCGCTGCTGCGGTATAACACTTTCATTCACGCCCGACAGGGCTGACTTTTCATCCTTCTGAACTGTGATGTCGGAAACTTTTTCCCAACTACTTGCTTCACGCCTCAATGAGGCGCTCACCCGGACAGACTTTGCTTCGGAATTGCCCACTGGCTTCGTCGCTAACATTGAACAGGCTCAGAACCGACAGTTTGGTGACTATCAGTCCAACGCGGCCATGATCCTGGCCAAGCAACTGAAACGCAATCCCCGTGAACTGGCATCCGCTATTGCAGAAGCATTCGATGGCGGAACTTTCTGCGACACACCCGAAATCGCCGGTCCAGGTTTCATCAATTTTCGTCTGACGACCGAAGCATTGGAATCTCGCTTCGCTGACCTCCTCGCTGATCCGGTTCAATTAGGCGTTGCCACTACCACGTCTCCAAAGACGATCGTGACCGACTTCTCCGCTCCCAATGTTGCCAAACCTATGCACGTGGGTCATATCCGAGGCACCATCATTGGCGACAGCTTGGTGCGGGTTGCCCGCTTTCTAGGTAATCACGTCATCTCCGACAATCATATTGGCGACTGGGGAACTCAGTTTGGAATGATTCTATGGGGATGGAAAAACCTTCTCGATGAGCCAGCTCTCGAGAGCGACCCAATTCCGGAACTACTTCGCATCTATCGGGAGGTCAATGCTCTAATCAAAGAGGACGACGCCTTGCGCGACGTGTGCAAAAACGAGCTCGTCAAACTACAGAGCGGCGACGAGGAAAACCTCGCCATCTGGAATCGATGCATCGAACTCTCCAAAATCGGGCTTCAAAAAATCTACGACCGCCTCGATATCAATTTTGACTACTGGTTGGGAGAGAGTTTTTACAACGAACAGCTTAGCCCACTCGTAGAGGAACTACTGAAAGCCGGAATCGCTGAAGAATCCGATGGAGCTATCTGCGTGTTCTTCCGCGAAATCGAGAAAATGGCAGACAAGCCTGCACTGATTCGGAAATCGGACGGCGGCTTCCTCTACGCCACTACCGACCTTGCCACGATTGACTATCGGATCAACGAACTGAAAGCCGATACCATTTGGTATGTCGTAGGCGCACCGCAGCAGCTGCACTTCGATCAGATTTTCAATATCTCGAAACAACGCGGCCAAAATGCCGACCTGGATTTCATCCCCTTTGGCAGCATTCTCGGGAAGGATCGCAAGATGCTTCGAACTCGCTCAGGCGATACCGTTCAACTGGCCGACGTTCTCGACGAAGCCGTGGAGCGAGCTCACAAAATCGTAGAAGAGAAAAACCCAGACTTCACCGCCGAGGAAAAACAGGAGATCGCAGAAATCATTGGAATCGGTTCGGTCAAATACGCGGAACTTAGCCAGTTCAGAATGACTGACTACATCTTCGATTGGGACACCATGCTGGCGCTCAAAGGCAATACTGCTCCCTACCTTCTCAACGCCTATGTCAGAACTCAGGCTATCTTTCGCAAGCTCGGAAGCGAATTCGAGCCGGGTGGTGCGATCACACTGACCGCTGACGCAGAGAAAGACCTCGTGCTCAAACTCGCCCAGTTCGCGGAAACAGTTCCTTCCGTGCTCTCGGATTTTCGCCCTAACACCTTGGCAAACTATCTTTATGAACTCGCCACTACCTACCACAAATTCTGGGAGGCCTGCCCTGTATTGAAGGCTGAAGGCGAAGTCAGGGAAACCCGACTAGCCCTCTGTGAATTAACAGGACAAGTGCTCAAATGCGGACTCGGATTGCTCGGAATCCGCACAACCGAAAAAATGTAACTCAATGGACGAACCGTCCTGGCTGGAAAAGACTCGAGGCTACATCGACCTCGGGATGTTCAAAGAGGCTCTCAACGAGATTGAGCGCCTCCCCCAGAAACTGCGTGCAGATCCTGAGGTCCAGGAAATGCGTATCATCATCGAACTGGACCGCGAAGATTTCAATCAAGCCCTCGCCCTCAGTGAAGTTCTCGTTGAGCTCCACCCTGAGAATCATGCTGGTTTTATTCAGGGAGCCTATTGCCTCCACGCAATGCAACGGACAGAGGACGCTATCGAACACCTCCAGTCCGGACCCGTTACCCTTCAGGAAGAGTCAGTCTATTTTTACAACCTGGCCTGTTATGAGGTAGCCCTCGGCAAAAACCAGGCGGCCTATTCCTGGCTCCAGCACGCAATCGAAATGGAACCCGCGGCGCGACGACGGGCCCTTGAGGATCAGGAACTGGGCCCGCTTCACCACCTTATCAAAAAGCCCAAAATCTAGGACGACCTCCTCCATGCAAAGTTCATTGGAGTCCATCTTTCAACGCAATTTTGAAGAAGCCGGAGAATTAGGTGCCTCCGTATCCGTGTGGAAGGACGGTCAGGAAATCGTTTCTCTTCATCAGGGCTGGCGGGACAAAGGTCGAGAGAAGACCTGGCAACGCGATACGATCTGCCCCGTCTGGTCAGTTACCAAAGGCCCCTCTGCGATAACGACTTTGCTAGCTCTCCATGAAGTAGGTATTTCCCTGCATTCCCGAGTCGCTGATATCTGGCCCGAACTCAGGGCAGCGAGTGAGAGTCGCCTCACCTTTGCACAATTGCTTTCACACCAATCAGGACTCCCTGCCCTCTCTCCGGAGAACCGCCCTGACATCCTCAGCTATACTGAAGTCATCTCAGCGCTTGAGTCGCAAGAACCGTTCTGGAAACCCGGCAAAGGCCATGGCTACCATCCCCGAACCATCGGATTCCTCCTCGACGAAGTCGTTCGTCGGATCACTGGAGGCGTTAGTCTTGGCAAATTCTGGAATGACAAACTTGCCACCCCCCTTCAGATCGACTTTCGAATCGGCAATCTCCCGGCAGACGCTTTCGATCGAATCGCCACGGTTTACCCACCAAAGATTCAGATTCCGCCGGAGGAAGAACTTCCCTTCTTCCGGTCCCTCGCCAAAAAAGACTCTCTCGCGGTAGCTATTTTCTCATCGCCTGGAGGGATGAGGGCACTGAGCGACATCAATAAAATTGACTACCTTCAGGCTGGCCTGCCCGCGCTGGGAGGCGTCGGTAGCGCCTCAGGTTTAGCAAAATTCTATCAAATTCTAGCGCAGGGCGGAGTATTGGATGGAGTCAGCGTGCTACCTCGTGCTGTCGTAGAAGCGGCATCGACCCAGCAAGTTTCTGGCGACGATCATTCTTTCATGATGCCGACCTCTTTCACCGCCGGATTCATGAGAGACCCGACTGATTCTTCCGGCAGAAAGTTGCGTGAGATGTTCGGTCCGTCCCTGCGCTCATTCGGCCAACCCGGAGCCGGCGGCAGCCATGCTTTCGCAGATCCCGAGACAGGCCTCTCATTCGCCTACGTCATGAACCAAATGGAAACAGGCATTCTCCCGAATCGAAAATCGCTCGATCTGATCGACGCAGTTTATCGCACCTGCCTCTAATTGGCTGGACAACTTTGTCCTCCAATTTCAAAAACAAAACTGCCGCATTGATCGCTAAATCAAGGCGGCAGTCGATTAAATGCGATCTGGGGACAACCTAGCGGAAGGACCGGATGATACTGTTGATCTTGTAGGCGTTATCAATAGCACGGTTTATATTGCCACCACTCCTGTTGGATGAAGAGCTGCGACCGGAATTGTATCCCCGTGTGCTTCCTCCAGAAGACGAAGACGAAGCGATTTCCTTCCTCCCGAGCAAGCTCATCGCCGTCAGAGTTTCCTGATCGAGGCGTCCCGTCACGGACAATGAATTTTCCTCCTGATAAGCAATCAGAGAAGCTTGTGTGTTACGTCCCATTTTGCCGTCGGCATACCCTGCATCTGGCAACTTACCCTGCGCCTCTTTCACTATGCTTTTTTGGGATGAGTAGTTGTAGCCGTGATAAGAACCTCCCTCGAACACCTCTTCATTGCTGAAATAGCCACGTGAAGGTAACTCCATCGGGAGCATGGGTGTGAACGTTTCAGCCTCCACTACCGCTGCGCTAATCTCACTTTCATTAAGAATTTTCCCTGAACCGACTTGCATTTCCTCTCCAGAGTCAACCAAGTTTGTCTGAACACTGACTCCGCCATTTCCAACTTTAACCGCTTCACGGGGAGCACCTTTAGGATCGAAGTAGAAGGGGTGGAGAAGACTACCGTTCCACCATGGGCGCTGAGCCCTGCCGGTTGCGTCTTGAACATCGTTTGCCACTGCACGAAGGACTGGAAATAGCTCCTCACCCGTTAAAATTTGCTGGGACAAGGAAGCAGCAAAAGGAGAGTTGTTCGTTTCGCCGTCCATTGCTGGAGCATCAGGAGCAGCCGAGAAAGAAATCACGACATCCGGATGTTGCATATTGGACAATCCACGACTCCTCGACCCGCGAGTGTCGCTGCTCATCCAGGACTTAGGCGGAGATTCGCGACAGCAGTCGAGAAACATCAACGCTGACTTCGGCCTCTTCCCTGAAAGAGCCTGGAGCACGGTGTCGGCTTTCAGTGATTCATCACCAAGTTCGTATTTCTTTAGAAACTTAGCGTTCGTTGCAAGCAGGTAGTTCTCACCGTCGTATTGAACCCCGTGGCCCGCAAAGTAGAAAAGAGCAGTGCCACCTGGTTCGATCAAATCTTCGAACTCGTTGAGCTTCATCTTCATCTCGGTGTAGCTCGCGTCCTCCACCAGAATCACATCAAAATCTCTCTTGATAAGAGACTTAGCAATGAGGGCGACATCATTCTTGGGATTAGCCAGATCCGAAAACAACCCATCTTCCGGATAGTCGTTATTTCCGATCAGGAGCGCCACGCGCTCTGCCCCGAATGATGTAGTTAATAGCGTAGGCAATATCAGTGCCATTGAAGCTACCATGATGGTAGCTGAATAGGTCAGTATATTAAGGCGTTTCATTAAACAATGCGGTTTTGTTAAGATGGCCAAGTCTCAGTCGTGACTCAGTTATACATAGCGAATCGTCAATAGTGCAATCCTGAATGAAAAAACTTCAGCTTTTTTATAGCGCGATTTTTAAGCATAATAATTACCAAGCGACAAAAAGACTCTGGAACCATTCCCCGCACCCTTTCATCTCCAAATTGCACCTATTTCGCATACAATAATCGCCTCTGGCATCAATAAATCCATCAAACGCCGAATCCGAAGCGACAATCCGATCAGACCTATTCAAAATCAACGACTTACAATCCCCACCACGAGTCCAGTTCAACTTCCAATTCACTAACGGTTTTGAGCAGCTCTTTCTCGTCAATCCGATTAATCGTCTCCTTCGGATCATTGACGACATCAAATAGTGCTGGCCGAGACAGGTAATCACCCCACGGATCATCCCCATTTGGAACAATGAGCTTGTAACGACCCCGGCGGACCCAGCGATAGGCAACATCCTTACCTGGATTAGTCAGGCTAGTGGCGTCTCCCGGATAGATTGCACCGAACACGGAACGATCCGATTCTTGCTCACCCAGCAAATCGATCCCGGGAAATTCCTCAACACTGACCCCGGCTGCTGAAAGGAGTGTCGGAACAAGGTCGATACTACTGACCAAGTTCTCATGCACTCCTGAAGTAACCACCCCATCCCAGCGGATCAAAATGGGACTGCGAACACCTTCATCAAAAGGCGCTCTCTTGCTCGTTTTGGTGTGAGCAAATTCAGCTTCCCTCCCCTTTTGTGGTAACATACTGGGACTCCATCCATTGTCGGAGACAAACACAAATATCGTATTCTCCAATTCACAGTGGGATTCGACAAAATCGATCAGCTCTCCCACCGTATCATCGAACTGAGCAATCGAAGCGAAGTAGGGAACTTCATGAGGCAATACACCTGGAATCCTGCTCGCAATATCATAAAACTTCTCCGGAGAATCATGGGGCTGATGAGGAAGGTAAGGCGCATACCACACCAGCCAAGGCGTCTCTCCCTTTTCGCAATCGACGATGAATTCCTTAATCGGCTGCATCGTTTCCCTTCCGATCTGCAGCCCCCAGTCACCATTTCCGTGAGCAACCCGCTCGCCACTCGCTAGCACCCTGACACCTCCGAATTTTTGATCCACCGGCGGCACCTCAAAAGTTGTCATCCCTTCAGTGAATCCACCATTTCGCCAATGGCCCTCCCAGAACTTGCCCGTCTGAAGACAGCGGTATCCCAGTTCTTCGCTTAAAATTCTCGGGAGCGTATCGATTTGTTGGATCAACTCGAATTCCTTCTCCCTGGTCTTCACGTATTCCTCGCGCGACTCCATTCTGTTGTATGCCGAATTGCCCGGAGGACCGTGATTAAAGTGAACCCCGTGCTGATGCGGATACAAGCCAGTCATCAAAGTAACAAGGGAA
The DNA here is from genome assembly GCA_963977055.1 of uncultured Verrucomicrobiales bacterium. Taxonomy (GTDB): domain Bacteria; phylum Verrucomicrobiota; class Verrucomicrobiia; order Verrucomicrobiales; family DEV007; genus Arctic95D-9. The sequence goes on from CAXBMX010000012.1 coordinate 17,860, forward strand.
GGTCGGCAAACACTCGTCGGCAAATAGCCGTTGGAGAACTGGGCCGACTTCCCGGCCAACTTATCCAGATTCGGCGTATGAACGCGATCATTCCCCATGAACCCGAAGTCAGTCCAAGACTGATCATCGGCGATGATGTAGACGATGTTTGGGCGTTCGCTCGCGACCACGGAACTTCCTATCAATCCGACTAAACCTATTAGAAGCATCCGTCTCATTCCACCGGAATCTGATTCAAGGTGTAGTAGGCATTCGGAAAGTCGAGCGATCTACCCTCCGACGACAGCAGGCCATCCACCTGCAATTCGTGGACGTATCCAGCCTTCATCCCCTCGACCCGAAGGCGCAGGGTCATCCCATCATCGGAAAGGTCATCCGCCTTTACCTTGAGTGGTTGTGTGTCCATTTCCTCGCCACCATAAGCGGAAGAATAGAGGTAGGTGTATCGGCTGGCTGAAAAGACCTCAGCTCCTGCCACGGTGTCGGGGTCGACTGGTCTCGTGAACCTTAGTTCGAACCCATCCGGCTTCGCCCGCATCTCCTGAATCGCGAAAGGCTCCGACCCCGAATAGCTGACTCTGGAAAGCCCATAAGAACGATTACCCAAAGACGACCACCCGCGATTGGTCATCCCAACAAACAGAGACCCATCCGGACCGAAAGCCATTCTGACGACTGCTGCAGGAAACCCTGTCATGAACGGAAAACAAGCGCCCTGATACTCACCTCCTACTTTTTCAAGGAACACCCGATTAATCGCCGCGTTAGTAAATTCCCCAACCAGCAACTGCCCATCAAAAGGCCCAAACTTTCCTGATTCATCTATCAACTGAATATCGGTCGCAGAACGCCCCATCTTGTTATACGGCAACCACACCGCAGGAGGCACGAACTCCGGTGACGCGGCCACTGCCTCGGGATACAACTGATTCGGCTTCGGAATCGCAGTCATTTGAAAAGGGGCTGCCGGGTCATCCATCGTGGCCAGAGATTCCTGATTGCCATAGAACACCCCTGATCGCAGATGATGAATCGGGGTAGCGGGGATCCACGTCCCTTGTTGATCCGAGAAGAACATGTCTCCTTCCAAATTTGCTCCCAACCCGCAGGGCGACCTCATCCCAAATGACTTGGGAAGAAATTCACCACTCTCTCCGATCACGCCACCCCAGCCTCGCCAGCCAACCGAATTATTGGCTAGGTCACCCATTCCCAAGTTCAAGGTTACCCAAAGATCGCCTTTGCCGTCACGCTCAGGACCGTAAGTGTAGGCATGGTAATTACCTGAGACATTCCACCCGTCACACTCGGTCAGAAACGTGTCAGCAACGCCGTCTTTGTCTCTATCCTGCAAGCGCGTGATTTCGGCACGTTGGGATACAAGCAAGTCATCCCCATCCCGGGTCACTCCGAGCGGTTCGTGTAATCCTGAAGCAAACAAACGATAGCTGACTTTTTCCGGATCACCGGTCAGGGCACCGTCGACCATCCAGATTTCGCCTTTGCGGATCGACAGAGCCAAGGTGTCATCAATCCATTCCATCCCGCTAACCTCAAGCGCAATCCCTTGACCTGGTTTCCACTCTTCGGATCGAGAAGAGCTAGGAGAGCTCGCAACCAACAATTCGCTCACTCGATACGAAATAGACTCGTCTGCGCCCACGGTCGCGCCCGCCAACGAAATACAGACACTGCCCAGCACAGCCATGATAAAACCCCGCTTCATTTCCATGTGTATCGTATGGTTAAAGTATTCCCTTCGCGCTTCTCATCGACCTCAACTCCCACTGGATGAGTCACCGCAGGAGCATCTCCATTTTCCCAGGAAACCTTTCGAATCAGGGCCTCACCGTCACTCCCAAAAGCGTCTTCGATCTCACGCCCTTGATTAGTGACAATAAAAACAGGATCTCCTTCTTTGGTGACTCGGTAGCCCCGAAACCGTGCTTCCTCGCTGGATTCTGAAAATGGATTAACTGCTTCCTCCAAGGGCTGCTGAAAGACGATCTTTCGCGTGAACCAGGTATCATAGGCATCAAAGAACCGGCCGCGCCACACTAGGCCAGGCCTCCCTTTGAGCCCATCGTAGGCAAGATTCATTCCGCCGGGGAAACCTACCAGAATCGATTTCGTCCCAACTCCTTCCAGGAACGTTCGCTGAATGATAGGTCGATCAAGAGGGATGAGCTCAAACTGACCGCTTCGGTGCTCAGGGAACCCTTCAGGCACTCCCTCACCCTTCTCAATAAAACTCCAAATAGCTGCAATCTGACGTTCCGAGTCACCACCCAGCACATCAGGCACACTCGAATGTCCTCCCGGCCACAGCGGCGGCATCAGAGTGCCGGGTCGGTAGCTGGCAGGATTCAATAGATACTGACGAAACCACTCTGGCCGGAGGCGCTGGTCGAGAGCGCTGATGTCCAATGAAGGAATCCCGAGCGAAGACTTATCGCCCCAGTTGTGACAAATGATGCAATTCACCCCGCCGCTCACACCCAGTAATTTTCTGCCTGCCTCGAGGTCCTCCTCATGATGGACCATCGCGGGATACTCGGAACCGTCATCAATTTCCACCAACCAATCAGCGATAGCATCAGCCTGATTGGGATAAGCCGGCATCAGCGTCTTCAAATAGGGCCGGACTCGGTTCTCCGGCTTTCCCTCCAACACCCCATCCATCCACTCGTGTTTGAGTTTTTGCCCAATACCAGTGAGAGGCGGAGGAAGACGACCCGAATCCCCCAGACTTTCATCTCCCACAAAAAACGGATTTGTTCCAATGGTTGGACCGCCCACGCCATCACGGTCATGGCAGGCAAAGCAGTTCATCGCGGCGAGGGACAATTCACCACTAACATCTTTCAAATCTCTGCCGTCCTCCAAAAACAAGGACAACGACTCCCTTTGCTTTTCCGTCAGGCCGTAATAAGGAACCTCGGATCCCGGTTCTGCAGAGAGACAATGATTTCCTTGTTTCAGCGCCCTACTCGGCAAGGCGATTGTCTCCACTGAGTCGAGATCGGGCAAATCATGGCACGAAGCACAACGACGCTCTGACACAAGCACCTGACCTTGCGCAATCAGCGCCTGGGTCACCTTTGGCCATTGAGCGGTCGTTTTCGCATCGTCCTTGGGATTACTCGACTGAAAGTCGAGCAGATGCGCCGTGACATCCATTGCCTCCTGAGTATCCAATGGTAAATGAGGCATCCGCCCGTCCGGCCGATAAGTCGAAGGCGAAATCAAAAATGCGGCGAGAGCTTTGTAGTGAGTCTTCTTTTGTAGATCAGGAAGAGATACGGCTAAACCTTCGGCAGACAGTCCATCACCACCGTGAGGGGGCAAAAAATCGGCAGTCGGCGCATGACAGGCAATACAGCCCTTTTCATGGTAAAGGGCACTCCCGCGTTCAGCATTGGCGTGGCGTGCCGTGGCGAATTTCACCCCGGACGACAGGCTGCCCAAATAGGCCAGCACCGAGTCCAGTTCTTCCGCAGAGAAATCATGCAGCATACCGGGCATCGTTGTCCCCTCACGCCCCGACTGGGGGTTCTTTAGAAACGCCCCCACCCATTCTCGATCAACCCTCGCAGATAGATCCATCAAATTTGGGCCCATCCTTGGAAAGGCTATCACCGATCCTCCATGACAATTGGCACACCCCAGTTCAGAATACAAAATGGCACCACCTTCCACTGACGCATCGTCACCGTGGAAACGCTCGTATCCGACCACGTGTGGAGCCGCCTCAGCGCAATATGCAATCGCGCTCAAGAGACCAATTACCCCGACTGAGAAGATGCGCCCCCAATTCATAATTGCGCCAAACACTGATCGATGTAACTACGAGATTTATTAACCGCAGCCGTGATCTCCTTCGCCGTTGGCAGCATCGGAGTTCCCCGGGGAGTCGGGTGCATAAAAATCTCAGCAAGCCCTTCAAAACCCACATCTCGAAGCGCACCCAGAATCGGCACGTAATCCAATGTTCCAAATCCTGGCAATTGCTTCAGCTCCTCCTCCTTAGCCATGGCCTGCTTTGAGGAAAGGTGATACTCCTGAAAATAGATGAAGGGCAGGTTCTCTTTGCCGCACTCCCGAATCAAATCGGGGATTTCTTCAACCGCGTCATAAAGATGATGAGGGGCAAAAGCAATTCCAACATGCTTGGAAGGATTTAACTCGGCAAAGTATCGAATCGAATCCGGCGAAGAAAGCATCGAGTTCTTGTGGTTCTCTAACGCGATCGTTACCCCCAATTCTTCCGCCAGTTCATAGTGGGGTTTCAGCTTCTCCAAAAAAGCAATCACCTGGCGCTTTGCCTCTGCACCAACGGGATCCTTTTCACCCATCGAGCGAGAGGCGCAGACGGTCATGGCACCACCATTCTTCTTCAACCAATGCAGTTCGTCCTCCAGACCGAAAGGGCCAAGCGGATAACAGGTCGACACAGACATTGAGGTCTCGTGCTTATCCAGCAGCGCTTGAAATGCTTCGTCCCCCATCGCATCGACCTGCTCACGGTGAGTCGCATGCCCCTTCCTCCAGATATCGACTGATCCTGCCCCGGCATTGCCCACTTCTTCCAGCACACTGGCAACAGGTAGATCACCGTAAAGAGCCGAAGAAAGAACATAGTTCAGCGCAAAGGCATTCTCCTCACTCTGTATCACGGCGGGTGCGAGTGCCGTTCCTCCCAGTAATTGAATTGCTCGTCTTCGATTCATGATTTGTCAGGGTTGAACTCGATCTATCGACTGGCTGCTTCCGCCTCCAGCATTTTGATCCATGGAGCGACGTAGTGTCCGTTGTCGTGAAAAGTCCGTCCCGATACGAGATTACCATCGATCACACACGGTTCGTTGACGTAGATGCCACCACAAACTTCAAGATCGAATTGGCACTTCGCTACCGTCGCCATCTTGCGCCCCTTGACCCGATCCGCCCTCGCCGGAATTTCAACGCCGTGGCAGACACTGGCGATGGGCTTGTTTTGATCAAAAAACCACTGAGTCAGTTTGATCAGGTCAGAGTCCTCACGAATGTATTCCGGAGCCCTGCCACCCGAGAAAAGAATGCCGAGATACTCCTCAGGTTTCACCTCCGAAAATGCGAGATCAGCTTGAATCTGATACCCTTCCCATTCCTTAGTGATCGTCCATCCCGGGCGAACTTCGTGCATCACCATTTGGTAAAGCCGCTTCTCAGGCGCAATCACCACCGGCTCAATCCCTGCCTCCTGCAAACGGTAATACGGATACAAGGTATCGACCGTCTCTGCTGCATCTCCGACTACAATAAGTGCTTTTCCAATCACTGCTGACATGGCGACACATTACCGGCATTGACGAACCCGTCTGTACCCTTATGATTCACGAAACATTAGGTTTTTCGTCACATTGAGCAATTCCCCTCATATTCCCGTTCGCCGGGTCGCTATTTTGGTAGAAACCACTCGGTCCTACACCCGTGACATGCTTTCTGGGATCAGCCGATACCTGCACGCGAACGGCCCTTGGTCCACATTTTTGGAACTCAGGGCATTCGAATCGTCACTCCCGCCCTGGTTAGAGAAATGGGACGGGGACGGTATCATCACAAGGACACACAGCCCTGAGATGGCGGAAGCGATCGCAGCCACGGGAGTTCCAGCCGTCGAAGTCAGATCAACCAACTACGATCTTGGCTTTCCGTTTGTCGGGATGGACAACGCCCTGATTGGCCAAATGGTGGCAGAGCACTTCGTGAATCGTGGCTACCGACGATTCGCTGCCTACACCCTCGATACCGAGTCATTTTTTCGCGAAAGAATACAAAATTTCGTCACGCCAATTGAGGCCACTGGGCGGCAGTGCCATTTGTTGCCCGCTCTCGGTGAGAGCAGCCCTTCAAACTGGGAGCAACACCAGTCCGATCTGATCCAGTGGCTCGAATCTCTTGAAAAACCCGTCGGTATCTTTGCCACCAACGATCAACTCGCCGTGCGACTGATCGATGCCTGTCGAAGAGCTGGTATTGGCGTCCCGGAAGAGGTCGCCGTGGTCGGCTGTGAAAACGAAGAGACACTTTGCGAATTCACATCCCCCACTCTGACTAGTGTTCGCTTTGATGGCGAGACCGTTGGCTTTCAGGCGGCCGAGACGCTGGATCAGCTCATGAACGGAAATCCGGCAACCAAGGCCCCTATTCTCATTCCACCCAAAGGAATCCAAGTGCGTGAGTCTTCCGATGAATTTATGATCGAGGACCCCGTCATTCTTCGCGCCGTCAAACTCATCCGGGAACGCGCATTCCAAGGGCTCACTGTTGCGCAGATATGCGATGAACTCGGCCTGTCGCGAAGCACACTGGAACGTCGCATGAAATCGGCTCTCAAAAGAGGCACCAAAGAAGAGCTACTTCGGGTGCGCTTCCGCGAAGTCAATCGGCTGCTGCGCAATACCAGCTTCACCATTGAGCACATCGCTGAACTAACCGGTTTCGCTCATACCCACTATCTGCAGACCTCCTACCGAGAGCGCTACGGAATCACTCCCGGTCAATATCGCAAAGGCAATCGCACATCCCGGTTTTAATCCGCGATGACGCGAGATACTTCATCGGACCCAACAGGGTATAATCTCCCACTTAACCCTCTTGAATCCATCTTATGAAACATCTTCGAATACTTCTCTGCCTTCTTCTCCTCAACTGCACAATAAATGGATTCGCCGAGGAAGGACTGCGGGTCGGCACAGCCGCCGTTGATATTTCTCCGACCGTTTTTCCGTTTAAACTACGGTCAGGCTCTTCGAGCTACGTCCACGATCCCCTTCACGTGCGCGCCCTGGCCTTTGAAAATGGATCGGGCCGGGCCGTCATCGCATTGGTCGATGCCATCGGAGCAGGACGGGAAGCAACCGACGCCGCCAAAGCCATCGCAGCGAAAGCGACTGGCTGGAAGGTCACTGAGATGCTCATATCAGGCACTCACGCGCACACCGCACCCAAGGGGGGCGACACCACGCCAGGCCAGGTCGCCTACGAAAAAACTAGATCGGATGGTCTCGCCGCGGCACTCATCGAAGCGATCAACTCCCTCGAACCCGCGCAGGTTGGTTTCGCCTCGGACGAGGAGCCCAGCGAAGTCCACAACCGTCGATGGTATCTCAAGCCCGGAACGATGGACCAGAACCCCTTTGGGGGGATGGATAAGGTCCGGATGAATCCACCCAGACAAAACATCACCGATCCCGCCGGCCCGACCGACCCGGAAGTATGCGTCATCGATATCAGAACACGGAAAGGAAAAGCCCTCGGACTTCTCGCCAACTATTCGCTCCACTACGTTGGCAATATTCCCAAAGTCATTGAAGAAGACGGAAAAGAGGTAGGCATGGCCTCGGCAGATTACTATGGCGAATTCGCTCGCATCATGCCCTATCGACTCGGCGGCGCCAATCGTCCTGAAGGTTTTGTCGCGATGATGACCAACGGAACTAGCGGGGACATCAACAACATTGATTTCCCCATGAATAGAGCCCCTCGGGCTCCTTTTGAACAAGTCCGAATAGTTGCCAACAAAACAGCTGATGCCGCCTGGAGGGCCGTGAAAAAGATTGAGTCCTATGACACCGCTCCCCTCATCGCCGTCCGACAGCGCGAGGTCACACTGAACTACCGAAGCATGACGGAGAAGGAAGTCGCCCACGCGATTAGGCTTCTAGACTTACCTCGCGCCGAAAGAGAAGCCTTTCACAAAAAGGCGACCCAGTACGCCAATGCAACGATCAAACACTCCGAACCGAACAAGACAGAAGACGTCATCATTCAGGCCATCCGCATTGGAGACCAAGCCATCGTTTCGCTCCCCTTCGAGGTCCTCGTTGAAATTGGATTGGAGATCAAAGAGAAAAGTCCATTCCCCCATACCTTCACCATCTCGTTAGCCAATGGCGGATATGGCTATCTCCCTCCCCCCAATCAGGTCGAACTCGGCGGTTATGAAACATGGATTGGCACCAATAAGTTCGAAAAGGATTCCTCAGTTATCCTAACCAAAGCACTTCTTGAAATGCTCGACGAGCTAAAGGAACTCTGAGGATCTCCTCAGTTAGCAGCCACGTCCCTCGCTGATGCGGCCTTTACTGAATTTAACATGGCCTTCATGTTCCCGACGCGCTCTGGCTCCTCAAGCCACCGATTCTTCTGCTCTTGGGGATCACGCCCCAAATCGTAGAGTTGACCATCCGGTTCGCCCTCGAATTGCTTGAAGGTTCTGGGTTGGGTGAATCCACCTGACCCACGTCCTTCGACCAGTTTCCAATCGCCGCGCCGGAGCGCAAACATACCCGCCAAAGAATGATGAACCGAAAACGGTCGCACCTCCTTTTTGCCACCGGTGAGCAGAGGCAGAATAGAGAAGCTGTCCATTCCTGATGATCCCATCAGCTCTTCACCGACCACATCTGCAATCGTGGCGTAGAGATCCGTCACTTCGATCAGTGCACCGTTCACTTGATTTGCCTGCACCCTGCCAGGCCAGCGGACCAGAAACGGAACGCGGTGCCCCCCTTCGAAAATATCCGCCTTGGTCCCACGCCAATCAGCATTGCTCTGATGATCAAACTGCTTCACGTAGTCACCACGGGGAGTCAATGGCACCTTGCCACCATCATCGTCGGCATCAAAATCCCACCAATGCCAGAGCCCTCCATTGTCACTCGTAAAAACGACGAGCGTGTTGTCAGCTATTTCTGCGGCATCTAGTGCCTCCAATACACGCCCCACCGTATGGTCGGTTTCCCAAACGAAATCGCCATAGTCTCCCGCCCCGCTTTTCCCTTTTGCCATAGCAGAAGGAGCAGCAGGAAGGTGCGGAGAATTAAGAGGCAGATAGAGAAAAAACGGATTCTCATTTCCCTTTGCTGCCTCGATTACCGAAACTGCTTCGTCACCCAGTCGAGGCAATACGTCATGAACATCAAATCCCGGAGACTTCACACCGCTAACACCATTGAGAAAAATGGTACCCTTAATTTCCTCGTGCCAATCGACCGGAAGCGTCTCGACACGTCTGTCCCTGATATAGGCGTATGGACTCATGTCGAGCGATGCTGAGATCCCGAAGTAGCTATCGAAGCCAACATCGACCGGACCGCCGGTGATATCCCGAGCATAATCAACATCATGACCGGGTCGAAATCGCTGAGCACCACGCTCTCCTAATGCTTGCCCGTCAAGATCATGCCATTGCATGCCAAGATGCCATTTCCCCACGCAGGCCGTTTGATACCCATGCCTCTTTAACAAAGACGCCACAGTATCCTCACCCGGTTTAATCAAAGGTGGACCGAATCCATCCAACACTCCCTTCTCCAGCGAGGTGCGCCAACAGTATCGCCCTGTCAAAAGAGTATAACGCGTCGGCGTGCAGACCGAGGAAGGAGTGTGAGCATCCGTAAAACGAACTCCTTCTTGCGCCAATCGATCGAGATTGGGCGTTGGGATCTTTGAATCAGGCTGATAACAGCGTGGATCCCCCCAGCCCATGTCATCGGCCAATATAATGATAATGTTAGGATTATCAGCGGCCCTTCCGCCCATTGGCAGAATTCCGAATATGAGAACAACTAAGACATGAAGAAACCGAATCGACCCACGCATGCCAAATGCTGCCCTGTTGGCAAAAAACAGGACAGGAAATTATGGTCCGCAATACCGTCAGGAGAAGAACCCTCTAGAACTTTGGCGTCCACGCCAGTTGACCGAAGGAGCTGTCGCGGAATCCTTAACCCGGACTTAAGTCCAAAATGGGTCACTTTTACCTTAATCACCTAGGCTGGCGCAACTGCGCTGGGAATCCTATCGTTTCAGCATCTTATCTGTGGTCGACTGGATGTAATGTTTAGGATCAATCGCCAGATCAAAATCATTCAGCTTCTTTGGATTAGCTGTCTCACTGTCTTCGTACTACCTGTTCAGGCGAAGCCGCCCAATATTCTTTTCATTCTAGCGGATGACATGCGACCCGACTGTATTTCTGCTCTCGGGAATCCACGCATCCAAACGCCCAACCTCGATTCGCTGGTGGCCAGCGGAATGACATTTTCTCGAGCGACCTGCTCCTATCCCATCTGTGTCGTTAGCCGAGCTGAAATCCTGACAGGGATGCACGGCTGGGAAAACGGAATCTCGGGAAACTCAGGAGCCAAAATGAAATCCGATATTTCATTTTGGGCAGAAACTTTGAAGCAAGGCGGCTACACCACCTGGCATGTCGGGAAGTGGCACGTCAGCGGGCGTCCTTCGCAACGTGGCTACGAAGACGTTGCCGGTCTATTTTCCGGCGGTGGCAGCAAATATTGGAAAGAGGGACAAACCGATTGGAAAGGCTTTCCCATCACCGGCTATCGCGGATGGATTTTCCAGAGCGATGACGGCAAACAGAAGTATCCCGAATTAGGAGTCGGAGTGACCCCGGACATCAGCGAAAAATTTGCTGATGCCGCGATTTCGCTGATCAAGTCGACCCCAGACAAACCCTGGTTCTGTCATGTCAACTTCACCGCTCCACACGATCCCCTCTTCATTCCTCCCGGACTCGAAGAGAGTTATCAATCGGACTCAATGCAACTTCCGGAAAACTATCTGGCCGTCCATCCTTTTGATCACGGAAACTTCGATGGACGTGATGAGGCACTGCTGCCATGGCCACGCAGTAAGGACGCAGTGAAGGATCTCCTGCGAGTCTACTACTCGGTCATTGAAGATATGGACAACCAGATTGGGCGCATTATTTTGCACCTCGATCAGACCGATCAACTTCGGGACACACTCATCATTTTCACGAGCGACCATGGGATGGCCTGTGGGTCTCACGGCTTGCGAGGGAAACAGAATATGTATGAACACACGATCAACGTGCCGCTCATTCTATCCGGACCAGGTGTTGCCCCGGGAACCACCTCTTCCGCTCAGGTCTATCTTCGCGAACTCTATCCCACCACCTGCGAAATATCCGGAATACCGGCCCCGGATTCTGTTTCCGCTTCAAGCTTTGCTGCGTCCATTGCCGACCCTTCGCTAGAACATCACAACGATATCTTTGGATACTTCAAAGATACTCAAAGGATGATAAGGACTGACGATGGATGGAAATTGATTCGCTATCCGCAGATTGACCACTGGCAGCTTTTTGATCTCAACGAAGATCCATTTGAGACAAAAAGCCTTTTCAGATCAGGCGATCCAAATCATCTGCGCCAGTTTGAACACCTTCAAAAAAAGCTGAATGGGTGGCGAATTAAGATGAACGACCCTCTCATTACAGAATAAAGAGAGCTCCCTCTTCCAGGGCTAAAACATCCCACAGGCAAGCCAATCCAAGGCCTGAGCTACCGCTGTCGCTCATTGACACAACACCCCATTTCGGCTATCTAGATGGCGTCCTACCCCCTTCTCTTTTGTCGTTCACAGTCAACATATCCCATCGGATTTCGCTGTCTCATTTGATTCTGCTGATCACTGCAGTCTCCCTCGTTACCAATGCGCAGGATGCCTCCAATATAGGCACACAAAGAAACGTAGCGACCACAGGCAGAATACCCGATACAATCGCCCCCCAGACTGGCAGCAATTCAGCGCTGATCCCTTCTATGGAAGGCGATGATGAATTCGGCGAGCAAGTCATTATCGAGCGCGCCTCTAATTGGTATCCATTTTCCCTCCAGGCATCCGTAACCGGCTATCGAACGACCAACGCGGAACTGGCAAATTCCGGTGCGGTATCTGACAACTATCTGCGTGGTTTACTTTCCCTCGACTACACTCCGTTGATCAAAGGCAACCTCTTCGCCGATATCGGGTTTTCCGAGGAAATGTATCGCTATCGAAACCTCAGCGATTTGGACTTCGATTATCAAAGGGCCCATGCCGGACTCTACTACTACGTGCCTGACGCAGACAACGCGATCGCATCATTCTTCGAAAACGGATTCTTTTTTGCCAACTACGCCTGGTACCGCGTCGCCGACTCCCTCTTCGGGCAGGATGTGTTTACGAACAATTCTGTCGTTCTCGGTTTCCAGAAAGCGATCGCCGTCCAAAAGGGCCATCAGTTCTATTATGGGCTCAGTTCTGACCTGAGTTTCAGTTCCAGTTCGCAGGCTTTTCAGCGCAATGAATACCGCATCTATGCCGGCTATTCGGTGATGTGGACCGAAGACATTTCTACCTACGCGAGTTACACCGCCTCCTGCTTTGATTATGAGCAAGCGGCACAGAATGACTGGAACCATGTTGCCGAAATCGGCGCTACTTGCGTAGCCGCCCGCCCTACAATTTTCGGAAACGAAGGTGAAATCTATCTCCAGGGGAGTGTTAACTTCACGCTAAACGATTCCAATATTGGCACTCAGGACTACGAATATTTCAGTTGGGGTGGCGGAGTAGGATTCCGAACATCGTTTTGATCTGCGGAAAAATGAAATCCAACAACAATCTCTGTTTGTGGCTGGTGCTGGCAAGCGCATTGGCAGTTCCGTTTTCCGGTCACTCTCAGACAAAGATTGAGGAGACCTTCAACAAGGTCTCGGTCACTGACGGATCAAAAACCAAGTCCATCCAAACGGGAGAGGAATCACGCGCTCAGCTTTCCAACGGTGAGGGAACCTTCAGGGTTGGGGCCAATTCAGATCTAACCGTAGGAGCTGACGGCAAAACGATAGACCTCCGTCAAGGAGTCATGATGGTTAACACAGGCAACAATGGGCTCTTAAAGCGGAATAGTGTTACCGTAGAAACGGAACAGATTCAGGCCACCTCGAATGCATCGATGCTCATTTCTTATCAGCCCCATCGCTACATCAAAATTGCCTGTCTCGAAGGTAAAGTAACCATTACCCTGAAGGGTTTGTCTCGCGAGACAGTCACCATTCGGAAAGGCCAACTTTTAATCATCAACTGCCTCGAGAATATTTTGCCTGACGCGATTACAGTGGACATGAGTCGCCTAATGCAGACTTCCCCTCTTTTGGGCCCTGCTTTAAGAGGCGGGCCAGGGTTCCAGGGAGGCCGACTACCGGGCAACGCTCCACCGGGTGGCGCTCCACCAGGAAACGGTCCAGGAGGCAACGGTCCAGGAGGCAACGGTCCAGGAGGCAACGGTCCAGGAGCAGGATTACCACCAGGAGCTGGACCTCCACCTCCTCAAAGTCAGAACAACCAGCCAGGACTACCCAACGCCAGGCAACCTCGCCCTAATGATCTTCCAGGACGTCGAATTGATTGCCCCAGTCCCAACGACCCAAATTGTCGCCCCAATCCACGCCCGCCGGGTGGCCCTTAATTTCCGGACAACGTCAATCCCACCGGATCTCTGAATTTTCCATGGCTAGCCCTTCCTCCATTGCCTACTTTTGCGTGACCTTGCTGGCAGGCGTCTGTTTGAGCGCTTGCGTCAGTCAGACACCTGAGGAGCGACTAGCGAACTCAGGGCCCGTCTATGGCCCCTCAGAAGTGAACTACATGGTGAACTCTTCCGGTGGAGCGATTGATCTCAAGAATACGGTCGACGTTGCCCAAACACTGGGAAGGTATCGACGCTTGAATGTTGGCGAATCTGAGGCAGTCCAGCGTTTGGCGCAGGAAAAATTCGACGGTTTTGTGATAAGTGAAATTCAAAACCTCCAGCCTGCTTACGCATCAAGACGTCGTGAAATCAAACAGCGGACGCAGAAATTGAGCTCAAGCGCTTCTCCGCCGGAAGTAGCCAAAATTCAACGGGACGAAGCGAAATCACTTCAAAAATTAGACTCCGAAATTCGCAACCAAGCAGTCATTGCTGCAAAAAGACGTTACGGATCTCAAATCGCGGTTCCGATGAAAACACGGGACAATAAACCGGTGGTGGTGGTGGCAAAGATTCGCGGCGATACCGTCTCTACCCCAACCACAGCAGTCGAGCTCGACCGCAAGCCCGGTTCAGTCATCGAGCATGAGGGCAAACGGACAACGGTCATAGGAAACCAGGTGACCCTGGATAACTAGTCAGAGTTATCCTGACCGAACCGCAAGGGAGTCACTATCCGGATTTGGAAAAGGATCACTATCCGGATTTGGAAAGGATCACTATCCGGATTTAGAAGAAGATCACTATCCTGATTTAGCAGTCTAAAACGATATCTCCGCCCGGGGCGCAGGAACAGGTCAGGCAAGATCCCGGGGGACACTTGTAGTTCGTCCGGATCGAGTAGTCCACCTTTCCGGAAACTACCCCGACTTTGCACTGGCCACAAGATCCTGCACGGCAGTCGAAGGAAATAGGAACACCCGCCTTCTGGGCCGCTTCAAGAATAGTTCCATCTTCGGGAGAATAAGCTACCTCCTTCTTCGAGCGAGCGAACTGAATCTTGCATTCCTTGGCGCCCTCCGCTGGAGCCTTTTTCTTCGGAGGACCAAAACGCTCTGAGAGGATATCTTCTTCCGGCACGCCCCAAGCCTCCAGCTCCTCTTCGAACTGATCCATCATCACATCCGGACCACAAATATAGAAACGAAAGTTATTGCTCGGCAACTGTTCCTTCAATGCCTCTACCGTCAATCGACCGTAATGAGATTCGGCCATACCCGGCATCGACTCAGCTTCGGACCTCGAGTAAAAGACGTGAATATGCAAATTGTCCCGATTGGCTGAAACCTCTTCAAATTCCGGATGCAACATTCCTTTATCAAACAGCACGCACTCTTCGGCATTTCGAACAGAATAAAATAGCCAGGCCTCACGCGAATCATTCTCTTCAACAATGCTGTTAAACATACTCAGCATCGGAGTAAGCCCGACTCCTCCGCCAATGAGCACAACCGGCTTGGACTCCAAAGGATCCAGTAGAAATGACCCTGCTGGACTACTCACTTGAATCAGGCAATCATATGGGGAAACCCCCTCTTCCTCAACATGCTGATGAAAATATGACGATCCAACTCCCGCCGGAACATCAGGGGAATCTTTAGGTGATGGAGCCAGTTTGATCGATACCCTGTAGTAGTCACAACCGGGGCGGTCGGACAAACTATACCTCCGAGTGATCGGCTGTGCCGCTCCTACAACAGGCAATTGAAACACCAAATGTTGCCCCGGCTTATAAGGAGCCAAATCCAATCTTTTGTCTTTCGGTTTCAGATAGAACGAACAGATACCGCTTTTCCCATGAGGCACTTTATCAACCACCACAAAGTTGGCAAACCCATCCCACCCTTCACTTTGGTCAGACTCTCTTTCGCGGCGCTCACGCAACAACTGAAGTCGCTCTTCCAGCACCAAATCCTCTTTCGAAAATTGCTGAACCAGCAGACTCCGTCGCTGAATCATGAGCAAACTCGCGACTAGTCCGAAAAGAATAACAAGAACACAGATAATCCATCCGGTGAGTAGCCAGGGGTTCTGCAAAAAGAATTCCATCTCGAATCAAAACTTCACTAACCACTCTGCCCGTAAACCGTATCCAAAATCTTCGCGAAGCGGACGGCTCTCATCATCATACCCAGCAGCAAATCCGTCGAGACGGAGAATGTAATGCTGGCCAAAAGCCCGTTGATAACGCATTCCAAATCCCATCGATGACTCTCCCCCGCTTTCCGTCGCCTTTCGGCCGCCTAATTCGAAGATCAACTGGGCTTTGCGCTTCCCTCCCAGGAATGCCTGATAACCTGCTGCAAAACCAACAGAATCTCCTACCTGATTTCCCAGAGGAGCCGCGTAGTCGCTCAGACCCGACGAAGCATAAAGGATACCAATAATTCCAAGCGGCCCACCCACAGCAGGATCACGTGCCGCCGAAGTGTAGTCTCCAAGCCCATAGAAAGTATCGAAGTAGAAAATATCATCGTTATATCTCATCGTCCGCGACAGCTGTGAAGTGAACACATATCCCGAGTCGACCGCCGCCGTGCCACCACCATCGAGTCCCCAACTGCCGTTGGCTCTCAAAGTCGAATTCCATTCCCCGATACGGCGCGTATCACCGATACCGGCATAGAAGCCATCCCCACCCGTAGCGATGTCCCCATCCACATAGACAAAGTCCACTTCAAGAGTTGATTTGTCGTAGTCCAGCGAACTCAGCAAGCCAAAGACAAATGCATCCGAATCCCTGACATTATTCCCTCGGTGTAATTCATTAAAGCCCGCAATCCCTGTGATGCGAGTAGCGCTGGCCCCAAATTCAAAAAGCGATGCTCTGCTGATGCCAATAGAATCAATCGTGTCATTGATGATGATGCCATCCTGGAAATTAATAGGCTGACGTCCGAAGGCGATTCCGTAATCGAGACTCTTTTGATCCGTTGGATCCAGATTCGGAAACAACTCACCAAAATCACCCTCGAAAAAGAAGGTGTTAATCCGGGAGTTAAACTCTTCGAAGAATCCTTCATTCGTTCCGTCAATCTGATATCCCGTGAAATTTCCATCACGATCAAGCGGTCTGAATCCAATCAGAATTCGTTCCGTCGGAGTCAGGTAAAGATTACCGAAAATATCCAAGCGATTCGCCCATTCGGCAGTATTTCCAAATCCATTATCAAAAGTCTGCAACGCACTCCGGAACTCACCATAAATGAGGAAGTTTGGCTGCCACACCGCTCCCGTTTTGATCTCAAACCCCTTGTCAATTTCCCCGCTCCCTAGGAACGGGTTTCCTCCAAATATATTCTGCCGCGCAGGGGCATTCTCCAACAAGCTTGCATCACCTGTCTCATGCGATTCCTTGATCAGGCGATCCCGCTCCTTATTCGAAGGATAGATATGATCCTCGATTACCTCAGTAAGCGGCTTTGGCCTTTCGAGAAAACCATCACCAAGTTCTTCCCAGGGAACAACCTCGTCGCTGAGGTAAAGGTCGGAATTGTCGGCTGCATCAACCTTGACGGACGAGAATAAAATCACTCCCCCTCCGATCATCAACAAGGCAGCGGCACTGCTTTGAAAACTCGAGATTAGAGAAAAAGACAATCGCAGGCGGAGCGAGCTAGTCTGCTTCAGAAGCTGGAAGCGGTTCTTAATGTTCACTTGCCGACTCATGATTAAAATGCGTCGTCTTCCGCTCCCTCGGATGGCTTCGGTATCAACGAATTGCCCACTTCAGCCCCACTTCCACCTTCAGGTAACGATTCGGGAGAAATGTATTCGTCTTCAATGCCCCCGATACCGCCAACACCGCCAAAGCTAGCCGGATCTTTATAGGGAAAAGGAGATTTCCCCCCAGACATGATCTCTCCTTCTGACTGAGCCAAACTCGCCACATAAGGCGCTTGAGGAATGGTTACTGTTTTATCCCAAATAGTCAGGCTCCCACCACGCCGATTTGAGTCACTCTCTGAAGATGACGTCCGATGTCCATGCACCACCCGCTTGCCAATTTCTCGAGGGGAAAGATCGTAATCAAATCCCACATCCGAAATTTCTTTGATCAAATTGATAGGAACCATCTGGCAGACAAACCGGAAATTCACCGTGTATGGTCCAGCCCCGGTGAGTTGATCTTTATCTACTCTATATTTGGCAGTTCGCGAACCGAGCGGAGTCAGCCCTCTCGAATGCTTCCTGGCGCCGGCTGGCCGTCCCGAAAGAATTCCAGGGCGAGTATCTGGCCGAATATACGGAAGTGGATCAACCGAGTAATTGACTGCCAAAATCTGCTCGCGCTCTCCGCCCCGATGGTTACGAGTTAGAAACTTTGACTGTAACGAAAAAAGATACGGATCAGGAAGCCACTTAAAATCCTCTTTTCTCCTCTCCAATCCCGCTTCGTTTTTCCAATTTGTCGAAGCCAACCAAGGCCCCGTCTTTTCCGCGTGATGGTGGACAAAGGACGAGTGAAGATCCCTAACATCACCATTCGGATCCCTGTCGCCCGACACAAAGACGACTCGCCCATTACGATCTCTCACCGTAGCCTGAAGGAAAAACAGGCGCTCTGCATCAAACCCTGTTGGGACGCCGTGCCCGTCAGTGCCGTTCACGATGTTCAGGCTGAACTCAATTCTTTCGCTATCATTTCGACTCACCTCAAAATCTCCGAAACGAATAGCACGACGCAATACCTGATGACGCTGCTTATCAATCTCATTCAGCAATTTGAAGGAGTCATTGAGCTTCCCCCGAAGCGTTAACCGGGCAATAGCATCATCCCAGGGCCATGACAGAGACTTCTCCAATTCAGGATTCTCTTCGACTTGCTTTTCAAAATAGCTTCCGGGATCTCCCCAACCAGCTTCCCACTGAAATTTCAGCAAATGCTTCATCCCAACCCGCTCGTGAGAGCCCGTCCCGGGGATTTCCCGCTCAAACTCCCACATGGCCTGACGAAGTTCTTCAGAATGAGGAAACAAAGCCGGATGAACGATCGAATAATCTGGCCCCGCAAACATGTGATTGGTTCGCTTTCTATCACGAGTCGGGGTGCCATAGAGCCCCGTGGAATCATCCCCCTCCTTGGCCCATATTTCGCCACCGATTCTCGCACCCGGACCCCTCAGATAATTCATCAAATCGAAGGCCTCCGGGTTATCAGCCTTAACAATCCCGGGAACGACTGCACCGGGAATTTTACCCATGTGACAGTCCTGGCAGCTCTCCCCTTTTACCGAAGCCGGCGAATTCTTATACTGCGTGAAGGCTTCCTCAAGCCTGAAACCATTGTAAAGATTAACGTCATGGCAGGTTCCACAAAATCCGGATGTAGCAATGGGATCAAATTTAATTACTTCACCGTGGATATCCTTTTTTCCCACTCGCTTTTCCTCGCCTTCAACAGGAGGAATAGCATTCAGCTTTTTTGCTAAATCTCCCTGTTTCAGTGTATCACTGAGAATTTCGTTGCCAGCAGGGCCATAGACGGGCTGAAAAATATCTCCCTTGTTGATGTGGGTACGTCCGCTGACTTTGCCGTAGTTCATCTCCACTCGATGACAGACGATACAGGTGATCCCTTCAACAGAAGCGGGATGCCGCTTGAGGTTACTGGTAAATAGAGGCTCGTCTCGCTGCATCCCCACCTGGGTGTGACAACGAATACAAAAGTCTCCATTCGTGCCTGCGGTGCGCTCCACAATCGCTGCGTGCATCGTATTGAATACCGGGCTCATCTGCGCGTAGGCATGAGCAGAAACTGACCATTCACGGTAGTGATCGGGATGACATTCCGCGCAAGTGGCAGCAGCAGGAAAACGCTCCTCAGATTCTAACGCTTTGAGAAAAGTCAGATGAGCTTCTGCGGCAGACGCATACTGCTTTTTTTCCTTCTTCTTTTTCTTATCGTCCTCATCTTCTTTCTTCGAAGAACCGGAGCCAAAATCGTCGTCACCAGCCCCGAAATCATCGTCAGCCGCTCCAAAGTCATCGTCAGCGGCGTCCGGATCTCCACCAAAATCATCATCTACCTCCGCCATCTTTTCACCGAAATCATCGTCTGCGGCAGCTGGCTCGTCACCGAAATCATCGTCGGCGGCAGCTGGCTCGTCACCGAAATCATCGTCGGCAGCAGGCACAATCGCCTCACCCTCCGCGTCGATTGGCGCCACGGATTCCTCGTCCTGCCCGACCAAGGGCAACACTAGCCAAGCTACGAGAAATAGCCCCAATAAAAGGGCTCCTCCCCTGCCCCCATATGTCAATCGAGGGTGAATCATGATGAACTTTTAGAACAAATCGCCTTCATTACAAGAAAACTAACCTCAGATGTATTGAAAATTTCATCAGTTCCGGGAGTGATATTCGTGGCACTGCAGACAATTTTCGCCCGAGAGACCTTCCTGGTGACAGCTAGCACAGGTTTCTTTCTCGTTGATAGGGAGGAAATTAGGAGAAAAAAGTGCAGGATTGGTGAGCTCTCTCCGACTGTTCCTCGCAGGGAAAAAATCAGCGTAATCCCCACCTTCTTTGGGGACATGACAATTGATACAATCCACCGCAATAGAGTGCTTAATATGAGAAAATCGGGTCAGATCCGACGATTCATTGGCTTCTGCCAGATCTCCATAGGCCTCATGCCAATTCACTTGGTATACCCCACTAGTCGAATCCCGGTCAATGGAATGACATTTGAGGCATTTACCCGAAGCCGCAGTAGAGACTCCTTTTTTCCAATCCAGAACGTAATTCAAAATCAATCGCCCATTTTTGCGATGAATGGCATCTGATGAATTCAAGGCAGATACCGAAGTCTCAATCCAAGCTCTGATAACAGGATCGGCATGCCCTCTCGTTGAGTAGTGAATAGCTTGCTGCTCATAGTGCCACCCTCCCGTTTTGTTCCAATCGTACAAAGAAGGTTCAAATGATCTAAATGTCTTTTTCGGGACCGAATCTTCCACCTTTTCTGGAGTCCCCGAATCCGAAGCTCCGAAGTCGTCATCCCCGCCCGCAGCAGGCTCAGGTTCAGATGCTCCAAAATCATCATCACCTGCCCCGAAGTCGTCATCCCCGCCCGCAGCCGGCTCAGGTTCAGATGCTCCAAAATCATCGTCACCTGCTCCGAAGTCGTCATCCCCGCCCGCAGCCGGCTCAGGTTCAGATGCTCCAAAATCATCGTCACCTGCCCCGAAGTCGTCATCCCCGCCCGCAGCAGGCTCAGGTTCAGAGGCTCCAAAATCATCGTCACCTGCCCCGAAGTCATCGTCCCCGTCCGCAGCTGGCTCAGGTTCAGAGGCTCCAAAATCATCGTCACCTGCCCCGAAGTCGTCATCCCCGCCCGCAGCCGGCTCAGGTTCAGAGGCTCCAAAATCATCGTCGCCGGCTCCGAAGTCGTCGTCCCCGCCCGCTGCCGGCTCAGGTTCAGAGGCTCCAAAATCATCATCGGCTTTTCCAGCAGCTGATTGATCATTACTGACAGGGGAATCCGCTTTCTGAAGGGCCTCCGGATAACTCCCACTTCTGAATTTGCTCAACTGTTCCTCAACCTCCTCCAAAAACACCGCGTCATTTGAGGCCGCATAAAAAACACGAGACAAGACTGCCTCTGTCTTTTCCAAATCAATGATCCCACCTCTCAGCGACTCGAACTGCTCCAGAAACGGGGCACCCGACTGACGCATTTCAAAAAACAGTTCCCGAATCGCCCATGCAATTTTTTCCACCGCAGCGATCTGGTCCTGGTCAGCTTCACCTAAGTTCGAAAGTTCGAAACCTCCTGACTCATTGGCGAACGGTGCCAACATAACAATTTCGCTCACGATTTCAGGCCGATGAGATAGCAGATGAACCATCAATGGACTAAGCGCTCCGCCAGCCTGTGTCGGCCACGCGCCAATTGAGCGTGATTTACTTGCCAGCTTCTCGTCCATGGTTTCAAGATCGAGACTGGGAAAAGAGAAATCGCCCAGATCCCATTGAATCCCCGGGAATAAAAAGTTCCTAACTGTATCCACTGACAATCCGCCAAACAGCTCTGTCGAAATTTCAGCCGATGCGTATCCGTTCTGCTCGATCCGCTCAGCCAGCACAGCTGCCCCATTCGACCAATATTCGTGTGACAACTGCTGCAAGTCGGCCGCGACCAGTTCGGCCACATTTCTCACCTCTGCACTGTCGAGAGCAACAGCTCCGAAATCCTCGTCGACCCCAATTTCAAACAACGCTGCACCAGTATTCGGCTCCAACAAAAGCCTCCCAGCGGGCCCCAATCCATAGCCTGCCAAAGGCCATTGCCCATCAAACCCTTCCTGACCCAATGCCGGAATCGTAAAGAGAGTGAGCCGATCTGCCTCCGCCGCCTCCTGATCGTGACAGCCCGCACAGGTCACTTCGTAACCCTTCAATTTCATGAACTCACCCTTCTCATCAGAGACATGGCAATGAGTGCAGGATTCCCCTGAAGCAAAAGGTTGCTTTGGATCGAATCCCTCAATCACTACATCAGAACTTCCCTCGAAATGCTTTTGATAATGTTCTTCATGATCAAAGAAGATCCGGGTACGTCGCGAATAAGGGTACCCACTATCCTGAAACGAAGGATGACCTTCTGAAAAACCGTGAAACTGATTTTGATGACAGACCTGACATTGCTGATTCGTAAGTTCAGTCATGATGTAGTCCGATCCATGGTGCTCCTGATGACACGTCGCGCAGGCAAGCTCTCCCAGAGCCCCCTTCGTCGGCAGAGGCCCTTTAGCCGCTATCCATAGCGCTAACTCGGGCCGAAGAGCTTCGTCACGCTCACTGATTTCTTTAGCCACCGAAATTTTCTCCGCCACAACCTTCTCTGTCCACCCATGAGCGAACCGGGCCGAGGTGACCCAATCGCCTATCTCATCACCGTGACAATTCAGGCAGAGCTCACTGTTCGCAAACGAACGTTCGCTGAGAAAATGAGGGTCAACCACTTTGACCAAATCAGCCGGCGACGTTTCGGCATGACAACTGGCACAGTCGAGGCTTCCGCCGGAATGGGCCGTGGTCAAAGTTCCAGCATTGATTGACGCATCATAGGGATCATCACCGAGAACGATCAAAAGAAACCCGACCGTCAAGACGGCAGCACCAATGCCAACTAGCCGCCGTACATCTCTCAGCGATCTTACCGGCTGACAGGCGGAAAGTTTACAACCACAGGCTCCATCCGACCCAGGCCCCGACTCACATTCGCCACCCATTGATACTGGGCGCGTGCAATACCATCGGTCGCCCTTTTTAACAGGCAAACACTCGCCCGTTCCACGGCACGTTCCGCGCTCACCCGGCCCGAGAGGGCATTCCTTTCCGTCGACAGAATGACCGCAGGCCCACTTTTTCGTGGGCCTGTTGTAGTCACGGTCGTGATACCGATATCGCTTTTCCCTTTCGGCCATCGTTTAACAATTAGGCATTTCCTCCAAAAAGAAGTGCAAATATTCCATGAGCCACCCCTAGCAAAATCAAGCTGACGCTGAATGGAATATGAAGAAACAGCCAACCCTTCAGTAGTCTCTGCGACGCTTCCTGAAAATCGATGTTCTCCTTTTTACCAATCCAGCTTTCCAACTCGCTCGCCACTTCAATTTCACTTTCAGAAAGGTATCGCATCCTAGCTTCCAATTCGTTTGTCAGCTGGTAAGACGTCCGCTTTTTTTCCATTCCAAACGAATGAAAAACCGACGGCCGTGCTTCGATGAACTCCCTCAAGTGTTCGCGATAAAATTCTGAAAGAGTCGACGAATCACATGTCTCCTCTGAATGAACGATCAGATCCTTGACGCTGTCCCTGATCTCCTTTCTTATCCTGGGAATCTGTTCATACGGAACCGGATCCCCTGCTTGATTCATTCTTCGAGGCAATGATCTAGATAACATCAGTCCAAACACACCGCTTACGGCAACGATCACAAATACGATCGCCAGAACAATCTCAAGCAGTCCTGACGGAATCCTAAAATCGACATGTAAAAGAAAAAGAAGCACTGAAAAGAATCCCAGATAGATATGCCACTGCATCCAGGTAGAGGCCCGAAAGAGGGGCAGAAATGGAATCTTTTTCCGGGCATTGAACAAGGCCAGAAAGATCACCAGCGATAACAGCGCAGCCCCGCTATAGAGCGTCGTCGGGGCCATTCCAGTTCGGCACACAGTCCAGACCACCCAGGTAAGCAGGCTCAATACCCCCAGGACCAGTAACCCAATCAATCGACGTCTCTTGAACTTCATCACCTCGACATCCAATCAAACAACTCTTCCGACTTGGTCAGATCCACCCGAACCAATGCATCGTGAGGGCAAGCATTGGCACAGGCCGGCCCGGTAGGCAAATTCTCACAAAGATCGCACTTGGTCGCTTTTCGAATCGGATCCTCCTCAGGATTGATTCGAACCATCCCCCTATCTTCATCACGCTCGCTCCCCGGCATGAAATCGCCACCCTTATCTCGAACGGCTACCATTTGAATATTGTCATAGGCGCAGTTATCAGCACAGGTAGCACATCCTATACAAGTATATTCATTGATAACGACTTGGTTGCCGACTGCGTCCCTATGAATAGCACCGGTCGGGCAACCAATCATGCACACAGGGTCAACACAATGCATGCAAGCGTGAGTCAATTGAATACCCTCCTGCTGCGGCCCGAAACGAATAAACCTCGGATTATTATCATGCGTCGCTGAACAAGCACGGACACAATCATCGCAACTGGTACACCGATCCAGGTTGATCAACATCGCAGCGGTTCCGTTGATCGCCCTCTGCTCAACCAAGAACTCCAGCATATTAGAATTTCCCGAAGAAGCGGAACCTGAGCTCCGACTCCGCTCTTTCTCCATTCGCGCCAACTCCGCCTTAAGCTCTGCCTCTTCGGCGGGCTTCAACTGCGGAATCACATTGGCTTCTACCATTGGCCCCGGAATCGCAAGAATATCGACATGTCCGATCGCTCTGAGACTATGAGCATACTCAAGAGCCTTCTCATCGTGCTTGTCAGGGTCCAATCGTGCATTGTGGTAGAGCTCTTCCATCCCGTAGGACTGGCCTTTGCCTAGATAAGCCACCGTTTTCTCACCGTGATTATATCGCTTTGTCACCCTGACAAAGCCACTCCTCACCAAAATTAATTCACTGGCAATACTCCCCTGTTTGACGATGACCGGCTCGCTTTCCTGTAGGTCCTTACCACCCGACTCCGCCATTTCTTTGAATGTCGATTGCCAGGTAAACTCCCCGTAGGAACGAAAGCGGGTATGGCGAGCCAGATGCGAAAGGTCAGAAATCATCTCCTGACCCTTATCCGTATCGTCGGCCGAACTATCTTCCGGGGCAGGCCGGGTTCGCTCCCGGCTCAGATTCGAAGTGTATTGCGCATAACGAAGATGCGCGGGCAGGGACGAAGATCGATAACGATCATCAATCATCTCCTTCCATTTCGGTGAAAACTTCCGAATATCCCGAAGTCCCTGCCACCGAATCTCAAGGAGCTGGGTTTCATCCACAGCAGCAAGAACCGTCGCCGTTCGTGCCGTTCTACTAAGCGCAGCGATTTCCCCAAAGACTTCCCCCATTTGGTCATTGCTCGGAGTGAGTTCATGCACAAACTCCGGATTGAACTGAGTGATCGATCCCTCTAGCAAAAACTCTGGAAAATCCTGCAGGTGAATTATCTGACCGTGGCTTCTTTCCGCCTCGGGCCTGCGATCTTTCGCCCTCATTTCAGGATAAGGCGCACCCGATCGAAAAAGTTTTGCAATCGAGTTCGCAAACTTGTTCACTTTTTGACCGATTCGACTCCCTCTTGAGGGTGTCGGCAGGCGAGCCAGAGGAACATTCACTTTTCCGGTAAGAATCAGAAAGGCAGAATCTCCGTAGTCACCCTGACGGATAACGACCTCGCCCTTTTTGTAAGTCCTTACCCGAGTGTCGTGACGAAGTATTCCTGACAAAGGAAGATCACCTGGAAAGCGCTTTCGGTCCGCTGCCAAGCCGCGCAAAGGCCCGCGCAACATGTCGCGAACCACGGCGTAGTCCATCACCGCACCGATCACCTCTTCGGAATACGGCACTCGCCACCGCTTCGGGCGGTTGAGCGCGTCTGAATTTTCCTCAGCCACAGCAACTAGACCTCGAAATTGTTATAAGCTCACTAGGGATGATAGGTAGATCCCTTTCCGTCTGTAGGGATCAATGAGTCTATCGCTCCCAACGAACTCCCATCAGTGCTTTCGACCAACGCTTCAATCAGCGTCTCGACCTGATCGGCCGCCGCATTAAGCGGTTCAACATTGAAAAATTTCAACAGACCAGGAGCACTGATCACTTCTTGAATTTTCATCAATTGCTCAGGAGCATCGGCACCTAAAGTCTCTACTATTTGATCGATCGCCTTACGCGTCCCGACACAACGCCGTCCCATCGCGCTTCCGTAGTCAGCCTTTTCCTTCGCTCTGGCCAACCCACGCATGCTGTATTCCATCTCCAGAGACTTCCCAACCACAAAGAGCAAGCGCTGCCGATCAATCGGTGTGTCTGCGTTAGTCGAGCCCTTGCTTTCAAAGAAGTTGTGCTGCACCTCGCCTTTGATCCATGAAACGAGCTCGAAAGACTCACTCCCGGCCGGATGGCCACCCTGATTGACCAGTTTCTCATCAGTGATGATATGACAGCTAAAGCAATTCGCCGCGACATTGTGAATTGCCTCTGGATAGATCAAACCAGCCGCAGACGCCTTTGCGATCCGCTCGCTTTTTGCCGAATCGCTGTCATCAGATTCACGACGATCTCCCGTGTTGTGCAGATCGAGCCAGTCTTTTGCTCCCCCGTGACAACTTTCGCAGCTCACCCCGTCGATCACATTCGCAGGAGCGGTCCCCATTTTCTGGACCGTAAAATGACATTGAGTGCACAAGCCACTGGACCGAATTTTTGAAGGGGACGAAATGCCCATCTTGCTCGCGATCTCAGCGGCTTTCTCATTTTGATGGAGATCGCGATTTCCGTAGTGAGACGTCTCTTTCCAGGCTTCAATTTCGGATTCGTGACATTCGATACACTTATTCGATCCGATCACCTGACTGTGCTCAAGGAACTTTTTCCTGGCAATCTCCTGTCCATGGGAGCCCTCCACCATCACTAGGCTGATAGCGAACAGGAGCAATGCAGAAACAGAAATAGCGATTCGACTGGTCAAAAAGGGTGCGGCTCTTCTCATCAAGCTCAGTTTGAATCATTTTGCCAGAATAAATCAAGAGTGCTTTTCTAAATTCACCAATTCATTTCTGCCAATTTTTGATCTCGGCACGAAGCACACCCTCCCAGTCCTCGGCTTCACCTTCGGTCTCTTGCAACAATACGAGCGCCTCGTTCAATAATTCCAAAGCCGCAGCCTTCCGGCCTTCTGCGCCCGACGCCCGGATCGACAAAGCGGATTTGAAAAGAGACACGATAAGGTTAGCCTTAAGGAGTGGTGAACTATCTCCTGTCATTTCCATCCTCCTTCTCGCCAGGGCTAAACTCTCCAAATAAGCCTCTTCAGCCACTGCAAAACCTCCTTGTTTCGAGAGCAAATCACCGAAGCCTATCCAGGCAAGCTGTGCATCATCCAGCCATACGGGCTGAGGTTCCTCGTGCTCCGTCAGCCGCTCAAACAAGTCGACACTTTTTCGAAAATATCCCTCAGATGATTCCAATTGCCCCATTGCCAACTGCAATTCCCCCCTCCGGCTGTGGAGCAATGCCAGGTTTCTGGTCCAGTCGAGATTCTCTGGGTCCAACCGGGCAAGCTCTTCTACCATTGGCAGGGCCTCTTCAAAATATTCCGTGGCCCTGCCCGATTCACCTTGGTCCGCATACCATTCCGCCAATCTAGTCAGGCAGGCCGAATAATTTTGCCTGATCAAAGTATCAGAACGAGGTGCTCGCGAAACAAACTCCCCTAACAGCGAAGCCCCTTCCTGATAATACTTTAGGGCGTCCTCAGGTTTACCCTCATGCCGGCTCAGATCCCCACATTGCAACAAAGCCCCTCCAAGATCCCTTTTTGCCCGGAAATCTCCGGGATTGAGATCAGCGAGAGCCCGAAATTGCCCGAGACCGGCGTTGGCGGCCTCCTGAGATTCAGGGAACCGTCCCTTCCTCGCCAAAACATCGCTCAACTTCAACTGCGCCACCGCAGAATCCCTCACAGAACGATAGCCAGCTATGCCTTCGTTGCGATCATCGTTGCGATAATCGTTACCACTAACAGTAAGTTGATCACTACCCACGTCCCTAAGATCGAGACATTCCCGGTAGTCTTTCTCAGCGCCATCGAGGTTTCCCTGCAGCACCCGGACATCACCGAGCCGCTCCGCAGCGACACTCAGGTCCCGCTTCCTTTGCAGGGATTCCGGAAATTGATTCAGCAATTCCACGCGGACCTCCTTTGCCTCCAACAACACCCTCTCCGCCCGACCGTAGTGCCCCAAAGCCATGGCAACCTCTCCTCGATAAATCAACATGGCTGATCGCCCACGCTCGCTCCCCTTGTTTCTTTGGCTTTCCGGCAACTCGTCAAAATAGGTTTCAATATCTTCCGAAGCCCGATCCAGTAAATCGAGCCTCCCCAGCGGCTCCAATCGATTCTTCAGATCATACAACATGTTGTTGATCAATTTCTCCGCCGTCGTTCTCGCCAACAACGCCACCCTTTCACTTTCGAGAGCCTTTTCCTTCTCCGCCTCTGCAATGGTGGCCTGCAATTCCGCTTCGTCGCGTTGCCGTTGAGCTTCTCCCGCCAACCGTTTCTGCTCGGTCGCCGATTCAGCAGCGCGATTCCCGAAGTGTTCTGCTCTCTCTCGTGAAGTCTCCGCTCTCAACCACTGCCAGCCCGCCAAGCCTGCGGCAATAAGACCGAATACCATCAGAGTCGCGTAGATGGTCTTCTTCCTGCGTTCGACCTCACCCGCGCGCCGATGCTTAACCTCACGAAAGGCTTCCACCACCGCAGTCATGCTCGAGTAGCGAGTATTCGGGTCTCCTTTCAGAGCAAGGCATCTCAAGACCACCGCCATCTCCGCTTTGCGAATACTGCCCTCCACCTCGGCCGGAAAATCGATCTCGCGCTCCGCTTCAATCGCCTCCTGAAAAAGAAGCGGAATCAACTCGCGATCCAGACTCGCCTTCAAAGCATCAGCATTCGAATAGAGGCCCACCATGGTTTCCAATAGTGAAGCGCCCCCCATTGATCGGAGTTCTTCTCTTACCTTATTAAGCCGCGGCAACCTCCCGGTAATCAACTGGAATGCCGTCACACCAAAACTGTAGACATCCCAACTCTCGAACTTCGAGTCATCCCTCCGCAACTGTTCGGGGCTTGCGTACAAAAGCGTGCCCGAGATTTCTTCGGGAGAGAACCCTTCTTCGACGCTTTGCCCGAAGTCACAAATGACAGGTCGAGGTTCATCGCCCGCGGTCAGCAACACATTCGACGGCTTCACATCACAATGCACCACTCCCTGTCGATGCAGGTAGGCCAGGATATCTGCAATTTCAAAAACCAGTTTCCAACGTACCTCCGAATCAAGATCGTTTGCGTCAATTCGCCTCTGCAGGGTTCGCCCTACCCAACCAGAATGATCAGGCACCTCATCGGCCATCAATCGCATCGCCACATAGGGCAGCCCGCCCTCAGTTTCCCCCTGGTCGTACAAGGTAACGATGCCGGGAGGCTCATCGAGAGCCTTGAGTTTTTCGTACTCCGCGCGCCACATCTCCTGACGCAAAGCATCAGGTTTGTAAACTTTGACCGCTCTTGGCTGATCGTCTTTGTAGAGGCCAAACCAGACTTTTCCAAAAGCTCCTTCGCCGATCACCCCGTGCTCCGAAAATTCATAGTCCGGAATATGGGGGACACTCTGCGGAACGCCTTGGGTGGCGGCCTGCTCTGGAGAAAGATCTGATGACATCTGTCTCCAAGAATACCTCAATGCTCGTTTCGAACAACAGACACTTCCATACTGCCAACCTTCCCTTGACCTCTCCTCCGACGATGAGATTTCTTAATGCAGCGTCATGCTCGGCTACACCCTTTCCCATTCACCAAGGCAAGGTCGCAGGAATCCCCCCCCGGATCCCTTCCTCTTCCAGGACGCGTTTGAAGTACAAGCGTTCCCGGCATCAGACTCAGCCCATTGAAAATAAAAAAGTGGCGGAGAGGGAAGGAATTGAACCAACCCCGGTAAGGATCACTCACCGACAACGGTTTTGAAGACCGCGGGGCCCACCAGGACCCATCTCTCTCCTGATCTGATGTGACTGTTCCGCAATACGTCCGTCAGGTCAATGAAGATGACGCAGATCGCCCGAACCACCTTACGAAACGATATTCACCACTTCGATGATCTTCTGAATCGCCTCGTCCACTTCCGCTTCCGTCGATAAGATCGAGAGAGACAATCTCAGACTGCTAGAGGCTCGCTCATCGCTGAACCCCATCGCTTTTTGAACATGGCTGGGCTGATTTTTTCCCGTCATGCAGGCACTGCCCGCGGAGCACTGCACTCCGGCGGAATCAAGCAAGGGAAGCATTTCAGCAGCGACGCATCCTGCGATCGAAACATGAGCCACATTTCCTGTCCTGTGTTCGCGCGATCCGTTGAACTGAACCCTGTTACCACCACCATCTAACCCTGTCTGAAGCCCCGCTTCAAGGCGATCCCGCAGTCTCGCAACCAGGGCGAGCCCTCCGCTTCCCATCTCCTCCTGCATGATGGCAGCGGCCTCGCCAAGCCCCACAATATACGGAACGTTTTCTGTCCCACTGCGATGACCCGATTCCTGCCCGCCACCGCGAATCATCGGCTCGAACACGGAATCTTTCCGGATATAAAGGCACCCTACCCCCTTCGGAGCGTGGAACTTATGACCACTGATCGAAAGAAAGTCGACCGGGACCTCATCAACCCGAACCGGCACTTTTCCAACCGCCTGAATTGCATCTGTGTGAAAATGCCATCCCGCATCTTTGGTAATCCGACAGGCCTCATCGATCGGCTGGACCACCCCTGTCTCATTGTTCGCCCACATGATGGAAGCGAAACCAGAAGATCCCTGATTCACCGCATTCTGAAATTCATCGACCCTGAGACGCCCCTCTTCATCGGTCCCGATCCGATCGACCACGAACCCCTCATCCGCCAGATGCTCGGTGGGTCGTAACACGGCACTGTGCTCTATCTCGCTAACGACGATCCGACTGCCATTTTTGCCGACTTCGCGAGCCAGAGATTGAATCGCCATGTTATTAGATTCGGTGCCACAACCAGTGAAAACGATTTCCTCCGGACTTGCCCCGATTAGGGATGCCACCCTCTCCCGTGCCTCGCCAATCGCCTGCTTCGCTTTCCGGCCAGCGCCATATCCGCTCGACGGGTTATGCCAGCACTCGGTCAAATACGGCATCATCGCCTCGACCACCCGTGGGTGTACCTGCGTCGTTGCATTGGAGTCGAGATAGATTGCCATGGGGGAATGTAACCGAAGCAGATGAATACCGGAGGGATTTTTGCGAATCACCGAATGGAGGGACCACGTCCCGGGGACCGCTTCTTACCAATCACCTCACATACCCCACACACGCCCGGTCGCATGGGACCGCGCCCCACCCTGATTAACCATGGACCCCGCCCTGATTAACCATGGAATCAGGGATCTCTGTTCTTAAGTGACCATCTCTTCTCCCACTCTGATTACTTCATCAGCACAGGCAGAGACACTTTCAGGGTCATGATGATCCAGCCGAACCGATTGGCTCGGCACTGCATAATTACCATCTCCACTGACGTTGTATTTCTTATCGTAGTGCTCGGCGAGAAGATCACCGACGAACTCCCGATACTGTCCTAACCGAACCATTTCTTTCCAATCAGCAATCTTTGCCTTGGATTGAAAGTCGCCTAATCGATCCAGGGTCATTGAAATGCGACCGGAATCCGACACCCACTCCGAATAATCATCGGTCAGGAAATCTGCCCGGGCGCTGAGAGGTGAATCAATTTCGATCACCCCGGCCTGTTTCATTTTCTGCCAGAGAGGGTTTGGTAGATTTAACCGACCAATCTTGGCGCTCTCCGCCTCGGCAAAAACCGTTTGGGACAAATCAAATTGGGACAAACCATCGTAGATCAGGGATTCAAACCGCTTCTGGGCCGGCTGAGGCACCTCCAAATCCCCTCCAAAGACAGAACCTTTGTGTTCTGCCAGGCCTTCCAGATCCAAAACCTGGCCGCCCTTTGCTCGAATGGCCTTAAGGACCAGTGTTTTCCCGGCACCAGTGTAGCCGTTCAGCACCACTAGTTTCAACTCGCCCGCGATCTTCTCAAAGGTATCGATCACCACTTTGCGATAGGCGCGGTAACCTTGATTGATCAGGGTGACATTCCAGCCCACATCATTCAAAATGGTCGCCATGGCACCGGAACGCTGCCCTCCCCGCCAACAGTAGATCAAGGGACGATAGTCTTTCGGCTTATCCAAAAAGTGAGTCTCCAGATGCCGGGCTATGTTTCGAGCCACTAGGGCTGCCCCGATACGACGGGCTTCAAATGATGACTCCTGCTTATAAATAGTCCCGACCTTTTCCCTCTCCTCATCATTCAAGACCGGAAGATTAAGAGCCCCGGACATGTGATCTTCCGCAAACTCCACAGGAGCGCGCACATCGATGATCTCATCGAACTTTTCATCCCCTGCCAGCGGCAAACTGAGTTTGGTGATCTTTCTGGCCATTCCAATTTGGGGTGAGCAGGTCCTTTTTTGAACGAAATTCAGACTCTCAGGCACCTGTCCAGCATTCCTTACACGAAAAATATCACGAATTTGCGGAAATTTCTGTCACGACTAACCCCACTCATCCGTATACTATGGTAGATCAGGTCGACCTTCGACTTGATCAGTTATCAATACCATGAAAAAACTAATCGCAAGCACGATGTTGGCGCTCCTTGCTTTCGCCCCTGGGGTGATGGCAGAGGAAGTGACCTATGTTGCCGGCATGACCGGTGTAGTATGAGGTGGATGTAGAAAAGACGTCAGTTCGGCGTTCAAATCTCTTCCAGGCGTTCTTCTTGACGAAGACGAGAATCCTCGCATCACTATCGAAGCCGGTGAAGCTCCAGGTACCCAGATGGTAACAGTTATTACTGACGGTTCGGAAGAACTCGATCAGGAAGCAGCTGTCACTTCTCTCGGAGAAAAAGCTGGCAAGTATGTTGTAACCAAGTGGGAAAAGAAAGACGGCGAATCTTAAGGCTTTTGCTTTGCATTGGCTTTAAGACCCATCCATTTTCCCTAATGGATTAAATTTAAGCCCCGATGCTTCGGCATCGGGGCTTTTTTTATGCCAGTGAAAGATATCCTTCCGCAATCCCCTATTATTGCGCCACGTAATCAAGCAAAATGGCGGTTGGCTTATCCCTCAAGATTATGGTTTAATCTAGGTATTAATGGCCGATTCGAGCAACCATAGCCGGGCCGCGGTTTCAGATCAGCCCGAACTGAAGATCCCTCCTAATCTCAAGTTGAAGCTTGAGTCATTCCAGAGCCGTCTCTGGTCGATGAAGATCGCGGAAGGAGCCCTTGCGGGTCTGGCAGGCTTAGCCTTGAGCTACCTGATTATATTCGTGCTGGATCGGCTTTTCGATACGCCCGCTATTCTCCGTTATGCAATCTTGCTACTTGGCTTTGCTGCACCAGCAATTGGACTGCCACTGAGGTGGAATCGATGGGTCCGAAAACAACGCTCCCTCGAGCAAATTGCCAGATTGCTAAAACAGCAATTTCCAAGACTGGGCGACGAACTACTCGGCATCGTTGAACTGTCTCAGTCTTCATCATCCAGCAACAGCCGAGTCCTCGTAGAAGCGGCCATGAAACAGGTCGACGCGCGTATCGCCGATCGGGAACTCGACGAAGCAGTCCCAGCCAATCACTACCGGACGTGGCTCACCGCAGCGGTCGCCATGGTTTGCCTGTCTGCGGCCCTGATTCTAATAGTATCGAACGCTGCACAGAACGCCATGACCCGCTGGATTTCGCCGTGGAAGCCAGTCGATCGCTATACCTTTGCTCAGCTAGACTCCCTTCCCGAACAAGTCATCGTTCCCTACGCCGAAAGTTTTGTGCTCAATCCCGCACTCGCTGAATCAACTGAGTGGAAGCCTGATCAGGCAACGGTAAAGCTGCCAGGGAAAACAAAACTCAAAGTGGATCGCGGTGCCGACAAATACCACTTCGATGTCCCACCGCAAAAGGAAGTCGGCCAGCTCGCTCTCAGGGTCGGTGACGATTACCGAAAAATTCAAGTCACTCCCCTCACCCGACCGGAGCTGATCGACTTGCAGGCAACGATCCGGCTGCCCGATTACTTGCGCTACTCCAATGACCCGGTCCAACCCATCCGGGGAGGATCGGTTTCTGTCGTAGAAGGAGCCTCCGCGTCATTCACGGCAACCACTTCGCGTGACCTAGCCGAAGCTACCGTCGATGGACAGAAAACCCGCATCGATGGCCCTGCTTTTTCGACCACACCGCGACTCGTGGAATCGCCTCATATTCAGACCTTCACGTGGACCGACATTCATGGGCTTCAGGCAAAATCGCCATTGGAGCTGCGCATCGCACCGAAGGAAGATACTGCACCTGACATTTTCGCCCGCCAACTTTCCGAAGAACGTATCGTTTTGGAGAACGAGTTAGTTACCTTCGATGTGAGCGCCTCTGACGATTTCGGGATCAAAGGAATCGGCCTGCAATGGTGGAAATCCGAATCCTCAAATTCCGGTAATCTATTACAAACTGGAGAAAAGCCAGTCGCGGCGGGTGCCCCTGAAGAGCGCAAGATCCAATCCCGGGCCACGTTTTCAGCCAAACGCGAGGGCATCAAACCACAAACACTCCAGTTGCGGGCATTTGCCGAAGACTACCTCCCCAATCGTGAGAGGAGCTACTCCCCTACCTTCGTGCTTCACATCCTCAGCCCTGAAGATCACGCCGATTGGTTGACCCAGGAGTTTGGAAAATGGTTTCGCAACGCACGGGAAGTCTACGAACGCGAGCAGCAACTCTACCAAGCGAACAAATCACTAAGAGAACTTTCATCAGAAGATCTAGACCGTCCGGAGAACCGGCGAAAACTGCGGGAACAGGCTTCTGCCGAGTCGTCGAACGGACGTCGCCTTGATGCCCTCACCCGATCCGGACGCGGACTGGTCAAACAGGCCACCAAGAACGACGAATTCGACGCAGAGCGTCTTGAGTCCTGGGCCACCATGATGAGAGCGCTCGACGACATCGCGCAAAAGCGGATGCCATCCGTTTCCAACCTGCTTCAGAAGGCGGCACAAGCAGCGGGCCGGAAAAAGCAGGAAGACACCCCGCCCAAGCCAGCCCCGGACACGACCCCGGCCCCATCCATTTCCGATCAGGAATCGAGTTTGGCGAAAGCGGAACAAGCCAAAAAGGAATCCAAAAAATCCACTCCTAAGCCCTCAGCGCTACGACTCCCTAAAACCACCCTCGGCAGCGCAGGAAACTCGGATGCCAAGCCAAAACCGGAATCCCCTGCTGAAGAGAAGCTCAGCGAGGCAATTCAGGAGCAAGAAGATCTGCTCGCAGAATTTGCGCGCGTCGCAGATCAGCTGCAGGAAATCCTCTCAAGCCTCGAAGCCAGCACCTTCGTCAAACGACTCAAGGCCGCCTCACGCAAGCAATTTGAAATCGCGGTTAACTTGAACGAAACCCTCGACGCTGGCTTCGGCCTCCCCACCCACCGCATCGAGCACAGCCTTCGCGCCATCGGTGAAGAAATCGCCCAGGAACAAGAAGAGCAAAGCCGCAAAATCTATCACATCCAAACTGACCTCGAAGCCTACTTCCAGCGAAAGCAGGATCTTGTTTTTAAGAACGTGCTCGATCAGATGCGAGATCTGTCCGCGGTTTCAGACATTCAGGAGATCGGGGAGGAAATGCTAGTTAACCTGAGCGGACGCTCCATTTCCGCGGCAGAATTCTGGGGCGACACCTTCGATCGGTGGGCTGAAGAATTAGTTTCTGCCTCCGATTGCGAAGCCTGCAAAGGCGGCACCAAGGACAGCCTGCCTCCGGAAATCGTGCTGCAAATCATGAAGGTACTTCAGGAGGAGATGTATCTCAGGGACGAAACCCGAGAGATGGAAGAAACCCGTCCGATCCTTACACCCGACGTGTTTGAGTCTAAAACAAGACCACTCGAATTGACCCAGTCCGATTTGAGAAGACGGATCGACCTCGTCATTGAAAATGTTAAGGAGCTCCCCGATGCGTCCAATCAGTTTGGGAAAGAAATTCAACTTCTCACCATGGTGTCCGACATCATGCGTGAAGCGCGCGCAGTACTTTCCCGTCCCGACACCGGCCCGGAAGCGATCGCTGCGGAGACCGAAGCGATCGAACTACTCCTGCAATCGAACCGCCAAAAATCTTCCGGAGGCGGCGGCGGATCTTCTCCCGGAGGCGGTGGTTCAGCCAACAGCAATGGAGCATCGCTCAATGATATCAGCCTCGACAATGCCAATGACCAGGGCTCGACACCTCTTTCTCGAGATGTCGATCAATCGACCGGCGAGGCCGGCAGAAAGTTTCCGGAGGAATTTCGCCGCGGCCTCGACCAATATTTCAATTCACTCGAATCCAACTGAATGAAATCCCTTCTCCAACTGCTGTTACTATTCACCGTTTTCGTGATCCCCCCCAGCCTGTCTGATGCACAGGTCATCGAAATGCGCCCGGGAGGCCAAGTAGTCATCAAGGAAGGGCCAAATCTTGAAGAAGCAGACGAAGTCGAAACGGAAGAGACCTACGACGACGAAAAGCAACTGTCCCTCAACGCCTACATATCGACTCATATCTTGAAACTCGCGGAAGCAGAGCGCGAAAAGCGAATGAAGTTCATGCAAATTGTGATCGACGATGTGGCCCGTCTCTGCGAACTCGACAACAAGCAACAAAACCAGCTTCAAATTGCGGCGAAAGGCGCCTCTGAGCGCTCGATGAGAGATTGGCATTTGCAGGCTGAGCGCTATTTCCGCCAGCGGCTCGACGGTACAGACGCCGACGCTGCCAAAGAAATGCTAGAAGGAATGACCAACGTCAATTTTGGCGGCAACCGCTCGGAGCAGGAGGGCGAATCTCTTAAACTCTGGAAAGACACTCTAGTCGACGTGCTCACTGAAAAACAAATCACACACTATGAATCGGTGGTGGAACAGCGCTACCAAGATCGCATCGCAGCATTTTCCAAAATGTCGCTCACTACGATCGACTCGCATCTGCGACTGACCCCCGATCAGAAAGAAAAAATGGAAGAACTGATCAATCAGTCAGCGATAGAATACCTCGATGATGTTCAGCGCTACTGGGGTGAATATTTTGAAAAAGCGATGCTCCTTTCTCTAGCAAACGCCTCCGAAGACGCGATCCTTAAAGCTATCCTAACCGACGATCAATTTGATCGTCTTAAATCCGCCACCTCAAGCTTTGACCATTTCTGGGAATCAAAGAAACGAAGTCGCAAGGAAAAGAAAAAAGGGCAAAAAGACGACGGTCAGAAAGAAGGCGGCCAGGAAGCTACGAACGGCCTGAATCTAGACGTCACCTTTTGATAGATCACGCATGACAATATTCCCTTTCCCGATAGCAATAATTTGCTTGTTTCTGATCGCACCGACCTCCCTCTTCGCTCAGCAAACCGCAATCCGGCTCGGCAATGAGATCCCTGCTGAGGTGGATTCGATCTATCAGCGAGGACTGTCCTTTCTCGCCTCGTCGCAGAACGATGAAGGAAACTGGCGCAGTCGATCTGAACACGGGATCACCGGCCTTTGCTTGATGGCGTTCCTCGCTAGTGGTGAAGACCCGAATTTCGGGCGCTACCGCATTAATATCAGAAAGGCGGTTCGCTCCATCATTCTTGGACAAGACAGGACAGGGTTCATTCCCAACAGCATGTACCACCATGGCTTCGCTATGCTGGCTCTCGCTGAAGCCTATGGCGCAGTCGACGAAGCAGCACTGTGGGACGGAAATGATAAAGAGTCTGACCGTAAAACAATCGCCCAAACCCTCGAAGCGGCAATCCAGCTGGCGACCGAATCTCAGAACAACAATCGCTGGGGCGGCTGGCGTTATTCACCTACCTCAACTGATGCGGACACTTCGGTGACGGGTTCCGTACTCATGGGGCTACTCGCCTGCCGAAATGCCGGCATCGCGGTTCCTGACGAAACCATTGAAAACGCCCTGGTCTATATGCAGCGCAATACTGCTTCATCCGGTTTCGTCGCCTACAGCGGTGGCATCGGCGGCGGCGGCGAATCGATGGCCCGATCCTCGGTTGCGACACTGGTCTATGCCGTCGGGCACAAACGGGAATGGGAGGAATACACCAATTCTCTCAGCCATATCGCCGAAAGGCTCGAACACAAAGAAACCTCACACACACACTATTTCTATTATTACATGGCCCAAGCTCTCTTTCAGGGAGACCCTGAGGCATGGGAGCGGTGGAATCAAAATACCGCAAAGATGCTGTCTGAGCAGCAGTCCGATAACGGCAGCTTCACCGGGAGCTACGGAGAAGCCTATGGCACCGCGATGTCACTACTCTCACTCGCATTGAACTATCGATTTCTACCAATCTACGAGAGATTTTGACACCATGGGATCGCGTTCTACTAATCGGCATTTCGCCCTGACAGGAATTAGGTATGCCGCTCTTTTCGCCCTCGTGATTGCTCCATGCCTAGCACAGAGTAAAGACTCCGAGTTACGCTGGCTAAAGTGGCGAAACGGCGATCAACTAAAGGGAACCATCCTCCCTGGTAACGACAACAAAGTTCAGTGGGGCGCCGCTGTCTTTGCTGAGCCGCTCGTATTGAATCCCGACCAATTGGAAAGCATCACCTTTCCCTCCGTCGATAAGTTGGCCCCTGTCCCCAAACCAGAGTTTCGAGTGACTCTCACAAACAGCGATAAAATCGAAGGATGGTTGCGTTCTATTGACCGAGATTCTGTGACAATTGAATGCAACGCCTTCCCTGCCCCGCTCAAGATTCGGAGAAATGCTATTCACCGAATCGATCAAATTTTGGGAGATCGGCTCCGACTTTCGGGACCCGGAAGACTGAGCGACTGGACCTCCAGTGGGAAAAACCGCAATACAACCGATTGGTTTATTGATCTGCGAGGATCTTTTGCAACCCACCAGTGGTCAGGAAATCTCTTCAAAAACATCGAACTTCCCGAACAGGTGGAAATTAGCTTCGAAGCCGTATTTCCGAACGGAAACCCCAGCCTCGAAATAGGGCTGATTAAGGCTCCGACGATTGGCCCAATGATCGAGACCTGGGACAATTTTCTAGTTCTGACCTATCAGAGTCAGTTTGTTCCTGTTCTCGAACTGACCGAAGACACCCGAGAGATCAGCTTTCGCATGTTCTGGAACCAATCCTCCGGTGAGCTTCGCCTATGTCGCAAGTCAGGGGAACTTCTAGCTTCACTGGATAATGTTCACGTCGATCGAAATGAACCCAACGGGGAAAAGAAATCGGACGATTTGATTCGAGGGTTCTCGATTCTAAATCGCACTCCTGAACTAAGACTGCGCTCCCTCACTATTCAAGAATGGGACGGGGCCGTGCCGCCCGTAGTGGATCTCTCAAAGCCACGAATCATCCTTGCCGACGCAACCCCTCTCTTCCAAATCGACGGTGTAACTTTGCAGAAAGGAGCGACCCAACTTTCCCTGGGAGGCAGATCGATTCCCCTCACCGAAATGAGAGAAATCATCTTCAATCCTCCGACTGATCCTCAAATCGATATGACAGACGAATACCCAGAAACCAGAGTGGCCTGGTTTTCCGGTACCAACATCAGCGGAGAATTCCATCAACTCCAAAATGAAGGTATTTCAATTTCCCCTTCCTGGTCGGACGATAAGCTCACGTTTCAACTGGCTGGAGCCAAAGAAATCCGCTTTCCCACCACGAATACTCCGATCGCCCCCGCAGTTGACCATCTCACCGGCGATGGGCTGTCGCTCTACGGAACCACGCGCCTGATTGGAAACCGATCGGGTCACGGCCCCGTTGGCTGGTTGCCAGCCGGAGCAGACGCTCCAGTGCCTCTCGCCGATGAAAGCAAAGTAACCATCACCCGGCCAGCTCACTCGGCAATTCAGACAGATCTCACCGCAACGATCGGGCGAGCAAGAGTCTTCCTAACCAACAACGAAATCATTTCAGGGGAACTCATTTCAATCGAAAAGAAATTCGTCAATTTCACGAGTCGCGTCACTGGACAACTTGCAATCCCCTCCTCACAAATCCAGGCAATCGACATCGGCAATGCCGGAAGAGTGCTCGACGGTTTTGCTGACCAAGATTGGGAGGAAATCGAGGAATTTGAAGACGAGGTCATCTTCACTAATGACTCGGTTGTGATTTCAGGAGGTGGATTCGGAAACCCTTCTTTGCTCCTGGGCGATGTCCTCAAATTCGACACTGAATGGAAA
The DNA here is from genome assembly GCA_963977055.1 of uncultured Verrucomicrobiales bacterium. GTDB lineage: Bacteria > Verrucomicrobiota > Verrucomicrobiia > Verrucomicrobiales > DEV007 > Arctic95D-9. Next base: position 57,882 of record CAXBMX010000012.1, read on the forward strand.
AATGGTTCTGGCGCTTTTACTCTCAAGCTTTTCACGGACACCCCTGATAGTGGCACTCCTTCTACCAATGTCATCATAGCCGCCCAGGGAAATCGGCTTTTTGTCGGGAAGCTAAAAGAAGGCGGTGCCTTTTCATTCTCCGGGGATCAGATCCCCATCTCGGGCAACCGCGCCTCCCTGAGCATTCATGCCAGACCGGAGAAAGTTGAAGTTTTTGTGAACGGAAAATCTGCGCTCAGCATGCCGGTCGATCCTGCAAACACATCTGGAAACGGACTCTACTTTATGATGGGTGGAGGTTGGCAGGGCTGGAATCAGGCGGAATCGGAGATCACTATTTCGAATTTTAAAGTCGAACGAACGCCAGGTAGTGTACCTCCCCGCGTCATCGACAGAGACGCTAAGAAAAAGGCTCTCACCATTCCTCGGCTTCATCGAGACGAAGCGCCAACCCATATTCTGATCGCGCCCAACGGAGACCTCCTTAGAGGCCATCTTCTTTCAGCAGTAGGCGACACGTTTCGATTTTCATCGAAAACAAAAAGCATCGATATGCCAAGGCATCGAATCTCTGCTATCGTTTGGCTGCGAGAAACGAACCAGTCGGCCCCAGAGCAATTGGTAGACCCGGCAGACCAGCTTGGAATCACCCACCAATTTGTGCTGATGGACGGCAGCAGGCTGCGACTAAAGTCAGAGCGGGTCAACGGGACTATGTTTGTGGGCCGGTCTGATCTTATAGGCGAATGCGAAATCGCGATAGAGAACATCCGAGAAATGCATCGAGGACCAGCAGTTCCGGCCTCTCATCTCGCAAAGCAGGATTTCACGGCCTACAGCGATTGGGATATTCAATTCACTGCTGATCCCAAAATCCCAGGTTCAGATCAAGGCAGCCAATCACCTCTTGTCGGCAAGCCAGCCCCTCTCGTTGGTCTGCCCATGCTGGACAAGACAACTTTCAAGCTCAGCACTCACACAGGAAAAGTCGTAGTACTCGATTTCTGGGCCTCTTGGTGCGGCCCCTGTATCAAAGCCATGCCCGATATCAGCGATGTGATTGACTCTTTCACACCGGACCAAGTGGTTTTATGCGCCATCAATCAGGCAGAAACTCGTTCCATTATTTCCGGCTTTCTGGAAAAGCGAAACTGGGAAGAAACACCCGTCGCGCTCGACTTCGACATGAAAGTTAGCGAGCTCTATGGGGTCAAAGGTATTCCCCACACCGTCGTCATCGATCCCAGCGGCACCATCTCTTGGGTCCACAGCGGTTACAACGATCAGCTGAAAGCCAATCTTTCCGATGCGATTAGTCGAGCGCTTGAGACGAAAAACTGAATTATCACACTGGACATAATCGCAAATCCTGTCATCATAAGTGTGAATATTATCAATTTTGACTCTAATTCTCACTCAATCATGACGAAACACCTGCCCATCCTAGCCCTCGTCGCCGTTCTGACCGGCCTCATTACCCATACTGCCTCAGCTGGCGGAACCGGTTATTCCAACTGCCGCGCTAGCTCCTGTGCCGTCAGCAAATTTCAGACACCCCGATACGACCAATCACTTCCCTATCGACACTTTCAAGACCGCCGCCGTTACAATGGCGCTCCCTGCTGTGGATACACCACACCTCAACAGACCTACTTGATCAAAACGGTAGTCGTCCGAAAAGAGCGGGCGCCCCACTACTACACTGACAGCCGTGGAGTTCGTCAATGCCGCAAAATCCTCACCGTGACCTACAAGGACATCTACTCAGACGGCAGTTGCCGAGTATGGGCTGAAAGAGCCTGAACCGGTCAGCGCTTCCTCGATTCCCCCAATTCCCAATTCCTCGATTGGAATCAATCTTCGGGCACTTCAGGCGAGTGCTCGAACGAAGGCGCGAAGAGCGCCTTTGCTGTGTAGACAGCGAAGGAAATGATGCCATAGCTCAATCCGAGAACCACCCCGAAGTCGACCAGTCCTCGCCACGGCTGCTTCATTAGCCCCACTAAAAGCACAAGCATCACAATGCCGATAGTGAGACAAAAAGCGGTGATCTTCGTTTTTCTTTTAGCAAAGAAATACCCCATGCAAAAAAGCGGGGCGAACAAGACATGCAGCACCCTGGGATGATCTTTCAAATACTTGACTCGAGCGGCGGTACGCGGAGAAAACTTCTTCTGAAATCCCCGGTAACCTTCAGCAACCAGCATGAAAATAGCGAAGATGACCAAGAACACCCATTGCCCTGTGGTCAGGGTTGATTCAAGGGCCTCCATCGCCCTTGGGGTTAAGCGAGCAATCGCATAGCCAAGCAGAGCAACCACTCCCGCAAATCCCCAAACTGCTCCGAAAAATCCCATTGGGTCAATACCTAGGTCCTCTTGCTAGTCATGTAAAGAGTCGAGAGGATAACTTACGCGGCCTCCGTCATTGTTTCGGATACGGCCGAATCAACACCCGCTAAATCTATATCAAGAAGAGCAATTCCCTCTTCGATGCTAAGAACCAGCTCCTCAAGCTCATCGAGATCTGTATCGATTTTCAAAAATTGATCATTCACATCTTCCCCTAAAAGACTCAGGACTGTCTGCTCATCTTCTCGAGCGATTTCGGACTCATTCGTTACTACCGGGGACACATCTGCCTCCAGTGTATCTTCCGACGAAGCAAGCCCATCGATCTGCTCGGAGGCTTCCTCCGTTTCGACCGCCTCGGCACAGGCCTCTTCCTGAGCGCTTTCTGAATCCGGGGCAAAGACAACAGGATTGGCCCGATTTGCGACAGGTGAAGACCTCATCAGCACAGCCAAGCCTGCAGCAGCCTCCTGCAACTCATCAAGGTATTCTTCATCGTCTCCAATGGAATTTTCTTCGGCGCTTGGCTCAGCCTTCAACTCGACCGTTACCGGATCTTCTTCAATAGGAGTATCCCTAGACTCCGCAGACTGATCGAACGACAGCTCTGTAAACTCTGAGCCGGAGTATTCCGCAGGAGTGTGATGCAGAGATTTCTCTCTGGATCGAGAAACAATTCTCGCGTAGATCATCAATGCAGCGAGAGTCAAAAGCGCACCAATGAGAATCAAATAGCTCCAGTCATTCATATTTATGTCTGAATCATCAAGAATTCTTAGATACTTTCAACTCTAAAATGTCGAGATTTGCAATCTTTCTTCACCACCCCTCCGTAACGACACCCGAGCGATGAGCATTTATTCACGCGATTACATGAAGGAGGGAGGGCCAAACCGGGGCGGTATGGCAGGCCCAGGATCGTGGGGCGTCATCACCTGGATCCTGGCAATCAATATCGCGGTGTTCGTGATTTCGCTGTTCGTTGACACGACCGAGAGCTCTCCGATCAAGGATAATTTGGGGCTTTCGATCGGCTCTCTGACGTCTTTTCGCATCTGGACGCTGCTCACCTATCAATTCGTGCATCAAAGCCCCCTTCATCTCATCGTGAACATGATTGGGGTTTTCTTCATCGGCCGCATGCTGCTGGGGATGGTCGGGAAACCGCATTTTCTCAGGATCTATTTCATCGGAGGCATTGCTGGCGGGATCGCTCAGATCTTGTTCAACCTCCTCGTCTCCTCAGGCGCCTTGATTATAGGAGCGTCAGGGTGCTTTACCGCCCTCATCCTCGCATTAGCGACCCTGATTCCACACCAGAGCCTCAACTTTTTGTTATTTTTCATCATCCCGGTAAAAATGACCTTGAGGCAAATCGTCTACCTGATGATTGCGATCGAGGCGATCACGCTGATCATGGGATTCACCGGTCCCTCTGAAGGGACCCAAGTCGCCGTCATGGCCCATGTCGGTGGCATGCTGCTCGGATGGGCTTACATCAAATATTGGTTTCCACGTTCAGGGAAACCCAAAGTGGGAAGTCGCCGCCGCCGGAAGTCGCTCAAAGAAAAATTCGGCATCCACGTCATCAAAGACACCAAAGTAACCGACCTCGACAGTGATGCCGGACCCGATAAAAAGGCACCCTTCGTGACTGCAGATGTCGATGCCATTCTCGACAAGATCAACGAGCGAGGTTTCCAGAGCCTGACAGAGGAAGAAAAGAAGGTCCTCAAGAAGTCGAGCAACCGTCTTTCAAAACGACTCGATAAAGACTCCTAGCGACCGTCTCGAAAATGTATCACGCGCCCCCAGCTCAAACCCGACGCTCACGAGCGATCAGAAGCGCTCAGGTAGTTGCCTCCTTGTTTGGGGCGGTCGCGGTTTTGGTTTGCATCTACCTTTCCGGCCATTTCGGCGTGAAAATGGCAAAGGAGCAATTCCCCGAAACCAAATCCCAAAATATTGATCGCCAATCCAATATCCCAATGACCCTGGGGGATTCGGGTGAACCCGTCTTTCTCGCTGATTCCCCGACAGCTCTCCGCCGATTTTTCTCCGAGTCCCCTTCCCCGGAATCGCGCCTCAGCGCCGATCTCACTGGATCGGGAATCCGTCGACTGCGAGGCAAGGTCAACGTGACAACCATGGGCACAGAGGCCGATGCGGTAAAAGTTCAGATTACCTCTGGGGCAATCGAAGGCTCCGTCTACTGGATCCATCACAGCCAAATCCCCGACACGGAAGAATTTGATCCCATCATTTCGCCCATCCCAGGCGTTCCAGTGGAATAAGGGCGACTCTTTTCGCAAATACCGGCATTTTTTGTTTGTTTAGAGCCCTTAAATACTTAACCTCAAAGCTATGCTGAAATTGGCAGTATTAGGCAGTGGGAGCTCGGGGAACAGCGCTCTTGTTTGTCTGGGTGAAACCCGAATCTTAATCGATGCTGGATTGTCGGCTAAGCAACTTTGCCTGCGCCTCGAAACACTGGGGGTTGATCCTGATACTCTCAGCGGCATTGTTCTGACCCACGAGCACGGTGACCATACCAGGGGAATTGATGTCTTCTGCCGCAAACGTTCTATTCCCATTTACGGCACCACCCATACCTGTGCAGTGGTGAGAGAACAGGTTAAATCAGTCGTTCCCTGGCATCAGTTTGAATCCGGAAACGATTTTCGGATCGGTGAGGTTCAGGTCGAGAGCTTTTCAGTCCCTCACGATGCCGTTGATCCAGTTGGCTTTATTTTTCGATGCACTGAGAGCAGTGTGGGCGTGCTCAGTGATGTCGGTCATGTCACTCGAATGATCGTTGAACGTCTCAAAGGCGTTAATACACTCTTCACTGAAGCCAACTACGATGAAGTCATGCTTCAAAATGATACGAAGCGGCCATGGTCAACCAAACAACGAATCAGCAATCGCCACGGCCACCTTTCCAACGAGCAGACCGCTGAATTAGTCAGTCAAATCGCTTCTCCGAATCTGACCCGAGTCATTCTTGGTCACCTCAGCAGCGACTGCAATACACCGGAACTGGCTAAATCAGTCATCGCCGAAAAACTTAAATTGGTGGGACTGGACAAAGTAACCGTGCAGTGCGCCGACCGGGTCGAACCAATCCACCTCAGCCCCGTCGCAAAGGAATCCCCGGCATTACCCAAACCACCGGAAGAAATTGCCCAAGAAAAACCTGCGAAATCCGCTCGTGTGTGCGAATCTACCGCCCTTGCCGGAACACCGCCCACCACACCCTCGGAGGATTTGAATCAAACCGAGTGGGCATTCTGATCCGGCTGCCGCAACGACTCTCATTCAGCCACTGGTATGACTGTGTTAAAACCGTCCTTTGAGGAATTCTCAACCCTGGCCACCAAGGGAAACCTTATTCCCGTGTGGACGGAACTCGCTGCCGATTATGAAACTCCGGTTTCGGCCTTTCAAAAGCTATCGGAAGGAAAAAACTCCCCCTGCTTTCTCCTGGAGTCAGCAGAAAACAGTGAGCAGATTGGGCGCTATTCCTTTCTGGGAACCAATCCAATTCTTGAGATTCGGGCCCATGGCCGAACAATCTCCCTTCGCAAACAGGGGGAATCAGAATTCTCCCATCGGGAATTAGCTCAATCAGAGGGCGATCCACTTCATGAGGTGGAGCGACTGATGTCCGGATACACACCGGTCGAAATTGAAGGCCTCCCGGTCTTTTCCGGTGGTGCGGTAGGCTTCATCGGCTACGACATGGTTCGATTCTTCGAACCCACTGTGCCGGGTCCTCCGGACGAAGGGCTTGGCCTTCCTGATTTGGCCTTTGTTATCACGGATACGCTCGTCATTTTCGATCACCGATTCAGGAAGCTTCAGGTGGTTGCTAACATATGCACCGATGACTTCGACGACCTCGCTTCTGCATATGAAACAGCCGGCATTCGAATTGACAAAGTCATCGCTGAGCTTTCGAAGCCACTAGCGACTGCCCCTTTCTCCCTGATGGATGAACCTCCCTCAGAAGAAGAAATTCAGAGCAATACATCTAAAGAAGAATATGAATCAATGGTGGAGAGAGCCAAAGAATACATTCTTGCCGGCGACATCTTTCAGGTAGTTCCATCACAGCGCTTTGAAAGTGACTACACCGGGCGGCCCATCGATCTCTATCGTGCGCTTCGACACGTAAATCCATCGCCCTATATGTTCTGCCTTCAATTCGGTGACGAATTCTCTTTGGTTGGCAGCTCGCCCGAGGTCCACGTCCAGACCATCGACGGAAAGATCAAGATTCGCCCGATCGCAGGCACCCGCTGGCGTGGAAAGACGCAAGAGGAGGATGATGCTCTCGCTGAAGAATTGCTCAATGATCCCAAAGAACGAGCCGAGCACGTCATGCTGATTGACTTAGCAAGAAATGACGTTGGTCGGGTTGCGGAGTATGAATCCGTGGAGGTTAGCGAGTTCATGATTATTGAGCGCTACAGCCACGTCATGCACATCGTTTCCAACGTCTTTGGTAAACTCCGTCAGGATCAGAGTGCCTACGACGTCATGCGTGCGACCTTTCCGGCCGGCACTGTCAGCGGAAGCCCTAAAGTGAGAGCCATGCAGATCATCGATGAGTTTGAATGCTCCAAGCGGGGTGCCTACGCAGGCGCGGTTGGTTACTTCGGATTCGACGGTAACCATGACAGTTGTATCGCCCTCCGTACGGTCGTCCTCAAAAACGGAAAGGCCTATGTGCAAGCGGGCGCTGGGGTTGTCGCAGACTCAGTCCCGGAGAATGAATACAACGAGACGGTTAATAAAGCCAAGGGCATGATGCGTGCGATTGAGCGGGCGAAGCTGCTGAAATAGCAGCCCAAAAATAGGGCACTAGCCGCTCTATCAATCTATCTGACGAAATCTCCACCGATTTTGCTCTTGTTATAATCCCCTGTTTCTCTTCATGTTCAGGGTCATGGATGAAGAAGCCCTGTTCCGCCGAATTCGAGAAGAGTTCACCGATAATTTTGATGAAGAATTGGAAATTCAGTTAGGCGAACTCGCTGAAGAACACGAACTGGAAAGTGGCGATGTTTCTGAGATTCGAGACTTCCGCCGACAATATTTCCGCGAACTTCTCCGGCTCCAGGTAGAACTAGTCAAACTGCAGGACTGGGTCGTCGATACAAAGGAGAAAATCGTAGTCGTTTTTGAAGGGAGAGATTCCGCCGGAAAAGGTGGAGCGATCAGCCGATTCGCACAACGCCTCAATCCCCGGGTGTGCCGAGTGGCAGCTTTGCCTGCCCCAAACGACAGGGAGAAAACTCAATGGTACTTTCAGCGCTACGTGTCGCACTTGCCCGCAGGAGGCGAAATCGTCCTCTTTGACCGAAGTTGGTATAACAGGGCCGGAGTCGAGAAAGTGATGGGCTTCTGCACTGATGAAGAATACGAAGAATTCTTTCGCGCCGCCCCGGAGTTTGAACGCATGCTGGTGCGCTCTGGAATCAGAGTCATCAAATACTGGTTTTCAATTCAAGATGAGGAGCAGCGATTTCGCTTCTCTTCCCGCATCCATGACCCGCTCAAACGCTGGAAGCTCAGCCCCATGGATCTGGAATCCCGCAAACGCTGGGAAGACTACACTGCAGCGAAAGAAATTATGCTGGAACGAACCAACATAAAAGAAGCGCCCTGGTGGGTCGTCCCCGCAGACGACAAAAAGAAAGCCCGGCTCAACTGCATCAGCCACTTTCTCGATCAAATTCCCTACCAGGAAGTCAAGCAGACCACTGTGGAACTACCGCCTAGAAAACACTACCCGGACTACCACAGACACCCGGTTAAATCCGAAATGATCGTGCCCCAGATCTTTTAAATCCTCCGAAAAAACCCTAACTCTCCTTCAACTGTCGCAATTGAAGGGTGTCGATAATCTTGTCATCCGCCAGAGCATTAGTGATCACAACGAGCCACGAGCCTGACTCGACCCACTCACCTTCTTCCAGTTTACCAAAAGCATCTTGGATCGTCTCTTCTGGATCCTCAGAGAATTCGATCAGAAAAGGTTCCACCCCCCACGGCAAAAGTAGCTGCCTGAATATTGGCTCCTCATCTGTGAAAGCGTAAATCGGGACTCCATGCGGTCGTAACGCGCCTAACACATACGCCAGAAATCCACTTCGCGTAAAAACAACGATCCCGGAATGGTCCAACTCCTGGGCGAGGACAGCGGCCGAACGCAACATTTTCGATTTCGGCTCTTTCAACTGGATCAGCTTATTCAAAGTCTGATCGACCGATGGCTCGATGCTGTTGATGATGTTTTTGAATACTTCAACCGATTCCAGTGGATACTCACCAGTCGTTGTTTCGCCCGAAAGCATGATAGCATCAGCTTGCTCACGAATGGCATGCGACACATCCGAAACCTCTGCCCTTGTCGGGATCGGTGAATGAATCATGGATTCCAGCATGTGGGTGGCAATGATGACGGGCTTTCCTTCAGCCTGGCAGGCACGAATCAACTCCGACTGCACCAGAGGCAGTTGATGATAGTCAATTTCGATCCCAAGATCACCGCGGGCTACCATCACTCCGTCAGACTCTCGCACAATCTCCTCCATGTTGCGCACACCGGCCTGATCTTCAATCTTGGCAATAATTCTAGCTTTTGATCCTAGCCCATCAAGAAAGTGTCTCAAAATTTTCACATCACCTGCTTCGCGAACAAATGACAAGGCCACGAAGTCGATCCCCGCTTCAACGCCTGCTCTCAAATCATCCTCATCTTTTCGGGTCAGGGCCGGAAGTTTGACCTGAATTCCCGGAAGATTGATATGTCGTCTCGACCCTAACTCTCCCTTCGTCAGGACTTCGAATCTGATTCGGCTCTCATCCTTGGACAAAACCTTTAGTTGGATCAGTCCACTGTCGACGAGAACCGTATCGCCAACATTCACCTCATTGGGCAATCCTGAATAGTTGACGGTTACTGAGGGCAGATCACCAGTCGGCTCAGCCCCTTCGATGTAAAACTCAACCCCACTACCAGCTTCCAGGGGAATTGGCGAATCCACCAGGCCCGTTCGAATTTCGGGCCCCTTCACATCCATCATGACCGCGACGTGCCGATCTACTTCTTCGGAGACTTCACGGATGAACCACATGGCATCCTTGACCCACTGATGAGAGGCGTGGGCCATATTGAGCCTCAAAATATCAACCCCTCCCAGAATCAATTTTGACAGCATTTCTTTCGATTGCGTCACTGGTCCCAGCGTCGCAATCATTTTGGTGTGGCGGAATTTTTTCAAAGTTTTCGGAAATTGATTCTAGAAGCGGGATGGCTGGCGATCCTCTCCTGATGTGTGAATTTTTGACATAGCCTGATATGGGCTTCCCGACAAGCAAAGCCTAGACCTTTGCAGCAAAGGGAACCATCAAAGACTGTGAAATCGTCGATATATCTTGCTACAACAAGGGCATTTCGTGATATTCAATCCTGATGAAGAGCCAATTATTGGCGATAGCTCTTTCTGGAGCGATCGCATCAACCGTCAGTGCCCGCACTTGGACAAGTGCGGATGGATCGAAATCGTTTGAAGGAGAAATCCGCTCTTATGATGCGTCCACCAAGACAGTCTCAGTACTGATCTCCGGTCGGGTTCTCGCCTTCCAAGAAGAAAAACTTTCGGATGCGGACGCAACTTTTCTCAAGGAATGGGAAACTGCACAGAATGCTCCGAAGCCCGAGGAAGTTCTGGCGTCTTCTGTAGTCGGAAAAAAGGTGCTCGACGCCAAGCTACACCGCCTTGAAGGAAATCGATTCAAACGTGCGGAGGTTGCTAAGACGCCGGAATACTACATCCTCTATTATTCGGCTTCGTGGTGAGGCCCCTGCCGAGCCTCTGCTCCACAGTTGGTGGAGAAATACAACGAAACAGTCGCCGACAACAACAAGGTCGCCTTTATTCACATTTCTCAGGATAGCTCCGACTCTGATGCGGAGGACTGGGCAACTGCAGAAAGCTTTCCCTGGCTCACCGTTCTGCCGGATGACGTCAAGCGCAGCGATCTTGCCGAATACCATACTCGCTCTGTGGTCCCATTTTATACGATGGTAGACGGTGACGGAAAAGAAGTCGCCAACGGGTCATCTGCCATTTTCCAGAAGATTGCAAAATTGGTAGCCGAGTAGCTCAAGCTTCGACCGTCATTTTCACGCATTGCTCCTGGAGTCACTCCGGATACCCGGCAGTCTCCAGCTGATCCGGTCCCGGCCAGAGATCATAGCCCGGGCCGAACTGGCTTAAAAATTCCGGTCCAAGGGCTCTCATGAAAACATAGACCGGCAATAAGACCACAGCGCCTAGATAGGGAATCGCGATTAGAATGCCCCCAATACAACACGTCGCAAAGACGAATGCGACGATCAAGATGCCTACTCCAAGGCCAATCAGAATCTTCCAGAGAAAGTAGAGAACAAACGAAAGGGTTCGCTCACAGTGCAAAGCCATCACCTGCCTCCAAGCCGCCCCAACCTTCTGACGATCGCGGTGCATCAGGGGAATGACAAAGTCCTCAAGCAGAGTGCCCACGTAGGAGGCAACGACAATCACGAGAAACAGCAATCCACCGATACCTGCGCAAAATCCCACTACCGTAACAGTCCAATTTACGTCGTCGCCATTCATCGTACCGTAGAGCAAAGCAACCAACCCTCCGGCCAATCCCAGAACGACGGTAGTGACGATGCCGAGGAAAATCACAAAGAACAGGAAGAGTGAATTCCCTTCCTCTCGAAACTCCGCCCAGGGCTGCTTCACCAGTGCCCGATTATGGATCACGTTGTCCAGAAACATGAATTTCCCCCGGGAACTCACCCAAAAGAGCACCAAGCTCACGGCGATCACAATGACCAGAATCAGAGCGCCCAACCCGATCACCAACTCTAGGTTTTCACCAATCCAGTTCGAAACTGTTTCGAAAGTCTCATCCATTTCATCCGTGCCCGATTCATTGTAGCTTGTCTGACCTCCGGATGAGCCACCCCCTTCCATTAGGGTCGCGAGCCATGCCGTAAAGCCCAGAACAAACCACTTATCCGCTTCAAAGGGGGCGAACAGAATTGACTTCATCCTCGCATATGCTGCAGAAGTCGGCTTGGTAAACTCAATAGATCCCTGATTCATCACGATTCGAGTTTCGCGGAAATCACAAACTCCCGCCATTCCAATAATTGCATCATTTTATCATGCTAACCGCCACACCTAGGATCTATCCCCAGCCCTGCATCAATCCGCCATGTGGATGACTTGACCCGACTCCGAATACGGGAACAATTAAACAATGTCATCTTCTGAATACTTCCGTTCACCGTCTTCAAGTCTAGCCTCAATCGCTATACTGGTCGGCTTCATCACTTCACTCGCCACTTTGCCACTAGCCGAGGCAGCGCCGGAGAATGATGAAAAAACCGTTCTCTGTTTTGTTTCCCATCAGACATCACACGGATTTGGTAAGCATGAATATTCTGCCGGGTCTCAATTGATCGGGCAATGGCTGAAAGAGGCCTACCCGGACGCAAATGTCGAAACTCGGTTCTCGATCGAATGGCCAACCGACCCAGAAAGCTTTTTCCAAGACGCTGACACCGTTGTTTTCTTTTGTTCCGGTAGCAGCAAGCATTTAGTAAACAACCACGTTGCTGAATTCGACAAGGTGATGAAAACCGGTGCAGGAATCGCATGCCTTCACTTTGCGGTAGAAGTTCCGATCGGCCCGAGCGGCAAAGGAATGCTCAACTGGATGGGGGGCTATTTCGAAACAGACTGGTCGGTCAATCCACATTGGGTTGCTCAGTTCACCACCTTTTCTGATCACCCGGCAGCCCGTGGCGTTAAGCCATTTAAAGTCGACGACGAGTGGTATTTCCACATGCGATTCATCGGCGACATGAGCGGTATCAGCCCAATCCTTTCAGCCGTAGCTCCAGAAGAAACCATGGTGAGACCCGATGGAGCTCACTCTGGAAACCCGGATGTCCGCAAAGCGGTAGCGGCAGGTGATCCCCAGCATGTTGCCTGGGCCTATCAGAGAGGCCCTGACTACAACGACGGACGCGGATTCGGATTCACTGGCCTCCACTACCATTCGAATTGGACTGACGATAGCTTTCGCAAAACAGTGCTGAACGGTGTTGCCTGGACAGCCCGCCTCGAGATTCCAGACAATGGGGTCGAAAGTCCAAGGCCGTCTCTGGAATTTCTCGATGCCAATGCGCTCGAGTTCGGAGGAGAACAAGTGGTAAAGCGGAAGCCAAAAAAGACGAAAGAGCCTAAGTAATCGCCTGCCATTTCGATGGCGAAAATGGTGGAATAGCTGAGTCGAACCTTCTCAAGCGCACGGCGCTACGAAGCGCACGGCGCTACGAAGCGCACGATGCGGGGGGGGGCCGCCCCGCAGGCATCGCAACTGAGCAGGAAAACAGCGATGGCAAAGATTTGGCCAGCGTCCTAACGCATCCACAAAGTGCTCTATCCCCCCAAAAACCATATTCCTACAGTGACACTGTTGAGATGGTATTAGGTATCGAAAACAACCTCGCGGGTGAGCATTTCCTCTCCATCGAATTTGAACCAGGCCCGAAATTGCTTCCCCTCCAACATGTGAGGTAGCCAGTGCCTGTCGTCCGCCCACATCCGGTCGTAGGGAATATTATCGAACCGAAACCACTCAGGTATAGCCTCTCGGGTTTCCGTAGGCGTCCCCACAAACTCCTGCCCTAAATACACGGTGCAATAAAGCCGTAGCCCATCGACAAAGTCAAAATGGAGATCGCCTACCTGCGAAAGATTCGAAGGTGTCACATGAAGTTCTTCCTCGACCTCCCGAACAGCCGCCTCCATCGCTGTCTCGCCCGGTTCAACTTTTCCTCCGGGGCCATTAATTTTGCCAGCACCTAAGCCGGTCTTTTTGTGAATCAGAAGAACTTCGTCCCCTCTTGTCAGGAAGACCAAATTGGCAACCATGTTAGGCTCCCAATTGTTCGGAAAATCCGCCGGCGAAATATCTTTCATCGCTGCGAATCCAACTATTTCATCATTGGTAGGCATCCATCCCTTCGCAGGTACAGACCAGATTTCGGTCCCCAAACACATTGTCAATTCGACCAACAGGTGGCCAGAACTTGGAAGCCTTCACCCATTCCAATGGATAGGCAGCTTCCTCTCTGGAATAAGAATGGCTCCATTCACTCACGAGAAGCGAGTCAGCGGTATGGGGCGACCGGCGCAAAGGGTTATCTTCGGAATCCGATTGCCCCGAGATGATTGCCTCGATTTCACGGTGAATCTGAATCATGGCATCGCAAAAGCGATCAAGCTCACCTTTCGATTCACTTTCAGTAGGCTCGATCATCAATGTTCCCGGCACTGGCCACGACATCGTCGGAGCGTGAAACCCATAGTCAATGAGACGCTTTGCGATGTCCTCAACATCGATTCCAGCGCTGTCCTTAAAATCCCTCACATCAATAATGCACTCGTGCGCGACCCTCCCCTTTGTCCCGCGGTAGAGCACTGGAAAATAGCCGTCGAGGCGCTCAGCAATGTAGTTGGCGTTCAAAATAGCCACCTCGCTTGCTTGCCTCAGGAGTGGCCCCATCATGGCGATGTACATCCACGAAATCGTGAGAATGCTGGCACTACCGTAGGGAGCCGCGCTCACCGCATGGGAGCTATTGGCAGACCAGTGCGAATGGCCCGGCAAAAAAGGTTCAAGATGCTCTACCACTCCGATGGGCCCCACGCCTGGGCCTCCACCACCATGAGGGATACAAAACGTCTTGTGCAAATTCAGGTGGCAGACATCCGCCCCAATCGAGCCTGGAGACGCGAGACCTACCTGCGCATTCATATTCGCCCCGTCCATGTAGACCTGGCCACCGTTTGCATGAATCAAATCACAAATCTCGGAGACGCTTTCCTCAAAAACTCCGTGCGTTGACGGATAGGTGATCATCAAGGCAGCCAATTGGCCGGAATGGTCTTTTGCTTTCTGACGGATGTCATCGACATCGATATTCCCTGCCTCATCACAGGCCACTGGAACCACTTTGAACCCTGCCATGACAGCGCTGGCGGGATTAGTGCCGTGCGCAGACATGGGAATCAGACAAACATCGCGTTCAGCCTCGCCTTTGTCTTCGTGATAGCGGCGAATAGCCAACAACCCAGCATACTCCCCCTGAGATCCAGCATTGGGCTGTACGCTGACGGCATGGAATCCAGTGATTTCGGCGAGCCACGCTTCCAACTCAGCTATCATCATCCGATATCCCTGAGTCTGTTCCTCCGGTGCGAACGGATGCATTCCGGAAACTGATTCCCAACTCAACGGAATCATTTCCGCGGTAGCATTCAATTTCATGGTACACGACCCGAGAGGAATCATGCTCCGATTGAGCGCTATGTCCTTGTCCTCGAGACGTCGAATGTAACGAAGCATCTCCGTCTCGGTGTGATAGCGATTAAACACGGATTGATTCAAATAATCACACTCACGGCTTAACCCTTCAGGATAAGCGACGACATCTTCTCCAATCGAACCTGAGCTCAATTCGAAAAGGTCAAAAACCTGCGTCCACTGTCCGGACTCAATCAGCGACTCATCAAACGAAACTCCAATAAGGCCGCTCTCTTCGCTTCTTATATTGAGCCCCAGTTCGCCGCTGCGGCGCAAAATTTGTTCCTGCTGTTCAGCATTCACCTGAAAGGTCACCGTATCGAATCGATCCGCGTCCCGAAGTGAGTAACCTTTGCTCTTGAGCTCCTCTGCAAATTCATCTGTCACTCTGCTGATTTTCCGAGCGATTTCTCTGAGCCCGTTCGGACCATGATAGACCGCATAAAAGCCTGCCATGACCGCCAGAAGAACTTGAGCAGTGCAGATGTTGGATGTCGCTTTTTCACGACGAATATGCTGCTCTCTCGTTTGGAGAGAAAGACGCAATGCCGGTTTCCCGGCAATGTCTCGAGAAACTCCAACGAGGCGCCCAGGCAGCCTTCTCTTCAGCTTATCGGTGCATGCCATGAAGGCCGCATGGGGGCCACCAAATCCGAGGGGAACGCCAAATCGCTGTGCACTTCCCACCACAATGTCGGCATCCCATTCACCCGGCGGTTTTAATAAAGTCAGTGCAAGCAGATCCGCAGCCACTACGACAATGCCTCCGGCACCATGACACATCGAGACAAGTTCCCGATGATCCCTGACCTCACCGGAGTCACCTGGATATTGCAGTAATAACCCAATGAGATCATCGCCAATTTCCGCGAAATCAACTTCATCGATGTTTCCGACGATCAACTCAATCCCGATCGGTTCGGCGCGAGTTTGTAGAACATCAATCGTTTGCTGAAAACAATCATCGCTAACTAAGAACTTCCTCCCTTTCGGTTTCGTCGCTGCCGCCAAAGCCATCGCTTCAGCTGCCGCGGTCCCCTCATCCAAAAGCGACGCATTGGCGACCGGCATAGCGGTCAGCTCACAAATGAGCGTCTGAAAGTTTAACAAAGCCTCAAGGCGCCCCTGCGAAATCTCTGCCTGGTACGGCGTATAGGCAGTGTACCAGCCTGGGTTTTCAAGCACATTCCGCTGGATCACCAAAGGTGTTAAGGTCCCGTAATAGCCGCGACCGATGCAAGGCTGCCTTACGGTATTCTCGCTAAAAATACTTTTCAACCGAGCCAACGCGGATGTCTCATTGAGAGCAGCAGGCAGGTCCAACGCAGTCGTCTGAAGCAGGCTCAGGGGCACCACTTCAGAGATCAGGTCCTCCATCGAGGACTTCCCCAACGCCTGCAACATATCCGCCTGCTCCGAAGGAGATGGCCCTATGTGCCGCGCCGAAAAGGCGGGATTAGAATCAGGAGAGGGTCTCACGATATGCAGTTGCGTTCATGAGACCTTCCACTTCCGAGGTATCAGATAATTTCACTTTGATCATCCATCCCTCACCATAGGGATCTTCGTTGACCGGTTCAGGAGCCTCTGCCAGCGCCTCGTTAACCTCTACGATTTCGCCACTAACCGGAGAATAGAGATCATTCGCCGCTTTAACCGATTCGATCACTGCGATCGCCTCTCCTTTACTGACAACACGTCCTACTTCTGGCAACTCAAGGTAGACCACGTCGGTCAACTCAGCCTGAGCATGGTCACTGATACCCACCTTGGCCGACTCGGCGGATGAATCATCGACCCATTCGTGTGATTCGGAGTATTTTAGATGATCTGGAACATTCATGAATTATCGGCTCAACAAAACAAATTCTAAGCGTCTCGCAATCGATGTTATTTAAGAAACGGCTTTTTCACAACCTTCGCGGGAAATAATCTATCCCGAACAGCCACCGACACTTCAGTTCCGATTTTTGCCTGGTCGACAGGCAGGTAGGCCATTCCAATACCGATTCCCAAAGAGGGTGAGAGTGAGCCGCTCGTCAACTCGGCAATCACTTCACTGCCATCAGCGTTGCGAATCTCGTAGCCATGACGGGGCGGCGGGGCTTTTCCCTGAAGAGCGATTGCCACCAGCCGTTGGGTAAGACCGGCCTCAGCCTGGGCTTTTAACACATCACACCCCATGAATCCGTCTTCTTTGCCCATCTTCACAAAAAAGCCCAGTCCCGCTTCGAGAGGAGTGTGA
The DNA here is from genome assembly GCA_963977055.1 of uncultured Verrucomicrobiales bacterium. Classification (GTDB taxonomy): domain Bacteria; phylum Verrucomicrobiota; class Verrucomicrobiia; order Verrucomicrobiales; family DEV007; genus Arctic95D-9. The sequence goes on from CAXBMX010000012.1 coordinate 74,922, forward strand.
ATGGGATCCAGGTCCGAACCATTTAGCGGGTAGCCTTTTTCCAACCTCAGCGTATCTCGAGCACCCAATCCACAAGGGACTGCTCCCGCACCTAGAAAAGTGTCGAACCACTTACTGATCGCTTCCGGTGGCGCAAACAACTCAAAACCATCTTCGCCGGTGTAGCCTGTCCGGCACAACACCACACCATCAGCTCTAATCAGAATCCCGTTTCGGGCTGGCAATTCGTGTCCGGGTTCGATTTGATTCCAAATTTCAACAACCGAAGGACCCTGGACAGCGATCGCCCCAAACTCAGCGCTTCGATCAACGAATTCGATTCCTTCGGTGACATGACGTCTCAGCCATTCCGCGTCTTCATCGAGTTTGGCCGCATTCACTACCAAAAAGTGGCAGTCCTCGCTGAGCCGATAAATGATTAAATCATCGATCACTCCGCCTGCCTGATTCAGCATCAGAGTGTATTGCCCCTCCCCGTCATTCAGATCGCCTAGATCGTTCGTCAGCAGCTTATTGAGCCAAGCGCCAGAGCCAGGACCGCTGACCTCGAACTCACCCATGTGGGAAATATCGAATACCCCTGCATTCTCACGTACAGCGCGATGTTCCGCCACAATCCCTTCATACTGAATGGGCATCTGCCAGCCTGCGAACGGAGCCATCCTGGCCCCTAACTCGATATGTCGCTTGTGAAGTGGTGAATCAAACATCGAGCATGACTTTCGCCATATTGAATCCGAAGTCAATTCTTCAACTTGTCATAATCCAACTTGTCATTTGATATCCGCTCAATCCTCCCGACCTTCCTCCATGATCCACGAAGCGGGGAACCAAATCCTAGACAAACTTGAGCGTTCCCTCGGGCGAATGGTCCTGCCCCAACTGATCCGCTGGTTGGCAGGCTTTCAGGCAATGACCTGGGCCCTTTCCCTCTTTTCTCCTGAATTTGTGACCTGGATCACCTTTGACCGCGAGGCGATCCTTTCGGGCCAAGTCTGGAGATTGATATCCTGGACGCTTTTTCCACTCATTGAACCAGGCTCGACTTCCATTATCTCAGTTCTTTTTGTCTTCATTATGGTGAGGTTTATGTTCTTCATCGGAGACAGCCTCGAAGGAGAATGGGGAAGTTTTCGGCTCAATACCTACGTCTTCGGAACCGTGGCTTGCCTTGATATTGTGGGAATGATTCCAGCAACGAGCGGAGCAGGTCCGCTCATGAGCACCATTCTCTTTTCAGTGATTTTTCTAGCATTCGCCTCGGCATTCCCGAATCAGATCATCAATCTCTTTGCCATCATTCCGATCAAAGCGAAATGGCTCGGCTGGGCTGATGCCGCTTTTCTTGCCTCTATCTTTTTCCTAAGCCCTGCACCGCTTCTCGCAGCTATTGTCGTTTTTTCCGGACTGCTTCCCTACGCTCTCACCTTTTTCCCGAGCTTTTTCTCCGAATTCAAACAAAACAGCGAGGCAGCCGTTCGCCAACATAGGTTTCAAGAGGCGGGAACCCCGCAACACGAGGCATTTCACACCTGTGAATCTTGCGGTGCTAACGACAAAACAAATCCAGATCTTGAATTCCGCGTCACCTCTAATGGTGATGAAATGTGTGACGAATGCCTAAATTCTAGATCCAGCGCAAAATAATACCACCTCAACAGTGAAATTTGAGGAATGAAGGGGCTATTAGGGGGGGGAGTGAGCGCTTCGCGGAAGTGTTGGGACGCTGGCCAAACCTTTCCAATCGCGTTGTTCCTGCTCAGTTGCGGCCCCCGCGGGGCGCCTTCGCAGCCCCTGGCGTTAGAAAAGGTTCGACTCAGCCATTCCACCAGTTTCACCATCGAAATGGTATAAGACCTTACTTCACGGTATCGGATTGGGCAGCCCTTGGCCGCCGGTTCCGAAGCACCTTAGTAACTCCAAAACCTAGCGCGACCGCTACTACCCCCACAATGAGGTAGAGGAAGAGCCGATTCATGGGCGATTCGGTTTCAAGCGCCATCACTTCTGAGGGAAACGAACTGCGTCCCGTTTCATCAACCATGAACACTCGAACTTCATGCCCGGACTTCGAAGGCAAGTTTCCGATCGTTGCTTTCACCAGTCGACCAATTCGCTCATATCTAACCACTCCGTATTTCTCCCACACTGAAACGGATTGATTCAATTCCGGGCTAGTCATTGCCCCAAGTAGTTCCACCTCAAAATGACATAGCCCCGAATCCCGGGGCGCAGTCCAGCCAATCGTTACCGAATTTCCATCGGCATCCACCACAGTCAGATCCTCTGGACTTCTCAAGCTGTCGCTATAATTCCTCTGCAGGACAGGGATCGCGACGGCCCCCGATGGAGTGGTCATCGCCTCCACAGTCTCCTCGTCCAAATATTCATACCATAAGCCGCTGTTTCCCCCTTCCAAAGCGAGAGTGATTAATTCTCCATAGTTAACGAAATCAGGAACCTTCTTGGAATCTTTGGCAAGATCGGGACCTGACGATATCGACTTAGGTCTTGGCCCAGCGCTCAATCTCAATCCAGCTAATGGGTCGCCCGTTTCTCTCAACGAAGCCGTCGTATTTTCGGAACCGTCCTTTGACCGAATCACATTCCCTAACAAACGAACAGGTACCGTATTCTTCGTGGAATAAACATTCATCGTAGCATCGACCAACCCACGACGGCTTATTGCAGGGTACAGCCCAATCGAAATATTTACCGATGATAGTGATCCGAGAGTTGGCCCGGGGTCGGTCAACATCCGAAATGGCTCAGGGATATGGAACTCCAACGGAACCGCAACCCCTCCGTGATTGGTCAACGTTATCTGCCGCTCAGTTGATCGTCCCGCCGCAACTTGCCCAAAATTAACCACATCAGAAGCCAGAGAGTTCGGCACGCTCACGCCGATTCTCCCCGGGACCACTTTTGCGACGACTTTGGCGGTCTTTGTGTATCCGCTCTTTAAACTGAACTGTATCATCCCGTCAAAAGGGGCCGTATCGGTCCGCTCCAACTTAACGGGGAATCGAGATTCCTTTCCAGGAGACAGGAAATAAGTTTTTCCCAAACTATTCTGAATCCTTGAACTAGCTCTTGCTTCAACTCTAAAAGGTTTGTCACTGTGATTCATCAAAATGAATTCACCGATTCTCTGACCAGTCTCTTCATCCATCACGAGTTCCAACTCCTCTGACACTACCGAGAACGAATCGATGCCCTCTCCCTCCAATTTCGTGGTGCCAAGTTTGCTTCGGCTGAAATTCAGGAAATAACTCGTCTTACCGCTCAGTTCCGGACGAAACGCAATTTTAACTCGATAGCGCCCATTTGGACCTATCATCAGTTTGCCACCGGCGGGGTCCACAATATGCCACGGTGGAGAAGCAAAAATCTGCCGTGAAAACGAACCGTTCCCTGAGTTTACTACAGTGACCTCCTTTACCGCTTCATCTCCGATCATCACTGAACCGAAGTCGAGCTCATCCGAAACGAGAATGTCCGACTTGTGATCGACCAGATCAATGTCATACCTCACCGCCGTGGAATACCTCCCACCGCGGTATTTCGCCGCAAAAGCAAACGCATCCTTGGTCGCCCCCGAATTGGGATCTGCGTAATACGTTACGATTGCTTTTGACCTGTCATTTGGGTTGCTCACCAACGACACAATCTTTCCGGCCGATGGAAAAGTTCGGATCAAAAACTCAACCGTCGCCCCGGGAGTTTTCGTCTCTGATCTGATTTCGAATATCACTTCGTGCCCACGAAGGGCCTCAACCCGCCCCGAAACAGGAATTGGAACACCGATTTCGTCAACGGTTCTCCCCTCCGGAGCCTTTGTTTTGCGATTGAACAATCCATCGCCACCAAAGATCTGCCCATCTGACTGAACGGAGACAAGCGCCACGAGAAAACCAAATACCAGAATACGAATCCCAGTAATTTTTTCAAATCGATGACCAATGCGAATTACCATTCTTACGGCTTGCCTTACGGCTTACTATATCGCCCTGTCCTGAGCCTTAGTTAAAGAAAATCTTACACCCTTCCTTCCAATTAATCGAGAGGGAACCCCAGAAGTCTTCTTCTCAAAAAGTCGAGGGCCAACCGGGTAATTCGTAGTTTGAAACTGATACGATCCGTCGGGCTGAAGTATCGTTTTACAAACGTTTCATTCAAACTGCTAGCTATTGCCAAATAGACTGTTCCGACGGGCTTCTCATCGGTCCCCCCATCAGGTCCTGCGATACCACTCACTGCGATGGCATGATCCGCACCACTCACCTTGAGGCATCCCTCCGCCATTGCTTTCACGACAGCGGCGCTCACGGCGCCGTGTTCCCTTATCAATTCCGAATCCACTCCAAGAACATCCGTCTTAGCCTCATTGGCATAGGTGATATACCCACGCTCGATTATACGGCTGGAACCCGGGACATTGGTGATCGTGCTCGCAATCTGACCTCCGGTACAACTTTCAGCAGTCGCTACGGTCTCGCCACGTTCACAAAGCAAATCGACCACCACCTTCTCAATGGGATCTTCAGCTTCTGCAATAATATCGTGGACGTAAATTTCTCGTACCTTCGCGGCGGCCGAATCCACCGCCTCCGGAGAGCCTATCAATCTGACATCAACTTCTCCCAATCTAGCGCAGTATCCGAGTTCCACATCAGGGTCAGCTTCAAACATCGGGTCTAGCTTGCCTGCGATGGATGACTCACCCACTCCATAGATGCGAAAATTATGCCAGACTCCACTGGCTCCATCCGATGCCCCCATCTCTGCAAGCCGGGGGTAGACCAAATCTTTAAACATCGGCTTCAACTCCCTCGGCGGGCCAGGTAAAAGAAACAAATGAGGCGACTTATCAACTTCCGAAGCAGGAACATACAGCCCGGGAGCAGTACCATGCGGATTGACTAATACCTCAGCCCCTTCCGGCACCATGGCCTGCCTGTCATTGGTCCGATCAGGAGAAAGCCCCCTAAGCTTAAAAAATTCGTTTAGTTCCTCAAGAATTCCTTGATCGAGAATTAGCTCTCGACCCAGCATATCAGCAACGATTTCACGAGTCAGGTCGTCACTGGTCGGGCCAAGGCCACCTGTGATCAATATGGCGTCCGATCGAGAGAAGGCGGACTCCAGCACTTCACGAATATCATCTCCATCCGGAATCGTTGTCTGCCTCTGAACTCGCAGCCCTAGCTTAAACAGTTCCTGCCCGAAGTAGCTGACATGAGTATTGACAACCTTCCCGAGCAGTAACTCGGTACCAGTGTTCACCACCTCAATTCTCATCGATCAACTCTCTGAAGTTTCAGAATCCCTAGTGGGCAGAAAATCGAGATCAACTCTCGGAGCCTCAGACCAAAGGTCTTCGAGAGCGTAGACGTAGCGTCGGTCTTCGTGAAAAATATGAACAACCACATCAACGTAATCGAGCACTAGCCACAGACTCGAAGCTTCTCCTTCTGACGATCTCGGCGCTTCTTTGATCTCATTTTCCGTCTTGTGGCGAATATCGCGGCTGACAGCTTTGAGGTGGGGAACTGAAGTCCCGCTGCAAATCACAAAATAGTCTGCCAGTGAAGAAATCCCCCGAAGATCGAGGATCACAATATCTTCGGCTTGAATCTCTTCAGCGTACTTGGCGCAGGTCTTGGCGATGGTTAATGAGTCGGGCACAATTGGTATGGTTGGTGGATGGGTAACCTGTCGGGGATTGAGAAAATCGCAACGGGCAAATTAGCAGGTCAGTTAAACGCCATTTTAAGCTCTTTGGCCCGAATGGCCTCAATCCTACTCTACAAGCGCTTTATCCTGAGGTTCCGAACCCAAAATGGCAATCCATGATCCTGAATCGCAATCAAACCCTCCTCAGCCAAATCTTTGTCTTCGGGCTTCTCGGCAGCAAGATCAAAATCCTGCACCGTTATCCCATTGAGAACCACCTTCAGGTGAGTCCCCTTAAGGGTTACCTTCATGAGATTCCACTCACCAGCTGGCTTCCCTGCATTTTTTGATGCCCCTTTTGTTTTGATCACCCCGCCGAGGTCATGGTGCCCCATCTCTTCGTCAGCCTTACCTGTTGAATCCATGATTTGGACTTCAAAACCCGAATTCACAGGATCCGCCTCATCAGAAGCCCTGAAATACAGACCTGAGTTCCCAGCCTCAAGGTGCTTGTATTCAAACTCAAAAACAAAATCCTTGTAGCCCTCGATCAGCCAAAGGTAGTGATGATACCTGGTCCACCCCGATTCACCGTCCCTGGGTTGAAGATAAAGCGACCCATCGTCCTGAATCTTCCAGTTTCCGCTGGTTTTCAGCTTTGAAAGATCACTGCCATCATAAATTACCTCAAATCCTTTCAAATTTCTCTCAGGATCTTTAGCAATGATCGTATTAACAAAAAAGGTCGAAAGAAGTAGAAGGCCGAGTAAACTTTTCATTACCATCAGAATAAGAAGCATTTTTTCAATCGCAAGGACGCAATAATGTGTCAGTCTTGCCTTGGTTCCTCGTCCACACCTTTTATGAGATTCACCTTGATCACTGCGTTGCTACTAACGGCAATATTTCATCATCAGATTGCAGCGCAGGAACTGCCAGACGGGATTCAGGGCGAAATAGCCCCTCAATTGGGCGTCACCCATTGGATTCAGCTACCGGAAGGCAAAGAGGAACTCGAGCTATCGGACTTCAGAGGGAAAACTGTCGTCATGCTGTTTTTCCAGCACACCTGCCCCGCTTGTCACAAAAGAGCCTTTCCCACTTTTCGAAAATTACTTAAAAAGTTCGGAGACAGTGACGGGGTCGCCTTTCTCGCCATTCAGACACCTTTCGAAGATTTCACCGACAACACAGAAGCCAAATTGGAAATCACGGCCGAGAAATTTGATCTGGATATCCCTATCGGTCACCTCACCAAAACACCAGGGTTTCACAGCTTAAATACCGCCTACAAAACCGGTGGAACGCCTTGGTGGGTCATTGTAAACCCCTTAGGCGTAGTGGAATACAACGGATTTTACCTGAATCCCGAGGTAGCGGCGGAGAATATCGAGAATATGATCGCCGGAAAACCGGTCGACTAATCTGCTCCGAGGCGGCCCTTCATCCCTGCCGCCCCTAAAAGCCTCAGTAGAGGATCGTCATTCCAAAGTGGAATTTCCCATCGTCGATGAAAGCAGGATCAACTCCTGCCGCATCGAGAGCCCAGCCATAGGAAGCCCTGGCATACCCTAATTCTCCGAGAGAAAGCTTTAGGCCAAGGCCAGCGCTTTGCAGTGACGGACTGGTTTCACCAGGTATCGGATCACTAATTTCAAAAGCCGCGTAATCGTAAAAGGCTAAGGCAGTCAGCATGCCGTTTAAAGGCCCTCCAGTATCGAACTCAGGCGATAGTAGCTCCACCGACCCCACAACGCCGGAATCACCTTGAATGATGCTCTCATCAAAACCCCTAACGGTGTTATATCCGCCTGCCAGCAATTGCTCAGTCGAAACGAGCCGGTCATTCGTGGCCTGAAGTTTAGCGTCAAACGCCAACCGGAAACCATTCGGCAGATTAAAGATCCTGTCGATCTCAGCATAACCGTAGACGTAGTCCGCCGTTGACCCGGGCCGCGACGTGGCAAAACTGACATCATCGTTGCCCCCATACATGTTCCCCGGCGATACGACTAACTCTGCCGAAACCCTGGTAAATCCCAGTTTGTCTGGAATCGAAAATTCATAACCACCGCGAAACTGCCCAATCGCAACCTCAGTCCCAAAAAAGCTGCTTCCCCCAAAGAGCAGATCGGTATCGGTCGTTTTGTAATCAAACGCAAAGGTGATGTAGTGACGCATCGCCCTGAGAGACTCAGGCCTTTGCAGTGGAATCCTATATTGACCACTCCACTGCTGGCTCACCCCATCCACTCCAACAGTCCCGGGCACCCTCGAACTGCTTTCCACATAGGCTCCGAGTATTCCGAAGGTGTGCCGCCAGGGCAGAAATGCCTGATAGAAAATCGAATGAGCGTAGAGAAATTCCCAATCCTCATCCGTCGTGAAATTGTACCCAAAAATCTGTTCTTTTTGAAAGGCATTCCCGTAACTCGCCCCTATCGAAAATTCGTTCTCTCCAGTCTGGCTGATACCGGTGTTGGCAAACCCGGCGTAGCCCTTAAGGCGTCTGCCTTCATCCACATCCAAAACAATGTCAGTGGTCCCATCCTCATCTCCTCGCTCGTAGATCAAATTGACGCCTCTGGATGGATTCTCATTAAGCCAGTCAATATCGGCCTCGACCACTCGCGCATTGACTCGGTCCCCACTTTCAACCCTCAGTTGCCCTAAGAGGTAATCTTCCCGACTAAAAACAAAGCCTTCAGCTGTCTTCTCCCCTAAGAGGGCTTCACGAACGACGATCTGAACCTTTCCTCCCGTGATGTTTTGTTCCGGAAAATAAACGTCAACCAAGGGATAATCACTGTCCCGCCACGCACCAACTATTTCCTTTCCCAAATCACCCAGCAGAGCCATCGAAGCAGGCTTTCCGATGAAGGGCTCGATTATCTCACGTAAGCCATCAGGAGCAGGGATCTCTGGATCAATCACGATGACCTCGCTACCAAACCCGGGAGACATGCTGGCCATGCTTTGATCCGAAATCAGATGAACCGCATTGATATCAATACCCAAAGGCGTCGAGTCAGCGACCGGCTGATCGTCCTCTCTTCTATCGTCAATCAAAGAAGAGTCGTCCGAAACTTCCTCGACTCCTACGACCTTTTTCCATGTCTCGACGGCACGATCCAGCGGGCGATTCTGAGCATGCAAGGTTTGCATACCAACAATCCCCAACAAAACCAGAGTTCGCATCAGACGGCATAAGCCAACACCATGTATAAAAGACGTCATTTGAGCTGAAGCCACTATTACTCACCAAGGGCAGAGGTCAATTCAGAGTATGCTTCAGGTCCCACTAGCTCCATCAAAACGGCCAGGGTAGCAGGATTCGCGGGAACAGGAATGGCGAGCATGGAAATCACTCCATCGATTGAAGTGATCGGAATCACAAGGGTTAACCCTAACGCAGCCGACAGTTCCCGATGCGATTCAGATTTGATTCCTTCTTCGAGGATCGGAACCAGCAGTTCAGGAGGCAAACTACTGAGATCGAGAGAAAAAGGTCCATCATTAGAAACGAGAACGATGGGTCCGGCAAACCCGATCGCGGTAGCGAGCTCTGACCAAGCCAAGGGCTGCAAGCTAGTCTGAAGGTTAGAAGCCACAATAAGCGGTGGCACCGCATACGTTCCATCCAGGCTCACTGGTGCCTGAATTTCAGCCTGACCGCCACCCACCGAGAGAACTACGGTCTGCGTCACGATTGAAGAAAACGCACTACCGAGACTGTTCGTCAAGCCGGCAAGTGGCTGTGGAGCGGGACCAGTTGGAGGCTCTCCCCCGTCACCCTGCGAACCAGGTGCCCCGTTAGGACCATTCCCTCCCGGTTGAGGCAGGACAGATGGAATGACAGGATCAAAAGGACCTTCAAATCCACTCGCAAAAATTGTAGATCCACCAATGGATATCGGACTCGTGGTGATGAACTGAGCTGGAGTAAGTTCTAATGAGTCAATACCTCCGCCGGCGTCAACAGTGATCACCAATCCATTTCCTGCGGTAACCACGGTGTCATCACCGTTGCCCAGTAACAGCGTAAGTGCTTCGAGCTTAGAAAAAGTATAGGTGGGATTTCTCGAAATCGTATTCGTGCCAATCGTGTAAGTGTTGGTTCCAGTGAGATTCCTGTCATCGAGCTGGAGCAAATCAAAGCCGAAGCCGCCATCAATTGATGAAACCGTCGCCTGGTTGGTAAACAGAAACTGATCGGAACCCCCGCCAGCGAAAAGATTCTCAATATCAAAGAACTCCCCAGAATTGAGGGTCCCCTGGTTATCAGCCGTAATCGTGAAAATATCGTTGCCTGGAGTAGCGATCAAATTATCAGAACCGGCCCCTCCAATAATAACTTCCATTTCAGCTATCTCTCCAACTCCCGTCGCAGTGCCGTCGTCAAAGTTTGCCGTGATCGGTGCCGTAAAGGCGCTGAAATTCAATGTGTCCCGGTCATTCCCTCCATTTAATGCTCCGATCGTTCCAGTCGGCTGGAGCAAGAAATCATCATCTCCCCCGACACCATAGAGTTCTTCGAAACCAGTGAACGCAACAGCCGCGGTGGTCGAGCCCCCGCCCATTAGATAACTCACGGTGCCTCCGTTCGCTGAATTAATCGTAAAATCATCAGCTCCAGCTGTTCCAAAAAGAGCACTTCCGCCGCTCCCCCCCATCAGATTCTCGATGCCGCTGAATGAACCCACGCCCGTTGCGCTAGCGGCACCCAGATCGACTGAAATTTGACTCATCAGATTACTGAAATCCAAGGCATCAACATCCATTCCGGTTCCGCCATCGATACTGCCGATAGAACCTCCATTCATCACAAATGTGTCAGCTCCGCCTTCACCGCGCAGGCCTTCAAACCCACTGAAGCCGTAATTCATCATCCCGCTGCTCACCGTCCCCGAGCCGGCGCCCGTCACCGAAAACACTTCCATTCCCGAAGTCCCCGTAAACTCATCCATTGTCCCGGAACCACCCGTGAATGATTCGATGCCGCTGAATGAACCCACGCCCGTTGCGCTAGCGGCACCCAGATCAACTGAAATCTGACTCATCAGGTTACTGAAATCCAAGGCATCGACATCCATGCCTGCTCCCCCATTGATGCTGCTAATCGATCCTCCATTCATCACAAATGTGTCAGCCCCGCCTTCACCTTTCAAACTCTCGAACCCACTAAATACTCGGTTATCCATACCGATTGAGATTGTCCCGACACCCGCACCGGTGAGAGTAAAAACATCCCCACCCGAAGTCCCCGTAATTTCGTCGCTGGTTCCAGCTCCGCCCTTAAAGATTTCAATGCCATTGGCAAAATTAACGACTCCCGTCGCAGTTCTCGCTCCGATATCGACCGAGACCTGAGTCGCTAACGCGCTGTAATCCATCGTATCCACTGCGCCGGGGACATCTCCAGGAATCCAGTTGTTGGGATCGTCTCCTTCAAGGCCATTTACTGATCCACTAACAAACCGAAAATCGTCGCTACCGTCTCCACCTGAAACGGTTCCGCCGAAAACCTTTGATACCCCGGAATTAATCACAAACTGATCATCACCCTCCCAGCCATCAATAAAGGTGAAGCCGGAAAAGTCCATCGTGCGAGTTCCCATTCCATCTGGAATCTCAAACGATCCCCCGGTCTCACTCGTGACCGATATCACATCGTTCCCGCTTGTGCCGTAGATGTCACGATAGGTTCCACTACCACCAACAAAATTATCAATTCCGTCAAAAGTGCTCACTGTGACATCAGCTACCACAAACAACCAATCAATGATCGAAAAGCCCAGATCGACATAGAGAGAGTCAGTCGTATTCGACAAGTTAATCGTATTCCGACCTCCTCCGCCTCCATCAATTAAATCAATATCGAAATTACTCGGCAAAATGAATTCAGTATCTTCAGTCGACGAACCAATCAATTCGACAAAGGTATTTGCCGTGAGCGAACCATCGATGACAATAGACCCCTTGTTCGTTTCGACATGAACCCCGGCAATACGGCTCCTGACCGGCGCCCCAACCACCACTCCTGCTCCATCCGCTAGCTGCGCCGTTCCCTCGATCGTGACCAGCAAGTCACCGACGATTCCAGTGCTATCCCGAATCAAAACTCCCGAGTTTCCCACGCTATTGCCAGCAGTCCCTCTCAATATAATTGCACCATCGACCGAACTTATAGCACCCTCAATGTCAATACCATTGAAGTTACCCGTCCCGGAAGTTGCCCCCTGATTCGCATTGATCGTGATATCATCAAAAGCGAATAGCTCCCCGTTATTTCCTAGAGTGAAATTCTCCTGAACGTCCACCGTAATCGACCCTTCCGAATTGATATAAATTTTCGGTTCGAATCGAGCTGGGGAACCGGGGCCACTACCAATATTAATTGATCTAGCATCAAGGTCGAGGCTACCGACTCCTGACAGGAAACGATCATCTCCTCCCACCGAATCATTCAGGGTAATCACCCCACCCGTTCCCGCATTGATCGTCAAACTCTGCGGAGAATCAACCGCTTCAAAATCCCCGTTAACCTCGCCTAGAATCGTCACGTTTGCTCCGGCTGCCATTCCTCCACCCGTCGTGTTCAGCACCGTGTCGTTTACGAGAATGGCATCATCGTCAATCGTGATGTCGTTTCCGTTCGTCACAACATCCGCCGCAAAATAGGTAGTAGCAGTAGGTCCAAATCCCGCAATCGGACCCGAGCCATCAAAAGTGATCGACGCATTATCCGCTCCTGTGATCTGACCATTCACAAAAATCTTCCCCCCAAATCCAGGGGTAGCAAGAAGAGTGGGATCATTAAAAGTGACCTCATTCACCGTGATTGCACCCGCGCCAGAAACCGCATCACCAATTGTGATCGACTGAAAACCATTCTCAAACCTTCCTATCTCCTGATCAGTCAGTTGCAGGGTTGGATTCGGCCCCGTCCCTTCAGCCGCGCCTACACCGATATTAATCGCCGCAAAAAACGTGTCCGGCGCTACCGTCAGATGTCCGGAGGATTTCAGTGTACCTCCCGCCAGATCGAAAGAGTCAGTGACAATTTTGATATCCCCGCTACCCGCATCAATTCCGTTCGCACTCGAGAAAAAGCTAACGGCCTGGTTTGCATGTATCCCAACATCTCCGTCCGCCGTGATGCCACTGCTCCCTCCAATATTAAAACTGCCTAACACATCGATATCAACTGAACTTTGAGAAACAATATTTACCCCTGAGAAAAACGTAAAATTAAATCCCAACGAGAGACTCTGCCCGTCTAAGTCAATCGCACCGAGCGAATCGGAATCACCGAGCGACCCCCCGAGATAGATATCCCCATTACCTGCATTGATCGAAAAATCCTGAGGAGGTGCCGCCCCTTCCATGCCGCTAAAGCTATCAACAGTCCCGTAGACATCCACGAAAGCCCCAGCAAAAAGTCCGCCCCCCGTAGTGTCCAGTTTCGCCGCAGATTTCACCCTGACATCATCGTCAATTTCAATCGAATTGCCATGCGTCACAATATCGGCAGAAAGGTAGGTCGTTGAACTCTCCCCAAAGCCTTCATCGGGACCAGCACCATCAAGTATGATCGACGCATTATCCGCTCCCGTAATCTGGCCATCCACAAAAATCTTCCCACCAAACCCCGGTGTCGCGAGCAAGGTCGGATCGGTGAACGTGACTGCGTTCACGGTAATAAGGCCATTGCCACTGAAGCGATTGCCGATCGTGATGAACCCAAAGCCATCTCCGAGTTTCCCGATCTCTACATCCGTAAGTTGCAGCCCATTGTCGACAGCGCCTACCCCGATATTGATCGCCGAACTTCGATTGTAGGGCTCGATGGTCAACGCTCCCGTGGAGCTGATCGTTCCTCCGGCGAGATTGATCGTGCTAGTCTTGATCACCAGGTCTCCGGCACCATTGATCGTCGAGCTGCCCACCATGGAAAAGTCCCCTTCAGCCGTAAAGCTTAACCGGTTCGTCGTCGACCAGCCGATGTCCACCATATTCTGCAAAACAATATCGCCACTCTCTCCCTCACCAGCGAAGGCCTCGATAATCAGATTACCGCTGGAATTCAGATAGGAATTAATCTCCCCGTCTGCGATCGTGTTGCTGTTAAAAGTTCCCGGATCAAACTCGGGAGCAGGAGGACCATGAAAAATGGAAATCGTGCCAGGATCGATCAACAACGATCCTGCCATCCCATTTGGCGAGAACAGGTCAATCTGACGGGACAAAGAGGGAATCACTACCTCGTTCTTGCCTGACAATTCGACAAAGCCACCGTCCCCGCTCAGGGTCCCACCCTTCGCAGAAACCCTGCCAGAAAACTCAAGGCGATTCTCCGCAAACACGATCACCTCACCGCCGTTTCCATTGCCGATCGCATCAGCACTCAGTTGTGCCCCCTCAGCGACAGTCACGTCCGTCGCATTCATAAATCCAGGATCCTGCCCGCGTCGACCACCACCGAGGTATATGGAGCCGCCTCCGGTTTCCCCATCCGCAATGATCAGACCTCCCTTGAATACCCCCACATGCTCTCCCAGGACCGCCACGGATCCTCCATTACCAGCCTCACCGCTGACATCAATCGATCCATCCAGTTCAGTGACACCGCCGGGGCCGCTTTCAACCGTCACAGTGCCGCCACCATCAATCTTTTTCGCCACCAGAGATCCACTCGTACTGACCCGACTTCCTCCACCAGCTCGCAAAAATATTTGCCCTCCCTCACGAGAAACCGAAGTGGCCGCTACCCGCCCTTCATTTCTCACTGCCATTCCGTAGTGATTCCCCCCGTAGGACTTCAACTCGGCAATATTGGCCTCAATCGTGCCCTTGTTTAAAACCCCGTTCTCTTTTTGCCCGCCACTAGCACCCTTAACAAAAATTCTTTCGTTGCCGGACTCAGCAATCAACACATCATTTCCAGCCGCCAATCCGACCGTGCCCCGCCGCGCCGTAATACGCCCCGCGTTCACAACCGCGGCCCCAACCAAAAACACATCTCCATCAAATGCGGAAATAGTCCCTAAATTGACCACCGCAGCCTGAGAGTTACCTCGGTATGCCAAGTCTCCGCCAGAGAGAAAGTTCTGATCGGAAATATCCAGAGTCGAAGCAGTAAACCCCGCCACATTGATCATTCCAGACTGACCAATTAGAATTCCATTCGGATTGAGAAGAAAAACGCGGCCGTTTGCCAAAAGTTGGCCATTGAGCGCAGATGAGCTTGGTCCGGTGACCCGATTCAATGTTGCCGAATTCACCCCTGGCTGGATAAACTGAACCGTCTGCCCTTGATCGATCGAAAACGAATTCCACTCGATGACCCCCTGATTAGTCCCCTGGTAGATCCGCAGCAGGTCGCCATGCTGCTGAATGTTGATATTACCAAATTGGATATTTGGTCCAGCCGGATTCGCGAACACCCCAATCTGCGTCACCGCAAAAGCAAACGCCAAAAAGACACCGACAGGGGCACGATTGGCATGAAAAATTTTCATCAGGTCTACGCGATTGGAACCGATTACTGCCCAGCGTCGGCATCCTCATTAGGGATGACTTCGACTTTACCTTCTTTAACCTGAACAAACCCTTTGCCGTCCTTCACTGCCACGGCGTAGAAAGTTCCCCGGGCCGCCGCAACCCCGCTGGGTGTTCGAACCCTAAAATCCAATTCTCCAGCCGTATTTGGCTTCAACAGCGCACCGAGACTACCATCTTTCACATCTATCATGACAAGGGATGGAGTCGCCTCAACATCGATCGTTTCGATCAATACCTCAGAATTCTCTCCGACTCGAATCGCCGAACGAGGTGTGATGACAATAACCGCCCTGGAATCAGCACCTGTCTTAATCGTCGTCCCAACGGCAACTTTGTCGCCTTTCTCTACCGGATTCGCCTTCGCCCCTTCTTCGGTAACGGCATTAACCTCACCGACTGCAACCGTTACAGTTCCAGATACAGGCTCGGCCCCCAAGGCTCCGCTAGAGGTGCCTATCATACCCACCAGCCAAACTAGCTTAATAAATATAGAATTTTTCATAATGAAGATCCGCTTACTCCCCTAGTAACTAGAGGGGTTCGGTCCATAATTCAACGATAATCACGTGTTATTCACGGAACAAAATTACTATTCAACCGTGTCTCAATTTGGTTGGTGACGCGATACAGATTTCTGCTTAAATTCGCCTACATCATGGCAGTAAGCTCAGAAAAGAGAAGATCGCTCGCATTGATCTTTGCTCCCCCCCTCACCGCAGCCCTGATGTGGGCCTCGTGGTCAACTACTGTTGTCCGTGAATTGGAAAACGTGACTATTGACTGGCGCTACAATGCCCGAGCCGAATCCGACCCTGCTCCAGATCCCCGCATTGCCCTGATTGGAATTGGAAACTTTTCTCTCGAAAATATCGGACGCTGGCAGGATTGGAGTCGAAGCGTTCATGGCAAATTTCTCGAAGCCCTGACCTATCGGCCTCCTAAAGTCGTGGCATTTGACCTTTTCTTTCCTGAAAATAGCAAGGAAGAAGAGGAAGACTTCATATTCGCCGATGCCCTCTCGGTTCACCCCGGTGCCATCACCGGGATGCATGTCGATACAAGTCTGGAGGCAAGGGAGAAACAGGAATCTGGATTCGAATTTCCTCCCGTTTCACTCTACGCCACCAAACCGTTTTCCAATGTCATAGGTGACCGAACGAAAATTCTGTCGGGACCAACCGCCAGCACCCCAATTGAGGTGATTGCTCAAAGTTCGTGGACCGGTTCCGTTAACTTCCCCCCGTCAAAGATCGACGGAATGAGACGAAAAATCCCCCTCATATCCAGAGTCGGCGATGACATTTTCTCCTCACTCGTCCTGCAAATTCTAATTCAGAACGAAGAGGCCAAATCCGAAGAGGTGATCATCAATCTTGGCAAGTCCATCACAGTTCCTCGCCGCGACGGAGGAACTTGGGAAATCCCCATCGATGACGCCGGTTTTCACTACGTGAATTACCGCGACACGAACCGGTTCCAGATCATAGACTACTATTCTACATTTGTGCAAATTCACCGGACCGAAGAGGGAGCCCCCTGGCCGGACGATCTCCCTACCCTGGTAGATCAAATCTTGATCGTCGGACAAAGCGCAGAAGGCCTCTCCGACTTTGGGCCGACCCCTTACCGGGCAGAAGATCCCCTATTCGCCGTCCAGGCGACAGTACTCGACAGTATTCTCCGTCAGGATTTTGTGAAACAATGCCCTGTCCCTGTTGTCATATTGACCTGGCTCGCAATCGCCTGGCTTACCTTATTTTTCCTGAGGAAGGCTCCCATCTCCATCGCCATGGCGGCAC
Source organism: uncultured Verrucomicrobiales bacterium (assembly GCA_963977055.1). Taxonomy (GTDB): domain Bacteria; phylum Verrucomicrobiota; class Verrucomicrobiia; order Verrucomicrobiales; family DEV007; genus Arctic95D-9. Next base: position 91,961 of record CAXBMX010000012.1, read on the forward strand.
CGATTCTCGTCGTAACAGGTGCGTCATTTCTCGCCTTCTACCTATTTGAAACCCACAGCCTTATCGTTCCACTGGTCCTCCCTGTCTTGGGATTCCTCGCGATCAACTCTACTATTCTCGGCGATCGGCTCTTTGCGGAGCTACAGGAAAAAAAGCGAATCCGTTCCATGTTTGGATCCTACGTCTCCCCCATGGTTGTCGACCAATTGATCGAATCAGGAGAAATGCCCCGCCTCGGTGGTCACGAAACCGAAATCACGATGTTCTTCAGCGACATCCAGGGATTCTCAAACTTCTCAGAGATACTGTCGCCGGAGCGGCTCGTTGTTCTCATGAACGACTACCTCTCCGAGATGACCGAAATTCTTACCGGCGGAACCGGTACTCTCGACAAGTACATCGGCGACGCCATCGTCGGCATGTTTGGAGCACCCTTAAGATCCGACACCCATGCTCACGCGGCAGTGGTGGCCTCCATTGCAATTCAAAATCGCCAGACTGCGCTTCGTGAAAAGTGGAAGGAAAGCGGTGAATGGCCAGAGGTCGTTCATCACATGCGCACCCGCATCGGCCTCAATTCCGGCCCCGCAGTCATCGGAAACATGGGAAGTGCCAAGCAATTTAATTACACCATGATGGGTGACAACGTGAACCTCGCGGCACGCTGTGAAAGCGGAGCCAAGAGCTACGGCGTTTTTACCATGATTACCGGCGATACTCATGCTGCCGCGAAGGCAGCGAATGATAACGTTGCCTATCGATTCCTCGATAAGATCATCGTCAAAGGCAGGACTCAGCCTGCCGATGTCTACGAAGTGGTCGAATTCAAAAAGGTCCTGACGGATCAGCAGAAAGAGTGCCTCGAAATGTTTGCCGTTGGTGTTGAACTGTACCTGAAGCAGGACTGGGATGAAGCCATCCTGATCTTTGAAAAGTCATCGCAACTCGAAACCTGGCAACCAGAAAAACACGTCGGCGTCTACACCAACCCCTCCCTGGTTTTGCTAGAGCGCTGCCGCTCATTGAAGATCGATCCACCAGGGGAAGACTGGGATGGCGTCTATCGGATGATGACGAAGTAGTCGTTCTAACGGTAGGCCGCGACGGGCAATCGCGATAGGGTGCTCGGCTTCACCGTCGTGGGGTGCTGAGCGCCCCCGGTCAGTGCCTTGACTCTATCGCTGACAAAGAAGTCGAGTTCCCGAAGGTGAATCACACCATCACTATTAATGTCAGCCGCTCCTCGTAACCCCTCCAGAATGCCGAGTGTGAATGCTCCATGTTCCCAATCTTCGTGCTCAATGCTCTCTTCATTGCCCGTCGAGGCAGCCATGATCACTACGCCGTTTTCGTCGCTCGTTAGTTCCCTGATCGCTTCCGAATTGTCAAAAACCGACTTCAATCCGAGTGAACGAGTTCGAGCACCTTTGCCATGGTTCGCTAAAGCAAACAAATTGGCCCCCAATCTGCCTGAATGGCAAGTGTCCAGGAACATCAACACTCGACTTGGAAGGTTTCCCAGAATATCCCCAAAATCGTCCCAGGCGACCCCTGTACTTCGGAGCTGCTCAGGGTCCGCGTCATGCGGCAAAAGATAAAAATTCCCCTTAGCGTCATTTAGGCCATGGGCAGCCAAAAACAGAACGACAAAGTCCTTCTGAGTTGCACTCACTTCAAGCCAATCCAATCCGGCTTGAATTCCATTTTCCGAGGCGTCCTGATCGAGGAGCAGTCGAATCTCTACGTTTGCAAACAATCCCCCCCCTTGCCCTTCAAAGAGACTGGCAATTGCTTCGGCATCTTCATCGCAAAAGTTTAGACTCGGTATATTGGGATTCGCATAATCACTAACCCCTACAACCAACGCATACAAATTCGGCTTCAAGAGAGACTCGGGATCCAATTGATCCAATTGAGGGGACAAATTAGGAACAGGTACCAACGCTTCTGGAACCTCAAGAATCCTTTCACTACTGAGATGTCCAGCATGCTCATTCCGAGCAAAAACAGTCAACCGGTTCTCCCCCGGCTCGAGGAGTATCCCCTCCTCGAATGTGTGAGAATTCCCATCCAGATGAATCTCACTTTTAATCGTCTTACCATTCAACAGGAGTTTCACCTCTTCGAGCGCGCCATTGGGAGAATTTATTTCAGCTTTCACCAATACTTTCCTGTCTGAGTGATCGCCGCGTGCAATCCGGGGAAAAACCCAGTCAATTCTCGGGGGAAGAACCTCCGCAACCACGACTTTTTTCACTCCCACCTCTTTGATCGCATCCTCGTAGCTGCCTAAAAGCACGGTTTGCCTGACAAGTTCCGGATGGTGAAACTGCTCACGAAATACATAGCTTGGGAAAAACTCCCCCAGCTTGTGCATCCCTCGATTGAAATGCCATCCAATATATCGCTCCCCTCCTGGAGACGCGTGATAGTAACCCGATCTGGTCCAACATACCCACTCGCCACCAGGAGAAACAAACAAGCTGACAAGAGGCTCACCGGTTTCAAGATTCCACAAACGAATGGTCTGATCCTGCGAGCCGGCTGCGACATACTTTCCGTCACTTGATGGAGAAATCCCCCACACATCATCAGTGATACCTTCGTAGTCGATTGAGTTGACGTATTCCCCCTTAACCTTCTCAAACAATTCAAGCGCGAAACATGAGCCGACAAGAATTCGTTTGTGATCAGGCACAAAAGATACGGAATGAATGGAACCGTTGGAATAAGAATCAATCGCCAGTTTCTCTGAGTCACCAATTTGAAGAGTGTGGCTGTCGACTGAAGAGAGTGTTCGATTCCCGTCATCTCGGAAGGCTCCCTTGTAGCCTTCCGAATCAGAATTCATGTCAATATCACTCAATTCAAAATTAGCAAAATCGAACACCCTCTCAAGGGTACCTCCGTTATCAAAATTCTCTGAATTCATGGTCTGCCCATATGCCAGTCGCGAGGGATCGTCTTTGGCAAAGGCAACTCCCCAAATCGCGTCTCCATCCCCACGAAGCCGATGCACCAAACTGCCCCGGGAACGCCCTGAACTCTGATTATCCCGCGCCTGCCACAACCCGACTTCAGTCGAAGTTCCCCCACCCGTTGCAATAAGCTCCCCGTCCTCACTCCAGGCCACCGACATCACCGTTGAGCGATAGTTCAGCCCCCGATTACCTCTCTCCCCCGTCTTGATATCGTAAAAGTAGGTGTAATCATGACCGCCTCCGATGGTTGAAGCGACCACCTCGTCGCCCTCAGGCGAAAACCCAACGGAAACAAAACTTGTCGCTTCAATTTCGTCGAGGATTTTCACAAGCTCCCCTTCTTTTCCATCCCACAATATCAATCGACCGTCGTATCCAGCGGTCGCGATAAATTTCCCATCGGAAGAATAGGCGGCAGCCTTGATACCTTCCGTGTGCCTTTTTAAAATGTGATACTTGTAGAATGCCGAGTCACTCCGCTCCCGCCGCCACAAAATCGCTGTTTTGTCTGCAGAGGCAGAGACGAGCTGCTTCCCGTCGTGGGAAAAAGCAACGCCGTCCACTTTTCCGAGATGCCCTCGCAGCAAGGTGGAGCGATTCAATACTAGAGCGACTTCGACCTCCTCCGAAGTATTCGTGACAGAGCGCACATCCCAGATTCGCAATTCGTGCGAAAAACCACCAGAGGCAAGCCAGTTTCCATCCGGCGAAAAATCAAGCGCCACCACAGAAGAAGAATGCCCTTCAAGCACCGCAGCCATGCTACCGCTTTCAAGGTTAATGATCTGAATAAGGGTTCCCTCCATCTCAAGCCCCTCAACAATCAGCCCCCCGATTGCCAGAAATTTACCATCGGGAGACAACGCACCCGAGAACAACAACCCGTCCCTCGATTCACCGATCTGGCTTCGAATCGTATCAACCAGCATTCCTGACTCGACATCCCAAATTCGAACCGTTTTATCCAGGCCTAAGCTGTAGAGATACTTCCCGTCGGGCGAAAAAATCACTTCATGCACCTTACCTGAATGACCTTGCGGATCGATAACCAGTCGAGGCAAATCTTCTGCCTTCACCCAGCCCGCGCCTAGAAAGGAGCACGCTAATAAGACCCCGACACTGAAAACTCCTATCGGGCTCGTCTTTGCAGACATGGTCTTGAGGAAACACATTTTCATAATGATTCTCCCATCTGAACTGGCGATCCATTGCTCTGGCACCCCAGTCCAATTTTAAATATGATATCGAATCGAAGAAAGTCAGTCGAGCCAACAGTCTGTTGTCGAAAGCCCCCCTGGGCACAAAAAAGCCGGACGCCCCTTTCGGAACGCCCGGCTTCTAAATTCGGTTCCGGATCAGATGACCCGAAATCAGAACGGATGATTACATCATTCCGCCCATGCCGTGGTCGTGACCACCATGATCGGCAGCAGCTTCAGGCTCAGGAATGTCAGAGATAAGACACTCCGTCGTGAGCAGAAGACCGGAGATAGACGCTGCGTTCTGAAGAGCGCTACGTGTTACCTTAGTTGGGTCAACCACACCAGCAGCTACGAGGTCTTCGTAGGTGTCGGTAGCGACATTGTAACCAATGTTACCGGACTCGTTCTTCACGTGCTCAACGATGAGAGCACCTTCGCGTCCTGCGTTAGCAGAAAGCTGACGAAGAGGAGATTCGATAGCGCGCTTAACGATCTCAGCACCAGTTGCTTCGTCTCCTTCGAGACCAAGCTCACCAAGACCAGCTTGAGCGCGGATCAGAGCAGTACCACCACCGGGGACGATACCTTCCTCAACAGCAGCACGGGTCGCGTGGAGGGCGTCCTCAACACGAGCCTTCTTCTCTTTCATCTCGGTCTCAGTAGCAGCGCCAACATTAATGACAGCAACACCACCGGCGAGCTTAGCAAGACGCTCCTGGAGCTTCTCGCGATCGTAATCGGAAGTAGTCTCCTCGATCTGACGACGGATTTGAGAAACGCGACCACTGATGTTTTCGCTGCCACCTTCACCTTCGATGATGGTAGTCTCTTCCTTCGTGATCTTGATGGTCTTAGCAGAGCCAAGATCGTCGAGACCGACGTTCTCAAGCTTGATGCCGAGGTCATCAGTGATGACGCGTCCACCGGTAAGGATAGCAAGGTCTTCGAGCATCGCCTTACGACGATCACCGAATCCAGGTGCCTTAACAGCAGCTACATTCAGGGTTCCGCGGATCTTGTTCACTACGAGAGTGGCAAGAGCTTCACCTTCGATGTCCTCTGCAATGATGAGGAAAGGACGACCGCTCTGAGCTACTTTCTCAAGCAACGGAAGCATGTCCTTCAGGTTAGAGATCTTCTTCTCGTGAATGAGGATGATCGCGTTGTCGAGATCAGCGACCATAGCCTCTGTATCAGTCACCATGTAAGGAGAAAGGTATCCCTTATCGAACTGCATACCCTCAACAACGTCGAGAGTGGTTTCGATTCCCTTGGCTTCTTCAACCGTGATGGTTCCGTCTTTGCCAACCTTGTCCATTGCGTCAGCAATGATGTTACCAATTTCGGTATCCCAGTTAGCAGACACAGTAGCGACCTGAGCGATCTCTTTCGTGTCGGTGACCTCGGTGGAGATCTTAGCAAGCTCAGCTACGAGAGCTTCAGTTGCTTTGAGGATACCACGCTGGAGGCTGGTAGGATTAGCACCGGCGGTCACGTTACGGAGACCTTCGGTGTAGATCGCTTCAGCGAGAACGGTAGCCGTAGTGGTTCCGTCTCCTGCGATATCAGAAGTCTTGGAAGAGACTTCTTTGATGAGCTGAGCGCCCATGTTTTCGTAAGGGTCGGAAAGCTCGATTTCCTTAGCAACGGTAACACCGTCCTTAGTAATCGTAGGGCTTCCGAACTTCTTGTCGAGAATCACGTTGCGTCCTGCAGGTCCAAGCGTTGCTTTGACCGCACGAGCCAGCTTTTGAACGCCGGACAGGAGTGCATGACGTGCTTCTTCGTCGAATGACAATTGTTTAGCCATAATGTTCTATTAGTTTTTTGTTAGATTAAATTCAATAGGGTTGGTTGATAGACCTAACCCCTGTTAGATGATTAAGAAAGGATTCCGAGGATATCGCTTTCGTTAACGAGGACACATTCGTCTCCGCCGATTTTGACTTCAGTTCCGCCGTACTTAGAGATAAGCACGTTGTCGCCTACAGTAACGGAAAACTCGACAACTTCGCCGTCGTCATTTTTGCCGTTTCCGAGTGCGATTACTTCAGCTTCCTGAGGCTTTTCTTTAGCAGTGTCTGGAAGAAAAATTCCTCCCTCAGACTTCTGCTCATCAAGCTCAATACGCTTCACCAGAACGCGAGTTCCGAGAGGTGTGATGTTCGTTGCCATGTGTTTTGGTTGGGTTTGTTTTGGTTTTGTTTTGGTTGAAATTCCGCAAATCGCTGGGCACGCCTCTGTCAATTATTGCTTCAGGAGCGGGCCGACGATCGGCGGAAAAGAGCCCCTGCCTCATGCATGAGACAGGGACAAATTGGTTCGTATTATTTCTCTTCGCCGACTTCTTCGAATTCAGCATCGACCACATTGCCTTTGGCTTGCTTGGGATCGTCAGAATCGTCATCAGGGCTACCGCCACCTGCCGCAGCTGCTGCCGCCGCGGGATCTGCTCCGGCCTGCTGAGCCGCTGCTGCGAGCTCGGCAAACTTGGCCTGAAGTGCCTCAGAAGTCTCCTTGATCTTGGCAGTATCCTCAGACTTGAGTGCTTCCTCCACGTCAGTCACCGCAGCTTCGATACTGGCTTTAGCTTCTTCCGGAAGCTGGTCACCCAGTTCCTCGATCTGCTTTTTCACCGTATAGACGGCATTGTCGGCTGTGTTGCGCACTTCGATACCTTCGGCCCGCTCTTTGTCAGCCTCAGCGTACTGCTCAGCTTCCTTCTTGGCTTTTTCGATTTCGTCATCGCTCAGACCAGATGATCCTTCGATCGAGATATGCTGTTCCTTGCCCGTGTCTTTGTCTTTCGCAGAAACCTTGAGGATTCCGTTGCGATCGATATCGAAGGTCACTTCAATCTGTGGCACCCCACGAGCAGCCCCGTTGATTCCATCGAGACGGAAATTACCGAGATTCTTATTGTCGGTCACCAGCTTACGCTCGCCCTGACAAACCACGATATCTACCGACGGCTGATTGTCAGCAGCGGTCGAGAATACCTGTGACTTCTTCGCTGGGATCGTCGTGTTACGCTCGATCATCGGAGTTGCAATGCCACCCATGGTTTCGATCGATAACGACAGAGGAGTCACATCGAGAAGGACCACATCACCGAGACTAGGGTCTTTCGCGAGAACACCACCTTGAATCGCAGCACCAACAGCCACCACTTCGTCCGGATTAACCCCCTGGTGAGGATCCTTTCCGGCCAGAGACCGCGCAGTATCAACCACTTTAGGCATCCGGGTCATGCCACCGACGAGAACCAACTCATCGATATCACCACTCGACACACCAGCTTCCTTGAGGCAAGCCGTAACCGGCCCTTTAGTGCGCTCAAAGAGATGATCAGTCATTTGCTCCAGCTGAGCACGGGTCAACGTTTGCTGGATGTGCTTCGGCCCGCTTTGGTCCGCCGTGATGAACGGCAAATTGATTTCGTAGGACTGCGCAGAAGACAACGCAATCTTGGCTTTCTCCGACTCTTCCTTGATCCGCTGAAGCGCATCAGGTTGACCGTTCAGATCAATCGACGTGTCAGTCTTGAACTGCTTAACGATGGATTTGATGATGGCGTTATCCCAGTCATCACCACCGAGCTGCGTGTCACCGTCAGTCGCCAGCACTTCGAAGAAGCCTTCGTCGATTTCGAGCACCGAGATATCAAATGTTCCACCACCCAAGTCGTAGACGGCGATTTTTTCTTCACCTTCCTTCTCGAGGCCGTAAGCAAGTGCTGCGGCAGTTGGCTCGTTCACGATACGCTTCACATCCAGTCCGGCAATCTCTCCGGCCGCCTTGGTCGCGTTACGCTGGGAATCATTAAAGTATGCCGGGACCGTAATCACCGCATCAGTGATGGTTTCACCAAGCTTTAATTCGGCGTCAGCCTTGAGCTTGCTCAGCACCATGGCTGAAATTTCCTGAGGGCTGTATGCCTTCTTCTCGCCGCCGACTTCGATTTGAATGTGGGCGTCACCGTTGGCTGCTTTGACGATCTCGTAAGGAGTATTCTTTTCCTCTTCAGCCAGCTCATCAAATTTCCGACCGATCAATCGCTTCGCCGAAAAGATAGTGTTCGTCGGATTGGTGATTGCCTGACGCTTAGCCGCCTGGCCTACCAGTCGCTCACCGTCTTTAGAGAACGCTACCACTGAAGGGGTGGTGCGTGCGCCTTCTGCATTTTCAAGAACGGCAGGCTGGCCACCTTCCATCACGGCCATGCATGAATTTGTCGTTCCCAAGTCAATTCCAAGAATCTTGCTCATAATTATTTATCTCCTATTTGGCGCAGAAGCCTCAGCTTCCGCTTTTTTCTTTTGCCAGGCTGCCCAGAAGTTCAGACTCCATATTGGACCACCTAGCAGGATTGTTTGTCCCCTCTTAGCGCAATCCCCATGCCAAGCGGAAGATGTTTACCTTAACTCGCTAAATATAAGCAAGTTGCAAAACAACAAGGCAACGTGCCGGCCAAATATTCGCTCCTACTTGCGCCAAAATGGCGCAACTTGAGACAAAAGGGTGCGCCAGAATGACTCTTTGGGCCAATTTGGCCGCTGGCGTTCCCGATCAATGAAAGATGAAAGGAACTCCCATCTCTTCAAATGCCTTCTTCTGCTCTGCCATGTAGCGCTCTGCGAGCGCATCGAAATTCCCGGCAGCACGGTAGTCCGCCAGAAAAGCATTCACCTCCGAAAGCAGTTCAGTATCCCCTTTCCTCAACCCAATCGCCCAAGTTTCCTCGCGGATTGGTTTCAAAATCGGTCGAGTCGTTTCACGGTGCTTCTTCCAAAATTGATAGATTGAGATCTGATCGTAAATGAATGCGTCAGCCTTTCCCTGAATCACCTCCAAAGCGCAGGCAGCCGACTCATCCAGAATAATCAAATTAATCCCCTTCAGATGCTCCCGCGCCCATATATGCCCTGTTGTAGCGATCTTTACCGCCACTCGGCTTTCTCCCTGAACCAGATCACTCACTGAATTGATCTCCGAGTCTTTTCCTACCAGCATGCAAAGACCGTTCGTCACATAGCCGTCCGAAAACGCGATCGCCTGGGCCCGCTCCGGCGTTTTTGTCATCGACGAAATGATGGCATCTATCTTGCCCGACTGAAGCGCCGGAATGATCCCACTCCATTCCACATCCCGAATTTCGAGCTCAAGTCCAAGAGACTCAGCCAGATCTTCCGCCATCCGAACGCTAATTCCGTCAGGCTGATTCTCGGTATCCCTCATTTCAAAAGGCGGGTAGGCCAACTCCATCCCAACCACCAGAACATTGTCAGCGGACTCGCTGCTCCCGGAATCGCTGCCGCAGGAATTCAGGAGCAAAGCCAATAAAACGACCGGAATCGAGCCCATCCAAGATTTCATGGGGACACCTTTGCGCCGGTCTATCGAAACTCAAGGTGTTTGACTAACCTTTGAATCAATTCCAGCGTATTGCCTTCATCCATGCGCGACAAATTGACCGAGATCCTTGCAAGTTCAGCTTCAGCAGACGCTGTCGACTGGCTCCAGAGTACCATCGCTGAACAATCCGCGAATTTCCAGCAGCGGCCCTTCTACTATGCCTTCAGCGGCGTCTCACGCCGATTTGATAAACGGGCACTAGTGACAGCAACCCCCGATCAGTCAGCCGAACTGAACCAACAGAAACCTGGTTTCACGATCGAGGGATGGGACGAATTTCGACTCGCCCGGGTCATTCTGTTGCTGACTCTGGCTGAACACGACAAGCCAGTGTTCATTGAAACGATACAGGCGCTTCTCAATACCGCTGATCTGCGTGAGCAAATGGCCATTTATTCCGCCTACCCGCTCCTGCCGCATCCTGAAGAGCTCGTCGAGTCAGCCGTCGACGGATTACGATCCAATATCGTCGACATTTTCGATTCGATCAGTTTGGGCAACCCATTCCCCACCGAGAATTTTTCTGACGAAGCCTGGAACCAAATGGTGTTGAAAGCGATATTCATCACCCGGCCGCTCTACCGCATCAGAGGAATCGAATCTCGTTCCAATGCCGCCCTTGCCGAAGCCATTTCAGATCTCGCGCATGAACGATGGGCTGCCGGGAGAAAAATCACTCCCGAAGCTTGGCGAAGCTGCTCATGCCATTTGACGGATCGAATCATTGGTGACCTGCAACGCATGGCCGAAAGCGACGATCCGAATGATCGTTGTGCCGCTGCTCTCGTAATCGCCCACGATGACTCAGGCAAACTGGATCATCTTCGCGCCAGTGCGAAATCCCAAATCGACGACATTACGAGTGGATCGCTCACCTGGAACACCCTCGGACGATCAATGGAGGATCAACTCGTGCGTAAAAGCCTCACCTGAGACAGCCCCCACCTACCCAACCATCTTATGCGCTTTTTCGATTCACATGTCCACATGGTGTCCCGCACGACGGACGACTATCAGCGAATGGCCGCCGCAGGAGTGACGGCTGTCATCGAACCTTCATTCTGGCAAGGACAGCCAAGAACCGAGGTGGGAACCTTTAAGGACTACTTCAATTCACTGATCGGATTCGAGCGTTTCCGGGCCAGCCAGTTTGGGATCCAGCACTACTGCACCATTGGATTGAATCCCAAAGAAGCCAACAACGAGAAACTCGCTGAGGCGGTCCTTGAACTGATGCCTCTCTATATCTGCAAAGAAGGCGTCGTCGGCATTGGTGAGATCGGCTTTGACGACCAAACCAAGGCTGAGGAAAAATACCTCATCAAGCAGGCTGAACTCGCTCTCGAAGCAGACCTACCGATTCAGATCCACACGCCCCACCGCGACAAAAAGAAAGGCACCATTCGCACAATGGATGTGCTCGAAGACATCGGCATCAACCCATCAATGGTCATCATCGATCACAACAACGAGGAAACCGTCAAAGAAGTTCTCGACCGTGGCTACTGGTCCGCTTTCACCATCTACCCCCATACCAAACTGGGCAACGAGCGCATGGTCGAGCTCATGTTTGAGTATGGATCTGAACAAATCGTGGTCGACAGTGCTGCCGACTGGGGCATCAGCGATCCTCTCGCCGTTCCCAAAACGGCTGCCTTGATGAAAGACAGAGGCATCAGCCTCGAGAAGATCGAACAAGTCACCTACCACAATCCACTCGCCGCCTACGGCCAAAGCGGACAAGTCAGCGAAACGGACTGGGATGGCAGCGAGGGCATCGACCCCGCAGCGCTCTTTGAAGGAAATACCTTGTTACGTGGTGGGATGGACGTCGAAACAGCGATGTCCCAATATCTGATCGAATAATCGTCAAATCCCTCTGCCTGAGCCTGAGTCATCGCCTTTGCGCCCTGATCGAGCGCAATTGGAATCATTGACATGGATCATTCTTCTGTTCTATATAGATAGATTATCAAGAAGTCCTAATCTTTGAGGTCACCGCTCACGGAGCATGAAGCCATCCCACTATTTGACCTATCCCGCCATTTTGCTGGTGAGCGCGTCGCTGACTTCTTGTTCATTACTCAAGAAGAACCCCAATGCAGAAGGTTCGGGCATCCTGGGGCAGTTACCGGCTGATTCGGAATCTAGCGAAACCACTATTGATCGGCTCAAAACCATTGCCCACTCTCCCAATTCGATGCTGCCGGGCGGATTCGCCGCCGACACGGAGTCGGAGGACTTGGCTCTATTCGCTGCTGATCACGACCCGATCGCACACGACCCGATCGCACACGACCCGATCGCACACGACCCGATCATCTCTTGGTCTGCGAATGGCTTCAATCCGAGATCCATTCAGATTGGCGATGTTTTTACGGATCACTCCGGCCCAATCCTCAAGAAGTCTGCCAGTATCGCCGAAGCAATTACGGAAGAACAGCGGGATTCCTGGCTGAAACAAATTTCAAAGTCAAAAACCACCCGGGTTCCCATGACCCTGTCCCCTACTGAGCTTGCCGCCCTCAAGGAGACGGTAAATTCTGACGTAGCTTTCCCGACCCGCAGCGTGGCTCTCGATTTTAAGACCATCACACGAACCACCAACCGGAAGGAACTCGAAGACCAGCTAACTGAACTCGCCTCGGGCAAGAAGTCGAATTTCATCCCGGGAGGCGCGCCGCCATCAGTTCAATCACAGTTGGAGGCGGTTAAAGCAGGGCTCAAGAAGGGAGAACAGTATTTCGTGATCACCGGAGTGACTGAATCGGATTTTCTAACGGCCACCTACCCCGGCGCTCCGGTAGGCACGCGAGACGCCGACCCGATCTGCAATGCGGTCGAAGCCCTCTTTCCCCACCTGGATGAGCTCGAGGCCGAAAAATCCAAAGAAGCCATTGTGCTGTCACGCCCTCCGAGAGTCTATTGGGAATTTGAGGCGCGTGAGCTCAAGTTGAAAGGAGACGAGTTTGTGATTGATTCCCGTTCCCTGGCCCGGAATTGAACTGGCATGGCAGATGGCGCACAGCCGGCAGGCCTTTTGTTCCCGAGCTGATAGGCTCCGTGCTTGTATTCGCGTGGTAGCGACGAAGCATTGAAAACACTAGGTCTCTTTTGTGGGAAACCAGTTTTGAGTTCTTTGGCAAAACCGGACCAGAAACAACATTAGAGGGACCTCAATTAGAACGCCAACCACGGTGGCCAGGGCAGCACCTGAGGATAAACCAAACAGCATCACGGCCGTCGCGATGGCGACCTCGAAGTGATTGGAGGCGCCGATCATCGCAGAAGGCGCGGCGTCTTCGTAGGAGAATTTTTGCCATTTCGACAAACCGTAGGTAATAGCAAAAATCAACAGCGTCTGCACGGTCAATGGAATGGCGATCCACAATATCGTCAGGGGATTGGACAGGATAGTCTCGCCCTTGAAGCTGAAGAGAAGAACCAGCGTTGCCAGCAAGGCAATGATGGAGATGGGCGAGAGAAAGTGTAAGAATTTTTCAGCAAACCATTCAGGACCTTTAGCCTTTAAAATCAGCAGCCTGGAAAAATACCCCGCAGCTAATGGCAACGCCACATAGACCGACACTGACAACAGTAATGCCTGCCACGGTACCGGCATGTGATTGATCCCGAGCAACCAACCGCCAAGTACACCATAGAGAAAGAGCATCGCGAGGGAGTTGATCGCCACCATTACCAGGGTGTGCCCCTGGTTTCCCTTAGCGAGGTGGCCCCAAACCAGCACCATGGCCGTGCACGGTGCAATCCCCAGAAGAATAGCGCCGGAAATGTAGGATCGATAGAGCTCCACTTCACTTCCGTCTTTCACGATTTCGGTGCCCGGTAACAAGTCCTTAAAGAATACACCGAGAAACAACCAGGCAATGGCAAGCATGGTGAAGGGCTTGATCGCCCAGTTTACGATCAGCGTCAGGATGACTGGCTTAGGATTTCGACTCGCCTTCCGGACCTCACTGAAGTCGATCTTGACCATGATCGGATACATCATGAAAAAGAGGCAGATGGCGATCGGGATCGAGACCACGGGAGCATCGTTTACATAGATGGCCATCCCGTCGAGCGACTCGGCAATACCGGGAGCCACTTTTCCAAGAGCAATTCCCAGGAGAATGCATATCCCCACCCACACCGTGAGGTGTCGCTCGAAAAGGTTCATCGATTTGGTATTTAGTTTCATATGAAAATTACTGGGTGGTAAGGCCCTGCTTGGGCCATGGTTTGTGAGTCGGAAAGAGCAATCCAAAGGTGATCGGATGCGAATTCAGGGCGCATCATTGCTTACAGAAATTCCACTCCGCACCAAATTCCAGACGTCTCATGCGACCGAAGCCATTGGTCTCTATACGAATACTCATGTTTCGGCCTCTTCTAGCTTCCTACAGATTCACAACTCTCCCCGGCGCACGCTCCCGGCAGGCATAATTCCGGACGTCCCTGGCAACAGTCCTCAGTCAGAAACTGCATGAGTTGCTGTATCCCACTTGGCCGCAGACAGTATATGATTGAGCGTCCGTCGCGGCAGGACTTGATCAAGCCGGCGTTTGCCAGTTCCTTCAGGTGAAAAGAAAGAGTCGGCTTCGGTAGACCGAACCGCTTGGAGAGGTCGCCCGCGCAAATTCCATCCCCACCGCTCTTAACCAGTAGCCTGAATATTTTCAATCGAGCCGGTTGAGCCAGTGCACCGAGAGCCGTGACCGCGTTATTTAATTTCATAGTTCTGGAATAATGGAACCATTCTAGAAGCAATTGTCAAACCGTTTTGCTTCCGGCTACCAGCACCCCAGCGGGTGGAACAAGCCAAGTTTCACCCCGATCTTCGGATCTCGAGCAAAAACGGGCAGGAGTTCTTTTGATTCCTCGCTCCGCATTCTGCCAGCAAACACAGTGACCAAGAAGTTCGTCACTTGAAGGGAATCTGCTGGCGTATTCGCTTTGACAATCGACCCCGCCGAATTCAGCTCGTCTACCCCACGACTGGACGCATCAAATCTCCACTCGCCTTCGATTTATCCCAGTCACCCTGAGTAGCAAGCGTGTCGTTGGCAGCAACGAGCCCGGGCCGCCCTGCCTCTGCCGACCGACTGGCCATTAGCGATCAAATCTCTCCCAAATGTGAATGCCATTCGCGAGAAGCATCACCGGTGCGGTGATCGCCGTGGTCTCATTCAACGCGGGACACCCAACCCGAAGGTTGATCCTCGGACAGCGACGCGACCTGTCGGCCCATTGACGACGAAAATTAGTCGTTCCGCTATTCCAGGCCGAGCTTCTTCATCTTTGGCGTGATCACGATCCGGCAATAGGGATTCTTGTCCTTATTTTGCCGGTAGTAGTCCTGATGATATTCCTCCGCTGGCCAGAAGACGGAAGCTTCTGTTATCTCGGTAACCGCCGGATCATCGTAGGCCCCACTGCTATCGAGAGCCTTTTTCGACAACACCGCCAGATTCTTCTGCTCAGGAGAATGGTAGAAGACCACCGACCGATACTGTGGCCCGCGGTCAGCCCCCTGCTGATTCAAAGTAGTGGGATCATGCGCCTGCCAAAAAATGTCCATTACATCTTCGAAGCTCACTTTGACCGGATCGAACTTCACTTGAATCACCTCAGCATGCCCGGTTGTCTTGGCACAAACCTGCTCATAAGTCGGATTGTCGACATGGCCACCCATGTAGCCTGACTGAACATCAAGAACTCCATCAATTCCTTCGAGCACAGCCTCAGTGCACCAAAAGCATCCGCCACCGATTGTGGCTACCTCGGTCGTCACATCATCTCCTTCGTTCGGGTCGCTCATTTCTTTTTTTAATACTTCGCCGGAACCGGAAGACTTATCCTGCACCCCCTCCTTTTGACCGTTTAACTGACCGGACCAGACAGTTACTAACACAGCAATAACTGCGATACTTAAAATAAACAGGGCGCGCTTCATTCGATCTAATCGTGCCTCTCCTTCCGATCTCTCACAATCGTTTTGGGGCGGCGTATGTCCGCCTTTTGACGCCAATTCGACTTTTTTCTGACTTTTTTCAGGAAAAATCTCTAAAACCATTGACTTGTGCCATTCTTTTCCTATAAAAATGGCATTGTTATTCCAGTTTACAGAGATAGATGGCTAGACCAAAGAACACAACCGGGACCGTTCAGATCACTCTTTCCACCACACCACAGGTGAAAGAGCTGCTCGAAGAATTGTCTAAAAGTGGGTTCTACGGAAAGAACGCCGCCGACACCGCTCACGCTTTGCTCAAGGAGAAAATCCGTGATCTGCAGCGAGACGGACAGGCGCCGGGACCCGGCTACCCTTCTAAGTAATTGGATGCAACGACCACCTATGACCAACACTTAAAAGAACACCACACCACACCACTCAACATCCATGTATCTTCCCAATTCCGACGCCAGCCTGAGCAACGTAAAAGCCCTCGAACTTCTCGAATCAGCAACCGTTTCTCCTACCGAGATCTGCGAAAATGATCCAGAAGTCAAAGCAGCCTTCGATCAAAGCCTTCGCGAACTGGCCGAAGATATCATCCAATATCATCCCAGCATCGCCCACATATTGCTTGGAATGGGCGAGGCACCCTGCCCTTCCGTTCACGGGCAAAACTAGATTGCCATCCTTTCCTCGTCGAGCCGGTTAGATACGAAGGAGTGCCCATGCGGACCGGATTCAATCAAAGGCCCCTTGCGTTCCCTACTGATGCAGGGACATCAGGGAGCTGACTTTCCGGCAAGTAGCACGATCTACTTGATCAAGCCTGGCATCCCGCGCGTTGCAGAATAGTCGAAATCAAACGCCTGAATTGTTTTTTGAAGAAGCGAGGGGAATTCGGCCTTGCAGGAGAGATCCCAAACTTCCAGGAAGACATCGGATCTCCGGTCTAAAAAGTTTCTCGTTGTCCAGACTGGTCCAGCTTGATTCCATAGGCGTCCGAATAAAACTGGCGCACCTTTTTCAATTCCACTTCAGCCTGTGACTTGCCAGTTCGGTAATCATACGGACCTACATGGGTAAGCCACATATTCACCCCGCTCAGCGAAGAATAGTCAGGAATCCACACCACGCCTGCCTTAAACCCTCGGTTTTTCCATTTTTTTGCATTGCTCTCCGCCTCCGATTTACTGGACTGTGCTTCACACGCAATCACCCATTTAGCGTTGGCTGCTGCGGTTGGGTTTGGAGCCGGTTGGCCAATTGGTGGAGTGGGCGGTTGGTAAGTGGTGGGTGGCTTCTGATATCCAGGCGGAATGTGCGTAGTGGGCGGTTTCGGCAAAGGTTTATACGTAGGAGGTTTCGGCAATCCTGATGGCACAGGCGGTCTGGTCCCCGAAATTCCCCCTCCGGCACCTTTCTCTGTCAGGGAAACCCAGCGGCCGACCCACGATGTTCTGCCACTGTTGGCCTCTTTGCTCAACTTGTGATTCTCCGAATCAGTATCGATTCCAAGCTCGATGTAGTCAGGGCGGGGCTGCCAGGCACTGATTGAATACGCCACTCCGTTTTTGATGATGCCACCGTCTGCTGTGTATAGAACATCAGGATCGCTTTCGGGAACAAAATTCAAATGAGCGGTGATTTCCTCTCCTCGCCAGGTGCCGATGTAATCTTTGCGGAATCCGCCTGCGGGAGCAGGCTTACGCACCGGTGGAGACATCGCCCCGCCGGAAGGTGAACGACTGAACGAAAGACTCTGGCCGTTCCAGGAAATGTTGTTCCCGCTTTTCTTTTTATTCAACTGGTGCTGCCGACCCTGAATCTCAATCTCCATGTATCCTGATCTTGGATTAGACCCGAAGAACGGCAAAATAATCCCACTCTGAGTGATGATTTTTCCGTCGACGGCTCCCTGACCACTGTAGTTCGCCCAATTGATCGTGACACTGCAGGTATCGCCCTGAAAGGCTCCCTGATACGATTCAGTCTTCTTTTCTGCCAGGACCGACTGGAAACTGAAAAGCAGGAGAAGTGCTCCTGCCAGTATGATGGTTTGTTGCGTTTTCATTGGTAATATTCAGATGGCTTTAGAAACTGCCATTCAATGGTTGGGCCTTTAGTGGCCTTGATAAAAATTTAAAGATGTTCCAATTCCGGTGCCCAGCCATTGACGACGAGAATCGAGCCGTTTTCTCCATTCTCCCTCAGCGAAAGAAAATATCCGACCGAGGCGGATTTCCCTCCCACATCGGTCTGGCTCAAATGGTGAACTAATGGATCTTTCTCGATCAGTAGTTTAAGAAATCCAGGACGCACTTCATCACCTTTGACTCTGACTACAGCTCCCGACTTCATAGCCAGCTCGCCTTTCACTTCCACATAACCACCGACAGTCGACCACTGAACAGTCGCGGAACATAGGCTCCCCTTGAATGCTCCCGGATAACCCCTTTCAGATATCTGACCGTTTTGAGCTGACAGTGAAGTCACAAAGATTGCGAACAGGAAAAATATCGAAACGATATCTTTTGCATAGAGCTTCATCAGAATCACTATCAGTCTTGAAAAAACAAATCGCCCCTCCCTACAGATTGCGCACAATGAACTTGATCACAGCTTCAAGGTCACTGTTTGCATTGGTATTATTGTTAGTTGGAACACCCGTGCCTGAAGGAACAGTAACAGGCGGATTCGCTGTTCCCCCTGTATTTTTCGGTCCGGCACCGCTTCCAGTCTTTGGTGGGAGTGGTGGTGCAAAGCAAACTGCGATTTTCGGAGGAGGAGACCAGCAAACCGCGATTTCCGGAACAACCGGATCATTGGCTACCCCTACAGTCCCCGAGATTCCGTAGGCCGCTCCATCGCTGGAAGCCGTGGCCTCAAATGTTGACAGTTGCCGACCTCCAGCCGAAAAAACAGTAACGTGGCCGGGGAAGGTCGTAATCTGAACAATTTGGCCCGGTAAAATCGTACCGATCTCCTGCGCGCTCCCCTGGTGATCGATCCAGTGAGCAATGACCATACTTTTTGTTTGGTTCGCAAACGCCACATTAACAGGCCGCACCGCATGCTTAGCGGAGCGTCCAGCCCGCGATTGACCGTAGCCGATACTCGAGAGGCATAAGAGAAGCGAGGATAGCAGAATTGCAGATAGAATAGATTTTCTAGTCATGGGAATTTAAGCAATTAAATTATATAAGCGTCAGGACCATACCCTGTTAGGTATCCGACTAAAGGGGGTTCAATTTTATCTCACTGCGGCAGGTAAGGCTATATTAGCGCTTCGAGTCACCCAGCCTAGTAACTCCTGGCGGCGCTGCTCAATCGGGTAATCCTTGTAAGTAATGAAAGCCAAAGTCGCGCTGTCGGCGGTACCACCCTCAACACCGGGCGTCGTCCCGGAGCCGGGCTGATTGCCCATCTGCGCATTGATAGTATCAATCTGATTCTTCAGGGTCGTCGCGATACCGGTCAGCCTGGCGATCTCCTGCTGATATCTTTCTCCTTCGAGACGATAGTCCTCCTGCACTTTCGCAAGCTTTTGACGCTCGGCTTCATCGTCTGCCAGAATCTTTTTGTATCTCGCGTTCTTTTGCGCGATCAGCGGATTCGCCTGTGGATCTTGAACGGCCACATTGTCCATCTGCTGTCTCAGCTTCGCCTCATCCTGTTGCAACTGCTTCAATCTTGTCTCATGCCGCGATTGCTCTTGTTGGAGGCCCGCATCCAGATTCGTCCACAATTGGTGTTTTTCCTCATACTCTGATCGAAGTAGATTGTCTTGTCTTTGCAGTTCGAGCGCCTCTGGATTCTGTTTGGGGGCGGGAGGATTGTTTAACATTTCTGCCAACCGGTTGTATTCGGCCCGCAGTTCCGCGTCCCTCGCATTGATGGCCTGGATGTTCGCGTTGTAATTAGCAACGGCATTGTTGTAGCCATTCTCAAGGTTTTCGATTTGGTTTCGGAGGGCCACTTCCTGAGGCGTTTCCTCATAAAACGCCTGTTCCAGCCTAGCCAATTGCGCCTGCACTTGGGCCCGGTGCACAGCGCATTCCGCACAGTTCGGGGGTTGTTCGGCAAACCGACGGCATTCCTCGCAAAAGGGAGACCCCTCATTCAACGCGTTCACCTGCTGTTGTATTGCGGCCTGCCTGTCCGTAATTTGCTGCTGCAAGTTCGCACCGAGTTTATTGATATCAGCGTTAGTGCTTTGCTCCATGGCATTGATATCACCGGAAAGGTTGTCCAGTTGATTGTTGTTTGTATTGATCTGGTCTCCAACCCGCTCCAGATCCGCCATGCTTGCCCCCGCCATTTCTGTCTGCACATTGGCCGGAGTATTCGAAATCCTCGCAGCCAAATTCACCAATTCGGCATTAATCGCATTCATCCGGTTCACATAACCCGTCATCTGAGGTTCCACATTGTTGTAGTAGTTGTTGAAGTTATTCACCTCTGTATTCTGACCGGCGATGTTGGCGTCTAATCCTCCCTGAAGTTCCTGGCGTCGACGGTTCACTTGAGCCTGCATCCCGGTATTCTGATTAACCTGGTCATTCTGCAATTGCGTGATCTCCGCATGCAGCGTAGTCGCCTCCTGAAGGAGTGTGGCAAGTCGAGCATTAGAATTATTGGCCGCTGCCTCGGCAGTTGTGCGGTAATCCGTGATTTTTTGATTCTGCGCATTCTGCTTCACCGTGTTGTCGTTCTGATCTGACTGCAGTTTCTCAATCTGCCTTCTCAAATCTGCCAGCTTGCGTTCTCTATCGGCCGAGGCCGCGTCCATCAGATCCTTTTTCGCCTTCGCCTCGGCTTGGGACAATTCGGTATACTTCTCAGATACACTCCTCTTACCTGCCTCATAGGAAGTGAGATGAGTCCCCTTCAACGAGGCGGTCACTTCAGCGTCGAGTTGCACGTAGCCCTGCTCTTCGGAGTCCCCGGTCCACGGACCTTTCATCACACCAACGGCGGCACCGATCATGAAGGCTGTTTCGCGGCTCTCATCACTCTCAGCCCGATTGTTGTATTCGCTCGAAGTCAGTCGGCGAATTTCCGAGACAGCCGTCCCGACATCCTGATGATGCATCAGATTCCAGATATGGCCTTCAATGGCGCGATCCCACCATTTCTCTTTGCTCACCTTGCTCGCCGCGAGAGCAAATGCAGGGATCGAATTCTCTTTGTTTTTCGCCTGGAGAGAGGACATAGCCAGGGCGTAGTCCACATTGCCGTCAGCGGGATTTTCTTTCGTCCCGCTCGCATGAAACTGACGTGAACGGCTCAGGTCTCCCCACCCTTCGGTGAGAATCATTTTGATCCAGTTGTCGACGGCAGCGTTGCGAAGCTTCAGGGAGAGCAGCACTGGTTCCATCCCAAAAGCGACTTTCAGAGGACCTGTATACGCCTCATAGCCTTCTGCTGAGATCGAAACGATGTAGGTTCCCTCGGGGATCTTTTTCGCGGTAATCTCGCCTTCCGCACCGGTCCGCAGAGCAGTGGTCAGGATGTCAGGGAGTGCTGTTCCATCGGAAGACTGGAACGCAATCTGGGCATTTGGAATTTTCTTCCCGTCTTTGTAGGCCTTGTCGTGCCCCGGACCGAGTTCAACCAGGGTTCCGGTCAGATTCACGGGACGGTTCTCACCTGCCTTGTAAAGGGTGACCTCCCGCTCGAACATAAAGTTCCCCGGCTTGGCTGGATCTTCGATGAGACTGAGTATCTCCCCGGCCGGGAGGTATCCATCCAGATTGGCCATGAGAGCGTAGGAGCCGTAACCGTCTTTCAAATAGATCAACCCGGCGCCGTTATTGTCGCTCACCTTTTGAGCGGCCTCATTGAGACTCTTGCCGCGAGTCTTGTCGACAAGACGAAAGTCCACACCGGGCAATGGGACTCCGGCACTGTTGTTCACCACGATAGAAACCCGCGGTATCGGGATTAGTTCAATGCTCAAAGTAGGATTGGCTGGATTCACCACCACTTCACTGCGGTATTCCCGGCACCCTTCGATGCTGGCGACCACGCTGTAGGTTCCCACACCATCTTCAATCGTGCCGGAGACACGTCCCTCGTCATTGGTTTTCCAGGTGAATGGCCTGCCTCCTCCCGTTCCCGGAATCTTCATGGCCAGTGTCACACTCACGTTGTAGACCCCACTGCCACCGTATGAGGTGTAGATATCCAACTTGGGTTTCACCAAGGGAGCAGGTGGCGTCACTGGAGTTTTCGGAGTGATCGGCACGACGGGATCATCAGCCGGCGTATACCCCGGCCCAAAGACAAGGTCGAACCAAGTTGTCTGACCGACCGCGAGGGTTTTCTCGACAGACTTCACCGATCCATATCCCTGATACTTCACTTCGGCACGGTATCGGCCTACTTTCAGAGGTTCGGAAGGTGATGCTTCATGGAAGAAACGCCCCTTACTGGTTTTAAAACTAATATTTTCCGGACTAGCGTCTCTCAGTTTTCCGGAATGCACTTTCCCGGTGGCCACATTCACGAAACTCACGACTGGAGGCCTTGATTGCCAGTCGTTAGGTATCGATACGAGGGCATTCACAGCCCCCGCCACGGGGGGTGCCCTTTCGTCACTCTCAGTGAACACGAAATCCGCTTTCGTTGTCACCTTTTCTTTCACCGTCACAATCCCCGGATACGTCTTCGAGTCCTTGCCCCGAGGGGTCGCGGAGGCCTTCCACATCCCGGGCGCTACATCAAAGGAGTAGTTTCCATTCTTATCAGTGATTCCCTCTCGGTAGCCATAGCCACCTGACTCCAGTTTCGCCACCACCTTGACACCCACCATAGGCGTTCGCTTACCATTCTTCTCCTCCCAGGCATGGCCGGCCATGATACCGGACTTGATCGGACTGAAAAAATCGTCCTGAGTCAGAATAAACCCGACGACATATCCATCCGTTGGCTTTGCCGGAATCACAAGCCCCCGCTGGGATCTATCCGAGGCATATCCATCAGCCTCGACGTAGAAAGTGTAGTGACCTGGCTGGAGACCCGATACCTCATAGTAACCGGTTTCATTCGTCTTGGCTGTACGTCGGTTCAGGGATCTTTTTTCGACCCCGAGGTCTTCGGGGTAGATCTCCACAGCAGCATTCGGAACGATACCGAGATAGTTCCCCTTCTCATCCGTTCCCGTGACACGACCAGAGACTGAGGCAAGTGCCTGCCCGGTTTTCGTTCCTGAATCCGTATTCGTAAGCAGAGCTCTTACATCAGTGGCGCTGGGGCCTTTTTTGCCTTCGCTAATTTCAAAATCTACCTTCTGACCTTTGTCAAGTGAGGCGTAGCCTGAACTCTGAATCTCTGAATGATGAACAAAGAGATCTTTGCCTCCGTCATCAGGGGTGATAAAGCCGAAGCCCTTAGCTGCGTTAAACGATTTTACTGTACCGGTACTCCTATTCTTGTATTCAAGACTGCCGCCCCCGGAACCCAAATCTCCGCCGCCAAAGAAGTCTCCCCCCTTTTTTTCAAATTGTTTCCACTGATTTCCCCCGGTGCCGAGCAAGACACCGTCGGCCGTGCGTTCCCTACCTGGAATGAAAAATTTAGGTTGAGTGAACTTGTTGCCCTTCTGGAGTATCTCCAAAGCCTTTGCCCCCTTCGGCCACCTCGCCGCAAACTTACCTCCCGCGGCAATTTCGGCCGCGTTCGCCCTGGTTAATTTCCAAGACTTGAGCGTACTGGCCTTCCCCGCGTCACCAAGCTTCTTCAACTTGGCCAGACCCTTGGCCAGACTAGTATCTTTTGCCTTGGCCAGACCCTTGGCCAGACCACCTTTGAATGCTCCCCAGACTTTAGCTGTTCTCGGCCATTTGGAGGCTTTTCCAAGCAACGCGCTAGATGCACCAGTTCGCACAAGCTTGCCCACACCCTTCGCCCCGGTAGCGCCTGCTTTGGCCGCACTAAGTCCTCCCGTAAACCTTCCCAACCTACTGCCTCCAAAATCGAGCGCCGCAAAACCCACCGCCCCAAAGATGGCACCGGTGCTTCCTCCGCTATCAACCACATTTTTGACGTCTGCGATCCCTTTTAACAATGCCACGGCAGGTCCAGCTGGGGTAAAGCTTACAGCAAGACTCCCTATCGTCCCGAGGCCGGGAGCTATCTTATCCAGCTCAGCAGACGTCTTATTGATGAGGTCTCCCGCATCGGCGGCAGCACCTATCGCATCACTTCCAACTTTTAGGACGCTCTTAGACACATTTCCAAACGATCCCCGAGCCCCCTTCGCGAGCGAATCGCCAAGTCTCGAATTACCCGTCATATGCGCCAAGCCGCTTGCAATCCCCATCGCGGCGCCTTTGACAGTATTTACCGCCGCCTTCACCGTATTCTTGACAACCGCTACCGCCTTCTTGGCGACATTGACCACCGTGTTCACCGCCGCTTTACCCACACTGACGATTCCTTTACCCACGGATACAAGGGCCGACCCGATAGCGTCGAAGAACCCGAACTCCACCTCCACTCTTTGCCCCTCGAACTCGATGATCCCATGGTCGTCTGCTCCCGCAGCAACGACACATATGATATCAGAAGGCAGCGGCTCGCCGCGATTGATACCATGGAAAAACAGATCCCCCTCGTCTAACGCCGAGTCACCGCGACCAAGCAAAGTATCGAGATGATGTCCCCACTCATGAAGAATCAAGGTGGCGAGAGCAGGCGCACTGGCGCGAAACTCGGCTGCCAACAATATCGCCCCACCCTCTTTGCTCATGTAGGCAGCGGAAGCGCCCTCGAGAATCATGTTCGGCACGATCACGAAACGCACTGGCAAGGGCAATTGTCGTGAAGCAGCCTGCTCCAGAAACTGCTGTTCCATTTCAGGACTGAGACGGGATCCAAAAGATTGTCGAAGCACCGCGGCGAATCCCTCGGGGTCCGTCGTCGCGAAATTTTCGACGGCTGAAGTAGCCAGGAAAACGGCCTCTTCGATCGCCGTATTCTCCGAAAGAGCAACAGGGTCGATCGCAACCTCATCCAGGGGAATGTTCGCCTTAAGAAAGCCGCCAAAGGTGACTGCCGCGAAAAGTGCGGCGCTGAGCCACCGGCGAAGGAAGCGTGAGTAGAGTATCGCTTTCATGAGATTATAGGTTGGATCAAACGATTAAGATTCGAATCAATGGACGGGCTCTTGGGTGCCCGTATTAAAAAGTGCCACCAGGCCAGGCTTGTACCCTTTTTCCCCGGGCTCGAAATGAACGGAAATGAAGGCGTTAGTGACAAGTAGCGGATTAACAAAGATAACATTTTGTTCAACGACCATATACGGTTGCATCCCCTCGCGAACGGCCTGTTCCAGATGAAAGAAATACTCCGCTCCCTGCGGATTATCCTCTGGCAAGAGTGCCTCAAGGAAGCCTTGCGTATAGGCTGATAGCGCTTTTCTCACCTGCTTGATTCCTACCGCATAGTTTACCTCTGCCTCTGGATTCTGAGCATCGATCAGCCATTGCAGAAAAAAGAAGACCCGATCCTCAAGCCGGTTCAGGGCAATTTCCGCAGCGGCGGCCTCACCTGACAGGTCTGCCACGGCGCGACTGGGTGGCGGATATCGCTCCTCGAACGCCGCGACAAAATCCTGGGTCGCCTTGACCAAAGCTGTTTCAAAAATCCGCGTCTGAGATCCCGCCCAACTCTGCACATCCTCGGCGGTAGAGGCTCGGTTTTCCACAAAAGCCAGACCTGTAACCGGGTACGCTTTTTTCATCTTAAAACCGGGCGCCCCGCTTGAATCTAAAGTCCACTGAGTCAAGAGGACGACATCGTAGTACGGATTGTAATACGCCACGACCGGCTCGTCCCCCAGTGCATTTCCGATAATCATCGATGACCCGGAAATCACAAAAGGCCAGAGCAGAGGAAATTTGGCGGAGATCTCCCCTTTGAAGAACTCATCGAAGGCTCCCGGCATAACCTGGGGAAGCTCGGAGAGGGATTTGGTGTCTGGCACCATCACCGCCGCCTGACGAAACTGCTCAGCTTCGTTATCAAGGATGAGCAACTGAGTTTCATCAATCTCGACGGAGGGCGCATCTTTTGGGTCGGGTTGCATACGGTATTCAATAAGGTCGTCAATTCGAACGGCAAACGCTTCGACATCAGGATCTGGAATGGTATAACTCCAGACCAGAAGGACAAAATAGACGACAAAAACGCCTAGGAGAGTCAGGAAGAAATAGTGAATAACGCGGCGCGGTATTTTTGGAATTTTCATGGCAATTCAATGTCTCAATATCTTTTAATACACATCCGGGATCACCCGTAATCCGAAGATACCGAGTGTGTCATCCGGACCCGCTTTGGAGGTGTCGACCATCAGGGTGATGGTCAGCCCGAATTCGCCCAAATTGTTGGCCTTGGAAAAAGCAAACCAGTTGAAGGCGGAGAAAGTCATCGGCTCCTTAAGATGTTTGGCAGGATCCTTAGGCAACGATCCGAATGGGACCGACTTAAAACTGCCAGCGGGTCGCGATGGCGGATAGGCAGTTCCAACCTGCTTGTCCAATGCTTCGAAACTGATAGGAATGTCGAAAGCCTGCATTGGCCCTCCAGCTACCATGGGCACCTCGATAGCGGAGGAGGACTCCAGCCTGAAAAATGCGGTGGATCCGACGAGCGGATCCAATTTATGTTCGCCGTTTTTCTTTCGGACAATGTGAGGGGCAAGTCGACCCATATCCAGCTCGACCCGCATCTGCACATCCGCCCTTCCCGAACCTCCTTTGGCACCAGCCAGAAATCCCAGGTGTCCCACCACTCGATACCCCTTGATCGCCCCTGCCTTACCCGCCGTAGCAGGCTTTCCACCTGAGCGTGGATACTTGATGCCCGATTCAAAAATCAAAATCGCGGTATCGCCTCCACTGGTTCGCACGGCCGTGTTAAAGGCAACCGGAGAACCACCGATCTCGGTCGGAGCGAAGCGGATGCCAGCAAGAGCCCCCTCCTCCTTGATTCCAAGCATCGCAGCCGTGTTGGTGATACCCGATGTGGGCAGGACGAATCCAAGCCTCGTCCAGGAGTCCCTGATCTGCCCGGCCGCCCCCGAGTCTCGCATCATTTGGAAACTTCCCCCGACTTCGGAACGCGGATCATCGGACGGCTTCGTCGTGATACCACGTTGTAAGGAGAACTTCAGATCTTGACCACCATAGGAGGCCGGGTCGGGAAATAGCGGCAAAATAGCTCCGGCCTCCGCTATTCCAATGGCTTTCCCACTCGCATTCAGTGGCGTGACCCTGGGTTGCACGTTCAGAAGAGGAAGATCCGCTTTCGAGACACCGGGAAATGATCCCGAACCCGGCAATTTGATCGCCGGAACAGTGACGCTCCGGGCGCTTGCGAGCGCTACGGCAGTAGCCAACGGTTTAGCCCCTGCCGGAATCGGTGGACTGATATGAGGAAGCACCGGCATCAGATCGACCTGAAAGCTGGCGATTCCATTGGGAGTGGATCCTGTCCCCAGCATCTTCCATTCTACCACCGTATTCCGCCCGATCTCTACCGCGCTCGTCGTTTTCGGAAATCCCACCTCCCCCAGCGTTGCCGGAGGATTGGGCGTCTTCGGAGTCGGCTTTACAGGAGCCGGCTTAATAATATTCAGAATCGCCGTCGCAATCAGCTGGATATCAGCCTGACTGATCCCTTTTGTATTTTTCCCGGGAATGATGGGTTGGTTGAAGACACCGGGGTTGAGACCACCCTGCGGATTTCCACTTCGGATCGGGGTGAATCCCGGATTGCTATTGCGCTGGAAATTGCCTCGAATCAGGCCAGTCTTTGGATCTACCTGCCCATTGGGAACAAAGGAACCCGAAATCGGACCCGCGAATGAGGTCCTCACCCCCGAGTTTGGACTGCCGACACCTCCAGGATTTCTCCCGCCACCTCCAGGATTTCTCCCGCCACCTCCAGGATTCGGAGTGAGAGCAGGTGGAGCCCCGGGTGGTCTGGGAATGATGCCACCTCCTACGCCTCCTGTCAGCACGGGCGGAGTCCCTGGAGCCTTGGGTGGAGTTCCGGGAGCCTTAGGTGGAGTTCCGGGAGCCTTAGGTGGAGTTCCGGGAGCCTTGGGTGGAAGCCCTGGGACCTTGGGTCCTCCGGCTCCCGTCAGCGCGGGTGGAGTTCCGGGAGCCTTAGGTGGAGTTCCGGGAGCCTTGGGTAGAGTTCCTGGGACCTTGGGTCCTCCGACTCCCGTCAGCGCGGGTGGAGCCCCCGTTGTCCCAGGTAACTTGGGCCCATCGGCTGGACCAATTGGAAGAGGCTCAAAGGTCCCGGGCGGTAACGGCTCCTCTGGAACTTCGGCGGGAGGAACGACAGGGGCGACCATTCCAGTGACCCAAAGATATTTCTCGGCTGCCTTTTCTTCATTCCTGACAATTTCGCCACCAGTATCAAAATGAACCGGTGGCACCAGCCAGAAGGCCTCGAGAGCGCGTCTATCGATCGCCTCCGTCTCACTGTCATAGACTTCATCGCCGTCGACAGTGACAACGACACGCTGCAACTTCGCGCGATCGGGAACGGATCCAAATCGCTCTTCATTTCCGATGATTCCAATTCCAATTTTATCGAGGTCTTTCCGTTTGAGCGGGTTGCCCTCCAAATCAGCCATCGCAATGGTAAAGTCCTGCGGCTCATCAAGATTGGAGAGTGGATCGATCTCCGAAGTCAGGAGAAACTTCTTCCCCCCTGCCTTGATGTAGACCGGATTCCGCGTTCCTGGCTGATCTCCGCCTCCGGCAATCAGTCTCACACCCACTTCACCGACCGACTTCCCAGCCGCTCCTGCAACCGCAGAGACGAACTTCTCATTTCGCTCAATATACCATGGGTAGTAACCGGCACATTGCCCGGCGAGAAGATTGAGGGGCCCCGAAGATTTCTCCAAAAGGGCCTCCTTAGCAAGGAGATCCGACTTGTCTTTCTCACTTGCCATTCCAGTCGAAAGGAAGGATGCCAGGGTAGAAATATCAGTCAGAAGAACCTCGCTCTCCGGCTTGCGTGCGTCGAGTTCCTTGCGTGCCGCCCCGAGGATCATGCCAGCGGGTTCATTCACGGAATCATTCTCGGCAAACAATTTTCCATTCACCTCAATGCGATACCCCTCGAGAATCCAGTCAGTTTCGCCCAGCGACGAAAATCCGATTGCCGAGATATCCCCCACTGTCACATCTTTCAGGAGCTTGGGAGTGGTCCCGAGAACATCCAGCCCGCTATCTCCTGAGAGGCTGAATTCAAATTCTCCACTTTCACCCGCATCGACGCGATAATACCCCGGAATCAATGACGATTTTTGAGAATAGGCGGCAAACGCTGGATCCATCGAGTCATTCCCAAGCGGAAAAAGCCTCAAGGGAAATCCCAATCCCAGATGAAGATCAACTCTCTCTTCCAGATCCTGACCGCCCGCTCCAGTTTTCAGTGTAACCAGGATGGTTTCCACGGGATCGCCTGCATTTAGATCTCCCAGGACAAATCCTACCTTCGGACCGGAGTCTGGACCGCCTGAATCTTTGTTAATGATCGAAACCGTGCCCACCACAGCAACCAGGGCGCCGACAGCAATCGAAGCGATCTTCAATTTCGAAGCAGAAGCGACGGCGGAAACACCATCCGAACTAGCCGAAGCCCCATCCCCGGAAGTTGACGCCTCAGCGTCGGCAGTATCCTCAGCGTCGGCAGTATCCTCAGCGTCGGCAGTATCATCGGCGTCGGCAGTATCATCGGCGCCGGCAGTATCATCGGCGTCGGCAGTATCATCGGCGCCGGCAACTTCGACCTCAGATCCTGACGAAACAGCGTCGGCAGATTCAGATGTCGAAAGATCCTTTTCTGGTTCGGGAGCCTCGGCATTCTCCTCAGAAGGTTTTTGTTCCATATTAAATTACGATTAGAATCACGAACCTCTTGGCTCCGCAAATATGACACCACGCTTGACGCACAAAATTCAGAATGATCACAATCGGTGAAAATGCCCACAAAAATCATTAGAAAGTCTAACTTTTTATCTTCCCTTAAGCTTCCCTTAATTTAACTACCATTAAATTGGTGCGCTGGCAGTTTCCCGCAGGAACATTTGTAGAAACCGTTCAATCAGAATCCTAACTTATCCTAACTTATCCTAACATGGTGATATATTTCACCGATCTGGTGGTAGTGACTCAAGAGCAAAAAACGAAATTGTGGTTCATCCTATTGTCCAAAAAGATCCCCTGGGTGCAGTGCCTCTCCTAAACCAGAGAGTTCGGGATGATTCAAAATCGGAGTGGGCGAATTGGATCTGTTCGTCTAAAACTGGTGGGAGACATCGTTTACTCACCAAAGACCGATCCTCGAAATCTTCCTTCAATTTGCCGAAACTAAATGCTTACCTTCACTCCAGCTCACAAAAAGTCATCCTTGAATCGGAAAAGCATCCCAGTCGCAAAAGCAGTCGCCTCATGACAGCGCATCACGGAAAATTCGGGTTACTTCGAGAACTGGCCTCACTCTTTTTCATTACCGGGGCAATCGCTCTCTCTATTCCGACGCTGAAATTTGTCCTCAGTTTCGAACTGCTCTTTTCTCCAGTGGTGAATTTTGCAATCGTCGCCGGCGTTCCTCTTTCTGGTGTCGCCCTGGGCGTTTGGCTACTGAGACGGAACCGCCGCTTCCCTCTCCTGGCCGGAGTGCGATGGGCCGCATGGATCGGGCTTGGTGCAAGCCTCTCAATGGCCGTCTACACTTCACTTCGAATCCATGGCATTTTTGATCCCTATGCCCATCAGCGCACCACTTGGCGCCAGGTGGTCGATTCTGAAGAAGCAATTCTTTCGCTCGATCCAGCTTTAAAACGACTCGGTTTTGCCGTCAGCAATCTCAGCTTCCCGGACTTTCAGAGTCGGCAAGTATTTGACGACCAGGTTGAATGGAATGATTTGACCGGCAAACGGCAGAATGTCGATGAAGCGCTCAGCAAAAGCCTGCAGACAAACTCCTGGGAAGTGTCAGAAACATCAACAGTCTCCAGTAGGGATAATGTCCAACTTTGGCAGAAACTGCTGAAATCCGTCGCCTACTTTGAACATGCCAAGCTCTATGTCGTCCGCGGATCGTTCGCCACTTCCACGAAGGAAACCTTCGAAACGGATCTAGGGTTTGAAGGTAGCGCCCGCATGCTGTCCGGTCACTGGAGCAGTCTGCATGGAGCCCTCAAGGTCACCTGGAAACGAGGGACCAGCGAAGACGGTCAGGATAGATGGCTCATTTCACATTGGAAACTTAAGGAATTGGAGTCCATGGAATCGGAACAGTTGCTCTTTGAGGACGTGCTGGACGGAGCCTTGCCGAGGCTCAATGATCTCTCGCGGGCCCGAACATCAAATCACGAACAACTCGTGATCGAATCACTCGAATCCGACCGCGCGCCATACCGTCACTTTGATCGGGCTTCTGTCGATCAGCACCCTGGTGTCTCTGTCATAGATCTGAACAGGGATGGCTACGATGACATCTATGTGATGCAACGATCGGGACCAAACCTTTTTTACCAGAACAACGGCAACGGAACCTTCAGCGAAGTTGGGGAAGAACTTGGACTCGCTATTAATAATCACACCTCAGCAGCCATCTTTGCTGATTTCGACAACGATGGGGACAAGGATGCCTTCCTCGGACGAAATCTCCTCTCCAGCCTGTATTTGGAAAACGTCGATGGCCACTTCATCGATCGTTCGGGCAAGTCGGCTCGAGGCGTATTGCCTTCTCTGGTCTCATCAGTGTCAGTCGTTGACTTTGATAATGATGGTCTCCTCGACGTTTACTTTTCTACCTACGCCCATGAAATGCTGAGCGAGGATCGCTGGGCCACGGCTCACTATCTGAGACATACGGATCAATTCCGCCTCAAGTCACTTCTTGATGCTGGTGATGCGCACCCATTTCTCAACATGCCGGGTCCCCCCAATCGGCTTCTCCACAATCTAGGGAAAGGCGAGTTTGAAGTCCCGGGGCCAGCAGCAACTGATTTGGAAGTATTCCGGAACAGCTTCCAGTCGACCTGGTCCGATTACGATGGCGACGGCGATCAGGACCTCTACGTCGCAAACGACTTTGCCACGAATAACCTTTTCAGGAATGAAGACGGGCGGTTTATCAACGTCGCCAAAGAGACCGGGACAACTGATATCGGTTTCGGCATGGGCACCTCGTGGGGCGACTATGACAACGATGGGGATCAGGATCTGTACGTAACGAACATGTTCAGCAAGGCTGGGCGCCGCATCACAGAGCAGTTTGACTACCTTGATCCTCAATTCGCCCTGATGGCGCGGGGCAACTCCCTGTTTCGAAACGACGGACAAATATTTGATAAGGTCTCAGGTTTTGAAGAGCCTGCGATGATGGTCGAAAAAGCGGGATGGTCTTGGGGAGGGCAATTTGTCGACGTCAACAATGACGGGTATCTGGACATCCACGCTCTGAGTGGTTACTACACCGCACCACAGGACACCGGCCTTCCCGACATATGAAGCTCCTTTTGGCGCGGGGTCTCGCGCTCCGACAGTTCGAATTCCTTCCTGAAAACCAGTGAGACGGCCCCTTCCTTGATTGCGGCAACCTTAATGACGGCCTTTCGAGGAGGAGCCCACCTCCTTCCGAGTTCCTTCAGTGGGCACGAACGAAATCACTTCTTCCTGAGCCAGCAGGGAAAGCAGTTCACAGACCTGGGCAGCATCTCGGGGCTCGACCACATCGGTGACTCACGATCCTTTGCCACACTCGACTATGATCGTGACGGGTGGCTCGACTTTGTCCTGGTCAATGCCAACGCGCCCATGGTGAAACTCTACCGGAACCAGATGGGTCTTCGTAGCGGTGATGATCAAGGCGGGATCATCGCGGTCCGCCTCGTTGGTGGAAACCAGGACGCGACACCGTCTCATAAATGGTCGAACCGCGACGGCATTGGAGCCCGCATCACCCTCGAAGCGGGCGAACTGAATCTCCTGCGAGAACTGCGCGCCGGCGAAGGCTTAGCCGCCCAGAACAGTGCGACAATGCTCATTGGCGTCGGGTCTGCGGCTGCGATTGACACCCTGACCATTCACTGGCCTGGCGGAACAAAACAGACCCAATCGGACATCCCGATTGGCTCCCTCGTCACCGTCTACGAAAATCCGAAAACAGCCCCCGCAGGCCAACCCTTCGCGATCGAACCCTACCACCGCAATGTCCGCTCCGGCCCACCAGCTGCGCACCAACTAACGTCTCGCCGTTTCACCGGCAAAGAATTAAACATCCATCCCCCGGGGCCGCCCGCCACCTTACGCCTCTTCACCAGCATGGCCACCTGGTGCCCTGCCTGCAAACTCTGGCAAACGCAGGTGAGAGCGCTTTCAACAGAATTCAGCAAGGAAGAAATCCAAATCTACGGCGCTCCCATCGATCCAGAGGATACCAGCGAAAAACTCGACGCCTACATAGCTGAACATCACCCCGCCTATGAGATGCTACGCAATCTCTCGCGACCCGAAGTCGAGGCGATTACTGCAATTTCCAATGAGAAATTCGGCACCGGGGCACTACCGACGACGGTGGTGACCGACCCAAATGGAATCGTGCTCCTGGTCACCTCCGGCCTTCCCAACGTATCCGATTTGCGACGCCTCCTCAGCGAAAAAAACAACGGAAAAGCTCAACCCTTTCACAGCACATCACCTGTATCTCTGCATCCCATAGAAAAGAAGAGTTTGAGAACAAGCTCTACGCCAAGTGCTCCTGGGAATGGGTGAAACTCCTTGTGCTGTCGTTCACGGACAGAACTGATTCGGCGATCGGATCTGATCGAGAAGGAGCCCCTCCCGACCAAGACATCGATCGCAAGGCAACGCTATCCGCTTCCTCAGCGAAGAATGGTGCGCGATGTAGGATTTGAACCTACGACCCCATCGGTGTGAACGATGTGCTCTACCCCTGAGCTAATCGCGCCAATATTGCAAGCGCGGCACCCTAGAACACCCCCCTATTTCGGGCAAGTGATACATGCTTCAGGTGTAAATTATGGAAAATTTGTATTTTTATGGAAATTAATTGATTTTCTCTCGGTTTTCCCTGATATTTGACCCGATGTCTCTTCGCAAACCGTCACTCGGTTTTACCCTTGTCTGCGTCAGCCTCTTCATGGCTGCTGTTGGCGCATTTTTGGGTCTAGGCATCACCTACATCAACGAGGTCGCAATCGAGAAGAAGAACCTGACTTCAGATTTCTCATCCAAGGCAGCAGCTTTGGCTCAACGCCTAACCCCAAATTACGTCAGTAAACTTGAGCGCAACGATCCCGCCGCTGTTGCCGAGATGACCAATCTCCTGACTTCGATAAACTACACCCGGTCTAACGAAGCAAGTTCCCGCATCACGATCTACCGGAAAGAAGATCAATTTTCTCGTCCCGATCAAATCTTCACGATTCAGTCACCTAGTTTCAGCGAAGAGAGCCAAACCAAAATCGCTGAAATGCTTCTGGACGTCATCACAACGGAACGGCCAATCATTCGAGGATTCGCCAATGAAAGCGAGCCGTATCACGAGAACGCCAAAAGACTACGATTCAGCACAGGAAATCAAAACGAATCATCGACCACGTTGCGAGCGGTGTTCCCTGCCATCATCAACGGAGAACACACCTATCTGGCGGCGGAAGCAGAAGTCAGCCCTGACATCCTGACATTCACAAATATCCTGCAACTGCAGCATTTCTTCCCTCTCCTTGGAATCATCCCATTGATGGCATCTCTCATTTTCATGAGTGCCTGGTTTTCAAATAGATTTAAGGGCCTGGCCGAAGGAATGAACACCGTTGCAGAAGGCCGTTATGACTATCGGCTAAAACAGGGCGGCCCTCCTGAGATCGAACGCATTCACTGCAGCTTCAATGTGATGGCAGAGAGTCTCAGAAATACCACTGATCAGTTTCACGCCTCGATCAAAGAAATCCAGGTTGCTCAGCGACAAGCCGAGGTCGCAAAAGGGGCCAAATCTGATTTCCTGGCAAACATGAGCCACGAAATCAGGACGCCGATGAATGGTATCATCGGAACGACGAGCCTGCTCATGGAAACGCCGATGACCAGCGAGCAGAAGGAACTGGTTCAGATCATGCGAACGAGCGGACAGTCCCTCGTTCACTTGATCAACGATGTTCTGGATTTCTCAAAGTTGGAATCTGAAAAGATGGAACTCGAAAACGAGCCGGTCGACCTTGTCGCATTGGTCGAAGAGACCATCGAAATGTTCGCCTACTACGCAGCGGAAAGTCAGTTAGAACTGATCTACTACATCGAAGACCAAGTCCCCAATTTCATCTTCAGTGACCGGGAACGACTCAAGCAGGTTCTCGTGAATCTGGTTGGCAACTCCATGAAATTCACCAATCAGGGTGAAGTGATCATCACGGCACGAATCGCATCGAGGGAGACATCGTCCGGCAGCGAACCAATGATACGTATTTCAGTCAAGGATACTGGAATCGGAATCGCCCCGGAAAATCAGGAACGAATTTTCGAAGCGTTCACCCAGGCCGATACCTCCACTACCCGTCAATTTGGCGGAACCGGCCTCGGTCTGGCCATCAGTCGGCAGATGTGTAACCTCTTCGGCGGAGAACTCATGCTGAACAGCACCCTGCACCAAGGATCCGAATTCTACTTTGACGTTCCGTTCCGCGAAGTTCCTCAACAGGGCGCTATCAAGCCCCAAAATCTCATTGAGAATCAGCGACCGCTTCACGGCAAACGTTGTGTGATTGTTACCCGGAATAAGGCCCTCACCGGTCTCGTTCAGACCTATTTGGATAGCTGGCAGATGGAGACACACATCGCCGAAACCTATGATCAAAATATCGGGGATCAGATCATATCGTTTAATCCAGATCTCGTCATCGCAGATCCAATGATCATGGAAGGTGACGAGGCAATCATACAGTTTGCCGACAAGTTAAATCAGCACATGATTCCATCAGTCTTTCTCACTGCACTTGGAGAGAGCAGTGTCAGGCTTGACGAACTGCAACACCCCCTCATCTCGATTCTCTACAAGCCGATTTCCGAGCTGAAGTTACTCAAAGAAGCCGTTTCAGTCGTTCAGCGAAAGAATGGTATCGAAGTTCCCGACCACGCCTTCTCTGCGAAAGGGACCGAGGCTACCCTACCGCATGATCAAATCGCAAAGAACTATCCAGCAAAAATCCTCATCGTGGAAGACGTCCTCATGAATCAGAAGATCGCTGCGATGGTGCTTGAAAAACTCGGCTACCAGAACATCGAATTTGCCATCAATGGCGAAAAGGGTGTCGCGAGAGTTCGGGAGGGTGATATCGATTTGGTCTTCATGGATCTCCAAATGCCAGTTATGGGCGGTATCCACGCCACTGAAGCCATTCGTAAAAATTTCAATCTAGCGCGCCAGCCCACCATCATCGCGATGACAGGACATGCCCTGGCCGGCGTCAAGGAAACCTGCTTCGCCGCCGGAATGAATGGATTCCTAACCAAACCAATTTCGGTATCAGACGTCAAAAACGCCATCATTGCAGCAGCTGAATCAGCCGGGCACCCTGCCAATGCCTAAAAGTCAGGATTGATCCCGAAAGCAGGACCGGTCTCAATGAACTGCCGCAAGTCCGCCTGACTTCATCCCAATTGGCCCGGCCAATTCAAGATCCAGGGACCACTGCAGAAGCTTTTTGCTGTCTTCCGAAACATAAGCCCGTGCACTTTTCAGTACCACCGAAATGCGATCCTTGCCGCCAACGTGGCAACTTGTCACCAGACAATTCCCGGCGGCATAAGTGAATCCTGTCTTCATCCCGTTGCACCCTTCGAATGATCCCAGTACCTTGTTGGTATTGTAGAGAGTTCTCACACTTCCATCGTTGAACACAAAATCATAAGTAAGCTTTCTAGTGATTTCTCGAATGTCAGGAATCTGATAGGCCTCGAATGCCGCGACGGCGATATCCCGAGCCGTTGAATACTGCCCTTCTGCGGGCAAGCCGTGAGGGTTGACAAAATTTGATTCATTCATCCCAATGGTTTTGGCGAACGCATTCATTTTCTCGGCAAAAGCTTCAATCGAACCCGCATTATCAATCGCCAATGTCGCCGCAATATCGTTGCCACTGCGAACAAGCAGAGAGGTAAGCAATTGCCGACGAGTGTAGGTCTCTCCCGGCTTCACTCCGATCACGGTCGGCTCCACATCGAGAACTTCCGGGGGAACGACTACCATCCGATCCAGATTCCCCTCAAAACAAACCAGCAGGCTAGTCACCAGTTTCTGAGTGCTCGCAACCGGAACCTTGGAGTGAGCACCTTTTTTGTGATAAAATTGCAGATTCGTACCATCGACGACCGCAGCATACTGCCCATAAATCGTAGGAGCCTCCGGGCCATTCCATGACTGAGGCGGCGGTAACTTCTCCCGCCGATTCACCACATCCTCGCGGAGTTGCATCAGTTCCTCGAGCGATCCCAGCGTTTTCTCCCTCTGTTCGACTGACGCCTCGCGCTCAACCATCGCTTTCTCGCGCGCCGCCATGACCTGCTCGCGTTCTTTCAGTGATCGCATTCGGCTGGAAATCTGATCACCAAGACGCTCAAGCATCTCCACCCGCCTTTCATCGGCAGTCCCAGCCGAACTGGCGCTACGCTCCGTTTCGGCTTTCGATCGTTCGATATCCTTCTCGAGCACAGGATCACTAGGCTCTTCCTGACCAGTGACCTGATCCGGCACATTTTTGGGCGAAAGCGTCACATCCTGCGCCCAACCGCTGATCGGCAACGCGAGAAACACTGAAAATTGTAGCAAAACAAGCCTGAATCGAAGCATTCCGAGGTATATCGATTAAAAATGTTGTTCTTGCAGCCCCAGCCTACCCTCTGGCGGCCCTTTCACTCAATACACCAAACCCAATCCTCAATTGCAAGACGGGAATTCATTCCTCATCGGCCTGTTTTCTCGCCAGAAACGGGATCATGGACACAACTTTTCATCAAAGTATGCTTTTTCCCCTTTCGCCTTCCTCAGGATCGGGCAAGTTTCCGACCTCCACAACTTTCGACTCCAGACCGCACGATGAAAATCATTGCCATTGCGAATCAAAAAGGAGGTGTCGGTAAAACCACCACCTCTGTTAACCTCGGCGCCTGCCTCGCCGAACGCGGTATTCGTGTGATCGTACTGGACATGGATCCACAGGCCAATTCAACCAGCGCGCTGGATTTCGTTCCTGGTGATCACCCCGGAATCTACCAGACGCTCATCAGTGGCGAAGGAGACATCGCCGAATTGGTTCTCCAAACCAAATACGAAAACCTCTTTCTGATTCCCTGCGACATGGATCTCGCCGGTTGCGAAATCGAAATGGCAAAAGAGGAGGATCACCTCGTTCGACTTCGCAATATCCTGCAGCCCTTCAAAGCTTCTAATCTGGCAGACTACGTCCTGATCGACTGCCCTCCCTCGCTGGGAGTGCTCATGACTTCCTCTTTGGCTGCCGCAGACGAACTCATCGTGCCATTGCAGTGCGAGTATTTTGGCTTGGAAGGACTTTCCAAAATCGTAGGAGTCCACCAACAGATCAGAGAATCAGGGGCCAGCTCTGATGTCGTGCTCGAAGGCATCGTCATGACGATGGCGGACAGCAGAACCAATCTCACCAATATGGTGATCAATGATGTTCGCGAGTACTTCCCCGAAGTCACCTACGAAACCGTGATCCCTCGCAATATCCGTCTCGGAGAAGCTCCCAGCTACGGTCAAACCATCATCGACTATGCCCCCTCATGCAGTGGCGCAGTCGCCTACCGCGCACTCGCCGAAGAATTCATCCAGAGACACGCTTAGTCTCATCTATTCGCGAACACTCCAATAGAGGAAAAGAGCCTGAAAAAAGGCAAAGCTGCTTTATATTCCGGTTTTTCTGATTTCCCCGCCCCTCACCAAAATGCTCAAGTGGTTCCTCAAACTCATCGTTGGCAATCGTAATCAGCGAGTGATCCGCAAGATCGCTCCCCTCGTCGAACGCATCAACGAGATCGAACTCCAGCTCCAGAATGAACCCGAACAGGTTCTGAAGGACAAAACGGCAGCTTGGAAAGACCATCTGAGCCGCTACGACCTGCGAGTCGAAGCCTACAGCGAGCGGATTCTTGCGAACCGGTCCGGAGACGACAACCGAGCCACCCTAAGCAACTGGGCCGCTCGACTTGATCGTCTCAGCGACGAGTACAAGACGCTCGAAGATTTCATCAAACCCGATCAAGTTGGAAAAGTCGAAAACGAAGACCTCCCCGCCCGGATTCTCGAAGCTCAAGCAACCTTCAACGAACTCAAAGACGAATTCCCTGCCGCTCGGGCTACCTACTTGGAAGAAATCCTCCCCGAAGCGTATGCGGTGGTTAAGAACACAGCACGCCGTCTCTGTGGACAAGAGTGGAACGTTTGCGACTATCCAGTGAAGTGGCAAATGGTCCACTTCGACGTTCAGTTAATCGGTGGCATCGGCCTGCATCGCGGCATGATCGCTGAGATGGCGACCGGTGAAGGAAAGACGCTCGTAGCGACCTTACCCGTTTTCCTTAATGCCCTGACTGGACTTGGCGTGCACGTCATCACAGTGAATGACTACCTTGCCCGACGTGACTCAGAGTGGATGGGATACCTCTTTGAATACCTCGGTCTCAGTATTGGCTGTATTCAGAACGATCAACGTGGTGACATTCGAAAAGAGCAATATCAGAGAGATATTACCTACGGCACCGCCAGTGAATTTGGCTTTGATTATCTGCGCGACAACGGGATGGCTCAGAGCGCTGGAGATCAGGTGCAGAGAAATCACTACTTTTCTCTGATTGATGAGGTCGACTCCGTCCTCGTCGACGAAGCGAGAACTCCGCTCATTATCTCCGGCCCCGTCACAGTCCGACAGGACCAGCAATTTGATGAATTCAAAGGACAGATCCAGAACCTCTACCGAAAGCAGACCCAGCTCTGCAACGATCTGGCACAAGAAGCCAAGCGGGCCTTCGATGCCGAAGACATTGGTGAAGCAGGTGAGATGTATTACAAAATCAAACTTGGGATGCCTCGCAACCGCGCCCTTCTGCGTGCCATGGAGGACGCCGAAGTCCGCCGTTCCATGGAAAAGTCCGAACTGGAATTCTTCCGCGATCCCCAAAAACGGGCTCTTTTCGCATTAAAAGAAGAGCTCTTCTTCACCCTCGACCCCAAACAGCACGAAGCTGAGCTGACCGAAAAAGGGCGCCAATTTCTCAGTCCCGACGAGCCGGAGGCCTTCGTTCTCCCCGATCTTTCGGAAGCCTTTTCCGTAATCGACGGAAATGAATCGATCAGCGAAAAACAAAAGACTGATCAAAAATCCGAACTCCAGCAGCAGATGGCCGCCCAGGCGGGGAAAATGCACACCATCTCTCAGCTGATGCGGGCCTACACCCTCTACGAAAAAGACGTCCACTATGTCGTCGAAGACAATCGCGTCATGATTGTCGACGAAAACACCGGCCGTAAAATGGCGGGACGTCGCTGGTCAGATGGGCTCCACCAAGCGGTTGAAGCCAAAGAAGGTGTCACCATCGAAGGCGAGACGCAGACCTACGCCACCATCACGATTCAGAACTACTTCCGACTTTACGAAAAACTCGGCGGTATGACAGGAACCGCTGAAACCGAAGCGGCAGAATTTCACGACATCTACAAACTCGACGTGCTCGTGGTCCCTACTAACAGACCCATCGCACGAAATGATCTCAACGACAAGATCTTCAAAACCCAGCGTGAGAAGTTCAAGGCCGTCATCGATCTGGTTAAAGAAAGACACAACGATGGGCAACCCATCCTACTCGGAACCGCAAGTGTGGAATCATCCGAGGTTCTCGCTCGCATGCTGAAGCGGGAAAAAATCCCTCATTCAGTATTGAATGCCAAGTTTCACCTTCAAGAGGCTGAGATCGTAGCTCGAGCTGGACAACCCGGGTCTGTGACAGTTGCCACCAACATGGCGGGTCGAGGCACCGATATTAAGCTGGGCGACGGCGTCGCCGACAAGGGCGGACTTTTCGTCGTAGCGACAGAGCGTCACCGCAGTCGACGAGTCGACCGCCAGCTACGCGGACGTTGTTCGCGTCAGGGCGACCCGGGAGCTTCCGTGTTCTACGTCAGTTTCGAGGACGACCTCATGATGCAGTTCGGTGCAGCCGAGCGCATGACCAAGATGATGGACCGCTTTGGTCTGGAAGAAGGCCAGGAACTCGAACACCCCTGGCTCAACAAGTCGGTTGAGAATGCTCAGAAAAAAGTCGAGCAACGGGACTACCTGTCACGGAAGCACATTCTCGAATACGATGATGTGATGAACAATCAGCGGACCGTCGTCTACGGTTACCGCAATGATGTATTGAACACCGAGAACCCGCACGGACTCGTCGTTGACATCATCGAACAAGCCCTTCCTACGATTCTGGATGAGTGCTTCGATTCGGAAACGGGAGAGCTCGATCACGAAAGCGTTTTCACCGTGATCAACACTCACTTCCCGCTCGGCCTTAGTGCAAAGGATGCAGGGTTCGAAAGTCGCACTGACTCCGAGATTCTTGATTTCCTGATCGAACAAGTGAAGTCCGCCTACGAGGTCAAAACCGCTCATGAAGATCCCGAGCGCGTCGAAGGCCTGGAGCGTTTTGTCATTCTTCACAGTGTTGACCAGCTCTGGCAGGAACACCTTTACGAGATGGACAGCCTTCGTGACTCGGTCGGCAACTATCGCTACGCGCAAAAGGACCCTCTCGTTGAATACAAGCACTCCGCCTACAAGATGTTTGTCGGCCTGATGGACCGGATCAAAACCGAAGTGCTCGGCAACCTTTTCCGCACCACCACGACCCGCCCTGAAGACTACAACCGCGTCCTCCGTGGTATTCAAACCAGCCGCCCTGACATGCTGGCAGGACTAACCGACAGCGACAACCTTGCCGAAGCAGCCGGACCGGTCGCCCCTAAGATTCAGATCCCCAAAACAGTCAAACGTGAACTGCCCAAAGTGGGACGAAACGACCTCTGTCCTTGCGGCAGCGGCAAGAAGTTCAAACAGTGCTGCGGCAAGAGCGGCTGATAACTACCCCGAGTCACGATCGTCATGACCACCATCCTTATTCTGAGTGTCATCGGCATCGTGGCCATCCTCGCTGAACTCGTCCTCCCCGGAGGAGTTCTTGGAGTGCTTGGCGTCGGCTGTCTCATCGGGGCCGTTGGCGTTACCTTCGTTGAATACGGCGCACTGGCCGGTTTTGGCGCCACCATTGCACTGATCGTGTTCGGCTTTGCCACGCTCGGCTTCTGGATGAAGTTTTTCCACAAGCTCCCCTTCACCCGACGCCTCATTCTCAACAATGAATCAGGCAAAGATACCAAGCGCGAAGCGGATCAGGAACTGATCGGGAAAACCGGCATCACCCTGACTGACCTCACCCCTTCTGGCTTTGCCCGATTCGGCGATCAAAAAATCGATGTCATGACCGAAGCTGGATCCATCCCCAAAGGCGCGACCGTCGAAGTGACCGCGACACGGGG
This sequence comes from uncultured Verrucomicrobiales bacterium, assembly GCA_963977055.1. GTDB lineage: Bacteria > Verrucomicrobiota > Verrucomicrobiia > Verrucomicrobiales > DEV007 > Arctic95D-9. The sequence continues at coordinate 134,182 of CAXBMX010000012.1, forward strand.
GCCGACTATTCTGGTTCGTGAAGTTACGCCAAGTAGAGAAGACCTCCCTTCGTGAGATTCCGTGCATTTATACGTCCACATCCCCTTCTGCCACCACATCTGCCCTTACTGTGGATTCTACAAACACCAGCCCGGCAAACTGGCCAATCGGGCTTTCGTTGACGCGCTGCTCGCGGAAGCAAAAATACGGGCGGGCGAAATCGATGCCCCGATCAAAACCGTCTTTTTCGGAGGCGGCACCCCCAGCCTTTTGTCCCCGACTCATCTTGAGCGCCTCTGCCTCGGGCTCACCGAAATCTTCAATCTAGGTAGTGTCGACGAGTGGACCCTCGAAGCCAACCCCGCGACCTATGACCTCGAAAAAGCAAAACTCATACGGGACCTTGGAGTGTCACGCGTCAGCCTCGGGATCCAATCCTTTCATCCTGACATACTGAAAACCCTCGGCCGGGACCATACCTCCAGCGACGCGGTTGATGCCTACCACACCCTCCGTGAAGCAAATTTTGAAAGCGTCAGTATTGACCTCATGTTCTCCATCCCAGGTCAGACGACCGAACACTGGCAGGCAGACCTCGAGAAAGCAGTCGGCCTGAATCCGGATCACATCTCTGCCTACAACCTCACCTACGAAGAGGATACCGAATTTCTGACACGACATGAACAAGGCGAACTCGATACCAATGAAGATCGCGATGCCGACCTGTTCTATCTCGGGCTCGATTTTCTCGAGTCGAACGATTTCAGGCAATACGAAATCTCCAACTACGCCAAACCCGGTAAAGAATCCCAGCACAACAAGGCCTACTGGTTCGGCGCCGATTACCTCGGCCTCGGTCCCGGCGCAGTGACTACCCTCAATGGTCATCGCTGGAAAACGCTCGCTGACACGGCCGCCTATGTGAAAGCCTCAGAAGCCGGCCTCGATACCCGAACCGACATTGAGATCCTGAGCAAAGAGGACAAACGCCTCGAAGCCATCGCCCTCCAACTCCGGACCCGGGAAGGAGTTTCCCGCCGCTTCATTCAAACATCCGACCCGATTGACTCGCTCATTGAACAGGGTTTGATCTCTGAAAATGGCGAGCAACTCATTCTCACTAGAAGCGGCAAAGCACTTGCCGATCCGATCGCTGCTGCGCTAGTCTAAGCACCTATGTCAGACGTCTCACTCTCCAATCACCCTTTTCGCGTCAAGCCCGGCCAGGAACTGGACCTCAACAACTGGCCCACTGAGGATCAGGACCTATTCCCCATTTCCAAGTCCGAAGGAAAAGACCTGTTTAAATCCTTTGATGAACAGGTAGACCAGCTTCAGGCGCAATTTTACGCAGAGGGCAAACATCGGCTTCTGGTGGTTTTTCAAGCGATGGACACTGGTGGCAAAGACGGAACCATTCGCACGGTATTCGAAAAAGCGGATCCTCAGGGAACCCGGGTGGCCGCATTCAAAAAGCCAAGCAGCCTGGAACTCGCGCATGATTACCTATGGCGGATTCACCGACAAACACCGAAAAAAGGAGAGACCGTCATTTTTAATCGCAGCCACTACGAAGACATCATCGCCGTCCGCGTTCGCGACATTTTCCCGAAAAGCGTCTGGAGCAAACGCTACGAGCATGTCGTCGATTTCGAAAAAATGCTGACCGACGAAGGGACAACGGTTATCAAAATTTTCCTCCACATCTCCAAGGAAGAACAAAGAGAACGCCTTCAGTCCCGACTCGACGAACCGGACAAAAACTGGAAATTCAATCAGGGAGATCTCGAGGACAGGGCACTCTGGTCCAAATTCATGGAGGCCTACAGCGATGTGCTTCCCAAAACCAGTACGGAGAAGGCCCCTTGGTACATCATACCGGCAGATCGGAAATGGTACCGCAATCTCATCGTCTCTGATATCCTCATCAAAACGCTCAAGGGGCTCGACATGAGCTACCCCGCGATCGACTTCGATCCTGCCTCCATCAAAATCGAAGACTAATCCTATCAATGAAACCTCTTTCTATCCTGTTCGCTAAGCGTCTTCCTTCCGTTTCACTCCAGTTCAGGCTGGTCCAGCAATGCCGAACGGGCAGTCATTTTCTTTATCTTAATCTTTTTCTTTTTCTAGGTCTTTCATCGGCCCAGGCAGGGGACCGCCCCAACATTCTCTTTGCGATCTCCGACGATCAATCATTCCCGCACGCAGGAGCCTACGGAACCGAATGGGTTAAAACGCCCGGCTTTGATCGCGTCGCACGCGAAGGATTGCTCTTCAACCATGCCTATACGCCCAACGCAAAATGCGCTCCCTCTCGGGCAGCCATTCTGACGGGGCGCCCCTCGTGGCAATTGGAAGACGCCGGCAATCACATGCCTTTCTTCCCCACCAAATTCATTTCCTACATGGAAGCGCTCAAAGCCAAAGGCGGCTATACCGTAGGATACACCGGCAAAGGTTGGGCTCCTGGCAGGGCCGACGACGAGAGTGGCAATCCCCGCCAACTGACCGGCCAACCCTACAGCAAACACAAAGCGCAACCACCTGCAAGAGGCATGTCTTCGAATGACTATGCGAGTAACTTTGAAGATTTTGTCGCCGCCGCCGACGAAGAAAAACCATGGGCATTCTGGTACGGCGCGACAGAGCCCCACCGCCGCTACGAATATAAATCCGGCGTCAAAAAGGGAGGGAAAAAACTCAGTGACATCGACCACGTGCCCTCATTCTGGCCCGACAACGACATCGTTCGTAATGACATGCTCGACTACGCCTTCGAGATCGAACATTTTGATAATCACCTCACTCGCATCATCAAACACCTCGAAGAGACCGGCCAGCTCGACAATACCCTGATCGTCGTCACATCGGACAACGGCATGCCATTTCCCAGGGTAAAAGGCAACGAATACGAATACTCGAATCACCTCCCTCTGGCGATGATGTGGCCTCAAGGCATCGCAAGCCCAGGCCGCAAGATTGATGACTTTGTTAGTTTTATCGATCTGGCCCCGACCTTTCTCGATCTAGCAGGTCTCGACGAAGCCGATTCGACGATGCAGCCAACCGCAGGACAAAGCCTCGTCCCTATTTTTCAGTCGGATCAGGACGGACAGGTTCTTCCCGAACGCGACCATGTTCTGATTGGCAAAGAAAGACACGATGCCGGTCGTCCCAATGACGAAGGTTATCCCATCCGGGGCATCGTGACCAAAGACTACCTCTACCTCCACAACTACGAACCGGATCGCTGGCCCGCGGGCGATCCTGTCACCGGATACCTCAATACCGACGGCAGCCCCACCAAAACCTGGATTCTCGAAGCACGCCGCAACGGAACCAATACCGACTATTGGCAGCTCAATTTTGGAAAGCTTCCCGCCGAAGAACTCTACCGCATCAGCGATGACCCGGACTGCGTCAAAAACCTCGCCGGAAATCCAGAGCACAGCAAAGTGATGCAGGACATCTCAAGTCAAATGGAGGCCGAACTCACCGAACAGCAAGACCCTCGCATGGCCGGCAAGGGTGTGATCTTTGACAACTATCCCATCTCAACCGATTCCTCCAAGTTCTACGAACGCTTCATGAAAGGCGAGCCGACCAAGGCAGGATGGGTCAATCCCGGTGATTTCGAAACGGGTCCCATCGATTAAGCTCTCGCCCCCTCAGAGAAGAGCCAAGTGATAGTCTGGAATCCAATCCCTGTAGCCAGGGTCTGCGACCCGGGGGGCCGGACCCCGGGGGCGAACCTCGTTTGATAATCCGAACGCATCTCAACCGGCCTCGAAGAGACCGGCTACAGTGAACACGCCCATTCCAATGACCGCCCTGTAGCCGGGGTCTGTGACCCCGGGGGCGAACCTCGTTTGATAATCCGAACGCGTCTCAACCGGCCTCGAAGAGACCGGCTACAGTGAACACGCCCATTCCAATGACCGCCCTGTAGCCGGGGGCCGGACCCCGGGGGCGAACCTCGTTTGATAATCCGAACGCATCTCAACCG